>JAIOZI010000028.1 GCA_021740785.1 Melioribacteraceae bacterium
TTTGGGATATTAATTTTGTCTCGTTCGGATATAATGGTAGTTGTAATTGCATATTATACTTAATTTAATGCATTTTTATTTTGCGAACAACAACTCTTAATTCCTTATTTTTATTCACGGGGTAAGGAGTTCTGAAACTCCGGATGTTAAGTTTGTATTTTCAATTGAAAATTGAACGGAATGTTTTCCGCTTTCCTGCACTGTATTTACAAGTGTTATCATTTCTCTACCCAAAATGTCATACACTTTCAACTTTACATTGCTTTTTACCGGCAGGTTATAATTTATTACAGTACCCGGATTAAAAGGATTCGGGTAGTTCTGCTCAAGCGAATATTCAGCCGGTAGATTATCCGGATTTTGGTTAATTCCCGTTACATGGATTGTATCGGTAAATCTTATCAATCCGAAGTCTGTGACGCAGTAAACATTTCTTGGATTTTCATTATCCGCTTTGATTTGCTGAATGGAAGAATCATAAATCTCCATCCATGTTTCACCTTCATCTTCGGTTAAATACAATCCGCCGTTCGATGAGCCATGTTTCTGTAATCCGACAAAAATTCTTTCCGGGTTTGATTCATCAAGCAGAAAGCCGGCAACGTAAGTTTCGGAATCTAATTCACCCAAAGCCGAACCGAAAATTTCCCACGAAGTACCGCCGTCTGTTGTTCTGTAAATTTTACCATGAGTTCCCGCATACAACAATAAATCATTTGTTGACGATAATTGAATTGCTGTAAAAAACTCTTCACTCCTGTAAATAATATTAGCCCAGCTTTCTCCCATGTTCGTACTTTTAATTACCGCATTCCCGTGATGAGCATAAACAAGATTGCTGTCGCCATTACCGGAACAAGGATTAATAAAAGCTCTTTCCAGGGTTGTATCTTTCCATGTATTTCCGCCGTCTGATGATGAATAAAAATGATACGGTCCCAAAGCCTGGTCGGGTGTTCCGATTGCAAAAATTATTTCCGGGTAATAAGGATTGACATCAACCGTGTATAAATATTCCAGCATCCCGGTATCGAACCAGTTTTCCCCGCCATTGGTCGTTTTCAGTAATGTTTTTCCTCCGACACTAAATCCTATTGAAGGATTTGATTGGTTAAATGAAATATCGAAGCAGCCGTATAATGAATCGAACTCGGCATTTATCCATGTTTCGCCATAGTCAGTTGATTTTGAAATACAGAATTGCTGATTTGTAAAAATTATTGTGCCCGCGTCACTAATTATTAGTTCCAGTTTCCCGGGATTACTGTCAATAAATACTGTATCAATTTCGACCGCGTTGATTGTGACTGAAAGGAATATTGATAAGAGGGTTGTCTTTAAAATGCAATTTGATTGACTCATTTTTCACTCAATGTTTTACAATACAATGTAAAAAAAAATATGAAAGTTTCAAATTGTCATAACTTGATTTATGATGTTATTGAGATGGGATCAATCAGGAGGGAAACGATAGTTTTTCACAAAAATATTGCTCGAAGTCGTAAAAATATTAAATAAGAAATTGGATAAAAATTGAGAAGAATTATTAACATGATATGCAAGTCCTATTGCAAAGTGTCGAAGTACATTTAAGAAATGACTTGATATTGATGATAGTATAAATAATAATAATTAACAGCATATTAATAAAATACAATGATTTTCACGAAAAATAGAAGTATTTTTCAGTTGGAGCTTATAAAGAGATTTGCAAGTCCGAATAATTTTTCAATTACAAAAAAAATACAAAAAATGAATTAATCCATCCGATTTTACTTGCGCTAGTTGAAACAACCATATAAGTTTTCATTGTAAACAGAATGTTTTCATCCAATTAAGGAAAATCGTTTTGGGAATAGTTCAAAACAAAACTTACCAAATCACTTCCGGCAATCCGGGAGTGTTATCAAGAAAACACATTCTAATAATCAAATCAAACGACTTAAAAATCGAATCACAAAACAAAACTTAACGGAGTTACTATGTCAGATTTCGTAAAAAGCTTAATGGCTGGTGTAAAGGCAAAAAATCCTGCTGAACCTGAATTTCATCAGGCTGTACAGGAAGTGGCAGAATCATTAGATGTTGTACTGGAAAAACATCCCGAATACCGATCGGCGAAAGTACTTGAAAGAATTATTGAACCGGAAAGAGTAATTTTATTTAGAATTCCATGGGTTGATGATCAGGGAGAAGTCCATGTTAATCGTGGATTCAGAATTGAGATGAACAGTGCAATCGGTCCTTATAAAGGCGGATTAAGATTTCACCCGTCGGTAAACCTAGGTATTCTCAAATTTTTAGCTTTCGAGCAGGTATTTAAAAACAGTTTAACAACGCTTCCTATGGGCGGCGGTAAAGGCGGATCGGACTTTGATCCCAAAGGTAAGAGTGATGATGAAGTTATGAGATTCTGCCAGAGTTTCATGACGGAATTATCACGTCATATCGGACCGAACACAGACGTTCCCGCCGGTGATATTGGTGTGGGCGGACGCGAAATCGGCTTCCTTTTCGGTCAGTACAAAAGAATTAGAAATGAATTTACCGGCGTGCTGACGGGCAAAGGTATTAACTGGGGCGGATCGTTGATCAGACCTGAAGCAACCGGTTACGGCGCTGTTTATTTTGCCGCTGAAATGCTCGGAACTCGAAACGAAACTCTTGAAGGAAAAACATGTTTGGTTTCAGGAAGCGGAAATGTCGCCCAGTTTACAACCGAGAAAATTTTGGATCTCGGAGGTAAAATACTCACGTTGTCGGATTCAAGCGGATACATTTACGATGAAGAGGGAATTGATAGAGAGAAACTGAAATTTGTTATGGATCTAAAGAACTTAAAACGCGGCAGGATTAAGGAATACGTTGAAAAATATCCAAACGCAGTTTACACCGGGATGGATCCGAATCAAGAGTTTAATCCGCTGTGGAATCACAAAGCAGATTGCGCATTCCCGTCTGCAACTCAAAATGAAATTAATGCAAAGGACGCTCAAAACTTACTGGATAACGGTGTTTATGTTGTTTCTGAAGGCGCAAATATGCCTACCGTTCCAGAAGGTGTCGAGTTATTCGTCGATAAGAAAATTTTATACGGACCGGGCAAAGCAGCTAATGCAGGCGGCGTTGCAGTTTCCGGTTTGGAGATGTCGCAAAACAGCATGAGATACGGCTGGACTCGCGAAGAAGTGGATGCAAAGCTGCATCAGATCATGAAGAGTATTCACAAAACATGTTACGACACTGCTGATAAATACGGTACGCCGGGCAATTATGTTAACGGCGCTAATATCGGCGGTTTTATTAAAGTTGCCGATGCAATGCTCGATCAAGGTGTTGTGTAACTTTTTTGTTTTCGATAAAGGGACGGTTTCGGCTGTCCCTTTTTTAATGATTCAAAATATTTGATGAAACATTTGTTGACCAATTCATTATTTTACCACCAAAAATTATTTCAATTTCATCCGAATCACTTATGAGAAAACCTGTTGTTACATTCAATCAAGAAATAGTAAAGAAGAGTAAATTCGCTCAATTTCAAGATTTTCACAATTTAATGAAATACCGGATACGCGACATTCTTCTGGTTTCAAGCTTATATGATTCGTTTATTTTTGAAGAGGATGGAAGGCTTTATGAGCTACTGAGAAAAGAATATCAAGGACTGAATCTTTCACACTCGCCCGAACTCATTCAGTGTTCCTCCGGCGCCGATGCTATCGAAATTGCAAAGGAAGAAAGAAGATTCGATTTGATAATTGCAACCCAGCATATTGATGATATGCATTCGATCGATTTTGCGAAAAAAGCACGTGATGCCGGATTGAATATTCCGATTGTTTTGCTTGGTTACGACAACCGCGAAATGTCCGATTTGATTAACCACAAGGAGATAAATATTTTCGATAAAGTATTTATCTGGCAGGGTGATTTTAGAATTTTAATCGGTATGATAAAATACCTTGAAGACCTGCATAATATTGAAGCAGATGTCAACAACGTCGGTGTGCAAGTTATCATTCTGATTGAAGACAGCGTGCGTTTTTATTCATCCTATCTTCCGATTGTTTATACCGAGGTGTTGAAGCAGTCCCAAAGTTTAATATCAGAAGGGATTAATTTATCTCATAAATTTTTAAGAATGAGAGCCAGACCAAAAATTATTTTGTGTTCCAATTATGAAGATGCATGGAAATATTATGAAAAATACAAGGATTCAATTCTCGGCATAATTTCGGATATTGATTTTATGCGTAATGGTAAACAGGATCCGAAAGCTGGAATTATATTTGCGAAAAATGTAAAAGATCAGCATCCCGATATACCTGTGCTTCTACAATCGAATGTATCGGAAAACGAAGAACTGGCTTACTCAATTGATGCATCGTTTCTTTTAAAAGATTCTCCGTCTCTGCTCCTCGATCTGCGTACTTTTATGAAGGAGCATTTTAGTTTCGGCGATTTTATTTTTAAAACTTCTAAAGGAGAAGAAGTTGGCAGAGCAAAGAATCTCTATCAGCTTGAAGAACAGTTAAGATTAATACCGGAAGATAGTTTAGTTTTCCATGCTTCTCGAAATCACTTTTCGAATTGGCTTAAAGCAAGAACCGAATTTTTTCTCGCTCATAAATTAAGACCAAAAAAAGTCACTGATTTTAACAGTCCCGAAGACCTGCGTAAGCTGCTAATTCAATCAGTTGAAGAGTTCAGGTACTCGCGTCAGCTAGGAGTAGTTTCAGATTTCCGCACAGATACCTTCGACAGTAAAAGTTCATTCGCGAGAATCGGGGGCGGTTCTATCGGCGGCAAAGCAAGGGGATTAGGATTTGTTAACCGTCTGCTGACTGATTTTAATATCAGGAATAAATTCAAAGATGTTGATTTATTTGTTCCGGCAGCGGTTGTTGTTGGTTCGGATGTATTCGATCATTTTTTAGAGGAAAATAATTTACGCGATTTCGCACTTTATTGTAAAAGTGACCAAGAACTATTCGAAAAATTTCACGAAGCGCCGAAATTTCCTTATGGTCCTTTGCGTGATTTGCAAAAATTTATTGAAATTGTAAACGAGCCGATTGCCGTAAGATCATCTTCATTATTAGAAGATTCACAGGGACAGCCGTTCGCAGGTGTTTATGATACATTCATGCTGCCGAATAATCATCCCGACCGGAAGGTGCGTTTATATCAATTGCTCAGTATGATTAAACGTATATATGCATCAATTTATTCGCAACGATCGAAAGATTACATCAAAGTTACATCCTATCGATTGGAAGAAGAGAAGATGGCTGTTATAATCCAGAAAGTTCTTGGGGGAAGTCATGGTAATCGGTATTATCCCGAGTTCTCGGGGGTTGCACGGTCATACAATTTTTATCCGAATCCTCCGTTGAAATCTTCGGATGGTATAGTTTCGGTTGCATTCGGGCTCGGAAAAATAATTACAGAAGGGGGAAATTCAATTAGATTCTGCCCCAAGTATCCTCATCATTTATTGCAGTTCTCATCGATTGAAGATACTTTGAAATATAATCAAAAGGAATTCTTTGCCGTGAACCTGGATAAACTCAACGAAGATGATGAACTGGTTGAGGATATTTTAGTAAAAAAATACCCGTTTTATTCGGCAGAAGAAGACGGCACGCTTAACCTTGTTGCTTCAACATATTCACATGATAATGAAGCGATTTATGACGGAACATCACGGCAGGGAATAAGATTATTCACATTAGCGCCCGTGTTAAAATATCATGTATTTCCTCTGCCCGAAATTCTTGAAGTGTTACTTGAGATGGGACGATGGGGAATGGGATCCCCGGTTGAAATTGAGTTTGCAGTAAATTTATCGGTGCCTCGAGGTAAACCTAAAGAATTTGGTTTACTGCAAATGCGTCCACTTGTAATCAGTAACGAATTAGAGGAATTGGATGTAAATAATTTTGACGATAAAGATCTGATTTGCAGAAGCAGTAATGTTCTGGGTAACGGTGTAATTAATGATATTTATGATATTGTTTATGTTGATATCGACAGGTTCGACCGTTCAAGAAGTCAGGATGTTGCACTTGAAATCACACAGATGAATTCAAAATTAATTAGTGATAATAAGCGGTATCTATTAATTGGAGTCGGCAGATGGGGAACGTTTGATCCGTGGCTGGGTATCCCGGTAACCTGGGAGCAAATCTCCGGGGCTAATACAATAATTGAAAGTGACTTTAAGGATTTTAATGTCGCACCTTCCCAAGGTTCTCATTTTTTCCAAAATCTAACTTCATTTAAAGTAGGCTACTTTACGATCGATCATGAACAGAAAAATTTTATAGATTGGAATTGGTTGAAAAATCAAGAAGCAGTTGAGGAAAAGAATTTTATCCGGCATGTAAAATTAAAAGAACCGGTATTGATTAAAATTAACGGACATGAAAATAAGGGTGTGATCATTAAGCCTGAAGCTGTGCAGAATTATAATCATTATGTAGATTATCTCGGCTGATCGAATCAATAATATTTTTGAATTTCAAAAAAAAATGTGTACCCAATTTCAATTGCTATACTCACCGGAAAAAACTAATTTGAACAAGATAAAATTGTACTATAATTGGAGTTTGGTATGAATCAATTTGTAATAAAACCTGCTGATAGAACTGAAAAAATAACCTACGCGGTAAGAGATATTATTGTTCTTGCAAACGAGGTTGCAAAGTCGGGAAAAGAAATGCTGTACTTAAATATCGGTGATCCGAATTTGTATGATTTTGAACCTCCACGCCATATGATTGACGCTACGTACAAAGCAATGCTGGAAAATAAAAACGGGTATTCACCTTCTTCGGGAATTAAATCCGCAGTTGATGCAATTGAGCGGGAAGCGGTGCGAAAGGGAATTAAAAATATTCATGATGTTTTTGTTACTACCGGCGCAAGTGAAGCAATTGAATTAGCGCTGACTGCACTCGTAAATAAAGGGGATAATGTATTAACTCCTACGCCCGGTTATCCTTTGTACACTGCGGTAGCAAGTAAACTTCAAGCGTATGAAAATCCATATTATCTTGATGAAGAAAACGGCTGGCAGCCTGATATAGAAGACATTAGAAGTAAGATTAATGAAAACACGAAAGGAATAATAATCATTAATCCTAATAATCCTACCGGTTCAAATTGTTCGAAAGAAACCCTAATAAAAATAATCGAATTGGCGCAAGAGCATAATCTTGTAATATTCGCTGATGAAATTTATGATAAACTTCTTTTCGACGACGAAGAGCATATTTCGATTGCATCATTAAACAGTGATGTCCCGATCATTACATTCGGCGGTTTATCTAAGAATTATATGGTTCCGGGATTCAGAATCGGCTGGGGAGTAGTTAGCGGGGAACATTCTGTTCTAAAGGATTATATCGAAGCAATTAACAAAATGCTGCGTGCGAGGTTATCGGCAAATCACCCGGAGCAATATGGAATTCAACCGGCGCTTGAAGGAGATCAAAGTCACCTTACAACCGCAATCGAAAAACTTCACAGAAGACGTGATATGACTTACGAAATGCTGAATGCTGTTGAAGGAATAAGCTGCGTAAAACCGAAAGGTGCATTTTATGCATTCCCGAAATTTGAACTTAACAACGATGACAATCATTTTGTTGTGGAGCTTATTAAAGAGACCGGTGTTGTAGTAGTTCCGGGTTCAGGGTTCGGGCAAATTCCCGGTACAAAACATTGCCGTGTAGTTTTCTTACCACAGGATGAAGTACTAATGAAAGCCTATGAGAAAATCTCTGAATTCTATTTGAAATATCGAAAAAATTTTGACAGTTGATTCAACTCACATTTTCAAGTGGTAGCTATTATTAAGCAGTAGTTACCGCTATTTTCTCTTTCAATCTTCATAGAGTTCCGCAGCAAGGAACTCTTCTTGATTCACTTAACTACTTTATCTATATTTGAAATTTACTATTATAATGAATTTTAGAAAGTGTCCGAATGCAAAACATCCAGATTTCAGAACTTAAAAACGGTATCAAAGTCATTTCAGAACACATTCCTTATGTTCAATCTTTCTCGTTAGGATTTTGGTTCAATGTCGGTTCGCGTGACGAAAACGAAGCGAATAACGGGATAAGTCATTTCATCGAGCACATGCTTTTTAAAGGTACTAAAAAGCGAAGTGCAAAAAGAATCGCCGATGATATTGAATCGCATGGCGGGTATCTTAATGCATTCACTTCAAAGGAACATACCTGCTATTACGGCAGAGGTTTGTATACTCATTTAGAAAAAACTTTCGGCGTACTTGCTGATATGATTCAGAACTCGGTATTTAAATCCTCTGAAATTGCAAAAGAAGCTTCTGTCATTATAGATGAAATGAATGATATCAATGACTCTCCGGAAGAACTGATTTTTGATAAATTCGAAACGAATATTTTTAACGGAAATTCTTTGAGCAAACCTATTATCGGTAATGAAAAAAACATTAGGAAACTGGGCAAAAAAGATTTTCAAAAATATATTGAGCAGCACTATCATGCAGGCAACATGTTAATTGTTGCATCCGGTAAAATTGATCACAATAAATTGCTGAAGCTTTCGCAAAAATATTTTGACGAATATATAACAGGTAAACCGGCTGATAGAAAAAAAGTGGAGTGCAAACCTGTTGAAGATCTATTTGTTTACAAAGATATTCAGCAGGCGCATTTAATTATCGGGGCGTTGACGGACGGCTATACTAGAACCGAAAGAAATAAAGCCAGTGTTTTAACACATATTCTCGGCGAAGGGAGCAGTTCGAGATTGTTTCAAATTGTTAGAGAAAAGCATGGTATCGCTTATCAAATAAATACTTTTTTGAATTCATTCAGCGACATCTCAACATTCGGGATCTATTTTTCTACTAATGATAAATCTGTTGAAAAAGCTCAGCAGTTGATAAATAATGAATTCAATAAAATTAAAAAGAAGCATGTTAGTGAAAGAGAATTAAAACGTGCAAAGGAATACATTACCGGCAGCATTATTATGAGTATGGAAAACACAACAAATAGGATGCTGCGCGTTGCACATTCAATTATTTATTATGGCAGAATTAAAACTCTTGATGAAACTCTTAAGGAAATTAATTCAGTTACGAAAGAGGACATAATTAAGTTATCGAATAAAATTTTGGATGACAAAGTATTAAACCGGGTTGTAATAAGTTCGAAAAATCATTTATTACATTCAGCCGCATAAATAAAAGGTTTTGGATATGCCTAAAATTACGATAGATGGAAAGCAGTTTGATTTTAATCATGGGCAGACAATAATTGAGACTGCCAAGGAAAATGGAATCGAAATTCCACATTTTTGCTGGCATCCAAAACTGTCCATCTCGGGAAACTGCCGCATTTGTTTGGTTGAAGTTGAGAAGATGCCGAAACTTGTAATCGCTTGTTCAACTTTGGCGGCTGACGGTATGGTTGTAAATACGCAATCTGATAAAACCATTGCCGCCCGTAATGCCGTGATGGAATTTATTTTGATAAATCACCCGCTGGATTGCCCGATATGCGATGAAGCCGGGGAATGCAAATTACAAGATTATGCATTTAAACACGGAACCGGTGAAAGCAGGTTCGTTGAGGAAAAACAGCATAAGGATAAACGCGTTGAGTTGGGTCCGAGAATTATGTTTGATGCCGAAAGATGTATCTCATGTTCAAGGTGTATTAGGTTTTCCGATGAGATTGCCGGCAGGAATCAATTGACTTTCATACGAAGAGGCGATCGAGTTACAATTACAACTTTCCCGGGTGAGGAATTTGATAATCCTTACACAATGAATACAATCGATATATGTCCGGTCGGCGCATTAACCAGTAAGGATTTCAGATTTAAATCCAGAGTTTGGGAAATGTCATCAACAAACTCAGTCTGTACCGGATGTGCAAGAGGATGTAATACGGAAATTTGGGTTCGTGATAATAAAATTCAGCGGCTCACTCCTAGAATTAATGAAACCGTAAACGGGCATTGGATGTGTGATGACGGAAGGCTGAACACATTCAAACATGTAAACAATGAAGAAACCAGAATCGATGGACCTCATATTAGAGTAGATGGACAATTGACAAAAGTCACTTGGAATGAAGCGGTTAAAGAAGCGGTAAAAAGATTAAAGTCATTCAACAACACTGAAATTGCATTCATTGGATCTGCTTTTGCAACAGTGGAAGATAATTATGCATTCCAAAAGTTTAGCAAAGCCAACTTCAATGCTACGAATTTGGATTTTGCCCGTCATGTTGTTCCCGGCTCAGGTGATGATATTCTTATTTGTGAAGATAAAACTCCGAATTCATTAGGGGCAGTACTGACCGGTATTCAGCCGGTTGCCGATGGGATGAACCTGGCTGAAATTATTAACGGTATTAAAAGCAAAAAAATTAAAGCGCTATATATAATGGAAGATGATATTGCACAACTTGATAGTGAATATGAAACTTTACTTGCAAAGCTTGATCTTCTTATTGTGCATGCTTCCAATAAAAACAAAACCACTACTCTTGCAGATATTTTACTGCCGGTTTCAACTTATGCAGAAAAACATGGGACGATTGTAAATGTTGACGGAATGATTCAGCGAATGCGTCCTGCAGTTGCAACTGAAGAACTGGAAAGATCTTTGGATCAAATGCCAATGAGTCGTTGGGATAAATTCGGAACTAAATTCGATAGATGGGCACGCGGAAAAAAATATGATGCAAAACCGAGTTGGAAAATTCTTGGATTATTATCACAGGAGTTACCCAACAAATTAAAATATAAGATGGCGGAAGATGTATTCGAGGATGTTTCTCAACATGTAAAGGAGTTTAGTGGATTGGATTACGATCTGATTGGCGAAATGGGTGTAAAAATTAAATCAGATAAAATTACGGCAAAAGTATAACCCGGAGTAACACCAAATGAATATTTGGGAAATAATTATAATCACTGTTATTAAGATAGGCGCTATACTTACAATTATGCTGCTTACAGTGTCTTACTTGGTATATTTTGAAAGAAGAATAAGCGCATGGATTCAAAGCAGGCTTGGTCCTAACCGGGTTGGGTGGGAAGGAATTTTGCAGCCATTTGCTGATGTATTCAAACTTTTGCTTAAGGAGGATATTAGTCCGGTTGCCGCCAACAAATTTATTCATGGACTTGCACCCTTCATTGCTGTATTTGTAGCGTTTTCAACTTACGCAGTTATCCCGATTGGACCTGATGTAACTATATTCGGTTATTCAATTCAGTTGGTTGTTGCTGATGTCAATATCGGTGTGCTTTATGTTTTGGCGCTTACATCACTTGGTGTTTACGGTTTAACTTTTGCAGGCTGGTCTTCAGGAAGTAAATACTCTTTACTTGGGGGAATACGCTCTTCTGCCCAAATGATTTCATACGAAGTGTCAATGGGTTTTTCCGTTGGCGGTGTTCTTTTAATGGCAGGTTCATTAAGTCCTATTGCAATTGTTGAAGCGCAATACGGATGGATGTGGAATGCGATTGTTCAGCCAATTGGATTTATAACCTTTACAGTTGCCGCATTTGCTGAGACAAATCGATTACCATTCGACCTGCCCGAAGCGGAACCGGAATTAGTCGGCGGTTACCACACAGAATACAGCAGTATGAAATTTGCGGGTTTCTTCCTCGCCGAATATGCAAACATGATAATTGCGGCAGGAATGATTGTTACTTTATATTTGGGAGGATGGCAGGTTCCTTACATTGATAAATTAGGACTTGGTGAAATTGTAACAGCACTTATGCAGGTAGGTTCATTTTTTGTTAAGATGGGAGCGATTCTATTTTTCTTTATTTGGGTGAGATGGAGTATTCCAAGATTCAGGTATGATCAATTAATGAATTTAGGATGGAAGGTGATGTTTCCGTTATCATTAATAAACATCGTTTGGGTTGCCGCACTCATAATGATATTCAATTTATAAGGGAATTATTATGGGAGTTAAGAAAAGACAAAAAGATTTAACAACGCTTGATAAATTATACCTTCCGGAAATTTTTAAAGGATTAGCGCTCACTTTCAAAAGTATGTTCAAGCCGAAAGTCACGATGGAATATCCCGAGGTTAAATTTGAACCGCCGGCATCTTATAGAGGCAGACCTGTATTAGTTCAGGAAGAAAACGGTGTTGAAAGATGCGTTGCATGTGGATTATGTTCGCGGGTATGCCCGGCTCTTGCCATTGAAGTACGTGCAAATGAAACGGAACTGGAGAAGGAAAGATACCCGGAAACATTTGAGATAAATATGATTAGATGCATTTTTTGCGGATTTTGTGAAGAAGTTTGTCCCGAGGAAGCAATTGTGATGAGCAAGGATTATGAATTGGTTTTCACAAATAGAGAGGACGCGGTTTATGGAAAAGATAAACTACTTGTTCCCGTTCACAAATTGAAAGATAGACTGGAATTTTTACGTAACTTTAAGTAAATTCTATCATAGTATCAAATTAAAGGGCGCTTTATTGATGAGAAGGATTTTCCTTTCCATATTGTTATTGGTTTCTTTCGTTTCGGCTCAGGAATTTCCGCTTTTTTTTAAAGCCTATTCACCCGAATTTATTCCTGCCAATAAAGAGTTCGAAGTTTCACTGGTAATGAGATTGCCGGAATATGATTTCGAAACTTTTGATTTTTACATTCTCACCGATCGATCAATAGATTTACTGAGCATTTTATATCAAGATTCCAGTTTAACCGAAAATATTAATTTTTATAACTCGCAGATGGATGGTTACATTGGTCAGGTTTATAAAGCTCAGTTTGAAGATATAGATTCAATCAGGATCCGTCAAAATTCATTTCAGGTATTGATGAAAATTTTACCTGAAAATATTGACGAAACCCAAATTAATTTTGTTCTTCGCTTAATAAATTCTGACGGTTCAGTTTTAGAATACAATACTACCAGCGCAATTAAATCTGCTGATCAAATTTCACCTGTTGACATATATTTCTTTCATCCTCAAGAATTGGGAGGAAATGCTCTTTACTTGAAAGACGACTCTAAAATTAACTTAACTTTTAATCCTGAATCGGAAAGGCAGGTTAAAAATCCGCTTGTTGAATTTTGGATTAAATTTGATACTCTCGGTTCCTCATTTTTTAATGTAATTCAAAAAGAAATTTCTGATACATTGATTACACTAGCCGGTAATCGGTACCAAATGCTTTTTATTCCTCAGGCAAGAGATGAAATTATATTCAAGGATCATTTTTTAAGTGTGAATTCTTGGAATCATTTTATGATCAAATTTGACAATAGTTCCCAGTCTGCCGGGATTTTCATGAACTCTGAAAAAGTAATGGTTCTTAGTTTAAATACACTAATTGATGCAAGAAATTTAGCAATTACTTTTTCATCGGATGAGGCTGCCAAGTATGAAATCGATTTATTAAAGATATGGGATGCATCGAATTCACCGAAAATGTTTTTACAAAACAAACACTACCTTAATTATAATGCCGATAGTTCTCGCTTGATTGCAAATTATACATTTGATAATATGGAGGAAAAATCCGAAGATCAAAAAACCGAACTCAATTTCAATTTAGAACGTACGTTGATTGATTACTCTTCGGCTCCGATTTTCTCAAGGGTACCTGAATTAGATGTTAAAGTTTATTCTACATTTTATTCAATCGAGTGGTTCAACAATGATATTCTTTTGGCTGATTCATACGTACTCGAAAAATCATACGATGGCAGTACCTATACTCCAATTTTTGAAACCGAGTCCGAGGATGATCCTGAAAAAATATATTATTTTTCGGATGAAAAAAGTTTAGAAGAAGAAAGTGTATTTTATAGAATTAAGCAATTGAATAAAGACGGATCGATGGTTTACTCACCTAGTATTCAAATTGGTGAAACAGGAAAAGAAATATTTTCTCTTGAACAAAATTATCCTAATCCGTTCAATCCCAAAACGACTATCAATTTAGAAATTTTTGAAGCCGATGATTTTGAAATTACAGTTTATGATTTAGTGGGAAAGAAATTAGTTATTCTTCATAGCGGGATGTTAAGTCAGGGTGTTTACTCTTTCACTTTCGACGGAACAAAGTATCCTTCCGGAATTTATTTTTACGAAGTTAAAACTCCATCAGGTTCGATTGTTCGAAAAATGATTTTGGCAAAGTAATTCATTTTTCTTAACTTCTATTATTCAAAATCGAATCTATCACTTACACAATACGAGTTATGTTTTCAAAAGTATATTCTAGCTCAACAATAGGAATAGATGCATTTATTGTTGAAGTAGAAACACATTCCGAGTCACAGATACCTGCAATCACAATTGTTGGTCTTCCCGATAGTGCGGTAAAGGAAAGCCGAGAGAGAGTAACTGCTGCTATTAAAAACAGCGGATTCAAATTCCCGAAGAAGAAACTCACAATAAACTTAGCGCCTGCCGACATTAAAAAAGAGGGAAGTTCATTTGATCTGCCGATTGCGATCGGACTTCTGGCTGCAACTGAATTAGTTGATTCCAAAATTCTTGAAGATACGGTTTTACTTGGTGAACTTTCCTTGGATGGAAGTTTGAGACAGGTAAAAGGCGCTCTGCCGATTACTGTTGAAGCTTTGAGGCAGAAAAAAAAGAGAATTATTCTTCCAAAGGAATCCGTCAAAGAAGCTTCAATTGTTGAAGGAATTGAAGTCTTCGGTCTGAATAATCTTAATGAAGTTGTAGCTCTCCTCGAAGAAAAGGAAAAATTTACCCCGGTCTTTACAGATAGAAAAGAAGTTTTTTCGGAAGTGAACCTATACCATTTGGATTTTACGGATGTAAAAGGTCAGGAAAATGTAAAGCGCGCACTGGAAATTTCAGCAGCAGGCGGGCACAATATTTTGATGATAGGTCCGCCCGGCTCCGGTAAAACTATGCTGGCAAAACGAATCCCATCAATTTTACCGCCTCTTAGTTTTGGTGAAGCGCTTGAAACGACAAAAATACATTCGGTTGCCGGAATCTTACCGAAAGAAAAGGCATTAATTACCGAACGACCTTTCCGCAGCCCGCACCATACAGTTTCGGATGCAGCATTAATCGGCGGCGGATCATTCCCGCGTCCCGGAGAAGTTTCGTTTGCACATCATGGAGTTTTATTTTTAGATGAACTGCCTGAGTTTAAAAAGAACGTGCTGGAAGTGATGCGCCAGCCGTTGGAAGACAGCAGGGTAACGATCAGCAGATCCAAAATGTCGTTGGAATTTCCTGCTAATTTTATGTTGACCGCAGCGATGAATCCATGTCCGTGCGGCTATTTCACTGATCCGAATCGTGAATGCACATGCAACACGCCTCAGATTCAGAGATACATGGCAAAAATATCCGGACCTTTGCTTGACCGTATTGACATTCATATTGAAGTACCTGCTGTGAAGTATCAGGAATTATCGTCAACTGCAAAAGGAGAAACATCATCTGAAATAAGAAAAAGAGTTGTTGCGGCAAGAGAAATTCAGCAGAGCAGGTTTATAGAAATGGATCATGTTTATAACAATGCAGATATGGGAACCAAAGAGCTTCGTACCTTCTGTAAATTGGATGAGTCGGGACAGGAACTTTTAAAGATGGCAATGACACGACTCGGTTTATCAGCCCGCGCATATGATAGAATACTAAAAGTAAGCAGAACTATTGCAGACGTGGATGGAGAAGAAAGAATTCTGCCGCAGCACATCAGCGAAGCGATTCAATACAGGAGTTTGGATAGGGAATTGTGGAATCATTGAATCTTCTTGCAAATTATACTTGTAATACTAAAAAAAAGTTCGCTTATTTAAGACTGCTAAAGTAGTCATATGACTAAAATTATAGTCGGAGCTAAAATGATTGTTAATAACTTATCATCCATTCAGCAATTGCCTATGCTGATGCGATAACAATTAAACTTTCCTCTTACAAAATGAAAGGGGATAGTCATTACGATGTAATAGCTTTACTGAATAATGTAATCCCGCCGGAAAAGAAAAATAAAAGAGCACTGAGTAATTTGAATAAACTAATTGATCATAAAAACTTAGTCTCATATTCCGGTGAAGTATATCAAAAGGCGGACATAGAAAAATTGAGGAAGCACTTTGATAGATTTATAAAATGGGCAGAATTACTCTTAATTTAGCAAATTTTTGCAGGCATAAACTGACATACTTGTAAAAAAAGGTAAAACCAGAAATTCTGCTTTTCCTAAAATATCCAGAGTATAGAGACGGGTCGGACAATTGTGCTTCAAAAATACATTTAACTATTTTCAAGTGAAAAAACGATTGAGACAATGGCGGCACAACTACCATAAACTAGAGCACATTGTTGATAAATAGGATTTACAGACTCCTGCAAATTTCAAAATTGTGGAATTCTTAATATAAATGGATTTGTGGAATCATTTATTTAGTTTCATTTTTTAATGAAACTGCATATATTAACAGACTGAAAAAAAATAAATCCTGCCAGATACATTATCTTGCTTTTTTATTTCTTTCGTTCTATATTTGTAGCTCGTCAATTTTTTTGAAATGTTGAACTATGGGCGGACGCCGGAGTTGGAGAGCCGGGGCGGACTGTAAATCCGTTGGCAAACGCCTTTGGGGGTTCGAATCCCTCGCCGCCCACAAAATAGAAGAACTGATGAAGGAGAGATTTCCCAAGGTTTCGTACTTCGTCGTTCAATCCTCATAAATAATACTTTTACTGAATTGCCTGGTTAATTGAAATCGGGACAAAATGTTTTTTGTGTATTGGATAAGTTTTATTAACGGGAGGAAATCAGCCCGTCTCACTAAGTGAGACGAGGTCTCGATTCAACAGAGTTGAATTGGATTGGCTTTTAGCATCCCGCGTTTCGGAACCTGATAAGAAGGTGATTCCGGGAATAAAGTTCATATAAATATTGATTAGATAATATAAGCGGGAGTAACTCAGTTGGCTAGAGTCACAGCCTTCCAAGCTGTTGGTCGCGGGTTCGAATCCCGTCTCCCGCTCAGAAAATTGTTTGCGCGGATTCAAGCTTGCCTGCCGAAGGCAGGTCACGTCTTCTGCTCAAAGATTTTATAAGTAATTTGATGAAGGCTGACGTAGCTCAGTCGGTAGAGCACATCCTTGGTAAGGATGAGGTCACCGGTTCAATCCCGGTCGTCAGCTCAAAGTTTGAAAGCGCATCGTTGGCAAGGATGAGGTCATCCCGATTTTAATCGGGATCGTCAGCTCAAAGTTTGAAAGCGCATCGTTGGTAAGGATGAGGTCATCCCGATTTTAATCGGGGTCGTCAGCTCAAAGTTTGAAAGCGCATCGTTGGTAAGGATAAGGTCATCCCGATTTTAATCGGGATCGTCAGCTCAAAGTTTGAAAGCGCATCGTTGGTAAGGATGAGGTCATCCCGATTTTAATCGGGATCGTCAGCTCAAAGTTTGAAAGCGCATCGTTGGTAAGGATGAGGTCATCCCGATTTTAATCGGGATCGTCAGCTCAAAAGAAACAAAGATTAGTTCTTTAAGAAGAATGAATAGAATAACACTGATACTGCTTCAATCAATATTAATTATAAATGTTATTTGGTTAAGCAGATCAAGAGTGAGCCCGTGATAAGGATGGGGCATCCCGGTAAATCGGGATCATCAGCACTTGTTAGTTTTGGCGTAACGCCTATTTTTTTTGTCGAAATTAAATGGAGTATTTAACTACTCTTGGAGAAGCAAGGAAATGGCAAAAGGTAAGAATATAAGACAGACTGTAATTTTGGAAAGCACTGCAGGAACAGGGTACAGATATACTACTACTAAAAATAAAAGAAATCACCCTGGTAGAGTTGAATATAGAAAGTATGATCCTGTTGCAAGGAAGCATGTGATTTTCAAGGAAACTAAATAATTTTTTTTTACGTCAGTAGCTCAATTGGCTAGAGCAGCGGTCTCCAAAACCGCAGGTTGGGGGTTCGAGTCCCTCCTGACGTGCACAAAAACATCAAGACAAAGGCTATGAAAGATAAGATAATCAACTTTTTTAACGACGTGGTTAAGGAAATGAAAAAAGTTACCTGGCCGACCAAAGAAGAGTTGAAGGAATCTACTAATATTGTGATTGTTGTCTGCTTGTTGTTAGCAGCCTTTACATATGCAATTGATATGACAATTTCACAAATCTTCAAAGGGATATTTTAGTTTTGGAAAACCCAAACGCAAAATGGTATGTAGTTCGGACTTTCTCCGGTCATGAGAATAAAGTGAAAACTTTAATCGAAGCTGAGCTGGAAGACAACGAAGAATTACGAGAAAGAATAGTTGAGGTTCTCGTTCCAACCGAAAAGGTTTTTGAAGTAAAGGACGGAAAGAAGAAGACGAAAACCAAAAATTTTTTCCCGGGATATATTTTAGTTAATGCCGAACTGGATCTAAGAGTAAAAGATTTTATTGTAAACACCTCTTCTGTTATGGGATTTCTCGGGACTCAAAATAAACCTAATCCTCTTCAACCCGATGAAGTAAAAAGAATTGTAGGAAGAATTTCCAAGGACGAAGAAACCGAAAGAACAGAAACCTTGTTCCGTGTTAGTGATTATGTTAAAATCATCGACGGTCCTTTTAACAATTTTTCCGGAACAGTTGAAGAAGTTTATGAAGAAAAAATGAAAATGAAAGTAATGGTTTCCATTTTCGGAAGAAAGACCCCGGTGGAAATCGATTTTGTTCAAGCGGAATTAGAAAAATAAAAATTAGGTTAGACTATGGCTAAAAAAATTAGTGGCTATATCAAGTTACAAATTCCTGCCGGACAGGCGAATCCATCACCTCCTGTTGGTCCTGCTTTAGGTCAGAAAGGCGTAAACATAATGGAGTTTTGCAAACAGTTTAATGCAAAAACTTCTGAAAAAGCAGGTTTAATTATACCGGTTGTTATAACTGTATTTGCTGATAAATCATTTACATTTATTACAAAAACTCCCCCGGCAGCAGTTTTATTGAAAAAAGCTGTTAAACTTGAAAAAGGTTCAGCCGAACCAAATAAAACAAAGATTGCTAAGGTTACCCGCGCTCAATTACAAGAAATTGCAGAATTGAAGATGCCTGATTTGAATGCGAATGATGTTGACCATGCAATTAGTATGATCGCCGGTACAGCTCGAAGTATGGGTATCACAGTTGAAGAAAACTAATTTTTGAATGAACCAAAAAATTATCGGATTGGAAAATGAAAGTTAGCAAGAGAGTTAAGAGTTTACGAGAAAAAATTAATTCCAAAGGTGAATACACTCTTATAGATGCAATCAAACAACTTAGAGTTGCTTCGAATGTAAAATTCACTGAATCTCTAGATTGTGCGATCAGACTTGGAGTTGATCCTCGTCATGCAGATCAAATGGTTCGTGGAACAGTATCACTGCCGAATGGTACCGGTAAAGAGGTCAAAGTTCTAGTGATTGCAAAAGGAACCAAAGCCGAGGATGCATTAAAAGCCGGAGCTGATTATGCTGGATTCGAAGAGTATCTGGAAAAGATCAAAGGCGGCTGGGCAGATATTGATGTAATTATTGCTACTCCTGATTCGATGTCAGAACTCGGTAAACTCGGTAGAATACTCGGGCCTAAAGGTTTAATGCCGAATCCCAAAAGTGGAACTGTTACGATGGATGTTGAAAATGCCGTAAAAGAAGTTAAAGCCGGAAAGATTGAGTTCAGAGTTGATAAAACAGGAATTGTTCACACTTCACTCGGTAAAATGTCGTTCACAGATGATCAGCTTTTAGAAAATACAAAAGCTTTTCTAAAAACTATCGTTAAAATGAGACCGGCTTCCGCAAAAGGGCAATATATTAAAAGCTTATTTTTATCAACGACTATGGGTCCCGGATTAAAAATCAGCAGAGATGAAACACAAATTTTATTAAAATAGATTACGCACTCATTTTACATAAATGCTTCTATAAATCTAATTGATGAATTAAAGAATCGGGTAGACGATGAACAAGAAAGAAAAAGCAGAAGTTGTTGCTGAAATTAAAGAACTGATTAGTAACTCTACAGCAATGTATCTTGTTGACTATTCTGGAGTTAATGTTGATAAAATTAACCAGTTAAGGTCAAGCTTCAGGCAAGAAGAAGTTACCTATAAGGTCTTTAAAAATACCCTTTTCAAAAAAGCACTTGAAGACAACAAAGGTTATGAAGAATTGAATGACCTCTTGGTTGGAATGACAGGTGTTGCTTTTGCAGGGGAGAATTTTGTAGCGCCCGCTAAGATTATCAAGAAGTTTTTTACTGATAATCAAAAATTTAGATTCAAAGGCTGCTACATTGAACAAACCTTTTATGAAGAAAACAAGCTTGATACTCTTGCATCTATGCCTACGAAAGATGAAATCATGTCTAGCATTGTCGGCAGTATTGCTCAGCCGGCAACAGGTATTGTTGGTGCAATCAACGCCGTAATGAGAGATCTCGTTAGTGTTGTTGACCAAATAAGCAAGAGAGAAGCAGCATAATTTTACAAGGAAATAAATTAATTCAAGGGAGAATATAAAATGGCAGACAAAATAGCAGAGATTGTTGAGCAAATCAAAGGTCTCACGTTAGTTGAAGCTTCTGAATTGAAGACAGCATTGGAAGATGAATTTGGTGTAACCGCAGCTGCTCCTATGGTTATGGCTGGCGCCGCTCCTGCTGGTGGCGAAGCTGCTGAAGCTGAAGAACAAACTGAATTCGATGTTGTACTCGCAACCGTTGGCGAAAAGAAAATCAACGTAATTAAAGTTGTTAGAGCTCATACCGGATTAGGTCTGAAAGAAGCTAAAGAATTAGTCGATTCAGCTCCGAAACCTGTTAAAGAAGCTGTTTCTAAAGACGAAGCAGAAAAAATTAAAAAGGAATTGGAAGAAGCTGGCGCAACTGTCGAAATTAAGTAAACCGGTAAAAATATTACCAAGATTTTGATTACCAAAGTGGTAGGACGGTGAAAACCGTCTTTTCACTTTGGTACGTTTATTTACAAGATTAATAGAAAAATTTTAACAAGTGAAATTCTTGTTAGGAGGTTAGGATTGGAGAACTACAAAAAGAACGAATTAACAAATAGGATAACTTTCTCATCCATCACTCCAGCTATTGACGTCCCGGATTTATTGAATATTCAGCTCGAGTCATTCGAAGATTTTCTGCAGCTTAAAGTTCCGCCGTCTCAAAGAGAAGATAAGGGATTGCAGGGCGTTTTTAATACTAATTTCCCTATTTTTGACAATAAGGAATTTTATAGGCTTGATTTTATTCAATATACTGTTGAGAAGCCTAGATTTTCAATTCCGGAATGTGAAGAAAGAGGGCTGACTTATAACGCGCCCATGAAAGCAAAATTAAGGCTTTCTACACGTGATGATGAAACGGGTGAATATGTAAACTCTGTTGAACAAGAAGTTTATTTAGGTAACCTTCCGTTTATGACCGGAAGAGGGACCTTTATTATTAATGGTTCGGAAAGAGTTATAGTTAGTCAGCTACACCGGTCTCCTGGTGTTGCCTTTGCACAAACAGTCCACCCAAATGGAACACCTATTTATTCAGCAAGAATTATTCCGTTTAGAGGTTCTTGGGTTGAATTTGCTACCGATATAAACCATATAATGTATGTTTATATTGATAGAAGAAAAAAATTCCCTGCTACTACACTTTTAAGAGCGCTCGATTACACGACAGACGAAGAAATTTTGAACTTATTTAAATTAGTGGAAGTAGTTGAGGTCAAAAATTTAAATCCCGATGATCACAATGGAAGAATGTCTGTTGATGATGTTATTGATATGGAAACCGGTGAAATATTTGTTCCGAAAGATGGGGAATTGACAGAAGAAATTATTGATTCAATTAAAGCGTCTTCGATTAAAACGATAAAATTGATTACTTCAGATACTTCTCCCGATCAAGATCTTATCATTAATACTTTGCGAAAGGATTCTGCTAAAACAAAAGAGGAAGCCTTATTTGCAATTTATAGGCAGTTAAGATCCGGCGAAGCACCCGATGTAGATACGGCACAAAGTCTTATCGATAAATTGTTCTTTAATGATAAGAGATATGATTTAGGCGAAGTTGGTAGATTTAGAATGAATGATAAGTTGGGTCTTGATATCCCAATGGATGTTAAAATCCTAACGATTGATGATATTATTGCGATTATGAAGAATATTATCAAACTGAAAAACGGAAACGTTGCAGTTGATGATATCGACCATTTGGGAAATAGACGTGTTCGTACTGTAGGTGAACAATTAATGCAGCAGTACAATGTTGGTTTGGCTAGAATGTCTCGTACCATTCGAGAAAGAATGAATATGAGAGATACTGAAAATATGCAGCCGCAGGATTTGGTAAATGCCAGAACTATCAGCAGTGTAATAAATGCATTTTTCGGAACAAATCAGCTCTCCCAATTTATGGACCAAACCAACCCGCTTTCCGAACTTACACATAAACGCAGAGTTTCTGCTTTAGGACCGGGTGGTTTGACTAGAGAAAGAGCCGGATTCGAAGTTCGTGACGTTCATCATTCTCATTACGGAAGACTTTGCCCAATTGAAACTCCTGAAGGTCCGAACATTGGTCTAATTTCATCACTCACGATTTATTCAAGAGTAAATGGATTCGGATTTTTAGAAACGCCTTACCGCGTTGTTAAAAACGGAAAAGTGAAAAAGAATGTAGATTATTTGAGCGCCGATCAAGAGGATGAATTTACAATTGCACAGGCTAATGCTCCTATTACTGATCAAGGTGAATTTATTCGAGAAAGAGTTAAGTGCCGTCATAAAGGTGAGTTCCCGGTAATTACTCCAGAGCATATTCAGTATATGGACGTTGCACCGGCGCAGCTTGTAAGTGCTGCAGCAGCATTGATTCCATTTCTTGAACATGATGACGCTAACCGTGCCTTGATGGGATCGAACATGCAGCGTCAAGCGGTTCCGTTATTGATTACTGAAGCCCCGATCGTAGGTACAGGAATGGAAAGTAAAGTTGCTCTCGATTCACGTTCTGTTATTCTTGCCGAAGATGATGGCGTAATTGAATTCGTTGATGCTTCCAGAATAGTTGTTAAATATAAAGTTGATGAAAAAAGTTTCGAATCAATGACCAGTTTTGACGATGAGCGTCGTGTTGAATATAAATTGACTAAATTCGGCGGCACAAATCAAGAAACTTGTTTTAATCAGAAGCCAACCATTTTTACAGGACGTAAATTAAAGAAAGGCGATGTAATTGCCGACGGACCTGCAATAGATAAAGGTGAATTAGCGCTTGGTAAAAACGTACTTGTTGCATTCATGCCATGGCGTGGTTACAACTTTGAGGATGCAATTGTAATAAGTGAAAAACTTGTTTCGGAAGATACTTTTACCTCAATTCATATAGAAGAGTTCGAACTTCAAGTGCGTGAAACAAAGCGTGGAGAGGAAGAACTAACACGTGATATTCCAAACGTAAGTGAAGAAGCAACAAGAAATCTTGATGACAGCGGTATTATTAGAGAAGGTGCCGAAGTAAAAGAAGGTGATATCCTAATCGGTAAAATTACACCAAAAGGTGAAACCGATCCTACACCTGAAGAAAAATTACTTAAAGCCATATTTGGAGATAAAGCCGGAGATGTAAAAGATGCATCTCTTAAAGCGCCTCCCGGATTGAAAGGCACGGTAATCAAAACTCGCTTATTCAGCAGAAAGAGAAAAGATCCTGAATCAAAGAAAATTGAGAAAAAACAGTTAGATCAATTGGATCATGAAAATAAAATTATTAAAGATAGACATTACTCTAAACTGATTGAAAAATTGACAAAAATTTGTAACGGTCAAACATCAACTGGAATTCGTGATCTGGATGGTTCAGTGGTATTAAGAAGTGGAACGGCAATTAAGGACACTTCGATTCAATCAATAGAAGATGTTACAAAATTGGATTATACTTTGGATTGGTTCAGCGATAAAAATACCAATTCAATGATTAATGAATTATATAAAAATTATTTTAGAATTTTAGCCGAAATTGAAGAAGATTATAAGCGTGAGAAATTGAAAATCCAGAGTGGAGACGAATTACCACCCGGAATTGTTCAATTGGCAAAAGTTTATGTTGCTAAAAAACGTAAGCTTACAGTCGGTGACAAAATGGCAGGGCGCCACGGTAACAAAGGCGTTGTTGCTAAAGTTGTACCGATTGAAGATATGCCGCATCTTGAAAACGGAACCCCGGTCGATATAGTACTCAATCCACTCGGCGTACCATCGAGAATGAACCTTGGTCAGTTATATGAAACTGCTCTAGGATGGGTAGGTAAAGAACTCGGGTTAAAATTCGAGACGCCTATATTCGATGGTGCTAAAGTAACCGATGTAGATAATTGGTTAACCGAAGCTAAACTTCCAACCGGTAGTAAAACTATTCTCGTTGACGGAAGGTCAGGCGAAAAATTCCATCAACCGGTTACTTGCGGATATATTTATATGTTAAAATTAGGTCATATGGTTGATGATAAAATTCATGCTCGATCAATTGGACCTTACTCATTAATTACACAGCAGCCTCTTGGCGGTAAGGCTCAGTTCGGTGGTCAAAGATTCGGTGAAATGGAGGTCTGGGCTCTTGAAGGTTACGGTGCTGCTCACGTGCTCCAGGAAATTTTAACCGTAAAAAGTGACGATGTTGCAGGTAGAGCTAAAACGTATGAAGCAATTGTTAAAGGCGAAAACTTGAGCGAACCAAATTTACCGGAAGCCTTTAACGTATTGATTAAGGAGCTCCAAGGTTTGGGGCTGGATATCAAGATTAACTAAGGTTGCAATTTGTAAAAGGAGAAAACCATGAGATTTAGAGCTCAAGAAACAAAAGTAAAACATATAGATAAAATGACTATCAGCCTTGCTAGTCCTGATGATGTATTGTCGAGATCGCATGGGGAAGTTACGAAACCTGAGACGATTAATTATAGATCTTTCCGACCGGAAAAGGATGGTCTTTTTTGTGAAAAGATTTTTGGACCGGTAAAGGATTGGGAATGTGCATGCGGTAAATATAAAGGTATTAGATATAAAGGAATTGTTTGTGATAGATGCGGTGTTGAAGTAACGCTTAAAAGTGTTAGACGTGAACGAATGGGTCATATCGGCTTAGCTGTTCCTGTTGTTCATATTTGGTTCTTTAAAGCCCTGCCTTCGAAAATCGGCAATATCATAGGCGTAACTACAAAAGAACTTGAAAAAATTATTTATTACGAATCCTACGTTGTTATTAATCCTGGTCCAACGGGATTGAATTTTAAAGACTTGATTTCAGAAGACCAGTATTTCGAAATTATCAGTTCACTGCCTCATGATAATGATTCGCTGGATGAAGATGATCCTAAGAAATTCGTTGCTAAAATCGGAGGCGAAGCAGTAAAAGAACTTCTAAAATCAATTCCTATTGAAGACAAATTCATTGAACTGAAAGCACAGTTAAAAGAAGAAACCTCGCAGCAAAAAAGAAATGATTTGTTGAAAAGGCTCCGTGTGCTGGAAGCATTCAGAGAACGCGAAGGTAAAGTAATGAATAAACCCGAGTGGATGGTTCAAAGTGTTGTTCCTGTAATTCCGCCGGAGTTAAGACCTTTGGTTCCTCTAGAAGGCGGTAGATTTGCAACCAGTGATTTAAACGATTTATATCGAAGAGTTATTATTCGTAATAATAGATTAAAAAGATTGATCGATATTAAAGCTCCTGAAGTGATCTTAAGAAATGAAAAAAGAATGCTTCAGGAATCTGTCGATGCTCTTTATGACAATTCAAGAAGAACAAGCGCGGTTAGAAGTGACGGCAACCGCCCATTAAAATCGTTGAGCGATATGCTCAAAGGTAAACAAGGACGTTTCCGTCAGAACCTTCTCGGTAAGCGAGTTGATTATTCCGGTCGTTCGGTTATTGTTGTAGGTCCTGAATTAAAACTTCATGAATGCGGATTGCCGAAGGATATGGGAGTTGAGTTATTCAAACCGTTCATCATCAGAAAACTTATTGAACGCGGATATTATAAAACAGTTAAAAGCGCAAGGAAAGCAGTTGATAGAAAAGACCCGATGATTTGGGACATTCTTGAAAAACTGATCGAAGGACATCCGATAATGCTCAACCGGGCTCCGACATTGCACAGGCTTGGTATTCAAGCGTTTCAGCCGAAACTAATTGATGGAAAAGCTATTCAGCTTCATCCGATGGTTTGTACTGCATTTAATGCTGACTTTGACGGTGACCAAATGGCAGTTCACGTACCGTTATCATACGAAGCTCAGTTAGAGGCTTCAGTACTGATGCTTTCCAGTCATAACATTTTATCGCCGCAGAACGGAAGTCCTATTGTCGTTCCTACTCAGGATATAGTTCTAGGTTGTTATTACTTGACTAAGGTTAGAGCAAATGCAAAGGGCGAAGGAATGATTTTCGGCGGTGCTGACGAAGTGAAAATTGCTTATGATTCAAAAGTAATTGATCTACATGCTAAAATAAAAGTAAAGATTGATGGTGTATTTATTCAAACAACATGCGGTCGCGTAATTTTTAACGACATTGTTCCCAATGAAATGGGCTTCTTCAATGAATTGCTTGTTAAAAAGATATTCAGTGGATTCATTTACAAAATGTTCATCAAATTAGGAAATGAAAAGACCGCTAAATTCTTAGATGATTTGAAAGCTTTGGGTTATCGATATGCAACTGCAGCCGGAATATCAATTAGTTTTAGTGATATGCTGATACCCGAGGAAAAAGAGAAATTAATTACGGATTCAAATCAAAAAGTAAGCTCAATACTTAACGAACATGAGCAGGGACTGATTACTGACGCTGAACGTTATAACAAAATTATTGACGTTTGGACACACACAACGAACAACGTTAGTAAATCGTTGATGGATAAAATTAAAACTGATCAAGGTGGTTTCAACTCATTGCATATGATGGTTGACTCGGGTGCTAGAGGTTCCCAGGAACAGGTTCGTCAGTTAGCCGGTATGCGTGGCTTGATGATGAAACCGCAGAAATCATTGACGGGACAATCAGGAGAGATTATCGAGAACCCGATCGTTGCAAACTTCAAAGAAGGTCTTTCTGTACTTGAGTATTTTATTTCTACTCACGGTGCTCGTAAAGGCTTGGCTGATACTGCGTTGAAAACTGCAGATGCCGGTTACTTAACAAGAAGATTATGCGACGTTGCACAAGATGTAATTATTTCTGAGCTGGATTGCGGTACTATTCGTGGTGTTTATGTATCTGCACTCAAAGATATTGAATTGGAAAGAGAACCGCTGGCTGAACGTATTACGGGAAGAACCGCTCAAGAGGATATTTATGATCCGAAAAGTGACGAACTGATTATTGAAGCCGGTGATTTAATTGATGAAGAAATAGCAGAAAGAATAGATGACGCAAACATTGATGCGGTATTTATTAGAACTGTATTAACTTGCGAATCAAAACGAGGTGTTTGTGCTAAATGTTATGGCAGGAATTTAACAACCGGTCATTTGGTTGAATCGGGCGAAGCCGTTGGTATTATTGCCGCTCAGTCAATTGGTGAGCCGGGTACACAGCTTACACTAAGAACATTTCACCTTGGTGGTACATCATCACGTATTGCAAGTCAATCTCAGGTTGATTCAAGTGTCGATGGTGAAATTAGATTTGATAGAATCAATTTTGTTGAAAAGACAGACTTTTTCGGCAAAGTAAAAGTTGTTGTCGGTCGAAGAGGTTCAATTGGCGTCTTCGATGATGACAGTCGGCAGATCAAAAAATATGATATTCCGTACGGTGCGGAGTTAATGGTTAATGACGGTCAGAAAGTTAAAAGGGGTCAGCCTCTTTACAATCATGATCCTTATAATGCAGTTATACTAACCGAAGTTGCCGGAAGTGTATCATTCCATGATTTGATTGACAACTCAACAATTCAGCAGGTAGCTGATGAACAAACCGGTCACGTGCAGAAAGTTGTTATTGATTCTAAAGACAAAACATTAACGCCGTCAATTATTATTACAGATGCTGACGGCAATCAGAAAGTATTCAACATTCCGACTCGTGCATATCTCACGGTTGAAGAAGGTGAAACGATTCAAGCCGGTACAATTCTGGCAAAGATTTCAAAATCTGCTTCTAGATCACGAGACATTACTGGCGGTCTGCCGAGAGTAACTGAGTTATTCGAAGCGAGAAGTCCTCATGATCCTGCAATAGTTGCGGAGATAGAAGGAAGGGTTAAATTCGGCGCTCGTAAAAAAGGATCACGAGAAATTATTGTTGAATCATTCGACGGTTCGATACAGAAGGTTTATAATGTACCTTACGGTAAACATATTCTGGTTCAGGAAAATGATGAAATCCCTGCCGGTGAAAAAATTACCGATGGTCCAATCGATCCGCATGATATTTTGAAAATAAAGGGTACAAATGCCGTGCAGGAATATCTTGTAAACGAAATTCAGGATGTTTACCGATTACAGGGTGTAAAAATTAACGACAAAC
Organism: Melioribacteraceae bacterium; assembly: GCA_021740785.1. Taxonomy (GTDB): domain Bacteria; phylum Bacteroidota; class Ignavibacteria; order Ignavibacteriales; family Melioribacteraceae; genus JAIOZI01. The sequence goes on from JAIOZI010000028.1 coordinate 28,609, forward strand.
ATATTGAGATAATCGTTAGACAAATGCTGCAAAAGTTAAAAGTAGTATTATCCGGCGATACCAACTTTATCGAGGAAGATTTGGTTAATAGAATCAAGTTCAACAATGAAAACGATGAAGTAAAAACTATGGTTTATGTCGATGATCCCGGGCAGTCGAAGATAAAAAAAGGACAATTAATTACCCGTGCAAAATATCGTGAAATAAATGCAGATCTTACCAGGAAGAGTAGAGAACTTCTTGAAATAAGAGATGCAGAACCGGCAACATTTGATAATATACTATTAGGTATAACTCAAGCTGCATTATCAACCGAAAGCTTTATCTCAGCAGCGTCATTCCAGGAAACAACAAAAGTATTGACGAACGCCGCTACTGAAGCACGTGTTGACAATTTGATAGGCTTGAAAGAGAATGTTGTAATGGGTCATTTGATTCCAGCCGGTACAGGTCTTAAGAAATTTAAGAATCTGTTGATCGTAGAACCCGAACCTGAAGTAACTGAAACAGAAACAGAAGGTGAGGAAGTAGAGAAGACAAAGGAGAAAGCGTAAAGCTAAAAAACAACAACTGAAAATGATTCAGTTGTCTTGACAAAATAAATTAATATATCTATATTGAGGGTCTGAATTTTTGATGACTTGGAGGAAAATTAGTGCCTACAATCAATCAGCTTGTTAGGAAAGGTAGAAAGGTAGTAACATCTAAAAATAAAGCTCCAGCACTGGAAGCTTGTCCGCAGAAACGCGGTGTGTGTACTAGGGTTTATACCACTACACCCAAAAAGCCGAATTCGGCTTTACGTAAAGTTGCGAGAGTCCGTTTAACAAACGGTATGGAAGTTACTGCTTATATTCCGGGTGAAGGACATAATTTACAAGAGCACTCAATCGTAATGATTAGAGGCGGAAGAGTAAAAGATTTACCTGGTGTAAGATATCATATAATCCGTGGTACTTTAGATACTAGTGGTGTGGAAGACCGGAAGAAGGGTCGATCAAAGTACGGAACGAAAAAACCAAAAGCAAAATAGCTAAGTTGAGACTATGAGAAAAAGACGAGCAGAAAAGAATTTTATTAAACCCGATCCAAAATTCAATGATGTTTTAGTTTCGAAGTTTGTAAACTACATTATGTGGGACGGTAAAAAATCGGTTGCAAGAAATCTTGTTTACGAAAGTTTTGAAATCGTAGAGCAGCGTGCAAAAAAACCTGCGCTCGAAGTTTTTCAAAAAGCAGTTAACAACGTTCAACCTTTAGTAGAAGTTAGAAGTAGAAGAGTTGGCGGCGCAACTTATCAAGTACCAATGGAAGTTAGACCCGAAAGACGAATAGCACTAGCTTTTAGATGGATTAGAAATTATGCCAGAGATAGAAAAGATAAAACGATGGCGTTAAGATTAGCAAACGAATTATTAGCTGCAGCTTCGGGTGAAGGCTCTGCAGTAAAGAAAAAAGATGATACACATAGAATGGCAGAAGCTAATAAAGCTTTTGCACACTTCAAATGGTAAGAAAGAGAGCACTGAAATTAGATGTCGTATAAAAGAGTAGACATATCGAAAGTTAGAAATATTGGTATCATGGCGCACATTGACGCCGGTAAAACCACAACTACGGAAAGAATTCTGTATTATACCGGCAGACTTCATCGAATGGGTGAAGTTCATGACGGTGCGGCTACGATGGATTGGATGGAGCAGGAAAAAGAGCGCGGCATTACTATTACTAGCGCTGCTACAACTACTTACTGGAAGGATTACCAAATAAATATTATCGACACTCCCGGTCACGTTGATTTTACTGTTGAGGTTGAAAGATCTCTTCGTGTACTTGACGGTGCGATAGCTTTATTCTGCGCGGTTGGAGGAGTTGAACCTCAATCGGAAACGGTTTGGAGACAGGCGGATAAATATAAAGTTCCTAGAATTGCATTTGTTAATAAAATGGATAGAGTTGGCGCTGATTTTTATAGTGCAGTTCAAATGATGAAAGACAGATTAGGCGCTAATGCAGTCCCGGTTACTTTACCAATTGGCGAAGGTGATCTCTTTAGAGGTGTTATAGATTTAATATCAATGAAAGCTAGAATGTACCATGATGAAACCTTAGGTGCTACTTTTGAAGAAATTGATATTCCTATTGATTTAAAAGCTGTTGCTAATAAATATAGAACGTTGATGTTGGAAGCTGTATCTGAAGTTGATGATACACTTCTAGAAAAATATCTTGAAGGTGAAGATATTACGGAAGATGAGATTAGAAGAGTATTAAGAGAGGCAACGATAAGATTAACTATTGTTCCGGTTCTCTGCGGTTCTTCATTCAAGAATAAAGGTGTTCAGAAATTGTTGGATGCTGTTATTGATTATCTCCCTTCTCCTTTTGATATGGGAGAGATTCATGCTCATCATATACATAAAAATGATGATGTTGCAAGACAGCCTGATAAGGATGAAAAATTCTCGGCTCTTGCATTTAAAATTATGACAGACCCGTATGTTGGAAAGTTGACTTATGTAAGAGTTTACAGTGGATTGCTTGAATCCGGCTCTTATATTTATAACTCAGTATCCGGTAAGAAGGAAAGAGTAGGACGTGTGCTGTTTATGCATGCCAACACTAGAGCTGAAGCATCTGAAATTATGGTAGGTGATATTGCTGCAATTGTTGGTCTCAAGCATACGCGAACCGGTGATACGCTTTGCACTGAGAATGATCCTGTTATTTTAGAGAAAATGGCATTCCCTGAACCGGTTATTCAAATTGCAATTGAACCGAAAACAAAAGCCGATCAAGATAAGTTATCTGAATCTTTGGTTAAACTATCCGACGAAGATCCAACATTTAAAATAAAAGTTGACGAAGAAACAGGTCAAACATTAATCAGCGGAATGGGTGAGCTTCATTTAGAGATACTTGTTGATAGAATGAAAAGAGAATTTAAAGTTGAGGCAAATGTTGGTAAACCTCAAGTTGCTTATAGAGAAACGATAACGAAAGCGGTTAAAAGCGAAGGTAAATTCGTTAAACAATCCGGCGGTAGAGGTAAATACGGACATTGCTGGTTAGAAATTGAACCTAATGAAGTCGGGAAAGGATACGAATTTGAAAATGCAATTGTCGGGGGAGCAATCCCGAAAGAATATATACCGGCAGTTTCAAACGGTGTTCAGGATGCGTTGCGAAATGGTGTGATTGCAGGATACCCGATGGTTGATGTTAAAGTAAAAGTTTATGATGGTTCTTATCATGATGTTGATTCGGATGAGATATCATTCAAAGTTGCGGGTTCTATGGCATTTAGAGACGGGGCAAGAAAAGCTAACCCTGTTTTGCTTGAACCAATGATGAAAGTTGAAGTTACAACTCCCGAAGAATATTTGGGCGATGTAATGGGAGATCTTAACAGCAGGCGCGGGAAAATTGAAGGTTTTAATGCTAGAAGAGATGCACAAGTAATTAGAGCTACTGTGCCGTTAGCTGAGATGTTTGGATATGCAACTATATTGCGTTCAATGACCCAAGGTAGAGCAATCTATTCAATGCAATTTTCACATTATTCTCAAGTACCCAAATCAGTGGCGGATGAAATTTCGGAAAAAGTTCAATCAAAAAAGAAATCCGTAGAATCGTAAAAGAAAATAAATTTTAACTAATAAGAAAAAACAACAAGGAGAATTCGATGGCAAAAGAAAAATTTGATAGGAGTAAGCCTCACGTCAATATCGGAACAATTGGACACGTTGACCATGGTAAAACTACTCTTACTGCTGCTATCACTATGGCTCTTAATAAAAGAGGTCTGTCGGAAATTAGATCTTTCGATAGTATCGATAATGCACCTGAAGAAAGAGAAAGAGGTATTACAATTGCTACTGCTCACGTAGAGTATGCAACCGAGAATAGACACTATGCACATGTCGACTGTCCGGGTCACGCTGACTATGTTAAGAACATGATTACCGGTGCTGCCCAGATGGACGGAGCAATATTGGTTGTAGCTGCAACTGACGGTCCTATGCCGCAAACAAGAGAGCATATTCTTCTAGCTCGTCAGGTTGGTGTTCCTAGAATCGTTGTATTCATGAACAAAATTGATATGATGGATGATGAAGAGTTGATTGATCTGGTTGAAATGGAACTAAGAGAACTATTGACCGAATATGAATTCCCCGGTGATGACATTCCGATAATCAAAGGATCAGCTCTGCGGGCTTTAGAAGCTGCTTCAGATGCAGATGCTCCGGATTCTGATGAAAGATTAAATTGCATTTGGGAATTAATGTCTGCAGTCGATGATTATGTTCCGTTACCTGAGCGTGATGTTGACAAACCTTTCTTAATGCCGGTTGAGGACGTTTTCTCAATTACCGGTAGAGGTACTGTTGCTACTGGTAGAGTAGAAAGAGGTCAAGTTAAATTAAATGAAGAAGCTGAACTTATTGGTTTAGGTATGCATAAGAAAACCGTTGTTACCGGAATCGAAATGTTCAGAAAAGAATTGGATTTAGCTTTGGCTGGCGACAATGCCGGAATTCTATTACGCGGTGTTGATAAAAAAGAAATTGAAAGAGGAATGGTTATTGCGAAACCCGGTTCAATAACTCCTCATAAAGTATTTGAAGGTAACGTTTATATCTTATCAAAAGATGAAGGCGGAAGACATACACCATTCTTCAACGGATATAGACCGCAGTTTTATTTCAGAACAACCGACGTAACAGGTGTTGCAACATTACCTGAAGGAACTGAAATGGTTATGCCCGGTGATGATGTTAAACTGAAAGTTGAATTGATATCCGAAATTGCAATGGAAGAAGGATTGAGATTTGCTATCCGTGAAGGCGGTAGAACGGTTGGCGCCGGAGTTGTTACTAAGATATATGAATAATAATTAGAAGAAATAGGGAAGGTTGGATTTTCTGATCTTCCCATTTTAATCTTTATAGGAGAAGAAGAATTGCCTGGTCAAAAGATAAGAATAAAGCTAAAGTCATACGATCACATATTGATTGATAAGTCGACCGAAAAAATTATCAAGACTGTCAAGAGCACCGGAGCGGTTGTTTCCGGACCTATTCCGTTACCAACTAAAAGAAGTGTTTATACGGTTTTGCGTTCGCCGCACGTTGATAAAAAATCGCGTGAACAATTTGAGATTAGATCGCATAAAAGAATAATAGATATTCATAATTCAAACAACAAAACCGTCGACTCTCTGAGTAAATTGGAAATACCGGCGGGTGTAGATATTGAGATAAAGTTATAGGGAATTGATCATGCCAGGATTGTTAGGTAAAAAAATAGGAATGACAAGCATTTATACCGAAGACGGTCGATTGGTGCCTGTCACTGTACTTGAAGCGGGACCATGTCAGGTAGTTGACATTAAAACTGAAAAGAGAGATGGTTACAGCGCTTTGAAGTTAGGATACGGAATTCGTAAAGAGAAACATGCCAACAAACCGCAGATAGAACAGTATAAAAAGGCAGGTGTTGATTTACCTGTAAAAGTTAAAGAATTTAAAAGTTTTGATGCTGCTGAATTTAAAATTGGCGATAAAATTCTTGCTGATTTGTTTAAAGAAGGTGAGACTGTTCGAGTTGTTGGTAAAAGTAAAGGAAAAGGTTTTCAGGGAGTTATGCGAAGACATGGATTTCACGGTGTCGGAGGTAGAACTCACGGTCAAAGTGATAGAGAAAGAGCTCCTGGTTCAATCGGGCAGAGTTCTTACCCTTCAAGAGTATTTAAGGGAACTAAAATGGCAGGAAGAATGGGTCAAAGACAATTTACAACCGGTAAGTTGCGAGTTATGAGAGTAATACCTGATAAAAATGTAATTTTAGTTAAAGGTGCAGTTCCCGGTTCAATTAATTCACTTGTTGAAATTATTAAGTAGTTGGTTTGGTGATGAAAGTAGATATTTATAAAATTGATGGTTCAAAGAGCGGTAGTCAGCTTGATCTAAATGATGATATTTTTGGTGTTGAACCAAATGATCATGTTGTTTATTTGGCTGTAAAAGCTCACTTAGCTAATAAAAGACAGGGCACACATAAAGCAAAAGAACGAAATGAAGTACGCGGCGGAGGTAGAAAACCTTGGAGGCAAAAAGGTCGCGGTACTGCAAGAGCCGGTACATCAAGATCCCCAATTTGGGTTGGCGGCGGAAGAATTTTCGGACCTAAGCCTAGAGATTATTCACAAAAATTGAATAAAAAAGTTAGTGTCCTTGCAAGAAAATCAGCTCTCTCTTATAAAGCAAAAGCTGAACAAATTGTTATTGTCGAAGATTTTAATTTCGACGAGCCTAAAACAAAAGATTTTGCTAAAATATTGGATGCATTAAAAATTTCCGGTAAAAGAGCTTTGTTGCTTACTAACGGAACCCTGCTAAATGTTTATAAATCCGGTAGAAATATTCCAAAAGTAAACATTGTTGAAGCAAATAAAGCATCTACATACGATTTAGTTAATAACCAGGTGTTGCTTCTTCAACAGAGTGCTGTTGAGCAATTAGTAAATACATTAAACTAAGGATTTGAATTAGAAATGCGAAAAGTTTTAATTAGACCGTTGATAACTGAGAAAATGACCGAGTTGACTGAAAGAGAAGTAAAATACGGTTTCGTTGTGGATATTAATGCTAATAAGGTCGAAATAGCTAAAGCCATCGAATCTAAATTTGAAGTTGACGTTGTTAGCGTTAATACAATACGACACAAAGGTAAAAAGAAAACTCAGTTTACTAAAAAAGGTAGATTTACAGGAAGAACACCTAAGTTCAAGAAAGCAATTATTACTTTGAAAGAAGGTCAGACAATAGACATTTTTGGAGAAGCATAGAAATTTCGGTATTGGAGTTTAAGTAATGGCGATAAGAAAAATAAAACCAAATACACCAGGAACAAGATTTATGTCAATTTCATCTTTTGATGATATTACAAAATCGACACCTGAAAAATCATTAACCGTTTCGTTGAAGAAAAGCGGTGGTAGAAATAATAATGGTAGAATAACCACCAGATTTAGAGGCGGCGGTCATAAGAGAAGATATAGAATTATTGATTTCAAAAGAGATAAACACGGAATACCGGCAAAAGTATTCTCAATTGAATATGATCCGAATAGAACAGCTAGAATTGCTTTACTGCATTATGCCGATGGTGAGAAAAGATACATTCTTGCTCCCGATGGACTTAAGGTTGGTGATTCCGTAATGTCGGGTCCTAATAGTGAAATAAAATTAGGCAACTCGTTGAAATTAAAAGATCTTCCGCTCGGCAGTTTTCTGCACAATGTTGAAATTAAACCCGGAAAGGGCGGACAAATAGGAAGATCAGCCGGTGCTGCAATCCAATTGATGGCAAAAGAAGGTAGATATGCACAATTGAAGATGCCCTCTGGTGAAGTTAGAGTGATTAGTTTGGAATGTATGGCAACTTATGGAAGTGTCGGAAATGCAGATCATGAAAATATTAGTTTAGGTAAAGCAGGAAGAAAAAGATGGCTCGGTAAAAGACCGCATGTTAGAGGTGTTGCCATGAATCCTGTTGATCACCCAATGGGTGGCGGTGAAGGAAAATCATCCGGCGGTGGTCACCCGGTATCCCCGTGGGGACAAAAAGCCAAAGGATTAAAAACACGAAAACGTAAAAATCAATCTAATAAATACATTGTAAAACGTAGAAAAAGCTAGAGATTAAAAATGCCAAGATCAGTTAAAAAAGGTCCGTTTATTAGCTACAAGTTGCTGCAAAAAATTCAGCAGTTGAATGATAAAAGTCAGAAAAAAATTGTAAAAACCTGGTCTCGATCAAGTACAATTTCACCTGATTTTGTCGGACATACAATCGCTGTACATAATGGAAATAAGATGATTCCTGTTTATATTTCTGAAAATATGGTGGGACATAAATTAGGTGAATTTTCACCAACAAGAATTTTTAGAGGTCATCCAGGAACAAAAGCTGAAAAGGCTTCAAAAGTTAAGTAAGAGATATCGAGGATTATAAATGGAAGCAGTTGCAAAACATAAGTACATCGGTTCATCACCGCGCAAAATGAGATTAGTGATTGATTTGATTCGCGGTCAGTCGGTTGATAAAGCAATTGAGATTTTGCATTTCAACACGAAGCATTCTTCAAATGTTGCGGAAAAAGTTTTAAGGTCGGCTGTAGCCAACCTATATAACAAAGATGAAGAAGCAAGTTACGATACATCGGATTTAGTTGTAAAAACAGCATTTGTTGATGTGGGACCCACATTAAAAAGGATTTCACCGGCTCCGATGGGACGTGCTTTTAGAGTGAGAAAAAGATCAAATCATTTAACAATAGTTGTATCAACAAAAGAAGATAAATAGCGGAGGAATTTTTGGGTCAGAAGACACATCCAATAGGTTTTAGAGTAGGGGTTATTCGTGGTTGGGAATCTAACTGGTACGAAAGTAAGAGCTACGCTGAAAAGCTTCAAGAAGATATTAAGCTGAGAAGTTATATCAGGAACAGACTTAAGAAAGCTGGTATATCAAGAATTATTATCGATAGAACTTCGAAGAATCTGATTATTACAATACATACTTCCCGGCCTGGTGTTGTAATAGGCAAGAGCGGTAAAGAAATTGCCCAACTCGAAGAAGAATTGAAGCAGGTTTCTGCAAAGGAAGTTAAAGTACAGATCAATGAAATAAAAAGACCTGAATTAGATGCATATTTGGTTGGTGAAAATATTGCACAGCAGCTGCAGGGAAGAATTTCATTCCGTCGTGCGATGAAATCCGCAATTACTTCTGCAATGCGAATGGGTGCTGAAGGAATTAGAGTTATGTGTTCCGGTCGTTTAGGCGGAGCAGAAATGGCAAGAAGCGAGCAATATAAAGAAGGTAGAATTCCGCTTCATACATTAAGAGCAGATATTGATTATGCAACTGCAACTGCTCAAACAATTTACGGTTCAATAGGAATAAAAGTTTGGATTTGCCGGGGTGAAATCTTAGGCAAACGATTATCTGAATAAAGAGTTTTAGGAGTTTTTCTCATGTTAATGCCCAAAAGAGTAAAATATAGAAAAAGTCAAAGAGGACGCCGAGCCGGCAAAGCACAGCGCGGTCATAGAGTTTCATTTGGTGATTTTGGATTGAAAGCGATGGAACCAGCTTGGATAACAAGCAGGCAGATTGAAGCTTGTCGTGTTGCTATGACTAGAAGAATGAAAAGAGACGGTAAAGTTTGGATACGAATATTTCCTGATAAGCCTGTATCGAAGAAACCTTTGGAAACGAGAATGGGTAAAGGAAAAGGAGCTCCTGAATTTTGGGTAGCCGTTGTTAAACCGGGAAGAATACTTTTTGAAGTTGCCGGTGTTTCAAAAGCTATTGCCGATGAAGCATTAAAATTAGCTTCGCATAAATTACCGATTAAAACTAAAGTGGTCGTTAGACCAGATTTCGAGGAATAAGATAAAGGTTTGGAAATGAAGATCTATGAAATTCGTGAAATGTCTAACGAAGAAATAATAAAGAGAATTGAAGAAGAAGAAAATAATCTGGTTGATATGAGATTTCAGCATGAGCTGAAGAATCTGACGAATACCTCAAAACTACATTTAGTAAGAAGAGATATTGCAAAGATGAAAACAGTTTTAAGGGAAAGAGATTTGGAAGCTCAGAAAGCTGTAAAAGTTAATAAAGAAGGAGATAATTAAACTATATGGAAACGCGTGGAATCAGAAAAGCCAGAATAGGTATGGTCGTTTCGGAAAAAATGGATAAAAGTATATTAGTTGCAATAGAAAGACGCGTATCTCATCCATTATACAGAAAGTATTTTAAGAAAACTACCAAGCTAATGGCTCATGATGCAAAAAATGAATGCAGAGTCGGCGATAAGGTTAAAATAATGGAAACCAGACCTTACAGCAAAAGAAAGAAATGGCGGTTAGTAGAAATTGTTGAAAAAGCCAAGTAAAAATTGTAGCTAAGGAGTAGATTGAAATGATCCAACAAGAAACAAAATTGATAGTTGCGGATAATTCCGGTGCCAAAAGAGTTAGTTGTATTAAGGTTTTGGGTGGAAGCAGTAGAAGATATGCGAGTGTCGGCGACTTAATTGTTGTTAGTGTTAAAACTGCAATACCTGGCGGCGGTGTAAAAAAAGGTGAAGTTTCCAGGGCAGTTGTAGTAAGAACAAAAAAGGAAGTTAGACGTAATGATGGTTCCTATATCAGATTTGATGAAAATGCAGCAGTTCTTTTGAATAATCAAAATGAACCGCGTGGAACTAGGATTTTTGGTCCCGTCGCAAGGGAATTAAGAGATAAAAAATTTATGAAAATAATTTCTTTAGCCCCAGAGGTTCTTTAAGAAAAGGGATTTAAGTAAATGAAGATAAAGAAAGATGATAATGTAATGGTAATAGCCGGTAACTATAACGGAAAAACCGGTAAAGTTCTGAAGGTTTACCCTAAAACTCAGAGAGTGATTATTGAGGGTGTAAATATCAGAAAACGACATACCAAACCTAGCCAGCAAAACCCGCAAGGTGGTATAGTTGAAAAAGAAGCACCGATCAATATGTCGAATGTAATGGTGCTTGATCCAAAATCGAACGAACCGACTAGGATTGGTAAAAAAATAATTATCGATGACAAAACCGGTAAGAAAAAAACAGCAAGAGTTAGCAAGTTAAGCGGTGAAATGTTGTAATAATTTTAAAGACTGAGAATAAAAATGGCAAAGAAGCAAAATCAAGAAAAAACGACTAAAGAACAAAAGAGTGCAAGTAAGGCTAAAGCTACAGAGAAAAAAGTAGTTGAAGAAAAAATTACGCCGAGATTGTACGATAAATACAGGAAAGAAATTGTTCCGAATTTAATGAAACAATATTCATACAAAAGTATTATGCAAGTTCCGAAGTTGGATAAAATTGTATTAAACATGGGTGTTGGTGATGCTGTACAAGATCCTAAACTTCTCGAAGAAGCCGTAAAGGAAATGGAAGTGATCACCGGTCAAAAAGTTTCTGTTAGAACATCTAAGAAAGCAATTTCTAACTTTAAGCTTCGTGAAGGAATGAAAATTGGAGCGAAGGTTACTCTTAGAAGAGAGAGGATGTATGAATTTTTAGATCGATTAATAAGTGTTGCTCTACCACGTGTGCGTGACTTTAGAGGAATTTCCGATAAATCATTTGACGGGCACGGAAATTATACACTTGGTTTAAAAGAACAATTTATCTTTCCGGAAATTAATGTTGACAAAGTTAATAAGGTATTAGGAATGGATATTACATTTGTCACAAATGCAGAATCCGATAAAGAAGCACACGACTTATTGGTTGCATTCGGTGTTCCATTCAGAAAGAAAGAAATAAATTAAAGGTTTATTATGGCAAGAAAAGGATTGTTAGCTCGAGAAGCGAAAAAACAGAGAATGGTCGAAAAATACGCCGAAAAAAGGAAAGAATTAAAAGAAGCCGGCGATTATGATGCACTTCAAAAATTACCTAGGAATGCATCACCTGTTAGGCTGCATAATCGATGTATGTTGACCGGGAGACCGAGAGGATATTATAGAAAATTTGGAATTTCTCGCCTTTCATTTAGAGAAATGGCACTGAAAGGGGAAATTCCTGGTATTAAGAAATCTAGTTGGTAAAAGATAGGGAGACTTTATAGATGTCACACACAGATCCGATTGCAGATTTTTTGACGAGAATCAGAAACGCGGTTGGCGCAAAAAAGAAATTTGTTGATATCCCTTCATCTAATATGAAGGCAGGTATGGCTGAATTGCTGAAACAAACGAAATTTATAAGAGATTATAATGTAATTGAAGATAGCAAACAAAATATTCTCAGAATTCATCTGCAGTATTTAAACGGACAATCATCGATTACCGGTATCAAGAAAATCAGTACTCCCGGGTTGAGAAATTATGTGAATAAAGATCAATTACCACGTGTATTAAACGGTTTGGGAATTGCAATTATTTCAACATCTAAAGGATTAATGACCGATCACCAGGCTCGGAAAGAGCAGGTTGGTGGAGAAGTTGTTTGTCATATTTGGTAAAATTTTTGAATGAGGTATTGAAGTGTCTAGAGTAGGAAAACAACCAATAAATATCAAAGACGTTGAGTTTACGCATAAGGGCAACGTTGTTAAAGTTAAAGGCAAATTAGGCGAAATTGAAAAATCTGTTTCTGATATAATGAAATTGGACGTTGAAGGTGATGAATTACATGTTAAGAGACCTAATGAAACTAAAACGGTAAAATCACTTCATGGTTTAACAAGAGCCTTGATTAATAATATGGTAGAAGGTGTAACTAAAGGTTATTCAAAATCTTTAGAGATTGTTGGGGTTGGTTACAGAGCCGAAGCTAAAGGGAATAATTTATTTCTCAACATTGGCTATTCTCATCCAATTTATTTTGTTCCGCCCGAAGGCATTACTATTGAGGTGCCTGTTCAGACTCAAATAAAAATTACTGGTATTGATAAAGAATTGGTTGGACTGGTTGCAGCAAAAATTCGATCTTTCAGAAAACCTGAACCTTACAAAGGAAAAGGTATTAAATACTCTAACGAACTTATTATAAAGAAAGCCGGTAAAACCGCTGGTTAATTATTAGGAGTTTAGGAATAAAATGATTAAGAAAGATTATTATAGACAAGCTAGAAAAAGAGTAAGAATTAGAAAAAAGATTTCCGGAACAACGGAAAAGCCAAGATTAAGTGTAAGTAGAAGCTTAATCCAGATTTATGCTCAGTTAATTGATGATTCACAAGGAAAGACTGTAGCCGCTGCATCATCCTTATCAAAGGAAATTGCAGACGAAATAAAAAATGCCAAGACGAAAGTTGAAAAATCAAAAATAGTCGGAACTCTTATTGCAAAAAAAGCTATTGATGCAGGTTTTACAAATGTTGTGTTCGATAGAAGCGGTTATCGATATCATGGAAGAATTAAAGCTTTAGCCGAAGGTGCACGAGAGGGAGGACTTAAATTTTAGTTTATTTTTGCCGGGTCGTCTAACGGTAGGACTACGCCCTTTGGAGGCGTCTGTAGAGGTTCGAATCCTCTCCCGGCAGCCAAAGATAAAAATAAAAGAACGAAATCTGTTTTTATAAGGAGTAGAAATTGAAGCATAAAAAAGTATCGGGATTAGAATCACTAAAGGAAAAGGTTGTACACATCAATCGTGTTGCTAAGGTTGTTAAAGGTGGTAGACGTTTTAGCTTCAATGCGATTGTAGTTGTTGGTGACGGTGAAGGGCATGTTGGTGTTGGGCTTGGTAAAGCGAATGAAGTTACCGATGCAATTTCCAAAGGTATTGATGACGCTAAAAAGAATGTTTATAAAATTCCTTTGGTTAAAGGAACAATCCCGCATCAAATTATTGGTAAATATGGTGCAGGAAAAGTTTTACTGAAACCTGCTTCTCCCGGTACCGGTCTTATTGCCGGCGGAGGTGTTCGAGCTGTATTGGAATCTGCAGGTGTTCAGGATGTTTTAACCAAATCTTTGGGTTCAAGTAATCCGCATAATCAAGTTAAAGCAACTTTGAACGGATTAATGCATTTATTTGACGCCCATAAAATGGCTGAAAAAAGAAATATGACTGTAAGCGAACTATTTAACGCTTAATTGAGGAAAAGTAATGGCAAAGAAGTTAAAAATTACACAAACAAGAAGTATTATCGATAGACCTAAAACTCAGAAACGGACTATTGAAGCATTAGGTCTTGGGAGACCAAATTATTTTACTGTAAAAAACGATACTCCTCAAATTAGAGGTATGATTAATAAAGTATCACACTTGGTAACCGTTGAAGAAATTGAAGAATAAGAGGAATAAATGGATATTCTAAGTAACCTAAAACATGCAGACGGCGCTGTTAAAAAAAGAAAAAGAATTGCCCGCGGTGAAGGCTCGGGAAGAGGCGGTCAAGCTACAAAAGGTATGAACGGACAGCGATCACGTTCAGGTCACAAGAATAGAGCCTGGTTTGAAGGCGGTCAGATGCCGTTACAAAGACGTGTTCCGAAAAGAGGATTTCACAATCATTTTAGAGTTGAATTTCAACCGGTTAATGTTGCGAGATTGCAAAACCTTGTAGACGATAATAAAGTTGAAGAAAATAATTTTACTCCGGCTGTTCTTTATAAATTAGGTGTAATTTCTAAAGCAACCGCACCTTATAAAATTTTGGGTAACGGAGAATTGACAGCTAAAATAACTATCGAAGCTCACAAAGTCAGTGCTGCCGCAAAAGTTAAAATCGAAGCGGCTGGCGGAACTGTAAAAGAGATTAGTTTATAATGGGAAAAATACAGGAAACATTCAGAAATATTTTTAAGATTCACGAATTAAGACAGAGAATATTATATACTCTCGGTCTGCTCGTGGTTGTTAGAATCGGTGCACATGTCACACTTCCTGGTATTGATTCAGGATTATTAGCCGAGGCAATGAGTAACGCTACATCCGATAATTTGCTCGGTTTGTATGATCTGTTTGTTGGCGGTGCATATTCTAATGCGGCAATTTTTGCACTTGGAATAATGCCTTATATCAGTGCATCAATTATCATTCAATTGATGGGCGCTGTTGTTCCTTACTTCCAGAAGTTACAGAGAGAAGGAGAAGAAGGAAGAAAGAAAATTACACAGCTTACCAGGTACGGAACGGTTTTAATTTCTGCTTTTCAGGCATACGGAACAACGGTTCATTTAAACAATTTGTCATTCAACGGAATGCCGGTTGTGCCTGCAGAGGTTCAAGGTATTAGTTTTATATTATCTACTATAGTTTTGCTAGTAGCGGGAACTGTATTTATGATGTGGATGGGTGAACAGATTACTGAAAAAGGAATTGGTAACGGTATTTCACTTATAATTTTTATTGGAATTATCAACAGGCTGCCGTTTGCGCTTCTCGATGAGTTTAGATTGTTGAGTGCTGGTCAAAGAAACTTGGTAATTGAAATAGTAATTTTAGCTTTCATGGTTCTAGTTATTGCCGGTATTGTTTTAGTTACTCAGGGTACAAGACGAATACCTGTCCAATATGCAAAGAGAGTTGTCGGTAGAAAGGTCTATGGCGGTGTTACGCAATATATCCCGTTAAGAGTTAATACAGCGGGTGTAATGCCGATTATATTTGCGCAGGCGATTATGTTCTTACCGAATACGGTTTTATCATTTTTCCCTGACAGCGAATTTATGCAGTCTCTTGCGAGCCATTTTCAGTGGACATCATTTACATACAGTTTTATATATGCATTGATGATCGTCTTCTTTACATATTTTTATACAGCAATAGCTTTCAACCCGCAGGATGTTGCTGAAAACATGAAAAAACAAGGTGGATTCGTTCCGGGAATTAGACCCGGAAAGCAAACTGCTGATTTTATTGATAATATTTTAACAAAAATAACTTTGCCCGGTTCTATCTTTTTAGCAATAGTTGCGATACTTCCGGCATTTGTTTCTAGATTCGGTGTTTCGGGTAATTTTGCATCTTTCTTCGGCGGCACCAGCTTATTAATTATGGTTGGCGTTGCATTAGATACGCTTCAGCAGATTGAATCGCATTTATTGATGCGTCATTATGACGGATTTATGAAAACCGGAAAAATGAGAGGAAGAAGAGCTTAATTTTAGGCTGATAAGTTGTGATATTATTTAAAAGCAAAAAAGAAATTGATTATATAAGAGAAAGTTGTAAGATTGTTGCTGAAACATTGCAGTTGTGTAAAAGTTATGTAAAGCCCGGAGTAACTACTCTGGAACTTGATAAGATTGCAGAAGATTATATAAGAAGTAATGATGCTGTTCCTGCCTTTAAAGGATATTCACAAGGCGGGGCAAAACCCTTTCCCGGGTCAATTTGTGCTTCATTAAATTCGGAAGTTGTACATGGTATACCGGGAAATAGAGTTCTTAAAAATGGTGATATAATCTCGATTGATGTTGGTGTTCTGAAAAATCGTTATTACGGCGATGCAGCTTTAAGCGTTGCGGTTGGCGAGCTCAATAATGAGAAAATGAAATTGATGGATGTTACGGAGAAATCACTTTATCTCGGAATTGAGCAGGCAAAAACAAACAATAGGATTGGAGACATCTCATCGGCTGTTCAGCAATTTGTTGAAAGCAATGGGTTTTCAATAGTTAGGGAATTGTGCGGTCATGGTGTCGGAAGATACTTGCACGAAGATCCGCAGATACCCAATTTTGGCAAAAGAGGAACCGGTTCTTTAATAAAATCCGGAATGACTTTTGCGATTGAACCGATGGTAAATTTAGGAACACATAAAGTAAATGTTGCAAATGATGGTTGGACAGTGATTACAGCCGATAATTTACCTTCGGCACATTTTGAACATACAGTTGCGATTATTGATGGAAAAGCAGAAATATTAACAGTTACTTAAAAACTTATGGCAAAACAAGAACAAATTAAAGTAGACGGCGTAGTAACCGAAACATTACCAAATGCACATTTTAAAGTGAAATTGGACAATGGTCATGAAATACTTGCCCATATATCCGGTAAAATGAGAATGCATTTCATAAAAATTCTGGTAGGTGATAAGGTAGCCATCGAATTATCGCCATATGATTTGAACAAAGGAAGAATAACATACAGATATAAATAGGAATTACACAAATGAAAGTTCGTGCATCCGTAAGAAAAATTTGTGAGCATTGTAAAATTATCAAACGTCGAGGCGTTGTAAGAGTAATTTGCAAAAATCCAAAACACAAACAACGTCAAGGATAAAAGAAATCAGGAGGATTTGATTTGGCTCGTATCGCAGGAATTGATTTACCAAAACAAAAAAAAGCTTATATCGGGTTAACTTACATTTACGGTATAGGTGAAGTAACTTCTCTTAAAATACTTGAAAGAGCAAGTGTTGATCCTAATAAGAAAGTAGCCGATTTAACAGATGCGGAAGTTGCTGAAATCCGTTCTATTATGACAACCGAATATAAGGTTGAAGGTTCTCTTAGAAGTGAAGTTCAACAAAACATAAAACGTTTGATGGACATTGGTTGCTACAGAGGATTGAGACATAGAAGAGGACTTCCCGTCCGTGGGCAGAGAACCAGGACTAATTCAAGAACCCGTAAAGGTAAAAGAAGAACTGTTGCCGGTAAGAAGAAAACACCCGGTAAGAAGTAATGTGTAAATAATAAGGAGTTTGAACTTGGCTAAACCCGTTAGAAAAACTAAAAAGAAAGTTCATGTTGATTCTGTTGGTGTTGCTCATATTAAAGCATCATTTAACAATATACTTGTAACTATTACAGACGTTTACGGAAATACTATTTCTTGGTCATCTGCCGGTAAAAACGGTTTTAAAGGATCTAGAAAAAATACACCGTATGCTTCTCAGGTTACCGCAGAATCAGCTGCCAAAGAAGCATATGATTTAGGACTTCGAAGAGTTGATGTTTATATCAAAGGACCCGGTTCCGGGCGTGAAGCCGCTATCAGAGCTTTAAATACTGCCGGATTGCAGATAATGTCTATTAAAGATATTACTCCAATTCCTCATAATGGCTGTAGACCACCGAAACGAAGAAGAGTTTAATTTAGGAGAATTTAGATGGCAAGATATACTGGACCAGTTTGTAAGCTGTGTAGAAGAGAAAAGCAAAAATTATTTTTAAAGGGAAGTAAATGTCATTCGGATAGATGTCCGATTGAAACTAAAAATTATCCGCCTGGGCAGCATGGTATGTCCCGTAGATCAAAATTCTCTGAATACGGTGTTCAGTTAAGAGAGAAACAAAAAGTTAAAAGAATTTACGGACTGCTCGAAGCACAATTTAGAATTTATTTTGAAAAAGCGAATAAACAAAAAGGTGTAACGGGCGAAAATTTAATTAAAATGCTCGAACGTAGATTAGACAATGTTGTATTCAGGTTGGGTTTTGCTCCCTCACGAAAGGCAGCAAGACAAATGATTTTGCATAGACATTTTTTGGTAAATGGACACACTGTTGATATTGCTTCATTTTTATTGGAACCCGGTGATGAAGTGTCTGTTAGAGATAAAAGCAAAAAGATGGATGTCATTCATAACTCATTAAGACGAACAAAGGAAAATCTTTATAACTGGCTTTCAGTTGATAAAGCAAAACTTGTTGGTACTTTTGTTCAGGTACCAGAAAGAGAAGAAGTTCCGCTTAATGCAAATGAACAATTAATCGTCGAGTTATACTCTAAGTAATCATAAAAATTTAGGATGAGGATTTCATGAGCTATCCTTTTTTAAAAATGCCAGAAGGTGTGGTATTAGAAGAAACATCAGCAAGCGACTTTTACGGAAAATTTACTATTCAACCGTTAGAGAGAGGTTTCGGTGTTACATTAGGTAATGCATTCAGACGTGTATTGTTATCATCTCTAACCGGTGCAGCAATTACAGCGATAAAAATTGAAGGCGTGTTACACGAATTTACCACAATTCCTGGTGTTGTTGAAGATGTTACAGAGGTAATATTAAACCTCAAACGTGTTCGAATGAGAATCATTAATAAAAAATCGAACCGTATGGAAGTCTCTTTAACCGGCGGTAGAAACATTACCGGTAAAGACTTGCAGGCTGCGTCTCCGGATATCGAAGTATTGAATCCCGATCAGCATATCGCAACTCTTAATGATAATGCCAAATTAACAATGGAATTAAGATTTGGATTCGGTAAGGGATATGTACCGGCAAATGAACAGCAAATAACTGATCAAACTATCGGTATAATTCCAATCGATGCAATTTTCACGCCGCTTAAGAATGTAAGGTATGATGTTGAAAATGTTCGAATTGGCGAAAGCGCTGATTTTGAAAAATTATCACTCGAAGTAACAACCGATGGTTCTATTACACCGGAAGATGCATTATCAAATGCCGGTAAAATATTAAAAGATCATATCAACCTTTTCATCAATTTCGATGTTGAACCCGAAGAAGAAAAAGTTGAAAGCGAAAAAGATGCTGAATTTGAACGCGTGAAGAAAATCTTATTAACCAGCGTTGATGATTTGGAATTAAGCGTAAGATCGCATAACTGTCTAAAAGCCGCCAATATCAAATCACTCGGTGACCTAGTTAGAAAAGATGAAAATGAGATGTTGAAGTTTAGAAACTTCGGTAGAAAATCATTAGCCGAATTGGTTGAGATCGTTGATAATTACGGTTTGGAATTCGGTATGGATGTTGACAAATACGTAAAGGAAAAAGTAGAAACTAACTAAATTTCGGTTAAAGGTATTGTAATGAGACATAGAGTTAAAGGAAGAAAACTTAACAGAACAAATAGTCATTATGTTGCAACAATGCGCGCTTTGTCTACTTCTCTTATCAAACATAAGAAGATTAAGACAACAACGGCAAAAGCAAAAGAATTAAGAACATTTGTTGAACCGCTTATTACCAAGGCGAAAGTTGATAATTTCAATTCCCGCAGGGCAGTCGCTCGTCATATTCATGATAAAGATGCTATGAATGAACTGTTTAGTGAAATTAAAGATAAAGTTGCTGAAAGAAACGGCGGTTATACCCGTGTAATTAAAATCGGCACAAGACCTGGTGATGCAGCCGAACTTTCGATAATTGAATTGGTTGATTTTAACGATCTCGGAGATAAGAAAGAAAAAACCACTAAGACAAAAAAATCGAAAAAGAAAGCAGACACCGAAAAAGCAACGAAGGCAGAAACTCCGGCTGAAGAAATTAAAGATGAAGATGTTCAAGATGCTGAAGTGATTGAAGAAAAAGTAGAAGAGCCGGAAGAAATTAAAGAAGAAAAAACTGAAGAAGAACCTAAAGCTGAAGAAAAGAAAGAAGACGAAGCTGAAGGGGACAAAGATAAGAGTAAATAAAACTCACAACAATATTATGGAAAAGAGTAATCGTTGAACGGTTACTCTTTTTTTTTACCATTATGAAAAATGTTCAGTTTATAAAATCAGTTTATAATCTGAACGATTTACCGAAAAGACTTCTCCCGGAAATTGTCTTGTGCGGTCGGTCCAATGTCGGTAAGTCTTCATTTATAAATTCTTTTTTTAATAAGAAGAATCTTGCTAAAATTAGTTCTACTCCCGGTAAAACCCGCTCCCTAAATTATTATCTTGTAGAAGATAAATTTTACATCGTGGACTTACCAGGGTTCGGTTATGCTAAGGGACCTGTTAAAGAAAAACTTGCCTGGCAAAAATTGATTGAGCAATATTTGAACTCGGGGAGAATGATTGTTAATGCATTCCACTTTATCGACAGCAGGCACAAACCGATGGAACTGGATTTAATGCTTAATGATTTCTTTCGAACTACGGATATACCGTACCTTGTTTTATTGAATAAGGTTGATAAACTAAAACAAGCGGAAATTTCAAAATCAATTAAAACGGTTTGTGATTATTTCCCGGAATTAATCCCCGGCGAAAACTTGTTCAGATATTCATCCGTTAAAGGAATTGGGAAAAAAGAAGTAGCAAAAAGACTCTCTCAATTAATTACATAATGATAATTTTATAAAGTTTTAGTATTATTCTACTTCATAAGTAATTTTTTAGTACCGGTGCTTTTTATAATTTTAGATAGAGAATCCGATGGGTCTTACAAATAAAATTAAAAAACGAATTTTAATTTTTTTCATTGTACCCATACTAGCTTCAATTCAATTTTTCACTCATGATTTTATTCTTCAGGTAATTGCGGCAAGCGTGTTGGTTATTTATGTTGGGTTTATAATCTTCCTGCGTGATTCCGTAAGAGTCGATGAACCTTACCCTCCTTCTTATGATGAACCTGATGAAGCGCCTGTCGATCCGGATGGTTTCGAATCACATAATAAAAGTGTACATGAAACCGATGAAGGCGAAGGTTTTGAAATTGTATCAAGAACGAAAAAAATTGAAGTGATCACATCTGATAATTATACTACCGATACACATTCAAACAGAAAAGATTTATTTAAACCTCCGAATTTAAAAGAGAATTTTCAGAAAATTGCAAATGAAGAATTACCCGATGATGTGAGTCACGATGAACAATTCTCATTTGTACTCGGAAAGCTGCTTTCAATAATTAAAGAATCATTTCTTGCCCACACCGCAATTTTCTTCTGGTATAATGCTAAAAAGAGTCGCTTGACTCTTGAGCGATATGTATCCAGTTCAAATGATATTACCGAGCAAAAGTTTGATATCGAAGATGATATACTAAGTAAAATTGTGCAGCGTGAAGAACCCGAACTGCTAACTGATATAACATCTAATGCAGAAAAAGATGTTATTAGGTATTACGGTGTTCCGCAGGGAATTAAAAGTTTTGTCGGAGTACCGTTATTTTATGGAAAGCAAATGGCAGGACTTTTAGCGCTCGATTCCAAAGCCAGCGATGCTTTTGGAGTTGAATCGATTTATTCATTAGGAAGATTTGTAAGGGTGATTTCAATAATCATTTCACTTTTTGAGGATAAGTTTGCTGAATCACAGTCCGAGCAAAGATTAAAAGCTTTACTCGGAGTTCTTACCATCGATAAACGTTTTGATAAGGAATCTGAACTCTATTCTTCATTAGAAAATGCCGTTACGCATCTGCTGCACTGGGATGCATTCACATTCATTTATTATAATCCGTCGGATCAAAAATTCAGATCATCGAAAATTGTAAATAAAACGTCGCTCAAATATATCGGGGAACATCTCGAAATTGATTTAAGCGGTACACTTGTGGGTAAAGCAATCATGACAGGTATGCCGATTAAAATTGATGATACTTCGACAGGTGAATATCATAGATTTGTAAAGAACGAAGATGTAAGTTTCGACGGATCATTTTTAGCCATACCGCTCGTGTATGATAACCAGAACTACGGCGTACTTTGTTTTGAAAGTTTGAAGAAGAATGTTTATTCGAATGAAGATGTTAAATTCATGAAAAGCGCGACGAGAATATTTGCATTCATTGTTTATTCATTTTCAACACAGAATATTTTAAAAGGACTGCTCTCTGTTGATATTGAAACAAAGATGCTGAACTATGATTCTTTTGTTGACCGACTCGGAATTGAATTGATAAAATTAAAGGAACTAGATGCTCCCGGTGCTGTTGCATTGATTCAAATCGATGAATTTTTAGAAGAAGATTCGTTGTTTGAAGGAGATCCTTTTCCCAAGGTTTTAAAAGCGGTCGCAAACATGGTAGCTGAAGAAACAACCGAAATTAATTTTATCGGCAGATTGAGTGATAAAATATTCGGCGTATATTTCTTTAATACCACAACCAAAGATGTTTTCCTCTGGGCTGAGAAGTTGAGAATTAAAATTGCGAGAAAACCAATATCGGTTGTATCCAAACAAACCACATTTACCGTATCCATAGGTGTAGCAGCAACTACTAACAGAGTTGATGTTGATGAAATTCTGCACAACGCCGAACTGGCACTCAACAAAGCTATTGAAAAAGGTGGGAATACTGTCAAGAGCATTAATTGAGGAATCATTTTGAATAATTTTATTGTTATTGTTTTAGACGGTGTTGGTGTCGGAGAACTACCGGATGCTAATAAATTCGGAGATTCCGGCAGCAATACCTTGGGAAATATGGCTGAGAAGTTAAACGGATTGAACCTGCCGAATTTACAAAAATTTGGGCTTGGGAATATTATTCCGATTAAAGGAGTTGAGCCGGCTTCAGATCCGCAGGCTTCATTTGGGAAAATGACTGAAGTATCAACGGGTAAAGATTCAACAACAGGTCATTGGGAACTAGGCGGATTAAAAATAGATTTTGACTTTCCATATTATCCAAACGGTTTTCCTGAAGATGTGATGAACATGTTTCTACAAAAGAATAATTTAGAAGGATACCTGGCAAACAAACCGGCTTCCGGTACCGAAATCATTGAGGAATTGGGCGATGAACATGTGCAAACCGGTTACCCTATTGTTTATACTTCGGCTGATTCCGTTTTTCAAATTGCAGCTCACGAAGAGATTATTCCTCTTGATCGATTATATAAAATTTGTGAAGTAACACGTAACGAAATTCTTATCAATGAACATGCAGTTGGCAGGGTGATTGCCAGACCCTTTATCGGAACGCACGGAAATTATTCACGCACAACAAACCGTAAAGATTTTTCAATCGATCCTCCCCAAAAAACAATAATTGAAATCCTTTCCGGTAACGGTATTAATACAATTGCAATAGGTAAGATAAATGATTTGTTTAATTACCGTGGTATTAATAACCAATTAAAAACAAAAACAAATTCGGAAGGAATCAAAAAAATAATTGAGAGTATTGAGTCTAACAATCACTCATACATAATGGCTAACCTCGTTGATTTTGATGTTTATTACGGGCATCGAAATGATCCTGTTGGTTTTCATAAAGCATTGCAGGAGTTTGATAATAAACTGCCTGAAATAATTGAGTCGATGGATAAAAGCGATGCACTGATCCTAACAGCAGATCACGGGAACGATCCAACAACACCAAGCACGGATCATAGTAGAGAATACGTTCCGCTTTTGTACTATTCAAAGAATCGATCCGGAAAAAATTTAGGAACACGGAAAACCTTTTCGGATGTTGCACAGACTGCAGCTCATTTCTTCAAAGTAAATAATGCTTTGGAAGGAGAGAGTTTTTTAAATGCATGAAGATGTAAAAACAAAAGTATTTGAGTTCGATACTGAAATAAATTATAACGATAAGCTAGAAATCCCAGCTGCTGTGATCGATAAATTAAAAACTACGGGATACCGAAAACTATCAATTGAAATCTACGCTAACGCTGAAGAAGCAGTGAAGAATTCCGGTCTTGATATTGACATGTTCAAGAAAATTAGGACAGTACAGGATTTGCCTGATTACGTTGTGCTGGAATTCCTGCGTTCAAAGGGTTCTAATAAAAATCTGTAAAATGCAAAACACACAAAAGTATCTCATAGAAACTGACGTTATCCTTGACCATCTTTCACATGAGGGCAAGAATCTTTCTTACTTAGAAATAATGATGACAAAAGGAATATGCTTTACTACTGTAATTAATGCATCAGAACTGCTTTATAATTTGGAAACGGAAGAACAGAGAAATAATGCAATGAAAGCGCTTACAGCATTAAAAGTAATAGGGATGCACTCCCGGTATTCTCTGAACATTTCAAAATTTTCAGGTAAAGTAAAAACATTACGAGATGCTCTAGTTTGTGCGATTGCAAGTGAAAATAAATTGCCCATTATTTCATTAGAAAACAGTAAATTTGCGGGAACAGAAATAGTAACAATTCATCCAAAAGAATTGTGAGGTATAATTGGTTTTAGGTAAAGTTATCGGCACAGTGTGGTCGACTCGTAAAGATGAAAATCTTGTCGGCGCTAAGTTTTTAATCGTAAGGGAACTGAACCTTGATTACACACCGAGGAAAAAGTTTGTTGTAGCTGTTGATTCTGTCGGAGCCGGGGTCGGCGAAATAGTACTCGTAGCACAGGGAAGCTCGGCACGACAAACAACCTTCACTCATAATAAGCCGGTTGATGCGGTTATTATGGCGATAGTTGATAAACTGGATATTTCCGTAAAAGAGAAACTTGAAGAGATGATTGAAAACTGATGGAACTCGGAAAAGTAATCGGTAATATTTGGGCTACAAGAAAATATGAAACCATTAAGGGTTATAAAATGCTGTGGGTTCAACCCTTAAAGTCAGATAAGTCAATAAAAGGTGATCCGATTGTAGCTGTTGATACAATAGGTGCGGGTCCGGGTGAAATTATATTTTATGTTACAGCAAGTGAAGCCGTTATTCCGATGGATGTTAAAATGGCGCCGGTTGATGCATCAATAGTAGGGATAGTTGATTCAATCAATATTGAAATTAACAAGTAGGAGGAGCAAAATTGAAGATTACTAAACAGTTTACTAATCGTGAGAGTCAATCACTTGATAAATACCTCCAGGAAATTGGAAAGGTTGATCTCTTAACTCCGGATGAAGAAATCGATCTCGCGATTAAGATCAAAAAGGGCGATCAGCTTGCACTTGAAAAACTTGTAAAGGCTAACCTTAGATTTGTTGTTAGTGTTGCAAAACAATATCAGAATCAAGGACTGTCTCTCGGAGATTTGATAAATGAAGGCAACCTCGGATTGATAAAAGCTGCAAAAAGATTTGATGAAACCCGCGGATTTAAATTTATTTCTTACGCTGTTTGGTGGATCAGGCAATCTATACTTCAAGCATTGGCAGAGCAGTCTAGAATTGTTCGGCTTCCCCTCAATAGAGTAGGAGCGCTTAATAAAATTGGGAAAGCTTACAGTAACCTTGAGCAGGAATTTGAAAGAGAACCAAGCGCATCCGAACTAGCTACCGAATTGGAAATGGATATCAACGAAGTAGCAGATACATTAAAAATATCGGGTCGTCATGTATCGATGGATGCCCCTTTTTCACAGGGCGAAGATAACCGTCTATTGGACGTTCTCTCAAATGATCAGCAGCCGACTCCCGATTATACATTGATGTCGGATTCATTAAAAAATGAAATCGAAAGAGCCCTATCTACTTTAACGGAAAGAGAAGCTGAAGTTATAAAATTATATTTCGGATTGAATAAAGAACACTCACTTACACTTGAAGAAATTGGTGAAAAATTTAATCTTACCAGGGAAAGGGTAAGACAAATTAAGGAAAAAGCAATTCGCAGATTAAGACATGCATCCAGAAGTAAAAACCTGCGCGCTTACTTAGGTTAACATACATCTAACGTGATGTTTAAACTATATAATAAAATTCTAATTGGAGTGGCTGCTGTAATTATCAGCAGTTGTTCCTCCTCGTCTTATAATACCAGATACAACAAACCCCCGGAAAAAGAAGATGAGCCGTCTTCATCCGTTCGATTTACATCCGATGAAAATGAAGATAAGCATCCACGAGATATTTCCGATGAAAAGAAAGTATTTTCAGATCCGGGGTATTCGGAATTTGACGATGAACCTGTTGAAGAATACAAAGTGGATGTCGATAGGTTCGTTGAAAAATTTGACAAGCTTGCTTCACTTGAATCTGCTCTAACGACCCGTGAGAAAATGCTTTTTGAAATCATCAAGTATTTGGATACACCTTACCAATACGGCGGCGAAACAGTTAATGGAATCGATTGTTCCGCATTCACAAGAGCGGTATTCGATAGTGCAATTGGCGAACCTTTGCCGCGTACGGCTTCGGAGCAGTTTGAAAAGGGTAGTAGAATCAGCAGCAAAGAAAGTCTTGAGTTCGGGGATTTGATTTTTTTTAATACGACTAGTAGATCTTATCCGGGGCATGTCGGAATTTATATCGGTGACAATCTCTTTGCACATGCCAGCAGAAGCAAAGGGGTAATAATTTCATCGATGAAAAGCGAATATTATAACAAGCGTTTTATCGGCGCTAACAGGGTAAAAGAAATTCAATAAAAATATTTTTATAGATAGAATCCAACTTCATTTTATAATTTGATAAAAAGGTCATATTAAAGTAATTTGATGTGTTCAAATTTCTCATCAAAAGGAGATTAAAAAATGGAATTTAGAATTGAAACCGATACTATGGGAGAAACACAAGTCCCATCAAATGTGTATTACGGCGCACAGACAGCAAGATCATTAATGAATTTTAAAATCGGCGGCGAAAGATTTCCGCGTGAATTAATTCGTGCATTAGGTGTTTTGAAGAAAGCAGCAGCCCTTACCAATATGGAATTGGGAATGATGCCGAAAGAAAAAGGCGACTTAATTATTCAAGCAGCCGATGAAGTAATCGAAGGAAAACTAGATGAACACTTCCCGTTAGTAGTTTGGCAGACCGGCAGCGGTACTCAAACAAATATGAATTCAAACGAAGTAATTGCTAACAGGGCGATTGAAATTGCCGGCGGTGAACTCGGAAGCAAAAAACCTGTGCATCCGAATGATGATGTTAACAAAGCCCAATCTTCAAATGATACTTTCCCAACAGCAATGCACATCGCAGCGGTTGAAGAAATTTATAGAAGACTGATCCCAATGGTAACTAAACTCCGCGATGCTCTTGATGTGAAAGCGAAAGAATTTAAGGATGTTATTAAAATCGGTCGTACTCATTTAATGGATGCAGTGCCGTTAACATTAGGTCAGGAATTCTCCGGTTATGTACAGCAGTTAACCTACGGATTAGATAGAATTAACGGATGCCTACCGAGATTATCGGAATTGGCGCTCGGCGGAACTGCAGTTGGCACAGGATTAAACACTCATAAAGATTTCGCGGAATTATCAGCTAAGAAAATTAGTGAAATAACCGGACAACAATTCACATCCGCGCCCAATAAATTTGAAGCCCTTGCAGCGCATGATGCCGTAGTTGAGGCAAGCGGAGTTATGAAAACATTAGCCGCATCATTACATAAAATTGCAAATGATATTCGCTGGCTCGGCTCGGGTCCAAGATGCGGGATAGGTGAAATTAGTCTGCCTGCAAACGAACCCGGAAGTTCAATAATGCCGGGCAAAGTAAACCCGACTCAGCCTGAAGCGATGACAATGGTCTGCGCTCAAGTTATGGGGAATGATACTGCGATAAACTTTGCAGGTGCAAGCGGAAATTTTGAACTGAATGTTTATAAGCCGGTGATGATATTTAACCTGCTTCAATCAATTAGATTAATTGCTGATTCATGCGAAAGTTTCACGGATAATTGTGTCGTTGGAATCACAGCTAATGATGAAAACATCAAAAAGCATCTTCAAAATTCATTGATGCTTGTTACAGCATTAAATCCTCATATAGGTTATGATAATGCTGCAAAAGTTGCAAAGAAAGCATTCACTGATAACAGTACATTGAAAGAAGCTGCTGTTGAACTTGGGTTATTGACTGCAGAAGAGTTTGATGAAAAAGTAAAACCGGAAAATATGATTGGACCGAAAAGCTGATCGTCAGACTCAATGTTCTTAAGAGATCGACTAAATAATTGATCAAATAAGATAAACGGAAAATCTATGCAGATCAAAATTATTGAGCCTTTTTCTAAAGCGTGGAAACGGACGAAGAAGGCTCTCTTTCATCAATTCGATATTCGCAAATGGTTTATTCTCGGTTTCACTGCATTTTTGGCAGGTTTAACCGAATGTTCAGGTGTAGGGGGAGACAAACCTGATTTCAATTACAATTTCTCTTTTGATGAATTTTTCAACTTGCCGAAAGCTGCTTCCGAATGGCTGGCTGAACATCCCCTGCTGTTTGTATTAATTATTACCGGTATCATTTTCCTATTCATTCTTGTAGTTTTATTTACGTGGTTAAGCTCGCGCGGTAAGTTTATGTTTCTTGATAACGTAGTTTTAGACCGTGCAGAAATCTCGAAACCCTGGTATGAATTTTCTTCACAGGGTAATTCTCTTTTTCTCTGGCATCTTGTTTACAACATTGTTGTTTTTGCTGTGTTTATTTTCTTCTTTATTTTTTCGTTCATGATTGCTTACAACATACATGTAGATCCCGAACCCCTTCCATACTTAATATTGATAATTTTATTTGGAATACTGGTATTCATTTCATTGGCGCTGATAACGGTTTTTATTGAGATGCTGCTTGTAGATTTTGTCGTACCGGTTATGTACAAAAATAAGATAAACGTTTTGGAAGCCTGGGGAATATTCTTAAGGTTATTCGGCGCTCATTTCTGGAATTTTATCCTGTACGGATTATTTATTTTTGCCGTTATGATTTTAGTTGTCATGGGCATTATAGCTTTCGGTTTTATGACTTGCTGCATCGGATTCTTATTGTTAATCATTCCGGTAATAGGTGATGTTATTCTGCTTCCGCTTACTTATACTTTACGTGCGTTCAGCGTTGAGTTTCTGGAACAATTCGGTGATGAATTCAAAATATTTCCTGATATAAATAATTCCAATGATGAGACAGTTTTAGATGATACTAGCGGGTAGAATTTGAAATGCGAATTGAAGTAAAAAATTATCTGCCGGATCGAATTAAAAGAAATCGATTGTTTTTTCTTTCACTTTTTGTATCAATTAGTTTGTATTCGATTTTTATTAATCCGATGGAATTCAGCCCGGTTTCATGTCAGTACAAATCACTCACAAATCACGAATGTTTATCCTGCGGTATAAGCAGATCTTTTCATTCGGCGGCAAATTTTAATTTCCAGGATGCTTTCACTTATAATCCGTTCGGGTTAATTCTGTTTGTACTTATGATTTTCCTCTCCACTAAATATTCCATTGAATTATTATTGAAAAAAGAGATACGGTTAAATTTATCGCCGGTTATAGTTAAAGCGGGATTGCTAGCAGCATGTTTAGTACTTCTGGTTTATTGGATTAATAAATGATGAATCATTATAACTCGTGCATCATAGCCTGCGCCTCTACAATAAGTGTTTGTGCGGGGAAGTGATTCTGAACAGTCGTGTCATAAAAATCACAGTTGGGAAATTTTCGTCAAGTAAGAAGTTTGTGTTTATGAAATAATTGTAGAGCGATTCGCTGAATCGCTTATACTAATTTGAATGAAAGAATTTTTAGAGCCGATCAGGCAATCGGCTCTACATAACTGAAAACCACTCGCGCATTCATGCTCTTATTGAGATCCCGGTATTGCCAATTAAAACCAATTGCCTAGTTGGAATGATTGATTGCTAAAAAGCAATTCATAACTCACCCCAACTTTTCCCCTCTCTTTTCCGAGAGGGGAACGAGTACAATCAACAAGGAAAAGGCTTATCTCGGGACATCAAGTCCCACTCTTTGACGATAAACCATAAAACCAGTGTCGAGAAGTTCCTCATGCACTTATCAGTTACGGCGGATAAAGGTTCTCGACACCCGAATATATTCCATAAATCATAATTGATTAGGGTAGCAGTTCCCGTCACTGTAAGAACCTCCAACCTCGTAGAGGTTGAAATTACTGTAGACTGATGAAATAACCATATGATTTAATCCTTGTAGAGGATTTATAATTGAAAACAATTTGTGAATATGATTTTATAGATCATCTCCAATGA
>JAIOZI010000029.1 GCA_021740785.1 Melioribacteraceae bacterium
CGCTTTGGGATATTAATTTTGTCTCGTTCGGATATAATGGTAGTTGTAATTGCATATTATACTTAATTTAATGCATTTTTATTTTGCGAACAACAACTCTTAATTCCTTATTTTTATTCACGGGGTAAGGAGTTCTGATCCTATGAATTTTATCGTTACTTATTTCATCTCCGTAATTAAGGACAAATGTACTTTCATTTGGTTTTGGAGAATACCAAAAAATCGGTAGTGTTTGGTTAATACAGAATAGAGTGGAAGACTCACGACTGAATTCCTCCAACATTATGAGATATTCATCTAATGAATACAGCCATGTTTTTAAACGTAAAAGACGAGATTGATCCTGCAGTAGGTGTTTAATAAATGGACCTTGATTTGTTTCAATTCTATCTGCAACAGTTTTTCCAAAGTCTCTAAAGAAATTATTTGATATTATCAAGTTATATAATGGGATTATGGAAGTTTCTATATTTTGAAGTAGCTTGCTATTTTTATTTGTAAGTGTATCTAATTTATTAAATAAAATTCTTACTCTTCTTTTATTTTTTGAATCATGCTCCTCTACTTTAGTATACCATCTATGGATCATATTCGAAACATGAATATGATATATCCACCCAGTGATAACGCCTAAGATTAGACTGATAATAATATTTATAGGCATTGTTGTCAATTCTGCATAAACGGAAATTAAAATAAATGCTGTGATACTTGATATTGAACCAAGCAAAAGTTCGCTTTTAATATTTTGCCATTTAGAAGTAATTATAGGAAAGAGTATATATATAACTACACCGAATGAAATACCGAGAAATAATATTATATATTCTTCAATATCTATCTTTGGATTACTATTTTGTTCAATAATCAGTGAAATAATTATTGATAGCGTAGCTATTATGCTGTACAGTATTCTCATTATTCGACATGCATATAATTAATTTAATAAGAAACAAATTGGTTATTTCTCACGGTTTTTAATATAACAGGTTTGTTTACGTCTCCATTTTTGTCAAAACTTGTATTCCCTGTTATTCCCCGGTAATTTTTTATTTTATATAAATTTTGTTTAATGTTCTCCACATTAAAGTCTCCCATTTTGAGTGCGGTTAGAATGATATTTGCAGCATCATATCCTAATGCCGAATAATAAGTAGGTTCAGAGTTGAATTGTTTACTATATTTATCTATAAAATTAGTTAATAGGGAATCGGTTGATGTTGGATTAAATGTACCATAGTAAACATAGAGGATGCCATTAGCTAAATCCCCAAGTTTATCCAAATACTTTTTATTTTCAAAAATAGGTGTTGTAAATATTGGGACGTTCAATCCTAACTCGTATGATTGTTGAATGAAATTGATCATTTCATCAATCCCAACTAAAAACACAGCATCAATCTTCGAATTAATAATTTTGTTTATAGTTGTCCTGAAATCAGTATTACCGGGTTTAAAGGCTTCACTATATAATATTTTCCCAGGTTTTTTTTCAAATTCGTCCCGAAAAACATCATATATACCAGAACCGTAATCTGTATTAATATATACAACTGCCATTTTACGAAAACCCAGTGTATCATATGCAAGTAGAGCTTGCGCCTTCCCACCGTTTAGATCAGACAACTCATTTCTGAATATATAATCACCAGCGGTAGTCAGCTTTGGAGCTGAAGATCCCGGGGAAAGTAATACAACTTTATTTTCTTCTGCAATTGGTGTAACTGACAATGTTACTGTACTTGTTAATGGGCCAATAATTACTTTAACACTGTTAACTGTAATTAATTTATTTATTGCTGAAACTCCAAACGATGGCTGTGCTTTTGTATCTTCTATCAATAAATCAACATTGGGGTCATTATTATTTTTAAAATTATTATATTCTTTAATTGCTAAACTGATTCCATTCTTTGCTGGTACTCCTAAGGTAGCCACATCAGTTGACAAAGGCATTAAAACGCCAATATCAACATTTTTTGTATGTTGTCCATTGCAAGAGTAAAGAAAAAAAACAATTCCAATTAAAACGATGAGAGATAATCTCATAAGAACCCCGCTAATTAATTTGATATTTATTTTTTCTATTAGTAAATGCTGGTTCAGTACCTTCAAGTATTGCAATCGCTTTATATAACGTTAAAGAAATTCTAACACTATATTCGATTACCATCATTCTATTCTTTCTCTAAAATTCTTAACAATGCAATCCCATAATTATTCCCACTCATAATAACTAACTGCTTATTTACATAAAATATCCAGAAGAATAACAGTAGTATTTCAAACATGGATATTATAATAATAGAAAGAGAATCATTAATTTCGTTTTGTGGTAGCAGCAAAATAATAATGCTAACAATCAGAGTAACTATAATTAATATTATTGATTCAATTTTTATCCCCCACAAATTTCTTGCAAAGCCATATAATATGTTTTCCTTAAATACCAGAGAATAGTTCTTGGTATCTCTAGTATATTCAAGTAAATAATCGATTGCAGAATTATACTTTTCATCTGCTTGCTTGGGATTTAGTTTTTCTTCTTCTTCGTTAGGTAGAGTTAAATCAGGAATGAGTTCTTGAATTTTTTTATAATATCTCAACTTGGTTTCTTTGGATATTGTTTTATCGTTGCGCCGTAAAAGAATAGTAGTCGGTTTCGCTCCTAACTCATCCCAAAGTTGTTTTTGTTTATCCTTACCCTTTTTCCTAACGATGCTTGCAAAAAATGAAGCTAGAGCAACATAGAGAACTACGCCTCCAGCAATACCCTCAAGCCTAAGAATCTGCGGAAAAATGATATATATTTCTAGTATAAGTGGTAGCAAGAGAATTAGAGCCGGATAAATTCTTGCTCGTCTTTCATATTCATCAAAGTAATTTTGAAAGTTCATCAATCACTCTCTTCCACTTTATTATAAAAAGGGATATAGTCTAGATCATACATATTCGGTCTATCCGGTCTTCGATTAAAATAACATATCCATTTACCGTTCGTACGACCAATATTTGCGCCTCTTCTATTAAACGCGTTGGTAACTACTCTTCGCGGATGTGTTTCAGAGTCTTTACTAACAGAAACAAAAGCTGTTTTAGTTTTCTCCCCATCTTTGCCAACTTTCTCACCTACAATTCCATTAAGAATCTGTGGTGTCACATTATTTCGGCTACCATGATGGGGAATCTGAATAAAAGTACAGCCACTTAGATCATAGCCTTTTCCATTTGCATAATCAGCAGCTCTATCAAGACCTAAAACACCAGCATCAGCTGTAAATAGAATCTTACTTTCTTCCAATTCACCATATAGAATTACACAACTTTCATTACTTGGTGAAGTAGTTGCTTTAGTGCTAAGAGTCTCAACATCCCATTCCTCATCAACCCAATTTAAAATTGCTCGAACAGATTTTTTAAGAAATCCTTCCGTAATTTCTTTAGGTTCTGGAGTATTACTGAATTGAGGAACTAATTCCAAATACCAATCTTTAAAAGGTGACAGAACCAGAAAATTTCCGATTCTTTCACCTTGAAATGGTTCTTTTATTGGAATCTCTTTTTCAATCGCAATCGATTCAAGTTCATTAGCTAATGGGTATGATTCTCTTAACTTTTTTTCTAATCCTTCAGTTGTGAATCGACTATCTTTAAATTTATCTTTAAGTTCCTCAGCATAATTCCATGGCTGATGCATCCAAAGCTCACCTACGTCCATTTCTTCAACTATTTTTCTTAATCCAGAAACATGGTCTCCATCAGGATGTGTGCTAACTACATAGTTTACAAAATCAGTATTATAAAATTTCTTAATATGCTTAATCATATTTTCACCCGAATAAGAAGTACCTCCATCTATAACCATTACCGTTTGAGACTCTTCAGTTTCACCATATCGAAGACAAATAGCATCGCCGCTTTTCTCACCGCTATCTACTGGTAAAAAATCAATTTCATAAAACATTTCTCTTCTCCATAATTTTTATAGTCAAAACCCCCAGCCAAGTTCACAAACATTATTGTTTTATTGGTCGATCGGGTATTTGCCTGTTGTGTAGTTTTTCAACAATTTTTCCTTTTTTAAATCTTCTAAACTGCTCGTTTAAACTCCGGCATCTCATCCCAAGTTCTACCTTGCAAAACTCGTCCGGCTTTCTTTTTATTTACACCGCCCCACTGTTTAAAGAAGAAAGGAACGTTTTGATATTTACATTCATCTTTAATATCAACAACCCATTCTTCCAGCATTGGTCTAGCGCCGGGACCGGATTCACCACCGACAATTACCCAGTCAATATTTTTCAATTTGAGTGTGTTAATTGGTCCAATTAACGGTTCAAGGGATAGGAATTTTATATATGCGTTTGTACAGCATAAGTGATCTATACGTTTTATGTAGTTTTCATTTTCTACACTTACGCCCATCCAAATATTCGGCGCCCATTTTAAGTGCTTATCTAATTGAAATAATCGCTCCGAGCGTTTTGTTAATACCTGGAATGTATGCCAATGTGCTCTGTTCATTACATCAAAAACTTTTTTAATAAATTCGAGAGGAACATTTTTATGGAAGAGATCACTCATTGAATTGACAAAAATTGTCTGTGGCTTATTCCAGGAAAGGGGCAACTCTAAAACATGCTCATGCATTGTTAACTTAAAACCGTCGGCATAATTCGGAGAGCCCATTGCTTTGAGTCGCTTCGCCATTCGTTCTGCATAACAGTGCTTACAGCCGGGACTAATTTTATTGCAGCCCGTAACCGGATTCCACGTTGAGCCTGTCCATTCTATTGTAGATTGCTGTGCCATTAGTCAAAAAACCCCGGTTCGTTATTCCTCTGCTGCACTGTTTTCCAAAACTTATATCCTGTTTGGTGCTTCGAATAAAATGCAAGATAATACAATGGAAGGTTTTTTGCATCCGATTTAATAGAAATAAAATTATCAAGCGCCTCTTCCCGATAACCCAAATAAACCATCCGTTTCGTAAATTCATCAGCTAAAAATCTAACGAAGTTTTTACCTTCTTTTTGCTGTAATTCCCATCGATTTCTCCAAGCGGTATCTCCAAGAAAATCATCTATTCGAGTATTATTCTTATCAACATATAACCCTACATTTCTTCTGCCATCCATATGTAAAGCAAGCAGAACAAGAAAATCTGTAAATCTTCTACTTAATTTTTTTATTGTGTCGAATTTAATGTCAAGTGAAAATGGATCGACAAAACAAAAACACAGCACAGTATTTGTTTTTGACGGCGTTGGTATTTCCGAAATTATTTTATCAACATTTTCATTACAGTCACCTTCAACAAGTATTGTCTTTTCTCCGGGATGTTCATTTTTAATTCTCTCTCTAAGGGCATCAATTAATTTTTTCTCTTTCTCGCAAAACAAATATTTATCAAATGGTGATGAAACTTTTAATGCAAGCAATGCAGATGTATTAACTATTTTATCCGTGCTCCTAATTTTTGCTTTTCCAGCAGCAGAATATAAATCAATATATATTCTATTATCCCAAATTTTCTTCATACCAGATGAAAACAATGTCATATAGTCAAAAATGACTTTATATTTTACAAGCGCCCATGAACCGATAGGAACAGGGTAAGTTAAGCCGTCATCTTCTGTGAATATTGTTTCATCTACCATAAAATCATATTATTTAATTTTCTAAATTCCCCAAACCCACCCAATCTCATAAACATCATTTGTTTGTTGATCAAGAGGGAGTTTGCCGGTTGTGTAGCTTATGTATAATCCGCGCTGCTGTGTGAGAGCGAATGTAAAGTAAAACTGTTCGTCCATGTTTATGTGTTTAATTGCAGCGGGTGAGTCAAGTTCTTTAAAGTAACGGAGGTTGGCTGAGAAGTATACCGGTTCGCCGCCGGTTTCTGCAGCAAGTGTTTTAAACGCCGCTTCAAATCCAAGCCGCGGATACATTTTAAGTCCGCTCATACTTTCGCGCCATGGGTCTTTCTGCGGATCGACGTAATCTAACTTAACCAGCAGCGTAGGAATAGTTGAACCGCGTGGATAAATATTATCTTCAGTACCGGTCAGCCAGCGCACAACTGCAAAGGGCCAGTCGAAAATATTTAAGTTTGCCAGTGTTGATTCTTGGTTCCATGCCTTAACATCAATCCCCAGCTTCGCACCGTAAGCATAATTTTTCAATGTAAATTTTTGGTTTGATTCAATCGCCGCGTTCAGTGAAAAATCGAAATAAAATTGATCGGTTAAATTACTTGTAACAATCTCGAGATATTCCTTCCAAGCTTTGCTTTTGTTCAGTTCATCGATATCGGTATATTCAACAAGTTCTGCTTCAAGTTCGTTTTTCTTAATTACCTGCTCATCCGTTATAGCTACTGCGCCGCCAATCGATTTATAAAAATGAAACGAGAGATTGCTCTTTGTATAATCAAAAGGATTCGGATGTTTTGTAAGAACAATGCTGCCGCTTGAACTGAGATTAAATGCTATCCCGGTTTTATCATTCGCATCTGCAGCGAGCGTGTTTTCTTTTATCACTTTATTGAAATCGTACGCCAGCCCGATGGAAGATGTGTCGCTGTATTCAAACGTGTTAAACTTTATATTGAGGTCTTTCAAAATTGATGCTGAACTTCCCGTACCGGTTATTTCCTTCAAAACAAAGTTCAGAGTGGCTGGGTCATTTAAAGTCCGCTTTATGTTTTCAAAAATTTCTTTTTTGAAAGATTCGGGATTAGATGTAACGGCGGAGATTTCATCTATTATCTCGGCGAAAGGACGAAAATCACCCTGTCCGTGAATAGAACGAAGTGAAAAGAGAATCAATATGGAGAACAGGATAAAGTTAATTTTCTTCATCCAGATCTTCCCCGAGAAAGAAATAATTGTTGTCCGCCGCTTCAGCCAAGTCAGCTACCGTTTTATTTTCATCTGTTAAAATTGATTTTAATTGTTCGACTGCTGTTTCAAGCGAAGATCCTTCTTCATATTTAGCTTTATCGAAACTCCGGAACATGTTGTCGAATTGATGAGCCATCATTTTTGCCTGCTGTTCACGCAGTTCGGGACTTGATAAATCATTCCAAAACTGCAGGTCTTTCATCTTCAACTTCCCAGTATCTTTAAAAACTTTATTGTGCTGATGAAGTACTTTTAAATACAGCCAGACTTTCCTGCATGCCAAATTATTCTTATTCCAAAAATTGTTCATTGCTGTGTTCTCTCATTTCTTATATATTTTTACTACCCTGCGATCATAAAAAATTTTCGCATAGTGCATGTCGTGTTGATTTTCATAATTGCTGCGCACAGCATGCACTCAATTATTATGATCCGATAAATTTTTTATCGAATTCATCACGTCATTAAAAGGCATATGTATATATAGAAACTTTTCGCTTGTCTTAATTCAGCATCAACTTACGAATAGAGTATACGCGGAATTTGAAGAGAGTAAAAGTAAAGTGATCCAGCCACATAAAAATCATATCTTGTTTTATTTAACATCGAAAAACTTTAAGAAGTTATTAAATAAGGATGGAAATGTCAAATTATTTTTAGTTTTGTTAAAACCATCTCCGTCTCATTTACTTATTAGAACTTTTCGGTAATTTCAATCGTTATAATTATTCCATCAAAAACTCAGCAATTAATTAGAGAGATATATGAAAAAGAAAAAGCCAATTGATATTGTTTTATCGCCGTTCCAGGAGTTTATTAAGAACGAAGCGGCGGGCGGTATTCTGCTTATTGCTGCAACGGTTATTGCGCTTGTGTGGGCGAATTCGGGTTTCGGTGATTTATATAAATCGATCTGGGAAACGAAATTTACAATAGGCTTCGGTGAATATGCTCTTTCCAAACCAATTATTCTTTGGATCAATGACGGGCTGATGGCAATTTTCTTTTTTGTAGTCGGACTAGAAATTAAACGCGAACTGCTGGTTGGTGAATTATCTTCAATTTCGAAAGCTTCACTCCCAATTGCCGCTGCAATCGGGGGAATGCTTGTCCCTGCACTTATCTATTTCGGATTCAATAGTTCGTCGGAAAGTTTAAGCGGCTGGGCAATTCCAACTGCGACCGACATTGCATTTGCAATCGGAATATTGGCGCTGCTGGGCAGCAGGGTTCCGACTTCACTGAAAGTGTTTTTAACCGCGCTTGCAATTGTTGATGATATCGGGGCGGTTCTGGTAATTGCAATTTTCTACACATCAGAAATTTTCTTAGGTTACTTGATGTGGGCTGGAATCATATTTGCACTGATGTTTATGTTCAACAAACTTGGTGTACGAAGTTCACTTGTGTATTTTGTGCTGGGATTGGTTATGTGGCTGATGTTTCTTAAATCGGGAATACATGCAACTATTGCGGGCGTTATCGGCGCAATGGCAATTCCCGCTAAAACAGAATTAAATAAAGAACAGTTTATAAATCGAATTACTTCTCTTTTGGGTAAAATTAAATCAATAGTACAGGGCAGAGATGAAGGAGAAAGTTCAGGCGCCATCCAGGAGATGGAAAACGCAGTGCACGAAGTTGAATCGCCGCTTCAGAGATTGGAGCATTCTCTTCACTATTTGGTGAGCTTTTTTATTATGCCGGTTTTTGCTCTTGCTAATGCAGGTGTAATTATTGAAAGTGATTTCCTAAATTCATTCACAAGTTTAATTACACTTGGAGTGATGCTTGGATTGTTCGTCGGAAAGCAGATCGGTATTACAATTTTTACTTATCTCGCAGTAAAATTTAAGGTTGCTCTTTTACCCGGTGATGTTTCGTGGAGACAAATTTACGGCGCTGCTGCCCTTGCAGGTATAGGATTTACAATGTCACTTTTCATTACAAATCTCGCATTTGCTTCAGATGTGTTTATAGCAGAAGCAAAGGTTGGTATTTTGGCGGGCTCTCTTTTATCCGGAATTGTGGGCTGGATTGTTTTGACGGGAGCGGGAAAAGGGCATTGAGCAAAGGGCATAGAGCAGAGAGCAAAGGGCAGAGAGCAGAGAGTAAAGGCAAAAGGCAAAGGCAGAAGCAAAGGCAGAAGCAAAGCTCCGTTCGGTTACGCCTCACTCCGCATAGCTTCAACCCCTTCTTTAACCATTTACACAAAACTCTTTACACTCCCTTGAAAATTGGTTTTTGATTTCATTAAATTGCTTTATCAATCAACAAACGGTGTGAGAAAATGATGAGCAAACTGCTGATGCTTTTATTTTTTTACTCAATCGTTCCCGGTCAGACAATTAAACTTCCTTCTCCAAGTTTCGATAGCAAAACAAGCATCGAAAAAGCATTAAAGGAAAGACGATCACACAGAAATTTTCAACCTTCGGCATTAAAGTTAAGCGAAGTATCTCAATTGCTTTGGGCGGTTCAGGGAACTAATCGCAGTAACGGCAGGAGAACGGCGCCGTCGGCGGGTGCGTTGTATCCACTTGAGGTTTATCTTATTGCCGGGAATGTTTCCGGTCTTGAGCAAGGCGTTTACAATTACAAATCCATCAGTCACTCTCTTATAAAAGTTATGGATAAAAATATTTTACCAGAATTAAATAAAGCGGCTCAAAGTTATGCATCGCACGGGGCAATTGCACTGGTGATTTGTGCAGTGTATGAGAGAACTACAATAAAGTACGGCAACCGCGGGATACGTTATGTTCACATGGATGCCGGTTTTGCCGCTGAAAATATTTACCTGCAGTCTGTTTCGCTGGGACTCGGAACTGTTTTCATGGGAGCTTTTGATGATGATACTCTATCAAACATTTTAGAACTCCCGGATAATATCAAACCTTTGGGAATTATGCCTATTGGGAAGCTGTAAATACGAATTGAGAATTAAGATCAAAAACAAGAATCAATGTTTTGGAGAAAGGCTGTAGATAAAAAAGTTAAAAGGGCTGCTGCAATGTTTAGTAATTCCGGGAAAGTCTTTGTTAACTTTCCCGGATTTATAATTATACTTTTACATAATAAACGACTTAAAGAAAGGAACAGCCTGGGCTATGAAAAAGAATATAATTGAGAACCCAATCCACAATCCGAAAACGGCTCCGTAATATTTCCCGTTACTTTCCGATTTGAACATCTTTGCCAATCCAATACTAAGTAATGCAAAAAACCAAATCTTGAATGGATCGATAAAGCTTATCAGGTAGCCGCTGAATGTCTGCTTATCTGAATCGAGAAGAATTGCTAAACTTGTGCCTGTAACTAATTTATCGGCAGACATTGCAATAATTATCATAACAACAATCTGGATTGCCGATATATAGCCGGGCAGACCGTAAGCCGACATCGCCGATTTATAACTGCCTTCTCCTTTAAGCGCAAATTTCGCAAGCAGAAAATAGACAAGCGAAAGTAGAAAGAATAAAATAAATAATACAATCACAGTGCCGATGCTTTGAAAGATCAATTGCATTTTCATTGCTTGATCGCCGTTTTGTATAAAGTTTTTCTGTTGATCGGCTTGTTCTTGTGTAATAGTTCCCGCTTCAACAGCTTCGTCGATCGCCGTTACTTGCTTCTCTATTGCCTGCTGTCGAATTATAGGATTCGACATATAAATGAAATTTGAGGCAATTGCTAAAACAATCACCAACAGCAATGGTATTAACCAATCGGTGGTTTTAGGTTGATCTGCCATTGCGGAAAATGTTGCGCCGGGCTCGGTGAATACTCCAACTAACTTATCTGAGTGCCCGAGTTCTTCTTCCTCCTCTTCTTCTTCAAAATATTCAGTTGGTTTTTCTTCTTCCGGTTCTTGTTCGTTCAGTTTTTCTTCGTCCATTTTATCCCCTGTTTAATTGCGGTTTTGCAAAATAACAACTTTCTGTAATCTATAAAAATAAAATCGAATTAATTTCTCAGGTTATGTCTCCTGTTTTAACTTTGATATTCGACCTAATTCCAAACTCCGATGTTAGGTAATGATGACGCATCATGTAAAGACGATACCCAATATATGTAAGCGCTGCTCCGAAAATATTGAAGAGTAATGCTGGGAATGGTCTGAATAATTCCTGCCGCATATCAGATTGAAACCCGAGGAGCACTTCGAATTGCAATGATGTCGTAAAATATATCGCAAATATAACCCCAATTACAATCGGGATGTAAAAGATGTATGCAATCAATTTTCTGTGTTTTCCGAATCCAATGAAAATATAATCATGCCATAAAAGCGGCATCACGTTGATGATAACAACTATCCCGTTAAAAGTAATAACACTCCAGATGGTAAACCCGGATCTTTCATAACTGCTTGAAAAAACGCTTATCAAATAAGAGGATAAATAGAATGCCCAGATCAAGAGACCAATTAAAATTCGCGCTTTAGCAAGATCTGTCCGTTTTAAGGGAAGCTGCGACTGTACTCGTTCAATGTTGTCCCGGTTAAACATAAAATGACCCCATCTTCCGAAGAATGAAATCCATACGGCTAATCCCAGCGTAACATACATAGATTTAAATTCTGTAATGCCATCGCTTAAACTAAAGATTGCTAACATTACGAGAAAAAATATTCCGCTGATTAAAATTATTTTTTTATAATAAAGTAAATCGAATTTAATCACTTTCCACATAACGTACCCAATTAAGAATTGCTAAATGTTTTTCGGTTCATGAATAATAAATAACTCGAATATGAGATCGCTATTCCCAAACCTAGAGACACAACTATACCTACACCTGAGCTTAGAAAATATTCAATTTTATTTTGGAGAACATTTTCATTTTCGAATAGGTTGAAGACATTCATCATAATGTAAAACGGGATAAAATAGATGAATACAAGCAGGTTTTTTAATATCCCGAAAAACATCCGTCCGGCTTTATTTACAGCAGTTCCAACTAAATCACGACTTATTAAATGTACCGAGTTCAAAATCAAAATTAATCCCGTTAAAACCAAAAACTCAGATATTCCCGGGCTTATGAATTTGCTTGTATAAATAACCGCCAGCAACCCATTTACTAAATAAAACTGGATAATAAACATAATGTAAATCACTAACCCGAACGACATCCTGGAGTAAGCAATTTGCTTCCTTTTTACCGGCAAAAGTGTAAGCAGCCTGTCACGGAGTTGAATAATTTTTTGATTTTCATTCATGTATGCAGTAAACACTACCGCCGCAATAATAACAATAAACTGACTCGGCACAGTATTAATCTCATTAACGCCGAACGCAATCACAAATACGACGGCAATAAAAATCACCGATGCAGCAATTATTAACTCTCTTATATAGTAAAATTCTGTTTTAATAATCTGTATCATATTTTTTATCTATGACAAATATTCAATTCGTTTTTTATATGAATAAACCGATATTCCTGTCAACACAATACCCCATAAGATGAAAACACTTATTCCCGGCAGCCGCCCTAATGAATCATACAAGAAGGGACGCATAACTTCAAACCCGGAATAGAATACAACCGCCATACATACAATAAGCAATATTATCAGTAATAATTTTATAATGAAATTCTGAACTCTGAAAAGAAGGTCTCTTCCGATAACCAGCGAAGCCATTATCATTGTAACAACACCCAATTGCCCAACTATACTGAAAGCATCTTCGAGCCATTTATCAAGCAGCATTAAATGAACCAATACTATGTAAAGATAACCGGCGAGAGCCGGCAAAAGAATAAACAACCCTCTTGCAGACGACACATCTGTATTGGAAACGGGCGCTAACTTTAATTTCCTCGTTCTGTTTTCTTTCAGCCAAACAGAAGCAATCGACATGTAAACAATATAATAAAACAAAGCGATTATCCCGCCCCAGTAATCAACATTGTCTTCCCCGATTAGATTCACATCGAAAAATACTATTGCAGTATAAACGAGCATGATTAAGGCTAACACTATGTAATATGGATAATTATAACTCAGCTCATATTT
This sequence comes from Melioribacteraceae bacterium, assembly GCA_021740785.1. Classification (GTDB taxonomy): domain Bacteria; phylum Bacteroidota; class Ignavibacteria; order Ignavibacteriales; family Melioribacteraceae; genus JAIOZI01. The sequence continues at coordinate 12,931 of JAIOZI010000029.1, forward strand.
CAAAATTGTTTTCATTTTCTCCTCTACAAAACAAATGACTTTCTTTTGGCATAAACCGCACATCCCAATGCAATGATTAAAAAACTTAAAAGCATATACATAAATCCCAGGAGCATTTCCCTCTCTTCAGCAAACGCTGAAAAATCAACTAAAATTAAAAATAGAATCGCTGCCGCTGCCGAAAACCAGCTTGCAACTATCTTCATTGATTCTGTTTTCATCGTCACCGCAAGTTCAAAAGAAAAATACAGTACCGAAACAATGAACATTTGAGTACCGGACATAAATGCAATCCTTTTTGAAATCTCATACCAATCACTAATTATTAAAAAATGCACAAAGAATAGATAAATTGTAATAAAGATAAATGGAAAGACTATTAAATAAAATCGCGCTGCTATTATTTCAGAAAACCTTACAGGTATTCTTTGATAAATATATTCAGCGTTGCTTCTATACTTATTTATTAAGACCGTTGCCCATACCCATACAGGCACAACACCTGTAACAAAGGGAAAGAGTACCCGGAACGCTCCAGGCGGATTTTCACCGACCGGGTCGCTTACCAGAACAATAATAGTATACACCATTGGAAAGAGAATGACCGCAATCAGCCTCGACCGTAAATATAAAATTTCATGTTTGAGCAGCTTGTACATTTTAGTCCGTGTATGTTTCTCGTTTTTTAAAAATTCCCGAAGCTCCGGCTGCAATTATAAAACCGGTAAGTGCGATATAGATCTCTCCTCCAACAGCTTTCCATTCCGGTATAATTCCAATTGCGCTAAGGTATATAATTGAAACTGAAAAACCCGCAATAGCTGCCGCCGTTCCAACTTGAATAAAGGATCTGTATTTTTCCCACTTTTCCAGGTTTACAAACGCCAGTTCATAAACAAAATCAATAGCGGCAAGAAAAATGAAAAGAAGACTTATTTGAACATACAATCCCTTGATCACCTCGGTCCAGTATTTGTCCGCATGCGGTTCAAGTAATTTCAGAAAAGCAAATATAAAAACGAAAGGCGCAATACCGAGCAGCGAGCGTGCAAACATATTCATCTTACGGGAAACGGGCAGACATGTGAACAGCCTATCCCTTTTCTCCTTAACCCTTTTTGCCAGATATATATATATAAACAGGTATGACCCTAAACCCACCGCCATCGCCCAAAAATATTTCTGAAGAAAATATATTTCCAGGAATATTTTTGTATCTGTTACAACGAAAATTGCAAATGCAGCGGGAAGAATTACAACAGGCGCAATAAGATCAATATTATATTTCAGTTCATATGTTATCAATCGTTTCATTTTCAACGCACTCACTTTCGTTTTAATATTTCAACTGCTATTTCATCGATGCTCATCCTGGTTTCAAGAATATTTTCTGCATTCATCGATTTTAATTGTTCAATTGTTTTTTTGTAATCACTGCTGATTACCTTATAATCATTTCCCTCTTTGGCGGTAAATACTATCTCTTCAGTATTAAAATTATCCTTCATCAGTTTAAATGTAATTTTCCGCCAGTTATCCGTTAAATCATCTTTAGCGATTTTTAATTTCAAACTGCCGTTATCAAGGAAAGCCAGTTCATCGGCAATTCTGCTGATATCCGAAAGAATATGAGTAGAATAAAAAATCGCGCGTTCACCGCTTTCAACAACTTCGAATAGAACATCAAGAAGTTCAGTGCGCACAACGGGATCGAGCCCGGAAGTTGGTTCATCGAGTATCAATAATTTGGGTGAATGAGCCAGAGCCCCGATCAGAGATAATTTAACACGGTTGCCGGATGATAAATCGCGCGCCCGTTTGTTTAACGGAACCTGGAAACGCTTCGCTAAATCCATTGCAAATTTATCAGACCAATCCGGATAAAATTCCGAGAGAAATTTTAAGTTTTTCTCACCGTTCCAATTTTCGTAGAAAACATGTTTGTCACCAACGTACCCGATGTCAAACTTCCAGTCTACATTATTCGGGTCATTCTCTCTGCCGAAAATTTTAATCAATCCGTTATCGCTTTTTACTAATCCAACCATGCAGTGCATTGTTGTAGTTTTACCGGAGCCGTTCGGACCTATATAACCCAGTACTGTTCCGGGTTCCAATTCCAGGTTTATTGGTCCCAGTTCAAACTCCGGGAATTTTTTGTTTAATCCAATCAATTCAAATGCTTTTTCCATTTTACTGCCTTTGATGTTTATAATTCGATTTTAATTAAATACTTTTTTTTAACCTTTCTCTCTTCATTGATATTTCGTTTAAAAGTTTTTCAACAACTCATCAAAAATTTTCCTGATTTCCTCTTTTGTCATACCTTCTTCTTTTGCAAGTTTTATTTGAGGTTTTACCATTTCGGTTAAGCGCTGCACAGCCATTTCTTTTTTTGCCTCTTTATGAATTTCCGAAACAAAAAATCCCTTTCCCCTTCTTGAATGAATCAGCCCTTCCCGCTCAAGATGTTCATACCCCCGCTGAACCGTTATAACGCTAACCTTCTGCTCTCTTGCCAATTGCCTTATTGATGGAAGCATAGTTTCCGCCTTTATTTCTCCGCTTAAAATTTTTGCCCTTAGCTGCCGCGATATTTGGCTCTGTAAAGGCTCATCCGATAAATCTGATAAATTTAGTAACATTAATTTTCTTTTCTATTTTTTACTTTAATAATTACGAGTGTCTTGTCATCACTCATGTTTTTTTCCGACTTAAATCTATCTACATCCGATCGAATAATTTCCGAGATTTTATCAGGTTCTTTATCTTTATTAGCTTCCGTAATTTCCAATAATCTTCCTTCGCCGTATTGTTCACCCAGCTCATTCATAGTTTCGGTAATACCATCGGTATATAAAACCATCGTGTCACCGCTCACTATTATATGTGTTGAAACTGTATAACTGAAAGATTTTATAAGTCCGAGCGCCGGTGCGTTGGTTTTTATCAATTCAAATGATCCGTTTTTATGAAGAATAATCGGATAATTATGACCCGCATTTATTGAGCTCAATACAGAAGTCCGCCGGTCAAATATTCCGTAAAAAAGTGTAGTAAAATTCCTAGCGGATGTATTGTTTATTAGATGATGATTCAGTTTTTGAAATATTTTTATAAGAGTAGAACCGTTTGCAATTTCGCTTTTAAGAATTGCTTGAATTTGGGAGATTAAAATTGCGGCAGGCATTCCCTTACCCGAAGCATCTGCGATAACTATCCCGATTTTATTTTCATCTATTTTAAAGTAATCGTAAAAATCACCGCACACAACATGAGAGGGTGAAATGAACGGAACAATGCGAAGAGATTCATCATCATAATTTTTATCCGGGAGGAGATCGGATTGAATCTGCCGCGCCAGTTGAAGTTCTTCGGCGTATTTATTGTACTCATCCGATTTGATTGAAATTTCATTTTCGTGTGCGGATAAATAATCCTCTGCAATGGATTTCAAAATTTCGCCGTCAACATCAATTAATTTATAACCGTTTCCATCAACCTTTTCTACAAGTCCGGTTTCAATCAATATTTCATAAGCTCTATTTACCGTGTTTTTACTAACTTGCTGTTCACGGGCAACCAATCCCGACGGTAATAGATCATCACCGGGTTCATACTCACCGGCTATAATCTTTTGCATAATTTGATCCGATATTTGTTCGCGAATCGGCTTCGTTGAAAATTCAGTTAAATTGAGCAGCATTTTATTACCTCAAAATCTTTGCTGTTATTGGTGTTCTAACTGTACAGACGCAATATATACAGTTTGGTTCCGTAAATCAAGAATTATTTTAATTTTTTTTCCCGGTATCCTATTACATTACGCAAAGCATCTTTAAGGCATCGGTATTATTTCGACATATAGTTTCGGGATCACCCAACCGCAGCGCATCAATTCAACTAATTCTTATGAGCTGTAAGACTGAACAGGTGTAATTTGTCATACTTTATAAATTTTTCTAATCATATTAAAATGTTTTAGATGGCAGACTTTTTTAAGTTTATTATTTATTTCTAATTCAAATATTTTTATTATTGTATTAGAATTTAAACTTGCTGAATGGACAATGACCGCATCAACTAAAATTAGAATGATAATCGCCGACGATCACGCACTTGTTCGAAGCGGCTTAATAAAACTCCTCGGTGATATTGAGGATATTTTGATTATAAGCGAAGCAGAGGACGGAAATGATTTAGTAAAAAAATACTTTCGTTCAAATCCCGATGTAATTCTTGTCGACATCAACATGCCTCACCTTACAGGTACCGAGGCGGTTAAACGAATTCATGCTAAAGATAAAAACGTAAAAGCTCTTTTCCTTTCGATGTATGAAGAGGAAGAATACATCTATCACACTTACAAAGCCGGCGGCATGGGATTCATCAATAAAAATATTTTGAAGAATGAATTGGTTAAAGCAATTAAAACCGTTTACAAGGGGGAATACTATTTCGGGAATAAAATTTCCGAAGATGAATTGAAAGATATAATTGAAAAGTATGATTTTATTGTTAATCCTATAAAGGATGAGGAGAAAATTCATTTCACCAGCCGCGAAAAAGAAATTTTAAAATTAATTTCAAACGGATTAACCAGCGGCGACATCTCCGAACGACTGGAATTAAGCAAACGAACTGTCGATACCCATCGGTCAAATATCATGTCGAAGGCAAATATTAAATCCCTTCCTGAGCTGATTAAATACGCGATTAAGTTTGGTGAAGAAAAAATTTAAATTACGATCAAATGCAAACTACTTGCAATTAGGGTTTCATCTGATTAATTTTGGGTCATGGATCATTACAAAGATATAATTAAAGAATCCGGGGCGAAATTAACCAAACCGCGATTAATGGTTTTGGAGGCATTGTACAGCCAGGAAAGACCAATTTCACTTTCCGATATTGCAGATATCTGTTTTGAAATTGATTTTGCGAGTGTATACCGCACTATCAAACTATTCGATGAACTCGGAATTCTACAGACAATAAATATCGGGGATAAAAAGCCAAAGTACGAACTTGAAACGAAAAAATCTCATCACCATCACATAATTTGTTCCGAGTGCGGAAGAATTGAAAAGATTGATTTGTGTATTCTTCCCGAAATTCAGAAGTTGACGAAATTTAAAATTGTGAATCACAGCATGGAGTTTATTGGAATATGTCCCGATTGCAATACGGGAAAATAGCATTACTTATTTCCATTTTGATTCTCTTAGTTTCATGCATGGAAAAAAAGTCAAACGGTTTGAATACAGAAAGCGAAAAAATTCACATTGCAGTTACGCTTGACCCGTTTGCCGGTTTTGTTCAAGCCGTTGCCGGTGATGATGCCGAAGTGAGTGTCGTGTTTCCGCCGAATGTTAGTCCGCATAACTTCGACCCAACCCCGCAAACTTTGATGGATGTTGCCGAATGTGATTTGTATTTCCGCACCGGTGATGTGTTTCAGCTTGAATCCGTATTGATGGACAAATTGAGTTTAATGAATGAGCAGCTAAAAACAAAAGACTGCTCGGTTGGGATTGATATTATTCCGCACAATACTCATTACTGGCTTATTCCTGCGAATGCAAAAATTATTGTTAATAATATTTCGGAAGCCTTAATTCAAAATTTCCCCGATCGTGAAGAAATATTTGAAACGAATACCAAGAAGTACTTGAGTGAACTTGATAAACTGGATGCGGAAATAATCGAAAAGCTAAGTGATCTGCGCACAAGAACTATTATAGTATATCATCCGGCATGGACATACTTCGCACGTGAATATAATTTGAATGAAATTGCTATTGAGAAACACGGCAAATCACCCACACCAAACGATTTGAAAGATTTAATTAATTTGGCAAAGGAACAAAATATTAAAGCGGTATTTACCGAGCCTCAATTCGAATCGGCGCATGCTCGAACAATTGCAGATCAAATTGATGCTGAATTGGTTTCGATCAATCCGCTTACTGAAAACTACATCAAAAACTTATCAGAGGCTGCAGAAAAAATTGCTAAGTATGGAAAATAAAAATTTACCCGCAATAGAAATCAATAATCTGAGTTTCAGTTTCCAAGATCAGCTTGTATTGGATAATATTAATCTAACCATTAGAAACAAAGAGTTTATCGGTATCATCGGTCCTAACGGCGGCGGCAAAACCACACTTTTAAAAATATTACTCGGCTTACTAAAACCAAACAAGGGCGAAGTAAAAATATTCGGAAAATCTCCGGCAAAAAACTTAAAATACCTCGGTTATGTTCCGCAGTATTCTAATTTTGATAAATCCTACCCAATTTCTGTTCATGATGTTGTTTTGATGGGAATGCTCGGCAGAACAGGATTCGGCACGCCGTTGAAAAAAGAAAATCCGAAGGTTGCTGAAGTACTGGAAAAAGTTGAACTCACACCAATAATTAATAAACAAATCGGTGAACTTTCCGGCGGACAATTGCAAAGGGTCCTGATTGCAAGGGCGCTCATTTCGAATCCCAATATACTTTTGCTGGATGAGCCGACTGCAAGTATCGATTCGAAAAGCGGAAAATCATTTTACGATTTACTGCAATCGCTAAACGATGATATGACAATTGTGCTCGTTTCACATGATATCGGGGCAATATCGAGATTCGTAAAAAAAATTGCTTGCTTAAATAAAACATTGATCTATCATGACAGTAAAGAAATTTCGGTGGAAATGATTGAAGCCACTTATCACTGCCCGGTTGATTTAATCGCACACGGAGTACCGCACAGAGTTTTAGACGAATCGGAGCACAGCCACTAAGATGTTTGAAATTTTTCAATATGATTTTATGATCAATGCTCTGATAGCCAGCATATTAGCCAGTGTTGCTTTCGGGATTGTTGGTTCTTATGTGGTCGTTAAACGCATTGTCTTCATCAGCGGCGGAATTTCGCATACGGCTTACGGCGGTATCGGGCTTGGTTTCCTTTTAGGATTCAATCCCATTTACGGCGCACTTCTTTTCAGTATTATCGCAGCATTGTTTATTTCCTATATGAGGAAACAAACAAAACAATACGAAGACACTTTGATTGGAATAATGTGGGCGTTCGGTATGGCTCTTGGCGTAATATTTATCAACCTTTCACCCGGTTATGCGCCCAACTTGATGAGTTATCTCTTCGGGAATATTCTTACGATTCCCACATCGGATATCTACTTAATGTTATTTCTCGATATCACAATTGTATTAATGGTATTCTTTTTCTTCAATCAATTTCAAGCCATAACTTTCGATGAAGAATTTGCTTATACAATCGGTCTTCCCGTTGATCTGCTATACACTGTTTTGCTGCTGATGACCGCATTAACAACTGTCCTGCTTATTAAATTGGTTGGAATAATTTTAGTTATTGCTCTATTATCAATACCTGCTGCAATCGGAATTAAATATGTGAGCAGTCTTAAGCACCTGATGATTGTATCAGTACTGCTCGGGATAGTCTTTAATGTTGTTGGCTTATTATTTTCTTATTACTTAAATTTAGCGTCCGGCGCAACTATAATAATGATATCAATCATTGGCTATTTTATTTCGGCGCTTTATTCAAAAATGAGAGCATGACAACTTTTACCAATTTAACAAGAGGAACTAAGTGATTTATTGGGACGTTAGTCCGGAAATCTTTTCAGTAGGATTCCTAAGCGTAAGATGGTACGGTTTACTATTTGCCACTTCTTTCATTCTCGGTTTTCAAATAATGACATGGATTTACCGTAAAGAAAAAAAACCCGTTGATGATCTTAACGATCTGATTTGGTATATGATTCTCGGAACGGTAATTGGCGCTCGTCTCGGTCATTGCTTGTTCTACAATCCCGTGTACTATTTGTCCAATCCCCTTGAAATATTACAAATTTGGAAAGGCGGTCTGGCAAGCCACGGCGCTGCAATAGGAATTCTTTATGCACTTTACTTGTATTCTAAAAAGAAGAAGGATCAGCCCTATTTATGGGTGTTTGACAGAGTTGTAATAACGGTTGCACTCGCCGGATTTTTTATTAGAACCGGGAATCTCTTTAATTCGGAAATAATCGGTATTCCGACCGATCTTTCATGGGGATTTATTTTCGCGCGCATTGACGATATTCCGCGTCACCCGGCGCAGCTTTATGAAGCGTTTGCATACCTATTGATTTTTGTGGTATTGATAACAATTTATTATAAAAAAGAAGGAAGGTTTCGCGACGGTTATTTGTTCGGAATTTTTCTCGTTTTGGTTTTTGCTTTTAGATTTGTAATTGAATTTGTTAAAGAAAATCAAGTCTCCTTCGAGGAAGGCTTAATTCTGAATATGGGACAAATACTCAGCATTCCATTAATTGCGCTCGGAATTTATCTCATTGTAAGAGCGCATAAAAAAGTGATTGAATTAAAATAATTGAAAGGAGTAGTCTTGCTTAAATATATTTTATCTTCCATTATTATTATTGCCGTGTTCACCGGCTGCAAAGATCAACAGGACGTTGATAAAGCAGAAGTCTACAATCCCGTAAGTGATTCACTAAGATTCAGCGGTGAAACACATTTACGAAACATAAAACAACTTACATTCGGCGGCAATAACGCAGAAGCATATTGGAGTTTCGATAATTCTCAATTGATCTTTCAAAGTGATTGGGAAAAAATAAATGATCAGGGCTGTGATCAAATTTTTATTATGAATGTCGACGGCTCAAAATTTTCCGACGGGAAACAATACCGTTTAGTATCCACAGGGAAAGGAAGAACTACATGCAGTTACTTTTTGAAGGACGGCAGAGTTGTTTATGCATCGACTCATCTGGATAATGAAAATTGCCCCGAAACTGTAATGTTCAGTGAAGGCAGATACGTCTGGCCGATTTATGATTCCTATGATATTTTTATTGCCGATCCCGATGGAAATAACACCGAGTTACTGATAGGTGGAGAAGGTTACGATGCCGAAGCAACGATTTCTCCCGACGGGAAATATATAATTTTTACTTCAACCCGTTCGGGCGATCTTGAACTTTATCGATTTGAAATTGAAACAGGCGAAACCATTCAATTGACCGATAAATTAGGATATGACGGCGGGGCTTTCTTCTCGAACGATTCTAAGAAAATTGTCTGGCGGGCAAGCAGACCGGAAGGCGAAGAAGCCGAAGTTTACAAAGAACTTCTTGCACAAGGTTTGGTTGAACCGAAAGCTTTGAATATTTTTATTGCCGATATTGACGGGTCGAATGTTCAACAGGTTACCGATTTACCGGGCGCAAACTGGGCACCGTTTTTTCATCCCGGCGATAAGAAAATTTTATTTTCATCTAATCATCATTCGCTCGATAAGGGCGGAAGATTATTTGATATTTTCATGATAAACATTGACGGATCAGGATTAGAACAGATTACTCACAGCGGCACATTCGATGCCTTCCCTATGTTTTCTTTTGACGGAAAGAAAATTGCATTTGCATCAAATAGAAGAGTCGACCGGGCTGACAGCAGGGCAACCAACATCTTTGTTGCCGATTGGGTTGATGAACCTCAAAATGTTGATTTGAATTTTAAACCGGTTAAATAATTACTAATGACTGAAAAAGAGTTTACTAAAAACTGGGTTGCCAGAATTCATTCCGGTCTTCTTAAAGATTTCCCGGGTGAATTTATTGCTGATTTCGAACATGAAAATTTTAAGCTGCCGGAAGCGCCGCTGGTATTAGGTTCGCAATTATTCGGTTCGTTTGAAATCCTAGATTTAAAGGGCAGCCCGGTTTTTCAGGTAGATTCTTATTACAAAGCGAAATACATTTTATATGCAAACCGAACAAAACCGGGTCAAACTCCTATGCCGAAGGATCCTGAAATAATTAAAGAAGTTGTTAGGCTTTACGAAAAGCATCTCGATTCATTAATCTTAGAAATAAAAAATGAATTAAAACAAAATCTTCCCGATTCTAAAAATTTTCTTGAGATCACCAACACGATTTTCAAATCACTTAACATACAAAGATATTAAAAGCATACTCATTGATTGAATTAAGCGAAAATATTTCAGAATACTTGAGAGATAATTTCGGAGAGAAATATCTCTCCAACTACGAAGAATACGTCCGAAGCGAATATCAAACATACATCCGTATTTCACCCTTTACGGATGATCAAAAACTCATTTCTGACCTTCGGCGTTATAACATTACACTGGAAAAACACGAATCGATTGAAGGAGTTTATTCTGTATTAACAGGGAATGAGTCTCTCGGGAAAACAATTGAATATACATTCGGTAAGTATTATATACAAAGCCTGTCATCAATGATTCCGGCTCTGATACTTAATCCGGGTCCCGGTGATAAAGTGCTGGATTTATGTGCGGCTCCCGGTTCAAAAACTTCGCAGCTTGCCGAGTTAATGAATAACCGCGGAACTCTAATTGCAAACGAATCGAACCTGAACAGAATTAAAACCTTAATTCACAATCTCGATAAGATGAATCTCGTTAATCTCGGTGTGATAAAATTCAAAGGTGAATTGCTCAGCAAAAATTTTGATCATTTCTTTGATAAGGTTCTGGTAGATGCGCCATGCAGCGCTTTAGGAATAGTTCAAAAGAAAGGCGAAGTGAGCAACTGGTGGAAACTGCCGCAGGCTGAAAAGTTATCGGAACTGCAGCTTCGACTTTTGATCAGCGGAATTAAAATGGCTAAGACCGGCGCTGATATTGTTTACTCAACATGCACCCTTACTTTAGAAGAAAACGAACTCGTTTTGAATAAGGTACTGAAAAATTATCCCGTTGAACTTGTTGATATCCAACTGCCTCTTAAATCAAACGATGGCTTAACTCAATATCAAGGAGCGGACCTTAATCCCGAACTGGTAAAAAGCAGGCGTATTGTTCCCTGGGAAGTTAGCTCGGAAGGTTTTTTTATTGCAAAACTTAAAAAAATTGATTCAACAGATACGAACAGGAAAATTGAAATTAAAAGCCGCGGGAGAAACCTGCTTTCGTATAATAATAAAAACATCAAAAAATATTTAGCGGATATCTCCGATTGGTTCGGAATTCCGACCGATATTTTGAGCAACTACCGGTACCTAATTAACGGAAAGGATATTTATTTTATCGACAAAGATTGGGAGATTGATGATTTAAATATTTTTTTACGGATTGGAGCAAAGTTCGGAAATATTGACAAACGAAACACTGCTCACCTTCACTCTATCGCTGCTCAAACTTTAGGAATTCATGCCACAAAAAATACTGCCGTGCTGGAATCACTCGATGAGTTAAAAATATACCTGACAGGAGCTACCCTAAAAAGAAATTTTTTACATAAAGGACAAAAGATCGCATTTTATAATAATTCAGCGATCGGAACCGCAATCTCATTTGATGAAGGTCTGAAAAGTCAATTTCCCCGATCTTTAAGAACCAATGAAATAGAATTCAAATAATGAAGCATTTTTTGCGTTTTCGAGCTGTAATCCTCAAAAATAAATGATCCCCAGCGCACTAATTATATATTAATCATTTTAATAGCCTTCAGTAAATTTACGGAAGGCTTTCCGTAAATTTACGGATTCGCAAACGTGTTTCATTTACTATATTTCAGTGTACCGGTATTTGAAAAAATACTGCTCTTTCTTTAACTCGCCCGGTATAAAAAATTGCACAGTTATGAGGGCTGTTTGTTTTATCGGGCGGGTTATTAAATTTCATTTCTTCTATCAATAAAATTACATCTGCGATTCAGAAAAAAAATTTGCCCAAGATGCTACCGGCAATCAGACACAATTCTATTACCAATAAAGATAATTGTCAGAATTTTAAAACAATTAACGAATCATTTTGTAGGTAATTTTCTTATATTTACCTACATATTGATTCATGGAAAACAAATGACTAATCTTGAGGAAATATTTGAAAAAAATAAGGGTTTTGCCCGAATGAAAGAAATGCGGGAGGCTGGTATCCAGACTAGGGATATTACACGGGCAGCAGAACATGGCATTATCGAAAAAGTAAAGCCGGGGCTTTATAAGCTCATCTCCTATTCATTTGATGAGAACGAAAGCTTTGCTGCAGTTTGCAATGCGAATAAAAAAGCCATAATATGTCTTCTCTCAGCCGCAGCGTTTTATGAGCTTACTACTTTTATCCCCTCGGAAGTATATACCGCTTTTCCGATGAATACACCCAGGTTTAACATCAATTACCCTCCCTGTAAAGTATATTATTTCAAAGGAATAAAATACGAACTGGGGATTGAGGAAATAGAAACCGGAAGCGGTAAAATAAAAATATATTCTAAAGAAAAAACAATAGTGGACCTTTTTAGGTATAAAAACAAACTCGGAGAGGATATGGCTCTTGAGTCTCTCAAAACTTATATGAGAAGTAAAAATAAAAAAATAGGACTACTTGCTGATACTGCCCAAAAACTTAAGATGTATAAAAAAATGGAAGCCTACATTAAAGGAGGTATGTAATGCCGGAGGGGAAAAAAATAAAGAATTTAAGCGCCTCGGTGAAACAAAGATTATTAAATATTGCTCAAGCTGAAAATAAAGATTATCAGTCAGTATTTAAGCAATACATACAAGAAAGAATGCTCTACAGAGTATCTGTCAGCACATACTCAAAAACTTTTATTCTTAAAGGAGCGCTTCTTTTCATTATTTACAATATTAGTAAGCTGCGCCCGACAAAAGACATCGATTTTATGGGTAAAGATATCGGAAATGACGAAAAGGTCATAAAAGATGTTTTTGTTGAAATCTCAAAAATTGTGGCGGATGACGGACTTGAATTTAATTCTGATTCGATAAAAACCGATAGAATTGTTGAAGACGGTAATTATAAGGGAATCAGAGTTAGTGTTGAAGTAAAACTTGATAAAGCCCGGGACAGACTTCAAATAGATATTGGATTTGGAGATAAAATTTATAATGGTCCTGTTGAAATGGATTATCCGACACTACTTGAACAACCCGTGCCCAAAATATTAATATATTCAATTGAATCGGCTATTGCCGAAAAGTTAGAAGCAAATGCGTCTATCGGTATTGCGACAAGCAGAATGAAAGATTTTTTTGATATTCTCTTTTACGCAAGTAAACAAAAACTTGAATCAGCATCTCTGAGGGAGGCTATAAAATTAACTTTCCGAAATAGAAACACCGAAATTTCTACCCGCACTCGAATATATGAGGAAAACTTCAAAGCAGACAAGCAAAAACAAACTCAGTGGACAGCTTTTCTCAGAAAAAATAAGCTTGAAGCAGAGGTGAAATTTGAGAGAGTTATTGATAAAATCCAATTGTTAATTGAACCCCTTTTCAATCTAAATGAATCCAAAACATGGAATCCTGAAAAGTGGATCTGGGAGTAAAAGTTTATAACTAAGAATTAATTCCGCTGATATTCAATACTATAGTTTGCTTAAGAACCATACTTTCCTCAAATTTGTAGATTAAATCATTCCAAATCTTAGGAAATGCCATGTTAAAGAAAATACTGCTGATCACCTTAGTTTTTATGTTAATCATTTCACAACATTCGGCTCAAGACAAAAACTCTGTTGAACCGACTCCATCAAATGAAAGATTAGAAAGTTTCCAGAAACGAATCGAGTTGCAGCAAAATTCATTATTAAAAAATGTCGAGTTCCGTTCGGTTGGACCAACAATCATGAGCGGACGTGTTACCGATGTTGATGTATCACCGGATGACCCAACACATTTTTACGTCGCTTATGCATCAGGCGGGCTGTGGAAAACAACTAACAACGGAATATCTTTCTCTCCTCTTTTTGATGATCAAGCATCGATGACTATTGGCGAAATTGCCGTTGATTGGACAAACAACATTATCTATGTCGGAACCGGCGAAAATAATTCCAGCCGATCATCTTATGCGGGAACGGGAATTTACAAATCTACAAATGACGGCAAATCATGGAGCCACCTTGGTTTGGCTGAAACTCACCGGACAGGCAGAATTATTCTCCACCCTGAAAATCCCAACATTATTTGGGTTGCCGCACTCGGTCATCTTTATTCACCCAACCCGGAAAGGGGCGTTTATAAATCCACAGACGGCGGGAATACATGGGATAAAACCTTATATGTTGATGATAATACAGGCGCGATTGATTTGATAATCAATCCCCAAAATGAAAATGAACTGTACGCCGCAATGTGGTACCGCACACGACGTGCATGGAACTTGGTTGAAAGCGGAAGTTCTTCGGGAATTTATAAATCTGCAGACGGCGGAAATACTTGGGAATTGTTATCCGGTGAAGGAAGCGGATTTCCTGACGGCGAGGGAATTGGAAGAATCGGACTAGCAATTTATAACGACGGTAAGAAAAAAGTGATTTATGCTATGCTGGATAATCAAACCGAACGCAAAAAAGAAACTGAGGAGGAATTCCCGGTAACAAAAGACATTCTCAAATCCATAAGTAAAGAAGATTTTCTTAACATGAATGATGATGATTTGAATGACTTTCTGGATAGAAATAATTTTCCGCGTAAGTACAATGCAGAATCAATTAAAGAACAAGTAAAGAAAAATGAAATTTCTCCAATGGCATTGGTTGAATTTCTTGAAGATGCAAATTCAATGTTATTCGATACACCAATAACCGGGGCAGAAGTTTATAAATCAAATGACGGCGGTAAAAATTGGGCGAAAACTCATGAAGGATATCTCGACGGAATCATGTACACCTATGGTTATTATTTCGGGGAGATCCACGTCTCGGCATTTAATCCTGATAAAATTTATGTAATGGGTGTCCCGATATTAAAATCGGAAGATGGTGGAAAAACATTTTCGTCGATTGGCGAGTCGAATGTACATGCCGATCACCATGCCCTGTGGGTTAGTCCTTACCGTAAAGGTCACTTAATAAATGGTAACGATGGTGGAATAAACATTTCCTACGACGACGGTGAAACATGGTTTAAAGCAAACACGCCTGCAGTGGGACAGTTTTATACTGTAAACGTTGACATGGAAAAACGATATAATGTTTACGGAGGTTTGCAGGATAACGGTGTTTGGGTTGGACCTAGCACTTACTCACAAAGTTACAGGTGGTACTCAAGCGGTCAGTATCCTTACAAAAGTTTAATGGGCGGCGACGGAATGCATGTGGCAATTGATACGCGTGACAACTCAACTGTTTATACCGGTTTCCAGTTCGGAAACTACTATAAATTAAACAAAACAGGCGATGACTATACTTCAATAACTCCCCTTCATGAACTCGGTGAGCGACCATTCAGATGGAACTGGCAGTCACCGATTCACCTTTCGAGACATAATCAAGATATACTCTACATGGGATCGAATAAACTTCACCGCTCGATGAATCAAGGTGAATCATTCACCGAAATTTCAGATGACCTGACAAAAGGCGGTAAGAAAGGTGATGTGCCCTACGGAACGCTTACAACAATTGATGAATCACCGTTAAAATTTGGATTGATTTACACCGGCAGCGATGATGGTTACATTCACGTGACAAAAGACGGTGGAAACTCTTGGGATAGAATTTCCGATAACCTGCCTCAAGATTTTTGGGTTAGCCGAGTTGCAGCATCCCGCTTTGATGAAGGAACCGTTTATACTTCTCTCAACGGTTACAGATGGGATAATTTCGAATCATTGATTTATAGATCAACCGATTACGGAAAAACATGGGAACGGATTGGATTAGATCTTCCGCTCGAACCGGTTAATGTAATTAAAGAAGATCCGGTAAATAAAAACTTATTATACGTTGGAACCGATCATGCACTTTACGCATCACTTGACGGCGGTAAAACTTTTATGGGAATGAATAAAAATCTGCCCTATGTCCCGGTTCATGATTTGGTAGTGCATCAGCGGGATAATGATTTGGTAATCGGTACACACGGCAGATCAATTTACATTGCGGATGTTGCCTGCGTTCAAAAGCTTACTCCGGATTTGCTGAATAACAATCTGCATTTATTTGAATTGAATGAAATTAATTACAGCGAAAGATGGGGAAACCAAAGTTATAATTGGTCCGAAGCTTACGAACCTGAAACCGAGTTTGTGTTTTATTCATTGGGAAGCGGTAATGCTGAAATTAAAATTATAGCAGGCGATGGTATAGTTATAAAAAAACTTACTCATGAATCGGATAAAGGCTTAAACTATGTGAAATATGATTTAACAATCGATGCCGGGATGACAGAAGAATACCAGTCATTCATTAATCAAAAAGAAGAAAGTGATATTACTATCAAAGAAAGCGATAATAATAAAACATATATAAAACCGGGTGAATATAGAGTTACGGTTGAAGTTAACGGAAACCTAGCCGAAGAAAAACTTGTAATAAAAGAACAGAAGAGAAGAAAAAGAGGAGAGTAATTAATTTATTCCGATATAATTAAGATAATTACGCAAGGTAAATTATGACGATTCAAGAGAAACAAAAAGAACTTGTTGAAGAATTTAACGCTCTGCTGGATTGGGAAGATAAGTATGCAGAAATAATAAAAATGGGTAGAAACCTTTCGCCATTCCCGGAAGAGCATAGAACCGAAAAAAATAAAATTCAAGGATGCCAATCGCAGGTTTGGATTTTCCCGGAATTCAATGACGGTAAAGTTCATTTTCATGCCGACAGCGACGCAATGATTGTTAAGGGATTAATCGCAATTTTGGTGAAGGTTTATTCCGGTCATACACCCGAAGAAATAACGCAATCCTCTAATGATTTTCTAACGGAAATGGGAATTGCAAATCATCTTTCTCCCACACGCAAGAACGGTCTTGGGGCAATGCTTAAGCAAATTCAATTATATGCGGTTGCATTCAACGCAATGAATAACTAAGGAATATTTAAATGAAGAAAAAGTAAGGTTCGAAGACGGAAAATTTCAGCACTGAAACAGTTAAAGGAAATGACGAAGGGATAACGGAAGTATAAGCAGTAGCGGAAATTCTTCCCGACGGTAAACTGAAAAGTAAATCCCAATATTTGAAAAACGGGGAATGGGTTGATGGTCACGAAGCCCTTTATAATGAAGAGCCTGACGCTGAATTGATTTACATAATGAAAAATATTAGGTGTCCATATTGAACTATAAAACTGCAATAATTACAGGTGCCGGACGAGGAATCGGAAGACATATATCAATAGCTTTGGCTGATGATGGATATAAAACCATTCTAATAGGTAAAACTAATAAACATTTGGATATTACTGGGAAGAAAATCATGGATATTGTTTTCGACAAGCCGGAACTAACACCCGAAGTTTATGAAGCAGATATTACGGATCACAATCAAACAGAAAAAATTTTCAATGAAATAATTCTGAAAAATTCACGGATAGACGTACTCGTAAATAACGCCGGAATTTGGATGGACGGTTCTCTTGAGAATTCACTCGAAGACTTCCGGAAAGTAATTGAAACAAATCTAACAGCGCAGTTTTCCGTACTTCAAAAGGTTGTCCCTTTGATGAAAAAACAGAAGAGCGGATATATTTTCAACATCGCATCACGATCCGGTATTTACGGATATGCCGGCTCGGGCACTTATTCATCATCAAAATTCGGGATGGTTGGTTTGAGCGAATCACTTTACCGTGAGCTTGCCGAATATAATATAAAGGTGACTGCTGTTTGTCCCTCATTTGTTAACACAGATATGGCACAAGAAGTCGGAGCTACAATTCCAACCGATGAAATGATTCAGCCAAAAGATATCTCGAATTCAATCCGGTATTTGCTAGACCTCTCCACCGCCGCATCGATCAAAGAAATAGTTATTGAATGCAGACTGAGGATAAAATAATGAAAGAAGATTGGCTCACTTGGATTAAAAGAATTCAGGGTATTGCCCAAAGCGGACTAGCATACACCGAAAATGAATACGACAAAGAACGCTACCATGAACTTTTAGATATTGCGGCTGAAATGTTATCGAGTAATTCAGATTATTCATTTGAAAAAATAAAGGAAACATTCGAAAGTGAATTGGGATATGCAACACCCAAACTCGATACACGTGGCGTTGTTTTCAAAGATGAAAAAATATTAATGGTGCGGGAAAAAATTGACGGGAGCTGGACTCTCCCCGGCGGCTGGGCGGATGTTGGTTTAACTCCATCGGAAAATGTTGAACGTGAGGTTTTGGAAGAAGCCGGGTATAAAGTAAAAGCGATAAGACTGCTCGGTGTTTACGACCGCGATAAAGTTAAATCCGCACCCCCGTTCCCGTTCCAAATTTATAAAATGTTTTTCCTTTGTGAATTAATTGGCGGAGCACACCGTGATAATATTGAGACGGATGCAGCGGAGTTCTTTTCATTAAATGAAATAGATAAACTGAAGATTGCAAAAGTTAGTCCGCATCAAATAAAAAGAATGTTCGAACTGAAAACCGGCGGCAGCCCGGATTTTGATTAAACCCAAAAAGTTCATTGGAAAAATTGTTTTTGCTGCAGGCCGCAAATAAATTGTCTCAATAAAACATTTTATGTCACGGGGTTAACCCCGACAATTTGTTTGTAAGAAAAACATTCTACTTTAATAACGAATTTCAAAATTTCCATATGGCTAAGTATCTGATATTTCTTAACTTACATATTGTCGGCCCGAAGGGAAGATTTTCCAATGGAAAATCTGGGTTAAATATATTTATGTAGTTACATTGCAAATCAACCAATAACAATTCACAATAAGGCACAAATGGAAACTGTTGGTGTGGGTATGATAGGTGCCGGAAGTATGGGCATGGTAATTGCCGAAAAGCTTGCCGAATTAAATCCGAGAATTAAAATCAATTCAATTTATGATCCCGATCAAAGGTCGATCGATAATGCGTTAAATATATTACCGCCGCCGGTAACTGTGCACGATGATTACAAAAGTATTCTCAATTCTCCACACACAGACTGGGTGATGATCTCTTCGTGGAATTGTTATCATAAAGAACAAGTAATAGCATCATTTGAAGCGGGTAAAAATGTTTTCTGCCAAAAACCGCTTGCTGTAAATCTTGAAGAGTGTAAAGAAATTTATGAATCGCATAAGAAACATAATTCATTGTTTAATATTGGGTTTACCCTCAGGTATTCTCCGCACTATAGAAAAATAAAAGAACTTATTGATGACGGCGCGATTGGATATATTGTAAGTATGGAATTCAATGAAACTCTTGACTTCAACCACGGCGGTTATATAATGGGTGATTGGCGTCGGCTGCAAAAGTATGCGGGCACTCATCTGCTGGAAAAATGCTGCCACGATATCGATCTGGCTAATTGGATTATCAACAGCAGGGCTAAACGGGCAGCTTCTTTCGGCGGATTGAATTTCTTCATCCCCGAAAATGAACATCACATTGATCGTATCGGGAAAGATCAAAATGGTAAACCGGCTTATTCTACATGGTTCGGATTGATAAACGAAAATCCATTTACATCCGAAAAAGATATTGTTGATAACCAGATCGCAATTTTAGAATATGAGAACGGAGTTCGAGCATCGTTTCACACAAACTGTAATGCCGGAATACCGGAGAGAAGAATGTATATTCTCGGCTCCGAAGGTGCGATTAGAGCCGATGTTCTGACCGGGATAATTGAATTAAAACGAATCGGTTTCGATACCAAAATTATTGATAAATCAACCGGCGCTTCAGGCGGGCATGGTGACGGCGATGATGTTCTGGCTAGAGAACTCGCTGATTCAATGATTAATAATTCTGTGCCGGCTGTTGGTATTGAAGCCGGACTGCTGAGTTCCGTCACCTCTTTTGCAATCGATGAAGCAATGAATACCGGTACTGTAATTGATATCGAAAAATATTGGTCGCACATATTTGATGATTAACATATACATTTACTATCAGTTGTACTTGATGCAATTATGTAAATGATTTAAATTAAGTTTTCGGCAGATGAATAACATCTGCACACTAACATATTGACAAAAGTATGAACAAATTGTTTACTGAATTTTGTGTAATCTTATGTATAATATTTTTTTATGGAATCAATTCCATGAACGGACAAACCGAAAAAATCGACTCAACCATCACAGCGGAATTACGGGCTGAGGTTGAAGCTTCATTAAAAAATTATTCCTTGTGTTTTCTCGAAACAGAATTGAATTTTGAAACCGCTTTCCAATTATTAGAAACCTACTTAAAAGAAAATCCTAAAATAAAAGGAGCTGCATTCGCGTTTAATCCATCCGATTCTTCAACCGGTGCTGCATATGTTTTTCGTGAAGGCGATTCGTTTGTTAAGTTCGATCCGTTTGAAGGCGAAGATGATTATACAAAATTAGATTGGTATGCCGAACCTGTAAAATCATATCTTCCCTTTTGGACGCAGCCTTACTTCGATTCCGGAGGATCGAAGGTGAAAATGATTACATATTCCTTACCTGTTTACAAGAGTGAGGATTTACTTACGTTAATCGGTGTGCTCGCCGCAGATATTGAAATAAAATAAATTTCTCAAATTGAAAACTTTGTATCATAACTACAGTAAAGCGTTCCATAGATTCTTCACTTCGTTCCACTCAGAATGACGGAAATTTTTTATTGGAAATGGACCTCGAACAGAATGTCAAAAACATCAAGTCATTCTGAGTCCCGACGGTTTGTTGCGGGGCGAAGAATCTAAAAGTTGTAAGTTAATAACAAACGACAATCTCAACCTTTACAAAAACAAGCGGTCAACTTGAGTAAATTAATGCAATCCGAAGCAGACGTATTTTATTATTCTTCCTTCCTGAAGAAAATGTTCTTCATACCGGGTTCGTACTTTCTTTATCATCAATTCATCTTCATCGCCGTAGAGGTTTGATTTGTTTATATGCAGCCGAAGACTCAATTTTTCAATCGTCTCCAATGCATAGTTGTATAGCATTTCATCGTCGGTTTTAAGATGTATTCTGCCTCCGGGAGTTAGAAAATATTTGTATCGTGCCAGAAATTCCGGTGAAACCAATCTATGTTTTGCGCTTCTCCTTTTTACATGCGGATCCGGGAAAGGGATAATTATTTCACTAGTCTTAAGCGACTTAAACAATACATGCAATTTTTCAGCACGCGAAATTAAAAATGCAACATTATCTATCCCGGCTTTATCTGCGTGATCAGCTCCCTTAAATAAACGCGAGCCTTTCACATCTATACCTAAATAATTTCTCCCGGGGAAATGATATGCTAAATTTACGGTGTATTCCCCGTGCCCGCAGCCAATCTCAAAAGTTATTTCTTTATCATTGTTGAAATAATTAAGAATATCCGTCTCAACATTTTCAGTTTCGTGATGAAACACATTACTCAGCTCTTTTACCTGCTGTAGTTTTCTTAATTTTGTTCTAGCCATCTTCTTTATCTTCTTTTTAAGATCACAAAAATAGGAAATCGCTGGAAAATTAATCTTCTTTTTATTTTATTCTCTGCAACTAATTAGTTAATTTTAATCCGAATTACAAAAGCAAACAAAAAAAGGGGTGATTTATGATTGATAAAATTAAAGAGCATCTCGGAGCCGACGCAGATAATTTATTGACTTACACAGCAAAAGTTCCGAAAGAAAAACTTCACCTTCCGGGTCCGGATTTCGTTGACCGTATCTTTGCACAATCCGACCGTAATATTAACGTCATAAAAAATCTGCAATGGATTTTCTCACACGGCAGACTCGCAGGAACCGGCTACCTTTCAATACTCCCTGTAGATCAGGGAATTGAACATTCTGCCGGAGCATCATTTGCACCCAACCCGGATTATTTCGATCCCGAAAATATTGTTAAGCTCGCAGTCGAAGGCGGATGCAATGCAGTTGCGTCAACATTGGGCGTACTCGGAATGGTGTCAAGAAAATATGCTCACAAAATTCCCTTCCTGGTAAAACTAAACCACAATGAGTTATTAACCTATCCTAATAAATATGATCAAATAATGTTCGCAAGCGTTGAACAGGCTTATGATATGGGAGCTGCTGCGGTAGGAGCAACTATCTATTTCGGATCGGAAGAAAGCAACACGCAGATTATGGAAGTAAGCGAAGCATTTCAATATGCACACGAATTAGGATTGGCTACCGTACTTTGGTGCTACCTGAGAAATAATGATTTCAAACTGGATAAGGATTACCACACTGCGGCTGATTTAACGGGACAAGCAAATCACCTCGGTGTTACAATTGAAGCTGATATCATTAAACAAAAACTTCCTACCAATAACGGCGGATTCAATGCAATTAAGTTCGGAAAAACTTCAAAGAAGGTTTACGAAGAATTAACCTCCGATCACCCGATTGATCTTACACGTTACCAGGTTATGAACAATTATATGGGAAGAGCCGGATTGATAAACAGCGGCGGAGCTTCGGGAGAAAATGATTTTGCCGATGCAGCAAAAACCGCAGTAATTAATAAACGAGCCGGCGGTATGGGATTAATCTCGGGAAGAAAAGCATTTCAGCGCCCGATGGAAGAAGGCGTTAAATTACTTAACACAATTCAAGATGTATATCTCAGCAAAGAAATCACTGTTGCATAGTTTTGTTTAAGAGATCCCCGGGTTAATCCCGGGTTCTCCTTTTAATAAGCAGTATCGGCTCTTTCAATTATTTTGTTAATATCTGTTTGTATTTGTTATTATATTAATGTCAACAGATCAACCGGGAATGAATATGGAATTAAGACTAGCGGTTCTTATCGACGGCGACAACATACCTTCAGCATATGTTAAAGAGATGATGGAGGAAATCGCAAAGTACGGCAATCCGACAATCAAGAGAATTTACGGCGATTGGACAAATCCGAAACTTACCAAATGGAAAAGCGTACTTCTCGAAAATGCAATCACACCTATTCAGCAGTACGGCTACACAACAGGCAAAAACGCAACAGATTCAGCTATGATAATTGATGCGATGGATATTCTTTATTCGGAAAAGGTTGACGGATTTTGCCTTGCTTCGAGTGATAGCGATTTTACCCGTCTGGCTACACGATTAAGAGAAGCGGGCATGAGTGTATTCGGTATCGGTGAAAAGAAAACACCCGAACCTTTTATAGTTGCCTGCGATAAATTTATTTATATAGAAATATTGAGAAGCCAGTCCGGCGAAAGCGATACAGAGGTAACAAAAACCAAAGCTGAAACAAAAGACAGTTTTGATAAAATAACACCGAAAGTAATTAAATTAATTTCATCCACCGTTAATGATTTAGCCGATGACGACGGTTGGGCGTTTTTAGGTGACGTGGGAAACCTTCTGCAGAAGAAACAGCCGAACTTTGATTCCAGGAACTTTGGATTTCAGAAATTAACGCCGCTGATAAAATCGACGAAAAAATTTGAAATTGAACAGAGGGAAAGTTCAAAAAGTCGAATAAAATTGATTTATATCAGAGAGAAAAATTAACAGTAAAGTTTGAGAAGTATGTTGGCTTTGACTGAAAATGAAATCAATATTGATTTCAGATCGAAAAGATTTCGGCAGTGTAGCGGACGAATACCATGCCAGCCGGTAGGCGGGTTTTTGTCGCCGACAGCTAATCTGATAGACAATAATAAACAATTATATACTGCAATTTTGCGGACTCAAAGTCTGCCCGGCAGCGCCCATTTAATTTTGAGGGCTGAAAATAAATTATACACTACAGTAAATATTGGGATGGGAATTTGAAAGTCTCTTATACGGAAGAAATTAACTGGCTCTTAATATTCTTTGATCATTCCCAGACCTGTCAATTTTGGATAAAATTCTGTAGCATTCGGCAGTTATAAAAAACAAAGTGTTTCCATCGTACTTGATCTTGTATGTTTATTTGTATCAATCATTTTACTAATCATTGAGGAAGTTTTTCGTTAATTTAACTAAAAAATTATTGCGGTATTTTTATGAAACAATCAGTTTATGTTGAAACAACAATTGTAAGTTATTTGACGGCGAAATTAAGTCGTGATATTGTTGTC
This sequence comes from Melioribacteraceae bacterium, assembly GCA_021740785.1. Lineage (GTDB taxonomy): Bacteria > Bacteroidota > Ignavibacteria > Ignavibacteriales > Melioribacteraceae > JAIOZI01. The sequence continues at coordinate 36,941 of JAIOZI010000029.1, forward strand.
GCGGCTCATCAACAAATTACTCAAGAATGGTGGGAAAATGTTCGGCCAAAATTTGATATTTTCATTTCACCATTTGTAATTCAAGAATCTGAGCGTGGTGATAAAGTTGCATCACTTAAGAGAATGGAACTATTATCTCAAATAAATGTTTTGGAATTAAATATAGAAATTGAAAAACTTGCGAAAAAATACTTTGATGTACTTCCAATTCCAAATAAAGCACAACTTGATGCAGCGCATTTAGCCGTTGCTTGCTATCATAAAATGGATTATTTAATAAGCTGGAATTGTAAACATATTGTTAGTGCTCGAATAAGAAAAGATTTAGAGAAATTTAACAAAGAAATGAATTTAATAACACCGACTATTTGTACACCAGAAGAATTAATGGAGATATAAAATGTGGAATGACCCGATAGTAGAAGAAGTAAGAAAACATCGTAAAGAAATAGAAAAAGAATGTAAAGGTGATTTTTCATTATTGTTTTCAGAAGCTAAAAAGATAGAGAAAAAATTTAAAGTCCTTACAACTTCCAAAGCCCGTAAAAAAAGAGTAACAAGAAAATCAAAAGAAACAGCCTAACTAGATATCCCGATTAAATTCTGCATAAAGTATATAGTAATAAATTTTATAAAAGAGGTAAAATAGTGCAGCGTTTCTTTCTTCGACAGACAAACCATAGCTCCGGTCATTTGCTGGGACTAACTTTTTATAGGCATCGTAATATGCACTGATTTTTAAAAATTATACACGAACAAATAAGTTAAGTAAATGAAAAATACTTTTGTTCTAGTACTAATTACGCTACTCACTTCATGTTTCAGCAATGTTGATCCAGAATCTCAAGCAGATTACATTGAACTTAAAAACAGCTTTCCGGATTCTTTGATGAAATACTTCCCCAAAATTCTGCCTATCGAATTTAATGGGTACACGTACTCTTCAGGATATGGTCACTACCAAACAAGTAAATTTATTAATGTGAATACAAGGTTTACTTTTAAGCACAGATATAATATTCAAAAGAATAAATTGCTAGAATTTTCTAGTTCAAAGCTACTTGTGAATGATTCTTGCGTAATAAAAATTTTCACGGATCCTTTGAATGAAGTTTTTAACATAACGGAATTGATTGAGAAAACGAATTCACTAAAGGGACCTTGTACAAGTAAATATCCAATACCGGATTTTTTATTCGAAGATTCTGATTATCAAATAACAGAAATTCATTTAATTGATGCAGATACTACCTTTTTCCTTGAAAAAGAAAACAAACCTACACTCGAATATCTTCCACCAAAATGGTGAAAGGGTTATTCAGTAGGTTTTACACTAGATGAAGAATACTTAACAATTAATTATTGGCTAATATTATGGTAGAATATTCTACAATAAGAAAAGATTTTACAAAATACACGATAATCTTAATAGTCTATTTTCTGATTTCAGGTTTTTTCCATTCATTTATTTTCAAACTGTACTTTAATTTTGTCGAAAATCCAGAGCTTACACCCTATAATTTAAATATGATCCAAACAATTATCTCCGGTATCTCTGCTTTCTTTGGTTTGGGTGTCGCAATTTTTATGATTATTGATATTAAAAAAAAGAAAATATTAGAATGGTTAATAATAATTATAACAATTTTTTATCCGGCAATTGGAATTGTTCTGTTTATATTAAATCGTGTGCTCTATGAGAAATTTCTATTTCGGATTGATAATGAGTCATCATGAGCACATATAACAACTTGTTCCGATTAAAGTCAACGCAAAGTTGATGGCAATACATTTGTAATGATCGATTCCAATAAATTGCAAAAACTTTTTTTCTACATCGGGAAAAGGGCGTACAAAAAAATTTGGAGTGTAAACACAGTTTATTAGCAAGTGTGAACGATAGAAATCATTACATTTTGAAAATTGACTCAAGGATTTGTATGAAAGCCGTTATTTGTACAAAGTATGGTCCGCCTGAGGTTCTGCAGATTATGGAAGTTGAAAAACCCCTTCCTAAATCGAATGAAGTCCTCATAAAGATATTTGCTACAACAGTACATATTGGCGACACAAAGATTCGCCGCTTCGAACCCGGCTTAGGACCGGTTAAGGATTTCTTCTTCAAGCCTTTGATGCGGGTTATTGTCGGTTTTACAGGACCGAGAAGGAAAATACTCGGGATGGAACTTTCCGGGGTAATTAAGGCTATTGGTAAGGATGTTACACACTTTAATGTAGGCGATTCTGTTTTTGCTTCCACAGAATTTCGATTTGGTACTTATGCACAGTACTGCTGCATTCCCGAAAATGGAATCCTTGCAATTAAACCGGCAAATATGACACATGAAGAAGCCGCACCGGTTTCTAACGGTGGTATAACAGCATTAGTCCATCTCGGAAAAGCAAATATCCGGAATGGTCAAAAAGTATTAATCTACGGAGCTTCCGGCAGCGTTGGCACTTATGCAATTCAGATTGCTAAATATTTAGGCGCGGAGGTTACGGCTGTATGCAGCACGGCGAACCTGGAATTGGTAAAATCCCTTGGCGCAGATATTGTAATAGATTATACTAAAGAAGATTTTACACAGAATGGCGAGACTTACGACGTTATTTATGATGCCGTTGGGAAGATCGAAAATTCAAAACGAAAAAAATCCCTTTCTATATCTGGACACTATCTAAACGTTTTTGCAACATCAGGCAACATTAAGCTAAAGGTTGAAGACCTATACACTTTAAAAGAGCTCTGCGAAGCTGGAAAATTAAGAACAGTGATAGACAGATATTACCCTATGGAAGAAATAGTCAAAGCTCATAAATATGTTGACAAAGGACATAAAAAAGGAAATGTAGTTATAACAATCGATCATAACGATTTAACCTAATTCACACTATCTATTTTGGTTTTTGTTGCGCAATTCAAAATATATCCTGATTTGAAGGAGTACACCCAAATTATATTGTATAATCATAATTTGTTTATCATATATTAAATTTAGAAATCACTAGTTAGCTAAATTGAGAAATATATGCTTGTAAAAATCGCTTTAAATAGGGCTCGTCCAAAAACGGAAAATGAATATCAACCTCATTCATTGTACGAAATTGAAAAAGAAGTTCGATTATTATTTATGAATGGGTATAAGGTTTTTCATATTCATTGTTATGATGAAAACGGAGGAGTCTCGGCATTTGTTAGTTAGATTAACTCGGTTAAAATCAGCGGGGCATGCCTGCTTCGGTTAATTTAGTTTGTTCCTTTTGCTTTTGTTACGAAAATATAAATCTAGGATGTAATATCAGCATGTTGATAATCTCATAATAAGGATAAACTGATTTTATCAGCAGCAGATATGAGAACTACTGCATTGCCTCCTAGATTCTTAAATTGTTTAACGAATTTTTAAAAATGGAATGTTGCAGAAATAATTTTTCTCTTGATTTGAGTAATCCATTGGATTATTTTACTATATGCTGATAACATTAGTGGAATTACCCGAATATATTAAACGAGCTGAGAAAATTTTGACGAAAGATGAAAGAAATGAATTGCTTTTTTACTTGTCCGCACGTCCTAAATCCGGTTCAATTATTCAAGGAACGGGCGGTATTAGAAAATTTAGATGGGCATCAAAAGGTAAAGGGAAAAGTGGTGGATCAAGAGTAATTTATTTCTTTTATAATGAAACAATCCCATTGTTTTTATTAACAATATTCAGCAAAAACGAAAAAATGGATTTGAGTAAATCAGAGCGAAATGATTTAGCAAAACTTGTAAAGGAATTAGTTAAAAACTATCAAAGGAATGAAAAATGAGTGAAGCATATAAAAGTATAAGCAAGGGATTACTAGAAGCAATTAAACATTCAAAAGGAGACCAAAAAGGAGCGAGAGAATTTCGTCCACAACAAATTGATGTGAAAAAGTTAAGACAAAGTATTGGAATGACCCAGCCAAAATTTGCAGCATCTTTTGGCATAAGTCTTGGTACCTTGCGGCACTGGGAACGAGGCGATAGAAATCCACGAGGGCCGGCTCTTGTATTACTCAATTTATTATCAAAGAACCCAAACAAAGTATTAGATATTTTGTACAAGTAATAAATAGGAGCAGCAGAATATCTTTTATCCGTATCAAAATTTAAAGCAGGTAAACAGGTTCGGGCAAAACTCGGTTAAAAATCAGCGGGACATGCCTGCTTCGGTTAATTTAGTTTGTTCCTTTTGCAAAAAAACTTTGAAAGTAATAAACCCATAAACAACCGGAAATTCGTAATCATTCGAATGAAAAAGAGGTTGGGAGTTAAACATCTATAAACTAATCGTTTCCCAAAAGGAACCACCTTAAATTCACACTTCAAATTCACGGCAAATCTGTATTCCAATTTGCACCACATTAGTTGGGATTAATAAAGATACTTACTTCCCAAATTAAACCGGATTTGATATCTTTGTTTATTTAATTATCAAGGTATCGAAATGAATAACTATTCCGTTTTACTTTACTATAAATATGTTGATTTCCCCGAACCGGAAAAATTCCGGAATGATCATCTTCAATTCTGTCTGGATAATGATATAAAAGGAAGAGTCTACATCTCCAGCGAGGGAATTAACGGTACGGTTTCCGGTACAATTGAGAATGTTGAGAAATATAAATCAGCTTTAATATCTTACCATGAATTTTCCGATATGATTTTCAAAGAGGACCCGGCAGGTGAGCATGCATTTTTCAAAATGCACGTAAGAGTAAAAGATGAAATTGTTCATGCCGATTTCGGGAAGGTAGATCTTGAAAATACCGGCAGAAGACTAAAGCCGGAAGAACTGCTCAAAATGTATGAAGAGGAAGATGACTTTGTGATAATCGATGCACGTAATGGTTACGAAAGTGATATCGGGAGATTTAAAAACGCGGTTGCACCTGAAATGGAAACTTTCCGCGACTGGCCGCGGGTGGTTCAAGAACTTGAAACATATAAAGAAAAAAAGGTCGTCACTTATTGTACCGGCGGTATTCGATGTGAAAAAGCATCCGCCCTTTTGGTTGAAAAGGGATTTAAGAATGTTTATCAATTAGACGGCGGAATTGTCTCTTATACAAAAAAATTTCCCGATACATTTTGGGAAGGTAGTGTCTTCGTTTTTGACGAAAGAAGAATCGTTTCACCGAACACAATAGCCGGGATGAAGCATATCGCGAAATGTTATTATTGCGGCGAAGCGGCATCGTGGTATTTTAACTGCCACAATCAAAATTGCGACAAACTCTTCGTAACCTGTGATTCATGTAAGGTTGAACATGAATACTGCTGCTCGGATGAGTGCAGAAACTCAACCAATAAACGGAAACGGTTTCACGGGTAGGATGAAATCGAATATTAATATCTCTTCCAATAAAAATCATAATATTGTTTTATTTAAAATTTCTTGGTTGTTTCAAATCACAAAAAAATTTTTATGAATTTATATATTTTAAAACGTATAAGCATGTTAACGATAAATTACTTCAACAAAATGATGAAAGGATACGGCATGAAAAAGTATGTTTTAATTCTGTTTATAACTCTTATTTTTATTGGGAATAGCAATGCACAGGATCAAGGATTTGGCGCCGGAATTATTTTAGGCGAACCTACCGGGCTAAGCGGAAAATTGTGGGTCGGAAATATCACTGCTTTCGATTTTGCCGCAGCGTGGGCATTCAAAGGTGATGGAAATTTACTTCTGCAGGCTGATCATGTTTGGCATAGATACAATTTGATAAATGTATCAACAGGTAAACTGCCTCTTTATTATGGATTAGGCGGTAGAGTAATTCTAGCCTCTAATGATCCTTATTTGGGTATCAGGTTCCCTGTCGGTTTAGCTTATCAATTTTCCGGTTTTCCGGCAGACTTATTTTTTGAATTAGTTCCGATTATGGATCTTGCACCGGCAACCGATTTTGATTTTGGCGGTGGACTCGGTTTCCGGTATTTTTTTTAACCCAGATTTTCCATTGGAAAATCTGGGTTAAATAGAGAGAAACTATTCCTTCCAAATAAAATCGAATAACATATAGGCGGCGGAGAGCATTATTACATCGTAACAAATCAGCACGGCAATTTCGACAAATGATTCCTCAAGACTGTTTCCGTCAATTGCAAATTTAGTCAGCTCAAGCAGCGTAAGTATAAGCGGAAGTAATATCGGGAATGATAGCACAGGGTAAAGCGTTCCTTTTGAACTGGCTTTTGAAATAATCGCAGCAATCATAGTCGAAGATACGGCGATTCCAATATTTCCGAATAAGAATGCGGTTGCAAAAAGTGCAAAGTTCTTAATTACAAAAGACTCGAACAAAATAAAAAATAAAAATGTGATTGCAATGTTCATCAAAAATACGAGCAGCAGATTAAATATTAATTTACCCGAAAAAATTGTTGAAGGCTTTGCAATTAGTTGAAGTGTTAGTGTTGTACCGCGGTCTTCTTCACTTACAAATGCGCGGGACAAACCGGACATCGCCGAGAAAAAGATTACAACCCAGAGTAAACCGCCGGTTAAATATTCCGATATTTTTTCCGATCCGATTGAAAACAAAATAACACTGATCGTAACTAGGATAAACATCGCCAGCGCATTTATTGCGTAACGGGTTCGTAATTCCGATTCCCAATCCTTCTTAAATACCGATACTGCTTTCATCTATTTGCTGTTTATATTTTTGTATTCTGTTATTTGAATTATTTGATCGCATAAAGCGAGATCATTTTCCTCATTTGACGCAATGATAACTAAATTATCTTTAGCCTGTTCTTTTATAATTTGGTAAACTTTTTCTTTCCCCTTTTGATCGAGATTTGATGTCGGTTCATCCAATATAAGTAATTCCGGGGAGTGCTGAAGCGCAAATATAAATTTAATTCTCTGCTTCATCCCGGATGAATACCCTTTCATTAAATCGAGACGGCGATCGTAAAGATCGAATTCCTCAAACAGATGTTTTACGTAATCTGCATCGAAATCAATTCCCCTAATTTTCGCAAAATGATATAGATTCTCTTGAGCGGAAAATTCATCATATAATACAAGGTACGGTGAAACAAATCCCAAATGATCATGAAGCTTTTCGGATATAATTTCTTCACCGTTTAATCTGTGAATAACCTTTCCGGTTGTGGTAGAAATTATTTTTGCAATTATTTTTGCAAGTGTAGATTTCCCCGAACCGTTCGGACCTGACAGCCCGTAAACCTTTCCGCTTTCAAGAGTGAAATTTATATCCTTAAAAACCAGACGCCTACCGAATGTTTTCGTAACTTTATTTAATTCAAGAAAATATTTATTCATTATAAATCACTAACTTGCCTTTGTTAACCGTATCGGCTGATTTTGCAACATAAATATATACACCGGTCGGCAGTTTGCCACCCATATTATCAAATCCATTCCATTTCAAGAACACTTTTTCTCCGGCAATAATTTCATGTGTAGAAGAATACATTAAGTTCATGTTTACGTTGTAAATATTCAGCTCCGCGGATAAATCTTTATTTGGTGTAACCGGGATATGCAAATCCATATGCTTTGAATAATTAAAAGGTTGTGGATAAACAAATTCAATTTCAGTCCGGTTAGGAGCCTCACCTGCGGGATAGTTATTTAAAATATTACATTCCTTCAAAAAGGAATCACTTACGCTTGACAACAGTGAATAATATCCGTCAGCCAATTTAACCGCCCCTTCCGAAGGCGTGTTGTACAAAGTATAATAATAGGAAGCAGATGTTCCGCCTGAAAGAGCGCTGGAAATATCTCCATTTGTAATTACGGAGACCAATGTGTCGGGCAGCAATTTTGTGTCATCACTAAAGACCAGGAAATTGTTTGATGCAGGCTTTGCGGAAAGAGTAATCTGCTCACCGAAAACAATATCACGGTAAAGTTCATATTCAACTAATTTATTAACAGTCGGATAATTTTCCCCTTCCGAAAAATACAAATCCGGTTTTGCATGATTGTTGGTAAAATAAGTCCACATACCAAAATTATTGTATTCACTTTGAAATGAATAACCAAAATCATTAAGTGCAAAATCAATCGATTCGAGAGCGCGGTAATTCGGCATCAATTCCCAAGTACGTAAAATAACATCATACCCGTTGAAGCTGCTTTCGCCGGCAAATCTTTCTTTTAGATAAATATTCCAAACTGCTAAACTATAAACATAGAGCTTATTCATCGGTTCATGCGGGCGTTTAAAATAACCGTAACTTTGATTCATATATCCCAAGTAATCATTAACGTCAGTATAAACAAAGTCTTCCATCGCGGTTGAAGTGAGTTCGTATAAAAATTTATCTTCACTGTAGCGGTTTACATATCTTCCGATTTGAATTGTATGATGAAGTTCGTGCGCTGCGGTTACTTGTGCCGCCGCCAAGCCTTCTGTATAATATGATCCTTCGAAATCATTATCCATTACTATGTACGTTGACCATTTATCGTTGCCAAGATTGTCTTCCGGCTGAGTATAGCCGTAAGTAATTCCATCGGGTTGATTAACGATGTAAACATCCACCAGATCATCTCCGCCCATTCCGTTATCTGGCGGCGGGGATAAAAATCCCATTGTATTAACTTCAAAATCATAAGAATGATCAAAAGCTGCCGCCAGTGAATCAATCATAACAAACATTAAATTCGGATCCGATTCATTCATTCCCTCAAATTTATAAAAGGGTTTATTCGAGCCGGAGATATCAAAATGAATTCTAATTTTACCCGAAGGTGTTACGATACTTGTATCGAGTGTCGGTCGAGTTAACAATGATGATAAAATCCTCTGCTGTTCAGGAGAAAATTCATCAAACTTTTCTTTTACCGTGGCTGCGAGTCCTGTCTTACATTTTTCGGGATGATCATCAATGCCCATTATTTGAATTACATTTGCATGTGTGTGTGTTTTCCATTTTACCGCAGCATTAAACAGCGAGTCAATATCTTGCGCACTGAGATTAACGGTGAAGAAAACAATAAGGGCTATAGCAAGTTTTATTTTATTCATTAATTTTCTTTAAAATGATAGATCGCGAAGCAGATGAAGAGTAAACTAGATATTCATCATTACCAAACAAACGGGAAACAAAATAATCATTGATTTCTTTCGATTCAATTAAATTAATATTCTCATCTATTTTAAATTTACCAACTTTATATCTATTTATCCGTTCAGTCACCCGGTCCAAATAATAAATACTCCTAGGATTCCCTTTGTTATTAAATGTAAATTGAAAATCATCGGTACAGCAATCATCATTATTTATATCATCAAAAGAAAGTGTAAAATTAATATTAGTATTTGCTTTGTAAAAATGAATGTTGGTCTTTTGACGCTCAATCAACGTAGCAATTGTACCAGAGGGATTTTCAGCTTTATTAATAAATTCCAACCGATTGAAATCCGTAAACGGCATGGAGACATGCTTGGTTTCGAAAAACGGTAATTCATCTTTAGAAAAGTTGAGTGATTTCAATTCAATGTTATCGGGATTTAGAGTCCAGATAAATTGTTCGTACACCCCGGTATTGAACCTGGAATCTACAACGTTTTCCGGGAGATCAATTATTCCCAGCTTGATATAATTTTTACTATCATCCAAGCCGAAGTTAATTAATTCGAATCCCTTTTCACTTTTTGTTAATACGCTCATTGTAAGGTTTGAATTAACGACAAATTGTTTAAGAGAAATGATTGGGAAATCGGAATAAATTTTTTCTTTGACAATGTTGAACTCATAAAGATCAAAATGATATACTTCTATCAGCCGTTTTCCCTTAGTGTAGCAGTAAGCGTATAATCCTTCCGACTGATCATGCGCGATTAAAATTTCACCGGGCAATTCCGATACACCAATAGTAAAAAGATAACGGAAAATTTTTAACTTACCGCTTATCAATAAGTTGAGCGTACGTGTTTGTTCATCAATAAAAGCAATGTCTGTTGTTTTGTCTCTATTCAAATCGAAGGCAGCCAATTTTTGGGGAAGCGGGCTGACTTTAATCTGCAGCGAATCACTTATTTGTTCCTGTCTCTTTAAAATTCTAATCAAACCATTCTCCGAAAGTGTTAATAAATTTCTTCCGGATTCGGTTTTGAAAGTGGTAATAAAAACAAAAGCGGTATCGGCGCCGTACACAACAGGATTGTTGAACATATTTTCATTAATAGAGAAGGAAATATTTAACCGGGAATTGTCTTTTGTAATAAATGCAATATCATTATGAGAATCATAGTTGAAATCGGCAATAGCAAACGCAGATGGGTCATTATTGAGTTCATAAAATTCAGTTTGAGTAAAGGAAGAAACAGAGTCGCCGAATATAACCTGCAGACCATCGGAATGGGAGAAAACCAAATCATTGAATCCATCCGAATTAAAATCAATACGGGTGAGATTTGTAATCGGTGATTCGAATGATAGTTCGCGAGTTTCCTGAAACTCACCGAGTATACTATTAATAAAGACAATGCTATTATTTTGAAGATCATGCGCGGCTATATCAAGAATCCCGTCAAAATCCAAATCAATAAAAACCGCATTGCTGAAAATCCGTCCTTCAAATATTTTCTTTTCCCGCAGAATCAAATCTCTTTCTCTGAGAATTGAAATTCCGTTAAACGAATTTCCGCAGACGAGTGCTTCATTTTTTCCGTTTGCGTCAATATCTCCGATTGAGATTGAAGACGGGTATGAATCGAAATTAATTTTATTTAACAGCCGGAATGAACCAAACTTTGTAAAAGAGACTAACCCGACCAACCTTTCGCTTCTGGAACTAAATACAAACACCGGCGGTTGGTTGAGTCTATTATTTAATTTTTTAATTTCCGTGATTTGGTGAAAGAAAAATTTATCTACCGGACGGGAGAAAGTGTTTTTATCATTCGAGGTGTGAACAGTATACCGATTTTTATTGTGCCCGTAAAGCAGGAGATCATTTTTCCCGTCATTACTAAAATCAAATGCAATAATTTTCGAATAACCTGAATCGGTCGGCAATGCCTGATATTCACAAAATCCGTTTAAATATACTTGTGAAAAAAGCGGAGAGAAAGAAAGAAATAAAATTAAGCTGAGAAAACTACTTTTTTTTCCTAGATTTAAGTCTTGTATCTCTTCTACGCAGAGCTTCTTTATACCGGCGTTTCTCATCATCCGATTTCGGAATAACGTCAAATGTTTTAACGGGCTTTTCATTGTCATCCAAACTAACAAAAGTTAGATAAGCAGAATTACTGTGAACCCTTTTTCCCTCTTTTAGAGATTCACCAAAAACTTTAACACCAACTTCCATTGACGTATTAAAAACTCTATTAACAGAAGCGTTTAAAGTTACAACATCTCCGAGTTTGTGTGGTTGATGGAAATCAATTTTATCTACCGAAGCAGTAACACAAACCCTTTGGGAATGTTTAGCGGCTGACATCGCGGCGCAAATGTCAATCCAATGCATTAATTGTCCGCCCAGCAAATTACCAAGTTGATTCGTATGGTTGGGCAGAACAAGTTCGGTCATTGTTACGACCGAATTTTTAACGCTTTTCTGTTTCAATTTATCCTAGAAATTTTGGGTAAACTCAGCTTCCAACTTCTGAAGTTCCTGGGCTTTAGAATTATTGGGATATCTTTGTAAAAATATTGCAATATCGGTTAGGGCTTCCGTAATTCTTTCCTTTTCAAACAGCACTTTTATTTTTCTGTACAAAGCTTCAGGTGCAATTTCAGTGTCGTGGTATGTCTGAGCCACGTAATCATAATATTTAATTGCCGCATTGTAATATTCCATTTTCTCATATATATAAGCGCTGTTATATTCCTTTTCAGCAAGCTTGGCGTTCATTTCTTTAATTTTCTTTTCGGCTTCAGAAACTTTTTCATCAGTTGGGAAGAAATCAATAAAAGCCTGGAATTCTTCAATTGCCTTTTTCGTGTACTGCTGATCAAGCTGATAGACAGGCGAAAGCTGATAATATGATTCCGCCAGCATATATTGGGATTCCGGGACAAACGGGCTTGCAGGAATGTCGCTTATTAATTTGCTGAATTCATAAGCAGCTAAAATATATTCCTCGCGGTGGAAGTATGTCATTCCCAGGTAAAATTTTGCGTCATCACTGACCGTACTGCCTGGGTACTGAAGTAAAATTGATTCAAACTCTCTTAAAGCAACTTCATAATCTTCTTCATTATATGAAGAAAGTGCGTATTCAAAATATTCTTCTGCTGTAAATCTTGATGTATCAACATCCCCGGAACAGTTCCAAAGAAAGAGACCCAGCATAAACATTGGAAATAATTTTTTCACGTAAACCACTATTTTTCTTAAAAAATCGAGCCTTAAAAATAACTAAATGAATATCATGTATCAATCTAAAAATATTATTTACTTCTAACGGAGAAAAATAAAACAATTGTTATAACGGCAGTGCCGATCGCAATTGCAGGTTCTAATATACTCGAGAACAACGGCTCCCCGGGAATTTCGCCTTGCGTAAATGGCAGAGCCGGATTTTCCACGAACCGCAGATCATCAAACCGGATAGTATCTGTGAGTGTGGAATTGAAACTGAATATTTCATCATCCCCGTTTAAACTAGCAGTTCCGGAAACGGTTCCAATTCGTTCAATATAATGAGATCCGAACAGACCTTTCTTAAAGGGCTCTCCGTAAAATATCGAAGCATTTTCTATAGTGTAGTTTAAGTCGGCGGCACTATTTTCATTTTCCGTCATCACATATTTCTTAAATGCCATTTTCACGCGGTTGCCAAAAACCAAATAATCTTGAGGTGCGGTAAAGTTAATGCTGGAAAGACCTTCCAGGTGGTTTTCATCAGCCAGTTCGGCTGCTGATTTATCAAGTACATCAAGTAAAAACTCATAATTGCTCTTTACATTCAATTGAGCAAAGTTTGTCGATGTAAATAATAGTATCAATATAAAAACGAATGTTTTTCCTGACATTTAACTTTTCTACCTTCTGCCGTTTGCGATTTCGTTGAGTCTTTTTATTCTTTCAGCCGGATCGGGATGTGTTGAGAATAATTTCATCATTGCTCTGCCGCTAAGCGGATTAACAATAAACATGTGCGCCGAAGCGGTACTTGCATTTTTCATCGGTATCTGCTTATTAGCGTAATTTAATTTTTCCAGTGCCGATGCAAGATATAATGGTTTGCCGCTAATTTCCGCACCGCCCGCATCAGCCATGTACTCCCTCGATCTTGAAATTGCGAGTTGGATTAAAATTGCAATTATAGGTGCAAGAATTATTAAAATCAAATCCGAAATTCCTCCGCCGTCTCTATCGTCTCTACCGCCCAAAATTGCAGCCCAGCCAGCTAACCTTGCAATGAATGTAATAGTTCCGACCAGGGTTGCCGCAATTGTACTGACTAGTATATCCCTGTTTTTTATATGAGAAAGTTCATGAGCAATTACACCTTCAAGTTCATTTTTATCGAGAATTTTTAGAATTCCAGTAGTTACTGCAACAGCTCCGTTATCAGGATTTCTACCGGTTGCGAATGCATTTGGCGTTGGGTTTTCAATTACATAAACCTTGGGCATCGGCAGTCCGGCTTTTTGTGATAAATTCTCAACAATCGAATAATAATACGGTATATCGTCAGGTCCGATTTCTTTAGCTTTGTACATCTTTAATACAATCTTATCAGAAAACCAATAAGAGCCGAAATTCATAAGCAGGGAAATTCCGAATGCTATAATCATGCCCGTTTCACCGCCCAATAGGCTGCCGACTAAAATAAACAGCACCATCATGGCAGTCATAAGCGCAACAATTTTAACGGAATTCATAAATTTTTCTCTTTTCTAAGAGTGGAATATATATATAATTTTTAAATTTTCGTAATTACTTCGTCCGGTTATTCATGACCGGACAAATTTTAACATTTTTCTTTTTTTAATTGTTCCCTATTTTTCTTTTTATAAATGTTTATGACTTGCCTTTATACTGGTTATTCTTTAAAATCATAACTCAAATTCGAGGCTATATGAAAAACGCAAAATATTTGATTCTATTACTCACTATAACCTGGACTTCAATCTCAGCTCAGAGCACCTTTGAATTTTTAAGGTTGGATATGAGTCCGAGAACCGCAGCAATAGCAGGAAGTTTCGTTGCAGGTGATGATGATCCCAACGTTATTTTTTATAATCCCGCAGGAATTAAAATGCTGAAGGAAACCCCGGTTTCATTTTCTTTCTTAAAACATTTGCTTGATATCAATTCAGCAGGCTTATCCATGTCGCGTGAATTTGAAGGAATAGGAAGATTCGGCGCCGGCATTCAATATATTAATTACGGAACATTTACCGAAGCTAATGAACATGGACAGAGAACCGGTGAATTCGGAGCTTCCGAGTTTGCGCTTTCGGTTGGTTATGCAAATGAACTGGATGAAAATTTTTATTACGGCGCTAATATTAAATTCATCTATTCCGGTATCGCCGATCAATCATCAACGGGCATTGCAGGTGATGTCGGGCTTCATTATTCTATTCCGGATGAACGCTGGCATTTCGGTTTTTCAATTTTAAATATCGGTTCACAGATGTCATCGTACTTTGATACAAGTGAACCGCTTCCATTGGATATCCGGCTGGGCTTTACGAAAGAATTGGAACACATGCCTCTCAAACTTTATTTTTCGTTTAACCGGCTCAATGACGATCAAGAAAATTTCGTCAATAGATTCAGCCAGTTTACGATCGGCGGTGAGTTTAAGGTTAGCAAAGTTATTCACTTCCGATTAGGATTCGATAATGAAAAAAGGAGAGATCTGAAGATTGGAACGTCAACTGGTTTAGCCGGAATTCATGTCGGGCTGGGTTTTAACGTAAGCGATTATATCGTCGATTATGCATTCTCATCTCTGGGTTCAATCGGGGCATTACATAGAATCGGGCTTTCAACTACATTTTAATTTTGCGGAGCCGTTTTAGTCTGTTTTCCGCTTTAGTATGAGAGTCCTTGTATTCTTCCATGTCTAAAACTTTTTCGTAATAGGCAATTGCCTCATCGTATTTTTTTACTTGCTCTTTTATTTCGGCTTGATACAAAACGGAATTAACCCAAAATCCCGATTCATCCTCATCGATCAGCTTAGAAATATTTGCACATTCCTCGAAATAAATCATTGCCGAATCCGGTCTGTTTCTCATTTTATGATTCATCCCGATGTAATAAACGGCTTCCCGTTTAACATTACCATCGTAACCTCTATGTGCTTTCAACGATTTTTTGAATATTCTCTTAAAATGTTCCGCCGCCGAATTATAGTCTCCCTTTCGCACATAGATTCTTCCAAGATAACGGTGAAAGACGGGGTTTTCCGGGAATGCTTTGTGAAGCTGCTCTGCATATTTCATCGCCTCATTATTATTTTTCTCAAAGCTGTAAAAGAGGGTCATAAGAAAGTACTGCGATTCATAATTTGCATATTTACCTTCTTCAGCTACCTTCTTCAGTTGATTAATTCCCTTTTCCTTATCACCCGATGGGAACATAAACATGAATGGTTTTACTACCGGATACTTTTCCGGTATTACTGCCGCATAATAATTGTAAATTCCGAAACCCAATTGAACATCGGTGTTTTGTGAATCGAGTTCGTTTGCTTTGAAAACCAGCGGCAGTGCATCTTTGCCGTCTAAAGCAGCGCTGAACCAATCATTTCGGATTGATAATAATCTGCCCCTGAAACCAAGCGCACCTCCTTTGAAAAAAACCGCATCTGCATTACCGGGATTTTCATCAAGAATTTCATCACAAAAATCTATTGTATTCTCAAGCTTGTCGTAAAACATGTCGTCATATTTCTCATTATTCATATCCAGCATTATCTTCCACCAAACAATCATTGCATCAAAAAATTTTCCGGCAGGATGCTGCGGGTATTCATCCTGAACTTGATTAAAAGTTTGCTGTGCCTTTTCGAATTCCAAACTATAGATTTGCTTAATTCCTTTTTTAATCAGCAAATCAAATTCATAATTTTGAGCGGACATTGAAATGCCGAAAATCAGAAGAAATGAATATGTAAATAGAAGTTTCATAAATTTAGTTTTCTCATTTAACAGTCATCGAAAAACTGTGTTCCACAAATTTTAGTTTATCAAAATAGTATATTTGAAAAACATATTAAATTTAGCAATAACATTAATTGGATTTATATGAAAATTATGAAAGTATTATTCACAGCATTTTTGATTTTATCTTTATCAAACTGCGCCCCTGAGCTTGTAAATTTATCGGTATCTAAGCAAATTGTGAAAGAATATTATAAATCCGGAAAATATTCCGAAGAGTTGAATGAGATTGTAAATGATGTTAAATCACAATTTAACTGGTTCCCTTTCGAAGAGAATTCAACAGTAGTTTTTGATGTGGATGATACGGTTATCTCCGGTTACGGTTATGCAGAACATATGGATTTTGGTTATGAACCGGAATCATGGTACCAGTGGATCCGGGACGAAAAGTGCGAAGAAATTCCGGAGATGAAAAAACTGTATAATTTCTTTATCTCAAAGGGCACAAAGATTGTTTTTTTAACAGGGAGAGATCAAAAGGTTTACCAACCGACCTATGAAAATCTTATCAAAGACGGATTTACAGAATTTGATACATTAATATGCCGACCTGAAAACGACAACCACCGAAGCAGCGCGGAATACAAGCAGGAAGAAAGAGAAATTCTAACCGGTAAAGGTTATAAAATAATCGCAACAATTGGCGATCAAGAAGGCGACCTTGAAGGCAAAAACACCGGCATTAAGATTAAGCTTCCCAATTATTTATATAAACTTGATTGAGTATTTACTAATACGTCATATCAGAGCTGAGAGCTTCCATAATTGATATTCCGGTAACCATAAATATAATTAGGACGAATATCAATCCCAGCAGTATCAACACACCCTGTATGATAAAATATAACTTCAACTTTTCCATCATTGCAACAAGATGGTGATGATTTCCGGAATGTTGTGCATCCTTTATCTGGCTGCCGGCTTGAAACAATAACACTCCCAGCCAAATCGGAACCCATGCTACAATAATTCCAACAATGGTAAGCGCTGTTGCCACACCTGATAAAATATTCATCACACCCAAAAACTTCAGCCACCCGACCATATTTATACTTACTGATAACAGTTTGTCTAAGACCGGATTGGATACTTGCTGCTGATGTTCATTCAAATCCATACCAACTCCCTTTTCTGTTATTAAACTCTATTTAATTTATCGAATTGATCTAGTACAATGCAAGTGCAGTGTAACAATTCCATAGAAAAAACAGAATCTAATTTTCACTATATTTGTGTTTTAAATTTTTCTAAGTAGTGAGTTGTGACCAATGTATAAGAATTTCGAAGACATTCCGAAAGCATATAACCCGGTTGAGACCGAAGATAAGTGGTATAGGTATTGGGAAGAAAAGAAAATTTTTCATTCCGAAGTAGATGAAAGCAAACCCCCGTATACAATCGTTATACCGCCGCCGAATGTTACCGGAATGCTGCATTTGGGTCATATTCTCAACAATACCCTGCAGGATATTTACATCCGCTACAAACGAATGAAGGGCTTTAACACATGCTGGGTTCCCGGCACCGACCATGCATCTATTGCAACCGAAACAAAGGTTGTTAATCTTCTTAAAGAACAGGGAATAAATAAGTATGATATTGGTCGTAAAGAATTCTTAAAACATTGCTGGGATTGGACTGAAAAATACGGCGGAATAATTTACAAACAACTACGAAAACTTGGCGTTAGCTGCGACTGGGACCGGCAGCGATTTACTATGGACGATCAATATTACCCGAAGGTAATTGAAGCTTTTGTTGATCTGTATAAAAAAGGATTTATATACCGCGGTTACAGAATGGTTAACTGGTGTCCCGCTTCAAAATCTGCAATCTCAGATGAAGAAGTGATTTACAAAACTATTAACGGTAAACTTTGGCATCTGAAATATCCTGTTATCGACGGCGGGGATCATATCATATCACATGTGATAGTTGCTACTACAAGACCCGAAACAATGTTAGGCGATTCGGCGGTTGCCGTAAATCCTAATGATGAGAGATACAAGAATATTATCGGCAAAAAAATATTGCTGCCTATTTGTGAAAGAGAAATACCAATTATTGCAGATGAATATGTTGATATGGAATTCGGTACAGGCGTTGTAAAAGTAACACCGGCTCATGATATCAACGATTTTGAAATGGGTGAACGTCATAAATTGGAAGTGAGAAACATATTCAATGATGACGCAACAACAAACGGAAACGTTCCGCACGGCTTTCAAAATTTAGACCGGTATGTTGCACGCAAAAAAGTAATTGCACGGTTCGAAGAATTGGGTTTGCTCGATAAAGTTGAAGAATACACAAATAAAGTCGGTTATTCTCAACGCGGAGATGTTCCGATAGAGCCGTATCTCTCCGAACAATGGTTTATGAAAATGGATGAACTAGCAAAACCGGCGCTCGAAGTGATACAAAATAATCAAATCAATTTTCATCCGGCACATTGGACTAAAACCTACGAGCATTGGATGACAAACATCAGGGATTGGTGCATATCCCGCCAGTTATGGTGGGGACACAGAATCCCGGTTTGGTATCATAAAGAAACAAATGAAATTTACTGTGATGTTAATCCACCCGAAGATATTGAAAATTGGAAGCAGGACGAGGATGTTTTGGATACCTGGGCTTCGAGCTGGCTTTGGGCACAGGATGTTTTCGAAACAAAGGAAGAACAAAATTATTATTACCCAACTGATCTTCTGGTTACCGCGCCCGATATTATTTTCTTCTGGGTTGCAAGAATGATAATGGCTGGTATGCAGTTTATGAATGATATTCCATTTAAGGATGTTTATTTCACCAGTATTTTACGTGATGATTTGGGCAGAAAGATGAGTAAGTCGCTCGGTAATTCTCCCGACCCGATTGATGTAATTAAAGAATACGGCGCCGATGCACTTCGTTTTACCGTCACATACATTGCTCCGCTCGGTCAAGATGTATTATTCAGCACGGATAAATGTGAAATTGGTAGAAATTTTGCAAATAAAATTTGGAACGCCGCACGTTTTCTGATGATGAATGCTCAGAATATCCCGGTCAACCAGGATTTGAAAGATAAACATATTGACTTTACCGATAAATGGATTATCTCTCGTTTTCAATCAACTGTTAACCAGATTGATAATGCTCTTGATAATTTTGAAGTGAACAATGCAACTAAAATGATTTATGCCTATGTCTGGAATGATTTCTGCGATTGGTATATTGAATTGATTAAGAATAGACTCTACTCCGAAGATGAAGAAATAAAATCAGCTGTGCTGACACGCGCTCTCGCCCTGTTTGAAGATATGCTTAAAATTGTTCATCCGTTTATGCCGTTCGTAACCGAAGAAATTTGGCACCTTCTTGAAAATAGAAATGTGGGTGAATCGATTTCTACAACAGGGTATCCTAAATATGACGAGACACTAATCGATAAAAAATCCGAAACGGGAATAGAATTTCTGCAGAACCTAATTACGGCAATTCGTAATATTCGCGGAGAGATGAACATACCGCCTTCTCGAAAACTTGACATTCACATAAAAACCGAAGATTTAACGGATGCGCAAAAAATATATATCAAATCACTTGCAAAAGTTAACGAAATTACCGCCGCTCCCGATTTGAATAAACCGAAATTCAGCGCTTCGGCAGTTGCAAAGGGCTGCGATATTTTTATCCCCCTTGAAGGAATAATTGATCTGGATGTTGAAAAGAAAAGAATTGAAAAAGAGATTAACCGTATTGAGGGACTTCTAACAGGCGTTACAAAAAAACTTTCAAACGAAAACTTTGTGAATAAAGCCCCGCAGGATGTAGTCGAAAAGGAAAAGATGAAGAAGAGCGATTGGGAAAGTTCTTTAGAAAAACTGAGGACAATTTTCCAAGACCTCGACGCTTAACTGTTTTCTTCGGACAAAGGGTAAACAGTTTATAATGCACCAGGAAATGAATTAATATTTTTTTACGCGCCGCTGACTTTTTATACGATTTTAATACTTTTGTCTTGCCAGTTACGTAAGAGTGTCATTAAGCTGAGAGAAATGCCAGCCAATCACCGGCATGTCTTATTTGAATACCTCTAGTATCTTCTTCTTGTTTAAGATTGTGTACGAGTTGTATAAAATTTGCGCTTTCGAATTTTTTCTGAAAATAAAATAAATTAGGGGATGGTTTGTTATCACTAAATTTTACCTCAATAAAATCAACCGGGGATCCTTTCTTTGCAATTACAAAATCCACCTCCTTATTATCACGGGTTCTTACATAATTCAACATTATTTTTTCACCGAATGCATCGTACCTGTGCTGCGTGTGTTTTAGCAGGGCGGCTGCCACTGTATTCTCCAATTTAATACCTGCATCTGCTTTTATGAATGAAGAATCAAAAAAGTACGCTTTTGGTTCCTTCAAAACAGCACGGGCAATGTTCTTATTGAATGGTCTTACCAAAAATATAATGTATAGACTTTCAAGAATATCGATATACTTTTTAATTGTATTGGGAGATACTTGTAAATCTTCTGCAATTGAATTAAACGATAACGGTGAACCCACTCTTTCCCGGAGCAATTCAACAAGCAATTTCATTGTTTTAATTTCATGTATTCTGCTGAACTCCAGAATATCTTCTCTAATCAGGTCGGTGTAATATTGATTTTTCCAACGTGCGGAATAAATTTTCGATTCCTTTTCATCATTTCCCAGTTTGTATAAATATGGTTCCGGAAATGCTCCGTAGTTGTTGAGGTTTTCAACAATGTTATAATTATTATCCGTGCCTTGAAGCTCTTTTACGGAAAGCGGATGTAGACGATGATGGAGATATCGCCCGGCTAATGATTCCCCGCTCTGCCTGAATGTTTCCATTCTTGCAGATACTGTAACCAGTATCGATTGATTTGATTCCTTTTTATCATATACTCCTTTTACAAAGAGTTTCCAATTTTTCATTTTATGAATTTCATCAAAAATGAGAAGATCATAATTGTTTATCCATGACTGGTTTTCTATTACTCGCTTATCCTCAAAATTATCATAGTTTAGATAGACGGGATTACTGAATAACTTCATAATTTGTTTGGATACAAATGTTTTCCCTACCTGCCTTGGACCTGTAATAAAAACCATTTTCAATTGTAGATCGCTCAATATTTTATCTTGTAAATATCTTTTCATGTCGACAATTTTGCAATGCTTTGCATAATTGTCAAGACTTTTTTGCAATCCGCTGCAAAATTGGCGAATTTACTGCTGCTTTTTAAACTCAGAACTCCTTACCCCGTGAATAAAAATAAGGAATTAAGAGTTGTTGTTCGCAAAATAAAAATGCATTAAATTAAGTATAATATGCAATTACAACTACCATTATATCCGAACGAGACAAAATTAATATCCCAAAGC
>JAIOZI010000030.1 GCA_021740785.1 Melioribacteraceae bacterium
CCGCCGATGGTAAAAATTATAAAACCAAATTTTATAATCTAGACGCTATAATTGCAGTCGGCTACAGGGTTAACAGTAAAAAAGCAACTCAATTTAGAATTTGGGCAACAAAAACCCTAAAAGAATACATTATAAAAGGATTTGTTTTAGATGACGACAGACTGAAAAACGGAAGATATTTTGGGAAAGACTATTTCCGGGAATTACTCGAAAGAGTCCGTTCAATACGAGCAAGCGAGCGGAGAATTTACCAGCAGATAACCGATATTTTTGCCGAATGCAGCATTGACTATGACCCGAATTCAGATATCACGAAAAACTTTTACTCAATGATTCAGAATAAATTTCATTTCGCAATAACGGGAAAAACCGCCGCTGAAATCATTTACAAAGAAGCTGATAAAGCAAAACCTTTTATGGGATTAAAAACTTGGAAGAACGCACCGAAAGGAAGAATTCTTAAATCCGATACGGCTATTGCTAAAAATTATTTAACAGTAATCGAAATAAAAAAGCTTGAAAGAACTATCTCAGGTTATTTTGATTACATTGAAAGGCTTATTGAAAATAGAACTACCTTTACGATGGAACAACTTGCTGAATCGGTAAATAAATTCTTAGAATTCAATCAATACAAAATACTCGACGGTAAGGGAAAAATTTCGCACAAAAAAGCCGAGCAGAAAGCATTTACCGAGTATGATGAATTTAATAATACTCAGGAAATAGAATCCGATTTTGATAAAGAAGTAAAAAAAATGTTAAGAAATAGAAATCAATCAGAATAAAATTATTTCTGGGAATCGACATTTGAAAAAGCGTACACCATTTCTCTACCAATCTCTTCAGCCCGTTCATCTTGTTTTACTTCTTCCAGTTCTTTCTCAAGGAAGTTGATGGCAAATTGTGATTATTGCTGCAGCACTTAGTATTGATGGTACGGTTTAAACCCGCGATACAATTAGCTAAAATTAGATAACAATTATGAAAAGAGCCATCGTTAAATGGCTCTTTTTATTACGGGTTACAGAAAGAATAAAAGAGAAAATTATTTAATCAGATTCATCTTGATAGTTTTCATATAATCTTGTGAGGTTAAGCGGGCAAAATAAATTCCACTGCTTACCTTGCGCCCGGCATTATCCGTTCCATTCCATTTAGTTTCATAATTACCTGCATTCAAGTATTCAGAATCAATAATTGAGTTTATCAGTTTACCCTGAATGTCATAAATTTCCAATCGCACTTTACCTTGTTGCGGTATTGAGAATTTAATATTTGTTGTTGGATTAAAAGGGTTGGGATAATTCTGTTCCAACTTATAATTTGTCGTTATTCCACCAACATTTTCGATACCGCTCGTGTCATGCGGATCACCATGACAGGAAGTGCATTCCATATGAGTCATTACATTTCCTAATACAGCCGAGCCGTGGCAGGTCATACATGCAGCAACAGTTTCAGGATCAACAAATGTTCCGGTGAAAGTGCCGGCAAAATAGTCGTTCAATATTTCAACAGTCTTAGCCGCAATATCACCAGTTATCCTGGCGCATCTTTCTTTTCTCTCAATATCAGCTACTTTTTTCCCTGCAACATTGCACCATTGACTAACGGATGAATGGCAAAGGGGGCTTCCTGATATATTTTGCGGTAAATCCCCCACATAGTTTTGAACTTCATATGTTGCTTCATTAGCTGCGTCTGTGGGTAACATCTCAGTAGTATACCAGCCCCATAATTCATTGATTAATGCGCCTGATGGACCTTTTTCCGTTACCAAACTTATTAAGGCAGCTCCGCCGTTTAAGCATCCGCATATTGAACCCCAGCCGACTCCGCCTCCTCTGCCGAATAACATAACTTCAATCGGAAAACTTGTCCATGGCTCGCCCATTGATTCAGCCAATAGATCAGTAATTCCGCCGAAAGTGCCCGCACAGCAATCCTTCTCGTTCCAATACAAGGTGTGCGCTTTAATCCTAACGGCTTCCGGGTCTAAGGCTGTGTAAGGATAAGGCCAATCAAAAGTTTTGGATCCCGCCATTAATTTACCGCCGGCTAACATGTTTAATCCGGCAACTCCAGCAACAGCTCCAACAGCGTATTTCGATGTACTCGTCAAAAAATCCTTCCTGGTAATTGTTTTCTGCTCCATAATTCGATTCCTTTTAATTTGTTGTGGATACTAGATGATTTATTTTATTAATAAGTCGATTAATTTTGGTTTTGTAGGTTTCATCTCTCAACATCTCAAAATATTTTATGGAATTCAGCGGATCGCAATACAACCATAAAATGGCTAAAGATAAAATTTTATTTGTATCGTTTTCAGTAACCTCGGCTGCTTCAAGTTCGGCAATAATATCTCTACAAGGACAGCCTTCTTTTAAGTAATCAGAATTTGTTATAAATCTTATATCTTTTGAAACAAGATTATAGAATAATTCAAATGCTTCATTATACCGCCCGGTTTTTATATAACAAATTATTAGTCTTTTTTGAATACACTTGTTTGAAGGATTCTTCTGTAAGGCTTCTTGTAATTCTTTCCGTGCATCCAAGAATCTGTGAGTTAAAAAATATTGATTTCCTAACATTTCACTCATAATTGATAGATCAGTTCAAAAGGCGTGCCGGTTATTTTTAGTTAATTTGATTAGTAAATGAGGTTTTTCATTAAACGAATTGCAACGATTTGCAACTTTTCCGCTATGTTGCTTGAGAATATTCAGTTTAATGAGTTTGAACGATGTGTTTCACCGCAACATTATGCAACACTAAAATTCACTTTGGTTAATAGATTTAAGACGTCTGTGTACCGTACTTCTATCAACACCGAGGATTTCAGCTACACGTGTTTTATTCCAATTGTTTTTTCTCAATAAATGTAACAGCTCATTTGCGCGGTCATCTATCTCAAGCTGGCGGGCATCTAATTTTTCTTTACACTCTTTCTGCGGACGAATATGAGGGGGCAGGCAACAAAGACAAACCGAGTCGGAACGTTTTGCGCGAATAAAAGAATATTCAATTGCATTCTCTAATTCACGCACATTGCCGGGCCATTTATAATTATTTAAAATTTCTATTGCACCGGGCGATATATTATGAATGTTCTTTTTATATTTTTCAGCAAATTTTCTAACAAAAAATTCTGCAATCAAAAGTATATCCGTCTCTCTTTCTCGCAACGGCGGAACTTTTAAAGGAATGACATTAAGCCTGTAGTATAAATCCTCTCGAAATTTCTTTTTTACTATTTCCTCTTCTAAATTTTTATTAGTGGCGGCAATGATTCTTACATCCACTTTTTGTGTTTTTGATTCACCTACTCTTTCAAATGTACCTTCTTGAATTATCCTCAACAATTGAGTCTGCATATTGTAGGGCATTTCGCCGATTTCATCTAGAAAAATAGTCCCCGTATCTGCTAATTCAAATCTGCCTATTCTATCCCTGGTAGCATCTGTGAAAGCTCCTCTTACATGTCCAAATAGTTCACTCGCTAAAAGTGTTTCGGGAAGCACGGCACAATTAATTTTAACGAAAGGTTTGTTCTTCCTTCTACTGGTTTCAACAATTGCATTTGCAACCAATTCTTTTCCAACACCTGTTTCCCCGGATATTAAAACCGAAGTATCCGTTTCCTTAATTTCTTCAATTGTATTAAAGAGTTCTATCATTTGCTCGGATTTACCAACTATACCATAATAGTGAGAATCGTTTTCAAGAATATTTTTATAATTAATTATATCTTTTTTCTCTTGGAAAGATATCACTCCGCCTATCGGTTCATTATTTTCATCTTGCAATACTGCTGCATTAATTTTTACCGGTAGTGTTTCACCTCCACTCTTTTGATAAACAGTCTCTAAATCGTAAATATTTTTGCCGGTAATTAAGATCTCACTAATCGGACACATCAATTCGCATTGCTCTGATAAACAGAAATTTTTACATACCATGCCGACAATGTCTTCCTTTTTCTTGTTTAAAAGTTTGCCGGCAGCTCTATTAATGCTTATTATCTTGAATTCTTTATCAAGAACTATTACACCCTCGGAAAGAGAGTTTAATATGTATTGACTGTACTTGTCTATCATTTTGGGTGAACACTGTTTTAATAAAAAATTATAAAATAACGTAACAATATAGTTAAAAACCCATTTGAAAAGATTGTCTTAATACTATGATAAACAGCTTACCAAGAATAAAACGAACAGCATCTCTCTTCCGATCTGCTCAACCCGTTCATCGTATTTTAGTTCTTCAAGTTCGGTTCCGTCAAATTCTTTGGGATCGTCATAGCGAATTGGGAAACGGGCTTCAGCACCGAATACGACGGGACAGTTTTCATCGGCATCCGAGCAAGTCATGATTGCAGCAAACTCTTTTTGCGGATTGTATTCATCACTATAAACTTTTGAGAAACATTCAACCGGTTGTTTATCATCGGAATAATATACAAGGTAAACCGGGTTAGCCGAATCATTTTTCATTTCTATTTTGAATCCGGCTTTTCTCATCGCTGTTATCGCACGTGGGTTGAATGCAGTTGCTTCCGTTCCGCCGGAGTAACATTCAATATTAGGAATGTTGTAAAACTCAGCGGCTGCCTGTGCCCAAATTTGACTAATGTGACTTCTACGAGAATTATGTGTACAGATGAAAGTAAGATTTATTTTTTTTTCTTCTTTAAATTTATTTGAAATGTATTGCGCTAACTGATTTAATAGTTCTTTCCGTTCATTAGGTATTAATTCGAAAGAATCTTCCAGTTGCAAAATTTTTGTTTCAACCTCATTTAGAACCGGCATAATATTCCTTTCTTGTTTTAATTAAAATGTAGTGTATACTAAATAAACGCCGCCAAGTATAACGAGTACACCGCAAACTCTTTTTATCCACAAAATTATATTTGATTCTTCGGACCAGTTCAAATACTTCTGAACTTTTCCTGCAAGTGTGCCGGCGCCAACAATAACAGCACAGTGCCCAATTCCAAATGCTAACAGAAATAAAACTGCGAGGAAATAATTAGTTTGAGCCGTTTGGAAAACAACACCGAGTACCGGCGCCATATATGCAAATGTACAAGGTCCAAGGGCAATTCCAAAAAGCAATCCAAGTATTAATGCTGCAAGTAATCCCTTAACTTTCGTTTGTTTTAATCCCGCAGTGTTCCAATCAATTTTAATAATGTCGAGTAAATAAAGTCCTACTAAAAAGAAAATTGCAGCAACAAAATAATTTCCATAAACGCCAACATCCCCCATCAATCTTCCGAGCGATGCAGTAATCACACCAATTAACGCAATTGTAATTAAAATACCGATTGAAAAAACAAGCGAAATATTAAACGTTCTTTTGACAGATATTTTTCCTTGCGTGCTGATAAATCCAACCACAAGCGGTATACTAGATAAATGACACGGCGAAAGAAGAATTGATAATATTCCCCAAATGAATGAGGCTAAGAGAGCAATCCAAACCGCGCCGGTCATTGCTTCGTAAAGTGTTGTGAAAAGTGATTCGAACATTTTAATCCATTTAGTTTATTATCTTAGAACAAATCTGAAAGAAATATAAAAGTCATTTGTAGTCATTAAGTCATTTATGGTCATTAGTCATTTATAGTCATTAAGTCATTTATGGTCATTAGTCATTTATAGTCATTGAGTCATTTGTAGTCATTAGTCATTTATAGTCATTAGTCATTTATAGTCATTAAGTCATTTGTAGTCATTAAGTTATTTGTTGTAATTAGTTGAAAATCATAAAGCTGTTACTCTTAAATCAGAACAATTTCAGAAACAACAAATGACTATTTATGACAGCTAAGCTAAATGACAATAAATTAATTACAACTTGTTAGTATCAAAATTATTCTATCGCTTTTAACCCTTGTGCCTGCAGCACTTTATCAATCTCTGCTTCGGGATAAAATCCTTCATGCCTGTGAAATTCTTTCCCGTTTTTATCTAAGAATACTTGAGTTGGTATAAGTTTGATTCCGTATTCCTGTGCGTAATGTTTTTCTTCCGGTTTCCATACGTCGTGAAAAACAACTTCAACCTGGTCACCGTACTTTTCTTCGATGGCTTTCATTACAGGCTGCATCTGTTTACATGGTATGCAGTTAACGGAACCGAGTTCAACAAATGTTACTTTTGCATTATTCTTTTTTACATTTTCTTCAATAACTTCTTCACTCTGCGCTTTACATCCGATATTCAAAAACAAAAAAGTAATTAATAACATTACGGTAATTTTCATTTTGCTATTCTCCGTTTATCCATTTAATGATTTGTTCATCTTTAGGAATTATTCCAACACTTTTAACTTCTTCATTTATAATTAAACCGGGAGTCATCATAATTCCGTAATTAACCATTTCGTTTATATCAGTTACCTTTTCAACATTTGCATCAATTCCGTTTTGCGCAACGAGGTCTCTTACTTTTGCTTCGAGTGTTTGACATTTTTTACAACCGGTGCCAAGTATTTTGACAGATGTCATTTTATTTTTCTCCTTCTAAGATTTTAAGCGAATTAGCAATTGTATCATTTACCGTTGCTTGTTTCATATAACGTGCAACTTGCATTGTTTCTACAATTTCTTCATTTGTTACATTATTTTGTTTAGCCATTTTAGTCCACATCTGTGTACAAGTATCGCTTCCCAAAGCTGCTGCAATTCCAATTCCGACCTGCCTACCGGCAGGCAGGCTAACATTTTATACTTATTAGGCACTTTTTGATACTTCTCATTCTCGAAAATGAGAGCTTTTTCATCCATTTGATTTTTTGCAAACTCCGGTGCAAACCCTTTTAATAATTCCATCGGTGTCTTATTACCCATAACAATACTCCTAATTATTAAAAATTTAGTTTCGGTAATTACCGAAATTAAAATCTGTTAACAGAGGATATTATGTCTATCGACAGTCTTTATTTTTTCTCTATCTATTTCAAGCTGCTCAAAATCTCCTATCCAAAAATCGAGCGAAGTCAGAATTGCTGTTATTCGCTCATCATCATGATGGAAATTGATTGAATAATTTATCCATCTACCGTCACGTTTTTCTTCTATAAATCCGCTTTTTTTAAGAATATTCAAGTGCTGCGAAACGGTAGAAGTTGAGAGACCTAAAATTTCTGTGATTTCACAAACACACAGAGGCGAGATTTGGAGCATTTTTAAAATTCTCAACCTGTTTGGATCGGAAAGAGATTTAAAAATATTAGATGTTTTGTTCATAATTTGATTTCGTTAGCTACCGAAATATAACAAAGGACAAACTAAACTACAAAGAAATTGAAGCAATATTTTTTAATACACATTGAATTTATTTCAATAATTCCTCTCGTAAGATATCAAAAGTGAATCTTACGAGAGGATGGGGAGGGAGCAATACAACAGTCGATATATAAATATTTATATCCCGAATTCTTTTTGGTAAACAGAATTAATATATTCATCAAGCCACTGATAATATTCTGCAGCTTCTTCCTTTTGAAAAGAATTTGTCGTCCAGTTTTTAATAAGAGTTTGGGCTTTGTCTATTATCTCTTTTTCGTACGGGAACAACTTTTGGATTATTCCTGTTTCAGCTTTATTCAGTAATGCTGATACATTTAAGTAATCTGATCCATGTCCATAATCTATTGGGAAACATTTTTCTTTTAAGTGAAGTGATTTTTTATTAATTGGCGCCGTTATACCTTCTTTTCCAATTGTAACAGTAGGTAAATTTTCACCGGCAGCTACCCATACCGGCGTAACAAGGGTTGTTACCGGGAATCCCAAAACTGTCCACAAAGTTGTTAACGCAGGATCTTCTCCCGGTTTTACTCCTTGAATAATCATTGATGAGATGGAGGAGTACCTTACAATAAAATCTCGAAACGGTATAAACTTATTATCTGTTGTATCTTGAGGTAAGTCCATTTTATATACATCGTCCTTGGTCAGAGAGTGAAGCATGTTTCTATCTGCTGTTTTCAATATAAATGGGAAACAAATGTGTTGATCTCTAGCATAATGTTCATTAAAAAGTTTTTTAGCAGTTTCATAGCGCATATAACCATGACCCTCCAAATCTCTTCCGCTTACGGCATAGTTTGTGCGTATAAGATAACCATCCGGGGCTATTGCCGGATCATTAACATCAAACTTTTTATAAGAATGATGGTCAACTTCATAATATGCAGCGCCTCCCTGAGCATCAATAACCCCAAAATTTGATGCGACCCCCCATTTCCCAACAAGTGTATCCAGTAAGGCTTCAAAGTCGGCGAGTGTTGCGCATTCGGCAAGAGCTTTTTTCATAACATAGCCGTCACGTTCAATTGGGATTTCATTTTCATTGGTCTCATCAACATTATAGGCGGCTGTGTTAATAATACTAAAACCGGCGGTATTGCTTCCCATCCAAACCGAATTAGCCAGCGTGTCCTTAACATTAACATCGGCAATAAAATCATACTTAAATCCTTTAAAGAACATAAGTTTGTTTTCATAATGACTGGCATCACGATGTTTCCACAATAAAGGTCTGCCGTTTGGTGAAGCTTTCCCGGAAACTATTGCAGATGTACATGGGAAAACCACTGATTGTGAAAAGAATAGAAACAACAAAAATATCTTGTGAATTATTTTAACTTGATTTCTCATATATACTCCCTGCAATATTTTGGATTGTCTATAGTTGTACGATTTTATGAATTTGAATAACTCAGAATCGCTCAAATAACTTGTCAAATATTCATAAATATTTCGATTTAACATTTAAAAGATTTTTTAAGATCAATACTAAAAGCCGGATCGTTGAGAGGATCAAAATCACCTTTGTGCGGATCAAACTTATATCCCTTTATCCAATCCTTATAATTTATTGTGATTTCGTTCAAGGCATCAAGAATAAAATCAATTTCTTCATTCGTCATGGTTGGATGAATCGAAATCCTTACCCAGCCCGGTTTTTCACTCAAATCGCCAACATCTATTTTTTCCGTAATTCGTTTGGATTCATGAAAGTCAATATGTAACAATACATGCCCGTAAGTTCCGGCGCAGGAACAGCCGCCCCGTGTTTGAATTCCGAAGCGGTCATTTAATAGGCGGACAATCAAATTGTGGTGTATACCTTTAATGTAAAATGAAATATATCCTAACCGGTCTTGTTGAGATGCTTCCAGAACTGTTACTCCATTTATCGACTGGATTCGATTTAGCAATTTTTCTTTTAATTCATGTTCGCGTTCAATAATCTTTGATACACTCATTTCCTCTTTCAACAAAATTGCCAACGCAGCCTTTATGCCTTGCAGAAAACCTGGCGTGCCTCCATCCTCACGGAGTTCTACATTATCAAAATAACGATGCCCGCTCCACGGGTTTGTCCATAAAACCGTGCCTCCACCGACTTGATCGGGAATTTTATTTTGATACAATTGCGAGTTAAAAACAATCACACCCGATGATCCGGGTCCGCCCAAAAATTTATGCGGGGAAAAAAAGATAGCATCTAAAGATTGCTTATCATTTTCAGGATGCATGTTGATATCGACGTATGCAGCCGAAGCAGAGAAATCAATAAAACATAGCCGGTTATATTCATGCATTATTTCAGCCATTTCAGGGTACGGGGTAATAATCCCGGTTACGTTTGAGCAGGCTGTAAACGATCCGATAATCAACTTTCGATTTATATTTGATTTTAAGATATCCCGCAAATGCATAAGGTCTGGCAAACCATCTTCTGTTCGTTTAAGGATTTCAATATCAACCATACATTCCACCCAAGATGTTTGATTGGAATGATGCTCCATGTGCGTGAGTATTACTAGTGGTTTATTTTCAATCGCAATCTTGTCTTTAAATTGTTCGGGGAGCCGCAAACCAAGCATGCGCTGAAATTTATTAATTACCGCTGTCATTCCAAATCCGGCAAAAAGCAGCCTGTCTTCAGAATTAGCATGAACATGTTTTTTAATAATGACGGAAGCCTGGTGATAAGCATTTGTCATAACCGTTCCGGTCAGCGTTGTCTCGGTATGAGTATTTGCTACATACGGACCTAAGGTGTTCGAGATATAATCTTCGATTGGTTTGTAAAGGCGACCGCTTGCTGCCCAATCAGCATAAATGATAGGTCTTTTACCTGTTTCAAATTCATGTTCAAAGTTGTAACCAATTATATTATTTCGGAATTTTTCAAAATATTTTTCTAATGAACTCATTATTTACAAAGCCTTAATTTATTTTAATACACTTTGCATAATTGGTAATAATTCTTCTTTTTCTAAAAATCCCACAACACGTAAATCCGGTAATTCCTCTCCGTCAGTATTCAAAAAAACAAGCGTAGGCACTCCTTTGATGTTGAAGTTAGATTTTAATTCTTTTGCCTGTGGAGTGTCTTCAGTTGTTAAATCTACTTTTAACATTGTAAAGTGTCCTGACATTTCGATCACTTCCGGTTGAGAGAAAGTGAATGCATCCATTTCCTTGCAGGGCACACACCAATCAGCAAAAAAATCTATCATCACTGGTTTATTCTGTTCTATTGCATTCCGTATTTTTTGTTCGGAATATTCCGTCCAATTAATCTGTTCTGTAGAAGCTAAACTTCCGGCTTCGGTTTTGGCGAAGGCTAAAGATTTTTCAACATACGATTGTACGCTGCTTGCAGATATTATCACTGCAAGTAGAAAAAAGATAATACCAACCAGGTTGCGAACAATCGGAAATATTTTACCGGATGATTTACTTGACTCGATCCATGCCATGTAAATACCGCCGATAAAAAAAACTAGAGCTAATGAGAAATAGTACAATAATGAATTGGGGAAAAGAGGCTCTAAAAAATAAATTGCCATTGCTATTAAAATAAATCCGAAAATAGCTCTCACCCAGATCATCCAGGCGCCGGAACGCGGGAGCTTTTTTATACTGCCTGAAAATACCCCTAAGAATATAAAGGGTATTCCCATGCCTATAGCCAGCACAAAGAACAACCAGAATCCTAACAGTACATCTCCTTTTTCACCAACAAAAGTCAATAACGCTAAAACAAACGGACCAATACAAGGAGCGGCAACTATTCCAACGGTAAGCCCCATAAAAAACGTACCCCAAAATCCCCGCCTTGTATCGCCGGCAAACTTAGTTAAAAATGACGGTAAGCGGATTTCATATAAATCAAACATACTTAATGCAAGCGCCACAAGTATAATTGCTATACCAACAAGTACAATTGGATTTTGTAATGCCGCTCCAAACAGGCTGCCGGTCAAAGCTGCAATCATTCCTAAAATTGAATAAGTTATTGCCATTCCCAACACATACAGCATTGAATGAACAATTAGATTGCTTTTTTTACCCTGGGTCTGACCGCCAAAATAACTTATTGTAATCGGGATTAACGGGTAAACGCATGGTGTCATGTTCAACGCGAGCCCGCTGAGAAATACTAAAATAAACGTCCACAACAACCCTTCTTCTGCCGCTGTTTTTGCGAGGTCATATTGTTTTGTGGATGCGTCGATTTTCTTTTCATCTTTATCAGGTTGCCGCTGTTTAAAAATGCCTTTATTGATTGAAGATATAGTCTCGTTGGTTTTAGTTATCAAAAACTCTTGTCTAAAAGAAACTTCTTCCGGTTCTAAACAAAACTGTTCATTACACGGTTGAAACTCTACCACTCCCTCAATTACAATACTTTTCGCTTGAATATCTGATGATATGGCTACTGAAGAAAAAATGTAAACCGTGTCGTCATAAACCGCTAACGGTTTTTCAGAAAATGCAAAAGTTTTATTTTGGGATGGGGGGTAAACAATTTCACCGTAAGTCATATCATCTTGTAAATCAAACTTTACAACTGTTGGTATCAAAAATTCATCAAGGGGTTTGTTTCCGTTTATATGGTACGGCTCATGGATATACAGAGCTGCAGCAACCGGGTAAGTTTCTCCAGCTTTAAGTTTATCAACGGAACTTATAATTTTAACAGTAACGACATCGTTTGCATCCTGGCTCTTAACAGATACCGGCAGAATTAATAACAAAAAAATAAAAAATGTTATAATTGATTTCATAATTCCTCAATAGCATTTACCTGGAAGATTATTTTTTGACAACCAAAAAATCCGGAACACCGTTTAATTAATCATTCTATTTTGGGCAAGCTGGAATATTCCAACATTCCAACATTCCATTATTCCAGCATTCCATTATTCCAACATTCCATTATTCCAAAAGTTGCGCCTCAGTTCAGTTAAACATTTTGCCAATTACTGCAATTTCTTATCGAGTTCATTTTTTATTGTTTCAAAAATTTCTTCAATTCGATTTTCAGGCGAACTTTTTGATACAAGTTTAATTTTTCCATCTTTCCCGATTACAAAATTTCTTGGAATATATTTCTCGGCGTATTTGCCGTAAATTTCTTTTTGGGGATCAGGTGCAAAAGGCAAATTAATTTTTTTTGTTTCCTTAAACTTTTCCAATTCAGATGAATCATGCTTTCGACCAATAACTATCAGCTCAAAATCATTCCTATCCTTAAAGACATTATATATTTTATCTTCTATTTGCGGCAGTTCTGCAAGGCAGTGCGAGCACCATGTGGCAAAAAAAGTAACCAACACCACTTTCCCTTTTTGTTTACTCAACGTAAAATTTTCCCCGGAGATTGTTTTGCATTCAAAATCCGGCGCTTGATCACCTACACTAACCAATGTTTTAACCACATAGTCATCTGTTGGCTCAGACTGTGCAAGAATTGTAAGTGAGAAAAAAAATAAAATTATAAATACTTTCATTTGTATATCCATTCAATAATTCAAAAATATTGTTCCCAAGTTCATTCAAAAAATTCCTTGGGAACAGTTATTAGGTTACAAACTTACATTTAGACGGGTATAAACATATCGACCATTATATCCTGATGGAGAAAAACCGGAATATTGAAAAATTCCATTAAAGGCACTTACCTTAAGGTTTTTTTCCGGGTATACATCCAGCAAATTATTGCTGCCAACAGCTAGCTCAATTCCCTCAGTAATGTCATAAGATAATTCAATGTCGGTAATCCACACCGGTTTACGTGTTTGATCTCTTGTAGGATCAGTAGTATGTAGTGATGTAAATTCGCCATACCTTAATATTCTCAACATAAACCCAAAATTATTCCAATTATAATTAGTCATAAAATTCCAGGAAGATTTCGGATAACCCACGGTTAGTCTGCCTAAAGTAGCTCTTGATTGTAGGGGAATATCCGTAACTGCAGTAAGTTCGGCAGGGGTTTGAATCTCATCTTCATTGGTTACTTCCGTTTCATTGAAGTTCATAGCCAATGTAAGTTTTAAGGAAGATTCATTGCCGAGTCTTATTCCATAACTGGATGTAATATCTAAACCTTTCGTTTTAGTATTCAGCGCGTTGATAAAATATCTGCCGCCGGTAGCCTGAATTCCCTTTGATAACAAAAGTGAATCAATAGAACCGCCTCTAAAATTTTCCGTTAAACCTATTCTGTCGTTAACACTTATTTGATATGCGTCAACAGTTAACGAGAAATTAGCCATGGAATAAGTTGCCCCGGCGCTTAAATTAACAGATTTTTCTGCCTTTAAATCTTCCGCTCCTAATGCTTTTGCCGCCGCTGAAGCAACTGGAAACGTGCCTACTTCAAAAGGTTCGCCATTTATAAATACGGTTGCAATTGATGTATAAAATTCCTGCTGCAATGAAGGCGCTCTAAAGCCGGTACTGATAGCGCCACGTAAAGCAAATCCTTTTAAGAATTCATATCTAGTAGAAAGTTTGCCGATGATCGTTGATCCAAAATCGCTATAATTTTCAAATCTACCTGCAGCGCCTACCGTCCAATTTGAAACTATATCATTTTCCAAGTCGATGTAAATTCCCATGTTTGTTCTGCTCTCATTCTGCACATCTCTTGGTGAATACCCGGGAAATACTTGTGCTCCGCTGGCTGCTGAATTACCGGCATTTGGCCCATCTAAAATCGGAACACCGCCATCAATATACGAGTTAGGTTCTCCAGCCTCTTGTTGATATTTTTCCCATCTAAACTCCAGTCCCATTGCAACATTTAATGGGGTTGCAGTTCCAATATCAAACTGGTTTATCAAATCCAAATTAGTGGTTGACTGATAAAACTTTAGTGTACCGCAATCAAATTCGGTAGGGCTTGCTGCGCCCAAGGATGCATTCAGAGAATTTGTGACGTTAAAATTAAATGAATTCCCGCCGAAGGTTTCGCTTATATCATAATTCCAGCCCCCGATATTACCTTTCAAACCTGCGGCAAAAGAACCGTCATATATTTTTGCATTAATTTTTGGTAAGTAACCATCAGGGTAAATAGCTCTTATATTTCTATTATCACTTGCTCTCCTGTAAAATCCGCCTGAAAGACCATCCCTGTATGAAAAACCTCCAAATGAATAGAATTGAATATTATCTGTTAAAGGTAAATCACTGTTCAAGAATAATCCTATATCAGATACTTCGGAATCTCCCCATCTGTGATTAATTCGGTCAAATGTTTCTTCACGAGGATCTGGATTTCCATCTATTGTAAAATATTGTTGTCTTGGGTCTTCCCCAGACCTATTGGTGTAATTGTGTTTTCTGTATTCACCACTAATATAAATCGTTCCGGTATTTAATACTCGAAAACCATAACCTGCATGCAAAGCGGTTGAAAGTCCGTCCTGAATACTTACATCCTCTACATTTCCATCCCAGCTATAAGTGGAAGCATCCTGTCCATCGATAAGCTTTTCACTCTCGAGATAACCTCGTTCCATGGTAGTAATGTATTCTCCCATAGAAGCAGAAACATCTAAACCCGTTCTTTTTTTAAGGACAATATTAATGACGCCGGCAATAGCATCTGATCCGTATTGTGCCGACGCTCCGTCACGCAGAACTTCAATACTCTCAATAGCAGAAGCCGGAATTGCATTCAAATCAGCTCCTGTACTTCCCCGCCCAATGGATCCATTCAAGTGAACTAATGCGCTTGTATGTCTTCGTTTACCGTTTATTAAAACTAGAACCTGGTCTGGACCTAGCCCTCTTATTGCTGCAGGTTTAACATGATCCGAACCATCAGTAACAGTATTTTGTGGGGCGTTATAAGAAGGGACTAACATTTTTAACAATTCAGTGGTCTGTGTTAATCCGCTTTTCTTAATTTCCGCAGCAGAAATAACATCAATTGGAACCGATGATTCAATAATAGTTCTGTCCGATCTTCTTGTTCCCAACACAACAATTTCTGACGTGCCGGTTAAGTCTGTTTCAAGTTCAAAATTCTTTATTATTGTTTCATTGGCTTCGATAACTATCACATTTTTTATTGTTTTATAACCTACATAACTCACCTGGAGTGTATGAGTACCTGGTTTAAGGGAGATTTGATATTCACCACTTTTATCGGCTGCAGTTCCTATTTGCTGCCCAACTACAACTATATTTGCCCCAGGTAATGAGGTGCCGGATGCTGCATCTGTTATTTTCCCTTCAATAATACCATTTGATTGGGCGCTTGCCGGCATACTAAGTATAAACAGTAAAATAACAACAAGGAAGATGGTTGACTTATAAATTGATAAGCCATGGTTAGTAAAAATTTGCATTGTACTTCTCCTTAAGTTGGTTTTTATTTAGTTGATTAACTAATATTTAATTTCACTACCAATCCTTCGTTATGGTACATTTGAGTTTAAGTCCTTGTGTTGTTTTCTTTACTAAAAATCAAAATTTTCACTTCTCCACAAATTATCTTTCCTTATTATTTCGTCTGTTCAAATATTTCTTTAATTCAGTATCTTCAATTTATTTTGCTTAAAAGAAGAAATAGGTTTTATATTAATATCCAACTGCGGCACCGTCAGTACTGCGAGAATCTGCTGCACCGTAAAGTAAACCGGTTTCCGGATCTTTATAAATTCCCATACATCTTCCAAAATAATTTTCATAATTTATTGCATGTCCATATTCTTTATAAATTCTCTCAGTATCAGGAGAAAAACCCCAATCCTCTATAACTGTTTTATCCGGAAGCCATTGGTGATGAATTCGCGGAGACTCAATTGCCTCAGCAATATTCATCTTGAATTCAATCACATTGAGCAAAACTTGCAACACCGTATTAATGATTGATCTGCCTCCCGGACTGCCGAGAACCAACATTGCCTTCCCGTCTTTCGCAACGATAGTAGGGCTCATACTGGAAAGCATACGCTTTTGCGGTTGAATAAGATTGGGTTTTGTACCAATATTACCATGAGAATCGGTGGTACCAGGAATCGGGTTGAAATCACCCATTTCGTTGTTCAGCAAAAAACCAGCGCCTTCAACAACCATCTGATTACCGTAATAATAATCCAGCGTATAAGTAAGAGAAACCATGTTGCCCATACTATCTACCACGGACAGATGTGTAGTTTCCGGGCTTTCGTAATTGTTATTAAAATTTGTGCTATCACTTACAGATGCTTCGGTAAGCGAGATGCTGCCACTCAACCTGGCGGCATGTTCTTTAGAAATAATTTTTTTAATCGGCATATCCGGGTTAAATTCAGGATCGCCTAAAAACTGTGCACGGTCGGCAAAAGCGCGGCGCATTGTTTCGGTAAGCAGATGCAGGTACTGGGCTGAGTTGTGACCCATTTCCCTCAGGTCGTATCCTTCCAGAATATTAAGCATTTCCACTATTGTCACTCCGCCTGAACTAGGAGGTGCCATAGAATAAATATCATAACCGCGAAATGTTCCATGAACTGGTACTCGTTCAATTGCTTCATATTGATCGAGATCATTTTGAGTAATAAGTCCATTATTTTTTTGCATAAATTCTACAATATATTTTGCAGTCTCTCCTTTATAGAATCCATCTCTTCCTTCATTCATAATTCGTTCGAGTGTGGCTGCTAAATCGCGTTGTATCCATAAATCTCCCGGCTCATACAAACTACCGTCTGCTTTGAGAAAAACTTTGGCTGAAGACGGGTATTTTAACCAGTTTTCTTTTAGCAATTTAAAATCATCATATAATCCCCAAGTTAAAGGAATCCCGATTTTAGCTAACATCAATGCAGGTTTCACAAGTTGTCTCCATCCCAGCTTACCAAATTTTTTATGCGCCAAAACAAGACCAGCTACTGTACCCGGCACACCGGTAGAAAGTATACCTTCATGATTACTATTTTCATGAATATTACCGCTTGCATCCAAATACATATTTGCAGTTGCAGCTAACGGAGCTTTCTCACGAAAATCAATAGTTGTGATTTTACCATCAGCACCATAATATACCAGGAAGCCGCCGCCACCGATGTTTCCTGCAGAAGGCAAAGTAACTGCTAAAGCAAAAGCAGTAGCCACAGCAGCATCAATTGCATTACCACCGTTTTTAAGCACCTGCATTCCAATTTCAGAAGCATATTTTGATGATGAAACCACCATACCATACTTAGCTCGCACAGGTAGTCTGCCGCCACCAAAAACCGGAAACTGAATCAGAATAAAAACACTTAATAACATCAATCTTGCTCTAGCCATTTGAAACTACCTCTTTAGATTGGACATAATTTAAAACATTCTCAATAATGAAATCTTTTACCGAATTATACATAGGCAGAATTGACGGGATATGCAGTTTTTCTTCCGGAGTATGATGACCTTCCCCAACCATTTTTATGATCACAATCGGAATTCCTTTATTTGCAAAAAAACGTGCGTCTGATGAACCATTTTCAGAGTGTACAACGATTGGCTGGTTAAAATGATGCTGTAGTTTTTGCTGCATCTGAATAATTTGTTTGTTCCCCGGTTCGAGATAAACTCGTTCGCTGCCCCACAATTTCTCAATTGCAGCATGCTTCAGAAGATTCTTAATATCTTGGAATAAAGTATCACTTGAAATATCATCCGCGAAATAGATGTTAACTTTCATTTCAGCATGATGGGGTGCAAAAAGCGGTTCATTTTTTACACAAATATCATACGATGAATATGTGGTGTACCAATTGTCGGAATCTGTAGCTATTCCTTGATCTTTAAATAATGAGATTATTTGAAAATAGTCTTCAATAAGAAGGTCAAAAGCATTCTGACCATTCCACGGGTATGTATGTCTACCTGATATACTTTCTACCTTTAGTTCAAATTTTAGAATGCCCTTTTCGGCATAGGTAACTGCGTAATTGTAACCGCCGTCGCCGTTAATTAATATACCGGGCAAATAGTTTTCTTCTACAAGGCAAGCGGTGCCGTTGCTGCCCCCGACTTCTTCATCAAAAGTGAGCATTAATCCAATAGAAATCTCCGGGTGAGATTTTCGAAGATGTTTAACAAGATGCATGGCTAAGGCATCAAAACCTTTCATATCAACCGTACCGCGTCCATGCAAATATTCACCATTCTGCTGTGGATGGAATTGTGAATCCGAGCCGTCAACTACATCCAAGTGCCCTTGAAGCATAAAGGTAGGAGTTTTTGTTTCCTCTGATAAAATAACCAATGCCGGGTACCCGGAGTAATTATATTTTTTTATTATTACATCCGAACCGGCAAAAAAATCTTCACAGTACCTAACAGTTTTCTCAAATACATCATTAGCACCATCAACCGTTCTGAAGCTCACTAAATCTTCAATTGTTGTTAATATTTTGTCAAGTATTATATCATCTTGTTTCATCTAACTGCTTCCTTAAAAATTCAATGGTCTGCGCCCTATCTGGGTAACAACCCAGATTATATTTATATTTTTCAACTTCTTTTAAAAAATTCTGGAGAATATTAGGATGGGTTTGCCTGAATAAAGCGCTGCCGAAATCGAATACTAATACTTCCCGGTTAATAATTTCATAATTAACTGAGAAAAATTGACGCGGTATGATAATTAATTCAAAACTAAGCGGATCATTTTCAAGTCTGCTTATTATTCCGTTCACACATTCATGGATAAGCTTTTTATCAATCAAATCGAAAGGCTTACGCTGTTGAATAAAATCAATAATTTCGCTTTCAACAACTACTTCAATTCTGCTTTTTTCTTTTTTATTGATAATCTGCTGCCGTTTTTGAAAAGCCTGCATTGCAGGTTCAACCTGATCATCCGGTAATCGGTAAATATTTTTATAAATAACTCGCCGCATAACTTCCGACTGATTTGCGGTACTAAAATTTCGCGACACAACGATTCTCTCACCGCCGTTTGGTCCGAACCAAACATCTTCAAATTTACCAAGTATTAAACTTTCATCTACTTTTTGAGAGTAAACAGGAAATGTATTTACTTCTAAATCAAGCAAAGCATCCATGCTGATTTGAAGAGATGTGCATATCCGTTCAAGTTTTTCAACACTAGGCTGTTGATGACCGTTAATAATTGAATACAACGTATTCAATTCTATCCCAGTATTTTTTGAAAGTTCTTTACCGGTAATCCCAAAAGTGTTAAGATGATCTTTAATTTTTTTACTAATCTTATCGTTCTTTTTTAATTCTTTTGATTTGCTCATAACGTAACGTCCATTATTTTATTTATTTCGTCTTTAGTCATTTTAAAAAAATCGAGGCTTTGAGTTAAACTTTGCTTCGCTTCATCATAATATTCGTCGGTTGCCGAAGAGTATCCGCGGTATAACAACCGTTCTGCACGAGCAAATGGTGAAATGATAGATATATATTTTTTCATCCCCAGTTGGTTAATTATGCCGACCCGTACCTGTTCAACCTGGTTATATAAATGTTCAATGTGACTGTTTTCCAATAAGCTATTTATAGCATTATCGCTTTCAATAACTCTTGTAACTAATTCAACATATTCATCTATTAAGATTCTAAATTGGTTTAGAGGGTTAGCAGAATTGTTTTGTGATTTGAGTATCGCCGATGTTTTCTTACGATTCAGATATATGCCGGCGCCGGTAATAACTAAAAAAATAATAAATTCCAACCAAAGCGGCGGAATATGAGCTGCCGTAATTGCAGCGCCTATTGTGCCTATGCTAATGGTTAAAATTGCAAATACTCTCATTTA
This sequence comes from Melioribacteraceae bacterium, assembly GCA_021740785.1. Lineage (GTDB taxonomy): Bacteria > Bacteroidota > Ignavibacteria > Ignavibacteriales > Melioribacteraceae > JAIOZI01. Next base: position 20,100 of record JAIOZI010000030.1, read on the forward strand.
GTTTAAAACTCCGCTTACAGTTAAAAATGCAAATACAATTATCAAAAGCGCTTCACCAACTATTAATCCTGCCGCAAAAGGAACGCCCCATTTTTCCGACCAGTCCTTACCTTTTTTTCGGACTATTATTAAATTGAGAATACTACCTAAACCGTAGGGGAGAATATGCTTTATTGAAAGATACATTGCGATTCCCATAATAACTCCCAATCCCGGGATACCGCTGAATGATAATAAAGCGCCTAAAATACCACCGGTAAGAAATTTATCACCGGGAACATTCCCTTCAACAATGCTATCAATGGTAGCTCCCAGAGCTATAGCTTGAGGCGCCTGAACATCCGTTCCGGGACCAAATCCCGGCTGTTGAACTCCACTTACCGGGTCAATTGCACCACTATTCCAGATAAGTAACATTACTGATATAGAAACAATAGGTCCAATTCCGGCAATGATTAACTGCATGGTTTGCTGTTTAGCGGGTATACTGCCGACTAAGTAACCGGTTTTCAAATCCTGCATCATATCGGCACATTCTGCTATTGCAACTGCAACTGCCGCACCTATCAAAACGGCTGTAACAAGTTGATCCGACGGCAGGAAGAGCATCAAAATTGCTACTGCCAACAGGGACATTCCACTAATGGGAGTCCAGTCAGTCATCCCGGTTGCCTGCGAAATAATAATTCCGGCAAAGAATAACCAGAGAGTTCCAACTATTGATACAATTAAGGCGGTAAAAAATGAAATAGATGATGTTAACCAGGCGGCTAGAAAAAACAGAACAAACGCTGCCGAGATAACTATATATAGAATCTTTATTGGGAGCTCATCCGAACCTGCGCTTCCGAAAGACTTGATATTGAAACTTTTTACGGTTGATTTTAATGCCGGCAGTGTAAAAATAATACTCATTAAAGAACCGCCGATTAGCATACCTATTCCCAAAGGGCGTGTCATTTGATCATGAATGAACGAAGTCATTCCTGTCCCTTTGATATCAGCAGGAATCCACCCTAAGGAAATAACAAAAGGCGTTATAAGCCAATAAGCCAAAACTCCACCTGCAAGAACAAATAAACCGTTTCGTCCTGAGATAAATCCAATTCCAAGACTTAAAAGCGACACAGCCCAAATATTATCAATGTAATCGGGCAAATTAAGAAATGCTCCAAGATCAATAGTACCCGGAAGAATTTCCGGTAATCCCATCCGGGGAAATTGGGTTAATAAGTAGATTGACGCTGAAATTAATGCTCCATAAATCAGCAACCTTGATTTTTTGATTCCCTCGGCAGGAGACTTAAGTATACTTGCAACCGCTGTTCCCGATGGGAATCGCAGCCGGTCAATATCCAGCATTTGTTTTCTTAATGGGATAATAAAACCTACACCAAGAATAGCCCCGGCTACAGCAGCGGCACCTACCCACCAAACATTAAACTCAATACCACGAATTAATAGAACAGGCAATGTGAAAATTACGCCTGAAGTGGCAGTATTAATTCCGGATGCAACAGTTTGTACTATATTATTTTCAACAATAGTACCGCGTTTAAAAATTGTTCGCATTATTCCCCAGCCCAAAACAGCAGCAACCGGGGAACCATTAGTTGAAAAACCCAATACGAGCGCCGCATAAGAAAAACTGGCGGTCATTAACAAACCTATTGTAACGCCAACAAGAATTGCCTGCGGTGTTATTTCCGGATATTTTACAGTATTATTTTTCATATCGCTGATAAAAGCAAAAATTTATTCTAGATAAGTGTTTAACCTATCCTAGGTTATAGAATCTTTATTTATCAAGTAAAACATGCTCATGAAAATATTTATTCTCATACTCTAACTTTACGTTTGCCTTTGTATTAATCTCACAATAAAAACAAAACACAACGTACTCGATATAAACATAATATCTTGGTTACACCACAATATAACATTATAACCAAGCTTTGTCAAGAATTATTCTTTCTCTTTTGAATACGAGATAGATATAAATTGAGAATATTACTTTAAGCGGTTTTCTTTTAGCTATTAGAGTTTGCCGGACTGCCATTTTAAATCAGACTTTTCCGGCAGCCATTTGAACAGTTTTTATTCCTGAGTAAGTTCTGGTTTGTTGAATTAGAAAAGCAATATTTTTACCTATACTTTCTAGTTCTGAGGTGGGGAAATCAATTAATACAGGCTGATTTTGGTACTAAACATTACTATAAGATTCTTGTCATTTTGCGAAACTGGTATTTCATAAAATAGGCAAATACTTGAAATATAGGTCTCTCATTTTCGCCTCCAGCCATTACGTAATGGATTGATTTATTAAAATATTCGGAATATCAGTTTAATTTACTCATCCCAGAAATACATTTTGGCTTCGAGTGAGTTCGGATATTTATTTTGTATTTCCTTCATAGTCTTTCGAAATGCCGGGTTGTCTTTTGTTTTTATGTATTTCGCAATACCGGCTTGTACTAATACTTTAGGAAGCAATGCTGATTTTTCAAATGAATCAATTTCTTTAGTTGTAACTTCTATCACTTCGTCGTACTTCCCTTTCGGAATCATTGATTCGGAATAACCGATTCGAAGCATTAGCCTAAATTCTTCAATCGGCAGATAACCGTTGAAATTGTAATACGATTTTCCATTGTGATCTAAAAAGTAAAACGATGGAGTCCAATAACCGGAAAGTTCTCTTCTAATTTCACGATCCTTTTTCAAGTCAAGCTTTAGGAGAACGAACCATTCGTTCATTTCTTCTTGCACTTTTTCATCCGGATAAGTTTCTTCGTACAATTTTTTACACCCGCCGCAACTGTCCATTTCAAACTGAAGCAAAATGGGTTTGCGGGATTTTTGTGATTCTTCTTTTGCCTGTTCCAGATCAGTTAACCATTCCATTTCTATCTCCTATTTTGTCAATTATAAATTTATAATTCTAACTGCATTCTTTCCTTAAGGAGTTGTGAACTTTATTATTTTTAACAACTAAACGATGTATCTTTCCATAAAGAAATTAAAAGATTAATTTCTCACATCAGCTTTGGCAAATTCAATTTTCATATGATCTATTCTAAAAATTATAGTATCAAAGTGTGATATTGGGGATGATTAGCATTTACTATATGCTGGGATTTTAGTCATAATGAAACATGCATGCATAAATTAGCAATTCATTTTTTTGAAATTTATAAACCAATCTATGTTCTCTGTCAATTCGTCTGGACCAGTTTCCGGTCAAATCATACTTTAAAGGTTCAGGCTTGCCAAGTCCTTCAAAAGGAGTTTTTTGAATGTCCTTAATCAAGTCATTAATTTTACGTAATATCTTTTTGCTTTCCTTTTGCCAGGATAAATAGTCCTCCCAAGCAATTATTGAGAATGTAATTTTCATTAGTCATCAATCAAGTTTTTATTAACAGTCTCCCCTTTTTTCATTTGATTAATTGACTCATAGAGTCTCGCAGCATTTGTTTTTGAACTTAAAAGATGAACAGTTTCCATAATAGAATTGTACTCATCTAACGAGATCAATACCGTCCCTTTACCGGTTTTTCTTTTAATGATGAGAGTTTCATTATTATCCTCAACATTATCAAGATATGCTTTCAATTTTGTTCTGAATTCTGAAAAATTCGCAGCAATCATAATTAAATCCTCCATATTTTATACGTACAAGTATAAGTACATATTTAGTAATATTCAAGACTATAAATTATTTTAGATTAGCTTTGTGTGCCGGATAATGGATTCCACATATATATCAGTATATGAATTTTCTTACAGAGTTTTGTGCGGAGAACATTTTATCAATCTATCAAATAAATCAGTTTTTGTGATATATGTTTTTGTATTGAATCCTTTGCTCTCTTTATCAATTTTAATCAATCCGAAGTAATCTAAAAACCGGTCGAATGTACGAAGGGAATAACAACCTGTTGAGTAACTTTCCAATGTTCCATAAGTCGGTTCAATGGAGTTTAATAATCTGGGATATGCTTTAAAATATTTCTCAGCATAAAATGAATCCAATCTTTTTTCATTTCCGTATTTTGACAACAAAATCAATGAAAACCCCCATCCAAGCTGCCCGATTTGATTTTCACCGTATCCATCATAGTATGCCCAATTAAATTTGGTTGTAAAAGTTTCAATAATAGTTTTTAACAAATCCTCATTGCCGGAGATTATTTTTTCCCCGGATTTAGTCAAACTTAGTTTGCCTTTTCGTTTTTTGGTAATTCCCGATAATTCTAAAAGGATCCGGATCAAATTTATTGTAATCGAATCCGTCTCCTTATACAATTTTGAATACCCCTTTTCAATTAACTCATCTTTCATAAACCCTTGTTGATAAAGTTCGGAAACGATTTTTGTCGGTAAAAATCCTTTCTTTGTAAGTTTAATTTCTCCGGCTTTGTCAATCAAGCGGGCTAGATATTTAACCTGGTTAAGGATCGGGATCTTTTGATAATCGGAATCGGAGAGTTTTTGTAGTTTCACCGGACTCTCCTGTTCAAAAGTAAAGTATATTATTTGAGTCATTTCGTAAGGTGAATAACCTTCGAAATCCGAAATACCCTGATTGTTTTGTTGATGCATTAACTTGTCAAAATGGCTTTGTAGTTCTTCTAAGTTCATAATTTTTTCTATAATTTTTTTAAGCAACTATTTGCTATTTGTATCAGCGCAGGTTAACAAATTACTTTCATTGTAATTTGCAGAACATTTTTTTAAAAAACTGCAGCTTGGCTTTAGCAATAAAATATTCATCATGTTAAATCTGTTTTCAATTGTTTTATCGAAAACATCAGTTATAATATTTTGGGCTTCGTACAGTTTCATACTAAAACTCGTTTAATTCCTTTTCAATGTGTTGCTGCAATATTTTGGCATCAGGTAATTTCAGCATATATTGCTGCACAAAAAGGTTTTTATCCATGCCGGCAGTTGCATACTTAACCAAAGCACGGTCTTTTTCTGCAGCCAGTAAAATACCCACCGGAGGGTTATCTTCCGTTTCCGAAATTTCTTCTTTAAAGTAGTTCAGGTAAGTATTCAATTGCCCTATATCACCATGTTCGAATTCTCCTATTTTCAGATCGATCAATACATGGCATTTCAAAATCCGGTGATAAAAAACCAGGTCGATAAAGTAATATTTATCGCCGATAAGAATTCTTCTTTGCCTTGTTTCAAAACAGAAGCCATACCCCAGTTCGATAATAAAATGTTGTAGATTGTCGAGCAAAGCTTTTTCCAGATCTGATTCTTCCACAATTTCTTTAATGGGTAAATCAAGAAATTCAAAAGCATAAATGTTTTTAATGATGTCGGTTGACTCTTGTGGCTTTATTTTTTGCTGAACCAGTTTTGCAAGCTTTCCCGGGTTTCCGGATAATCCGCTTCGTTCATAGTACATGCTGTTGATTTGCCTTTTCAATTCACGCACACTCCAGGCGCCTTTGATACATTCTGTTTCGTAGAAGCAACGTTTGAGGGGTTCATCAATTCCCAAAAGTTGTTCGATATGCGTGTATGAAAGTTTTGTGAGGATTTTATCACCCGGCACAAATAACCCGGTTTCCAATTGTGGGGTCACTGACCCCACAATTTGTGAACCAGGTAATAGTGGGGTCACTGTCCCCACTTTTTCCAGGTTTGGTAAAATGGGGGTCAGTGAACCCCGAATTGCTTCTGCAATTTGAGGATAATAAAGGTAAAACTGCCGAAACCTGAAAAGCGAACGTTTATCAATGCCTTTGATATGCATCAACTCAACAGCAATACTTTCAATTAACCGGTCGCCATATTCCGCCCTGTCTTTTCCCTTTTGCTCAAACTCAACAATGTAGTAACCAATCATCCAGTTTCGTATTGTTAACATTTGATTTACTGCATTTACAGCCGACTGCTGCAACTGTTTATGCAAATGCTGTATGGCGGATACAAGATTTTTAAAATTGTCCATTCTGCCTATTTAATAAGATATTCAGATTTCAAATGATTTGTAAAGTTGTTGAAAGCCGCTAATCCTGAAATAACCAACAAGAATATCAAAGAATTCTACAGTTTTTAAAACTGCTCTAAACCTGTCAAGAATTGAATCTTCCGAATCGTTCGCAATGAATATTAAGTCAGTATATTTTGTTTCTATATCCATTCAAATTTTCTTTTTATATCAAAATAATAAAAACAGCTCTTTGTTGATGAGCATGTCTTGTCTGTCAATATTCAATTATCTTTTTGTCGTTTCTATTTTTTAGCATTATACACAACATCCCAACAAACGAATTGTATTACCTATGACTTTGAACTTTCTAGTGTTTGTAACGAAAATTACTTGACTAATAATGAAAAAGCAAGATGATTTGAAAATGCTGGTAAGCCGTTATACAATTTTCAAATTCTCAAAGTAATTTTTTCGGAATCTTCAAATCTCAATTCTCGTTCTTTACTCTGGCTGCAAATAGATCATAAACCTTTTTTGCTCTTGAGCGTAGAATGGCTTGATAACTCCTAATTTTACGGACATACATCCGGCGCTTCCACATCACCTTTTTCAACTTCACCTTTGAAATACTTTTTCTGAAACCAAAGAGCTACATTAACCAACGCAATCAACACCGGAACTTCAACTAAAGGACCGATTACTGCAGCGAACGCTTCGCCGCTGTTTATTCCGAATACCGCTATGGCAACTGCAATTGCTAATTCAAAATTATTGCTGGCTGCAGTGAAAGATAGTGTTGCGGTTTTTGAATAATCCGCCCCGATTTTTTTACCCATATAGAATGATATAAGAAACATTATCACGAAATAAAGTAAGAGCGGAATAGCAATCCTTACAACATCCAATGGTATTTTAACAATGTATTCACCTTTAAGTGAAAACATTACGAGAATCGTAAAGAGTAATGCAATTAATGTTATAGGACTGATACGAGGAATAAATTTCTTCTCATACCACTCTTTTGATTTCACTTTAAGCGCAAGGTAACGGGTTATCATACCGGCAATGAAAGGAATTCCGAGATAAATAAAAACACTTTCGGCTATCTGCCCGATAGTAATATCAACAGCAAAAGTTTGAAGCCCAAGCCACTCCGGCAAAATAGTTAAAAACACATAAGCATAAACCGAAAAGAAGAGTACTTGAAAAATTGAGTTGAACGCTACAAGTCCGGCTGCATACTCTGTATCACCCTTAGCAAGTTGATTCCAAACAATTACCATTGCAATGCAGCGCGCTAATCCGATTAGGATTAATCCAGCCATATACTCGGGATAATCCTGCAGAAATAAAACGGCAAGTACAAACATTAGCACAGGTCCAACGATCCAGTTTTGAACGAGTGATAAACTAAGAATTTTTACATTTCTAAAAACATCGGGGAGTTCTTCATACTTCACTTTTGCAAGCGGCGGGTACATCATCAAAATTAATCCAATTGCAATTGGCACGTTTGTAGTTCCTACACTGAACGAATCCCAAAACGTTGCTACTGATGGAAATAAATGTCCCGATAATACTCCGATAAACATTGCGAGAAAAATCCACAACGTTAAGTATCTATCTAAAAACGAGAGTCTCTTTGTAAGGCTGCTCATATTTATCCTTTATTTCTTCGTTGAAAATAATAAACCCTGTCAGTAATCATGGTCTATTCTGCTTTTGCATTATTTAACCAATTCTCAAGTGTTGATTTTGTAGGTATCTTTCCTTGACTCAAAACATTATCGTTTACAATCAATCCGGGTGTCATAAATACACCTAATTCCGCGAAGTTATTTACATCAGATACCTTTTCTATATTTGCATCAAATCCTTTTTCTGAAACTACTTCATTACAAAGTGCTTCCAACTTTTGACAATTCGGACAACCGCTTCCTACAACTTTTATGTTTAGCATTTTATTCCTCCTTAAAAATTTTACTACACGGAGTACCACCGAGTAAAATCAATGATTTCTCTGTGATTCTCTGTGCTTTCTCCGTGGCTCTCGGTGTCATGTATTAAAATAAACCCCCATAAATCATTCCTACTATTGTTGACATAATTACAACAAGTGAAACGAAGACCGCCGTTTTCTTCGTACCGATTACACTTCTTATAACAAGCATATTCGGTAATGACAAAGCCGGTCCCGCAAGTAATAATGCAAGCGCCGGACCTTTACCCATTCCGCTGTTTATCAATCCTTGTAAAATCGGGATCTCGGTCAAAGTTGCGAAATACATAAACGCACCAACAATCGAGGCAAAGAAATTTGAGAACAATGAATTTCCGCCAACCAAATTTGTAATCCATTCATTCGGGATAATACCGTTACCGTTATCGGCAGAACCGAGTAAGAAACCGGCAACCAAAACGCCGGCAGCGAGCAGCGGCATTATCTGTTTAGTAAATCCCCAAGTTTCACCTAACCATTCGTTCGGCTCGCCTTTGCTGAATGTAAGTAATAATGTTAAAATTATAACTGCTGAAGTGAACGGAATTAATGGCTGGCTTCCCCAAATAATTGCTGTTACCAAAACAATTGCTGAACCAATAAATACATATAATTTATTGAGCTTAAGAATGAAGGCGAGTGAAAGCGAAAAGAGAATTCCGAATATTCCAACGAAGAGCCATTTATAATCGAACATAAAATACCAGAAGCCTTCGCTTGTATCCGGGCTGCCCCAATTGGCAAAAACTAAAATTGCTACTAGCACAAAAAAGTGGAATGCTGTCTGCCAAATTGGTCTGATCTCCCCCGGCTCCGGTAATGCTAATTGTGCTGCTGCTCTTTCTTTTTCTTCTTTTCTGTAGATGAAACTCATGATAAGTCCAATTACAATACTAAATGTAACAGCGCCAATAACTCTTGCAACACCTAATTCAAAACCAAGAATTCTTGCAGTCAATATTATTGCTAGTATATTTATAGCCGGGCCAGAGTAAAGGAAAGCAATTGCCGGACCTAATCCCGCACCCCGTTTATGAATACCGGAAAACAGTGGAAGTACGGTACATGAACATACAGCTAAAATTGTTCCCGACACAGATGCTACAGAATATGCTACCCACTTCTTCGCTTTGCCTCCGAGATATTTTATCACTGCATTCTGACTAACAAACACAGCAATAACACCCGCAATGAAAAACGCCGGGATTAAACAGAGTAAAACATGTTCCTGTGCGTACCACTTGGCAAGATCGAAAGCCGCAATTATTGCAGCAGAAAATGATTCATCTTCAATCGGCATAAAGTATGCAAATAGAAAGAATCCGAGTATCCATAAAAATGATTTGTACTGCTCTTTCCAATCCATTCTAATTCCTAAAAATTATTTCGTCTACAAACGAATTACATTTGAAAATTGATTAAACTCCGCAAATTGTATTTCTATCAAGCTTCTTAATTCTTTTTTTATCTTTTATAATAATATCATCGTCATTTATCCAGAAATCCAGTGATGTTAATATTGAAATTATTCTTTGATCCTTATTGCCGGCATTAATCTTATAATTAACCCATTTACCATCTTTCTCCTCTAAAATAAAAGATGACTCCTTAAGAATTTTAAGATGCTGAGATACGGTTGAGTTTGCCAATCCCAGCAACTCACGTATTTCACATACACATAATTTCTTAGCCTGAAGTGCCTTTAAAATTCTCAGCCGGTTTATGTCTGAAAGGGCTTTAAATATTTTTGTTGTATCCATTACCTATCTCATTTCGTTATGTGACGAAATGTAATGTTTGCACGGAACATTTCCAAATTATTTTATTGTAAATGGAATTCCTGCGGGAAAATTTACATTCTTATATGAGACGATGAGTGATTATAAGAGTGCATTGAAATACAACAAAAAATCTAGGGAAGCTATTCAGAATTGATGTACACTCACTACGCTCGATACAAATGATGTAGCATGAACGGAAATTGGTTTAATTTCATGCAGAGAGTTAGTTGAAAAAAACCGCGGTAAAATTTGGCTGAAAGTTAATTGGGGAAAGGAAGTAAATTTAATTTTGTTCTTCCAGTAGAAGAGTAAGAGTAAGAGTAAGAATAAGAGTAAGAATAAGATTATGATTAAGAGTAAGAACATTTCCTAATCTTAATCATACTCCTAATCTTAATCTCATCAACAGAGTGTTGTCAATTATTCATTTAATAAATCATCCCGGGTGGCGAGAACCTTTATCCGCCGTAACTGACAAGCGAAGGCGGGACTTCCAGACGGAAACACAAAATCTTAGTGTCAAGGTGTGGACCTTGGCACCCGAGTGCATAAAGACGGGGTAATAAAGAGGGTTCTTTTTTTTGCGGCAGATTCTCGAATGTAAATTCGTAAAACCTCACATTTTAATTTCATCAGAATTAATTGGTTTGCAGCAATATTGAAAGTCAACAAATTCCGAAGGGATGGAATTATTTCTCTCAATGAATTCATGCAGAGAGAAATTCAATCGATCAAATAGCTCCGTCATTTATGGCGGAGATTAATGAAAACAAAAAAGCTGCCGGGCTTTAGCCCAAGTAAGAGTAAGAAAAAGATTATGATTAAGATCAAGAACATTTCTTACTCTTACTCCTAATCTTAATCTCGCATAAGTTTAGTGTCCCCTGAAGAATACCCAAAGTAATTTTGATCATCTCTCCAAACATTTATTCCGCGAAATAATTATATTCTACTGAATTTATTGGAGAAAATATGATTATACAATTTCAAGACAAAATAGATTTACTTAGAACGCTGGATCCGGATACTAAACCGTTGTGGGGAAAGATGACAGCCCAGCATATGGTTGAACATCTTATCTTAGCTGTAAAAATGGGAAACGGTAAAATGAATGTTGAGTGCATAAATCCACCGGATAAACTTCCCACATTAAAACGGTTTATGATGAGCAGCCGCCCCATGCCGCGCGGATTTATAAATCCAATGATCGGTACAGAATTAATTCCACTTGAATACGAAAGCATGAACGCAGCAATCGAAATGCTGAAGAAAGAGCTTTCCGATTACGAAAAATATTTTGATGAAAATCCGGGTAAGGAATTAATGAATGCAACATTCGGTCCGCTGAACAAAAAAGAGTGGGATGTATTTCACGAAAAACATTTTACTCATCACCTAACACAATTCGGATTAATAAATAATGGAAAGGAAGAATAAAATGATAAAGAGTCTGTCGCCTAACATGATAGTAGAAAATGTAAATGAAACTATCGAATACTATAAAAAATTTATCGGGTTCGAATTAATACATACTGTTCCGGATGAAGGAACATTCAATTGGGCAATGATGAAACATGGTGAAATTAATTTGATGTTTCAATCGGTAGAAAGTATAATAGCGGAGCTGCCTCAATTTTCCGGGCAGTTGAACAGCAGAGGCTGCGCGCTTTTTATGGTTGTTGAAGGACTCGAACAAATGTACCGTAAAATCAAAGATGATGTAGAAGTAATAAAACCGTTCGAGAAAACTTTTTACGGAATGAACGAGTTTACCATCCTTGATATCAACGGATATTTTCTCACATTTGCCGAACCCGTTGCTGAAGAAAGATGATTTAATTTGGTATTGAAGTAAAGCAATACTTTCTTTACCTTTGTCAAGAAATAGGAAGTGTAGTTGTTCCGATTGAATTCATTAACATAGAGGGTGTTTATGAAGCAGGCAATTATTTTTCTTCTCATCTTTTCAACATATCTTTCCGCACAATCAGTCTACAAAGAAGGCAATCTTGTAAGAATTGATTTTAGAGAAAGAGAAATTTCTTTGGCGGACACTTTTTTAACCTGGTACAGAAGAAGCGATGAATTCAGGTCAAACTCGCTGAAGTATGTTTCTTCCGTAAGCTGCGGCAGTAAAAATTATTTGATTAGTTATTACTATTATTCTGATAATTTTATCACATTTCAAAATGGGAGCGGCTATTCATTATATCGCGAAGATGGAACAGCATCTTATGACATAGGCGGTGTATCGGGGTCCACTGATCTTTTCTGGCCGTATTTATGCGACTTTCCGACACAACTTAAAACCCGTACCGGAGTTTGGTTTCTTATGGGCATGTCCGGAAATCGTTTCGTATCAGAAGACGGCTCTGTTTACGGATTTTTTCAACATTTTACATGGGATGATGCGCCGATTTTTATTTGCGGAGAAGTTGATTCTTTGTACATGGTAAGCTATATGGATGAAGATTATTATGAAATTGAATATCGTCTTCTTGAATTAGATAACATGCCGGAATTTGATTCAACCAACGCACCAAAAATTACAATTTATCCGGATAATCCCGTACACCATGTCGCTCATATTGACAGCAATTTCTACTTAATTGATGTCGCCGGTGAGATGGAAAATCTATCAGAAGGTCATCTAGGTATTTATACAAAAGAGAATTTGCAGTTTAACCTTGTTAGAATAATAAAAGACAACATCGAACCGAGGTTTGATTATAGGTGGCGGTACAAAGATGATCATCTGTACATGCGTGGTGGTATTTATATCAAACAATATGATTTTAATTATGCCGATACAAACTTTGTTTTTCAACAGAATGTATTCGAAGCCCCGCAGGGAACCGCGTTAAGTTATGACTGGAAATTCGCAGCGAGAATAGATGGAGATTCGCTTTATGTAATGAAGACATTCGAAAATGACACGGTAAACATTCTGGATATTTCAAGAATAACCGCACCGTCACGATTGATAATCGATTCCCCGTATGTGTACATTCACCAATTAAAAAAGGTGACCGACGTAAAAGAAAATGATGAAGCAATTGTAAGCAAATACTCTCTTTCCTCTTACCCGAATCCGTTTAATGCAGTCACAACAATAACCTACTCGGTTCCCGAAGCAGAGCAGGTAGAAATAAAAATATACGATGTGCTGGGAAGAGAAGTAACAACATTGAAAAATGAAATAGAAGAAGCGGGTAAACATCAAGTAACATGGGATGCAAATAACACATCAAGCGGTATTTATATATGCACAATGAAGACGGAACGAAAGTTAATGAGCACAAAGCTGCTGTTAATGAAATAAAAAACACAACTAAATTCAAGTAAACATATTATGAAAAGCATTGTACTATTAATAATAATAACCTTTTCAGTAAGCGCACAATCAGTCTACAAAGAAGGCAATCTTGTTAGAATTGATTTTGGACAAAGAGAAATTTCTCTGGCGGATACTTTTTTAACCTGGTACAGAATGAATGATGAATTCAGTCAAAAATCATTGGAATATAAATCGGCAGTTACATGCTGCGGAAATAATTACCTGGTTAGTAGTTTTTCTTATTCAAGTGATGATATAACATTTCTGAATGAATCGCATTATTCTCTATACCGGGAAGACGGAAGCATAAGTTTTAATATCAGCGGAAATTATGCAAACGCAGACGTGATTGGACCATATACCTTTTTTTACCCCACCCAACTTAAAACCGAAAACGGAGTATGGTTTTTGATGGGTGAATTCGGAAGTTGTTTTTTATCAAAAGATGATACGGCATATGAATTTCAGCAAACATATGATTCGGAAAATCCACCGATATTTATTAGTGGAAAAGTAGACTCTTTATATCTCGTAAGTTACTTTGATGAAGAATATAATCTTGATTGCAGGCTCCATAAGCTTAACAATATTCCTGAATTTGACTCAACCAACGCACCGCGAATAACAATATCACCATTCAATACTCCGCTTCATATCGCCCGAATTGTTGATGATATTTATTTAATGGATACAGGCGGTGATATAAATGGTTTTGAAAGCGGACATTTGGGAATATACAAAAGAGACAGTCTGAAATTTACACTTGTTAGAATATTGCGAGATGATTTTTTTCCACAACTTGATTATAGGTGGCGGTACAAAGATGATCATCTGTACATGCGTGATGGTATTTACATCAAACAATATGATTTTAGTTATGCCGATACAAACTTTGTTTTTCAACAGAATGTATTCGAAGCCCCGCAGGGAACCGCGTTAAGTTATGACTGGAAATTCGCAGCGAGAATAGATGGAGATTCGCTTTATGTAATGAATACATTCGAAAATGATACGGTAAACGTTCTGGATATTTCAAGAATAACCTCACCGTCAAGGTTGATAATCGATTCCCCGTATGTGTACATTCACCAATTAAAAAAGGTGACCGACGTAAAAGAAAATGACGAAGCAATTGTAAATGAATTCTCTCTTTCCTCTTACCCGAATCCGTTTAACGCAGTAACAACAATAACCTACTCGGTTCCCGAAGCGGAGCAGGTAGAAATAAAAATATACGATGTTCTGGGAAGAGAAGTAATAACATTGAAAAATGAAATAGAAGATGCGGGTAAACATCAAGTAACATGGGATGCAAATAACACATCAAGCGGTATTTATATATGCACAATGAAGACGGAACGAAAGTTAATGAGCACAAAGCTGCTTTTAATGAAATAAAAAATACAACTAAATTCAAATAAACGTATTATGAAAAGCATTGTACTATTAATAATAATAACCTTTTCAATAAACGCACAATCAATCCGCAAAGAAGGTAACCTGGTAAGAATTGATTTTCGGGAAGATCAATTTTGTTTATGCGACACTACAGCAAACTGGTTTTATTCTTCAAATCCCACAAATTTTCATTTATTAGAATACATAGGAGCAATAACAAGATTTTCCCAAAACCATTTTGTTTATAGAGAGTTGTTTCAATATGATGATGGAATATTGTATGAGGGATGGATGAATTATGGGTTGATGAATTCGGAGTCATTTGAAAAGAGTGGACTTTTCTCATTACCGTTTTTTCTCTATTTCCCAACGTATTACTCAGTGGTAAATTTTAGTATAGTCGATATAGATCACGGCGCTTGGTTTTTAACAGGAAATAGGGGCAACAACTTTATGGACACAACTGGTTATATTACTAATGTTATTCCCGAGTTGTCCGGCTTTGTTTTTATTTGCGGACAAATTGATTCATTATATTTAGTTGTGTTTTACAAAAATTTGGATTTTTCTCAATATGATTTTAAACTAGCTGATTTAAGCGGCTCTCCGGAAATTGATACCACAAATGCCGTTGATATATCCATAATTCCTAAAGCTTATCCCTTGCATATTTCCAAAGTTACTGAGAACATCTACCTGATGGATGATGCAGAATCGGAATCGCTTGGATTATATTTAAAAGAAGAAAATAATCTAATTAGAATAAAAAAAATATTCGAAGACCTTTGGTTATATGGGCGTGAACCATGGAAATACTATGATGGATTTTTATTTATAAACAGCGATGGGGTTCTTAAAAGGTTTGAGTATAATTCTGCCGATACAAGTTTTATTAACGAGACAATATTACACCCAATAAACGACAACACCGTTATAAGCTACGATTGGAAATATTCGGCTAAAATTATTGGCGATTCACTATTTGTTATTAATACAAAACTGAACCAAATTGTGAACGGTTATAATATTTCCAATATTAATTCACCATCACGACCTGTCATCGATTCCCCGTATGTGTACATTCACCAATTAAAAAAGGTGACCGATGTAAAAGAAAATGACGAAGCAATTGTAAACGAATATTCACTTTCCTCTTACCCGAATCCGTTTAACGCAGTTACAACAATAACCTATTCGGTTCCCGAAGCGGAGCAGGTAGAAATAAAAATATACGATGTTCTGGGAAGAGAAGTAACAACATTGAAAAATGAAATAGAAGAAGCGGGTAAACATAAAATAAACTGGGATGCAAATAAATCATCAAGTGGAATATACATTTGCACCATGCGAACGAAACAGAATATACTTAGCATTAAGCTACTTTTGATAAAATAGGGCAATCAATTGATATGGAAGTAGCATGAAAAACACGGCTATATTATTCTTCATAATGACCCTTTGTGTATATTCACAAACATATTATGAAGAAGGGAATCTTGTAAGAATTGATTTTAGACAAAGTGAATATTCACTTTCCGACACGATTTGCAAATGGTACTCTAGCAGCAACGAACACGGCTATGATATATTTCGATTTATTGATGCAATTGATGTAAACTCTCAAACACTGTTTATCTATGAAGAACATTTTCAAGAGGATGTTATGGGCTGGTGGAACGGCACTTATTTTGGCGTTGTGAATCCAAGTGAAAATGAACCAGAAGAAATGCTGTTTTTACCTGCTTGGTGGGATATTTTTGATGTGTATGATTATAGTTATCCGACAAAACTTAAAACGGAAAGCGGGATACTATTTATGATGGGAAATGTTGCTAACAGTTTTATATCGAACAATGCTGAAGTCTTTAAAATTCAGTATAGCGACGATAGTCTTGGCACCTTGATTTATTTAGCAGGAAAAATTGACGATAAGTATTTAGCTGTATTTTCATCAGATGGAGGGTGGGATGATTACGGTTTTTATTTAATTGATTCACTAGATTTTACCGATATTAATCCTAACAATCCTCAACAAGTATTTTTCCCGGAAGGAGTTTTCCCGCACCACTTGGAACATATTTCCGGAAATATTTTTATTTCGGATTATGCTGCATACGGAGGAGGACTTGGAATATTTATTAGAGATGGATTGATCTTTTACTTATATGAGAATATTTTTTTAACTAATATTTTTCCCAGCATGGAATATAATTGGCGTTATAGAAACAACTACTTATATATTAATTACCATCCAACTGTTAGACGATATGAATTTAATTCCTTGGATTCAAGCTTTACTAATGAAACAATTTTATTTGATTTTAATTACGACATGGTTTTTGATGATGATTTTAAATATGCAGCTTTTATAAGTAACGATTCTTTATTCGTTTTTAATACAATAGTTAATGATACAATAAGTTACTATGATATTTCAAGAATAACCTCACCGTCAAGGTTGATAATCGATTCCCCGTATGTGTACATTCATCAATTAAAAAAGGTGACCGTTGTAAAAGAAAATGATGAAGCAATTGTAAACGAATATTCACTTTCCTCTTACCCGAATCCGTTTAACGCAGTAACAACAATAACATACTCCATTCCAGAAGCAGGTCAGGTAGAAATAAAAATATACGATGTTCTGGGAAGAGAAGTAACAACATTGAAAAATGAAATAGAAGATGCGGGTAAACATAAAATAAACTGGGATGCAAATAACACATCAAGCGGTATTTATATATGCACAATGAAGACGGAACGAAAGTTAATGAGCACAAAGCTGCTGTTAATGAAATAATTTTTAGCGAATAGAAAAGATAGTGATCAGAACTTTACCAATTAACAATGTCTCGATGTATCGGCGGCAGTATTAAAATCAAAATAACCTAAACTTTCCTTTGTCCTTTAACCAGGAATTCTGCAAATTTAGGAAATCGTAATCATCAATAAACTCGAGATCTTATGAAAAAGATAGATGTACTCTGCGTTGGGAATGCGTCGTTTGATATGATATTCACTGTTGAGCATCATCCGCAGGCAGATGAAAAAATGACTGCCTCATCATATATCTGTGCGGGCGGCGGACCGGCGGCTAATGCAGCGATCACTGCGGCTCGGTTGGGATTCAAATCAGCATTTGCGGGTTATCTTGGCTACGATTTTTACGGTAACTCGAGTATGATTGAATTCGAACATGAAAATGTTATGACCTCGTTTGTCATACGCGGCGCCGTGCCAACACCTCTCTCCGTTTCAATTGTTAAACCCGATGGATCACGCTCGTTGGTTAACTATAGAAAAAGCACAAAACCGTTATCGGAAAATGCAATTGATTTTTCTAATATTGAACCAAAGGTAATTTTATTCGACGGACATGAACCAAATATTTCCTTGGTATTATTGGAGCTTGCAAAAGCAAAAAACATCATCACAATTCTAGATGCAGGTTCGTTAAACGACGGCACCTGTGAATTATATAATAAAGTTGATCACCTTATCTGCTCGGAAAAATTTGCGTTGGAACTGACGGGTGAGAATAGCGGAGAAGAAGCGATTGAAAAATTATACGAACAAAACAAAAATGTAGTTATCACTTTAGGAAGCCGGGGATTAATTTTTAAGAACGAAAGTTCGTCTGGTAAAATGCCTGCGTTTAATGTTGATGTGAAAGATTCCACCGGCGCGGGGGATGTATTTCACGGAGCGTTTGCAGCCAGTTTGGTTTTCGGTATGACTTATGAAGAGAGTTTGAATTTTTCATCAGCCGCGGCGGCAATGAGCTGCCGGGAAATTGGTGTTAGAGCCGGAACACCGGATTTTCTAGAAGTTGAAGAGTTTTTAAGAACTAATTCATAAAGAATGTCGGTTGAGTAAAGATTATATAATTAGAAAAATGACGCATGATGAAATTTCAATTGCCGTTGATTGGGCGGCGAAGGAAGGCTGGAATCCCGGGTTGAATGATGCAGAATGTTTTTATAATACCGATCCCAATGGTTATTATCTCGGTCTGCTTGACAATGAACCAATCTCCACAATCTCCGTTGTAAAATATGATAATACTTTCAGCTTTCTTGGATTTTATATTGTTAAAGAAGAATACCGGGGAAAAGGTTACGGATTAAAATTGTGGAACAAAGCTATTAAATATTTAGAAGGAACAAATATCGGTTTGGACGGAGTCGTTGATCAACAGCATAATTATAGAAAATCCGGATTCAAGCTGGCGTATTCCAACATTAGGTATGAAGGAATTTCATTTAAAGAAAATATTTCCGGCAGTAAAATCTTTGCTTACAACAACTCGCATTTCGAAGATTTGTATAAATTCGATTCCCTGCACTTTCCAACACCTCGAAAAACATTTATTAACTGCTGGGTGAACAACATCAATAACAAAACTTTTCTTTTTATTGATAACGAAAAAATTAAGGGATACATAGTAATTCGTAAGTGCGGAACCGGGCACAAGATAGGACCGCTTTTTGCCGAAGATAAGAACATTGCCGAAGAACTTTATTTGTTTGCGATTTCCAATATAGAAGAGAAAGTCCCCGTATATTTTGATCCCCCCGAAGTTAATGAAGACGCACTCACCCTGGTAGAAAAATATAATATGAAAAAAGTTTTTGAAACTGCCCGTATGTATACCGGCAGCTTTCCCGAGCTCCCGCTGAAAAATATTTTCGGAGTTACAACATTTGAACTAGGCTGAGCGGTAGTCGTTAATTTTGATATAAATATTTTTCCATTGAATTTATGATATAGTTTGTTTACGTTCTAATCGACTTTCATGTCTTAATAGGTACAATATTTTTACACATCAAGAGGGTGGTCTTATGTTAAATACTATTACTTTATTCCTATCCTTGCTGCTATTCTTACAACTTTCGGCGCAGTCAAAAAAGGATTTCGATCTTTCTTTGCCGGATAATGAAATCGGTAAAACAACCGTTTACCGTGACGGCAAAATGTTTAAGGGCACTAAACTGGAGTATTCCCTAATGGAAGGAGGCTACTTCACCATGGGCACTTCAAACGGGATTTCCGAATCAAACCTGGATAATCAATTACAGCTTACGTTCGGACATCCATACGCACTAACTTCTTTTATTGAAATAAGCATTAACGGAGGAGCTTATTTAAATTTCGACGACTTATTTCCAGCCGCAGCAATTTCAAAATCCAACGACACATTAGCAGTAGCGGGCGCATCCGAAAATTTATCGGCGCTGATTTATCTCAATCAGAAAAATGATTCAACAATATCAATCACCGGTTCCATTTTTAATACTGGCGCAGAAACAATAGAAGCATCAATGAAACTGAACATTGATCCCGCAATCGGTAAATGGGGCGACGGATTTCTATTCTACAATGACGAATTTTTCGCTCAGCAAAATGTTATTACCGGGATTTCATCATCGGATCAAATTGAAATTTATGAAAGAAGCGGTCAGCCTTTCGGCGCCGGTATCTCTTTATCATTCCCGGGAAATCTTCCTGAAAGTTTTGCGGTAATGAATTGGAATTATTCGGATGAGACTATCACGGAATTGTTTGATCTTTATGTTGAAATTGAAAGTCCGACTGTAAACATTGAGCCTGAAAGTAGCTACGAGTTTGCGGTTGAGGTAAAACTGCTCGAACCGGAATTTACAAATCCCGTTTTTGTAAGATGGGATTTCCCGCAGTTCTTGACGGTCGACAACGGGCTGCTTTTTCCACGCAATATTAATTCGATGATTCGTGCATATAACAGCATCGAATCGAACATACAAATCGAATCACTCTCGTTTTCTGCAAATGAGTTGATAGATACAACAACCTCATTTAAAGATACAATCATTAATGTCAATTCAAGTACGTACATGGGGATGAATATTTTTGTCCCGGAAAATTATGAAGATAAAACATTGTCGGTTACACTCGAAGCCTTAAACGCAGACGGAATAGCACTTGATGCAGTAACACGGAGAATATTTATTCCGGCTGTTCCACTTTCGGATTCCGGATTGGTTGTTAATGTAGATTCTATTATGACTTCGGGTTTCCCGGATATTGATATTCGCTTTAATGTAAAGAATGAAGAAACGGGCGGGTATGTATTCGGATTAAGAAAAGAAAATATTTTCCTATATGAAGAGGGAACCCGGCTTTATGATTACACAATAATGAAAGATACTTCCGGTGGTTCAAATGAAGTTGATATTGTTTTTGTACTTGATGTTACCGGCAGTATGTCGGATGAAATTGTGGCGGTTAAAAACAACATTATTGAATTTGCCGACAGCTTAATTTTACGAGGAGTAGATTATAGATTAGGAATGGTAACATTTCTCGATATCATTGAAAATGTATATGATTTCACTGATGATGCCGTGTTATTCAAATCATATGTAGCCGAACAATTTGCTCACGGCGGCGGCGACTATCCCGAAAATTCTCTCGAAGCATTGAACACCGCCACGCAGTTTGATTTTCGTCCAAGTTCAAACAGAATGGTGATTTGGATAACCGATGCGAGCTATCATGAAGGTGATGGAGTTACTTCCCTTACTGTTGAGGATGTACTCCCCAATCTTTTGACTGCAGGTATGACTGTAAACTGCATCGGCAATTCATACGAACAAACTGATTTTTATGATCCGATTGTAATTCCTACAGGCGGAACGTTTTATGATATTTACGGAAACTTTAGAGATATTCTTCTTGATATAACAAGAGGTCAATCGACCTTCAATTACCTGCTTTCATATACATCTACTCAGGCGGCAGGAAGCCAAATTAACGGCACGATAGAAGTACATTATGCAGGTCTCGGAGCAATTGAAAATTTTGTAATTCCGGGAACTCTTTCCCCTCAGAAGTATGCGCCGGTATTACAATGTTATCCAAATCCGTTCAATCCGTATGTAAATATTCAAGTAGAGAAATCGATCCAAAGCATGGGTGCGGTTAGAATATTTAACGTGCTCGGGGAAGTGGTTTACAGCGCAAATATTCCAGCCGGTGAACCGCTCTTTAGATTAACATGGAACGGTATAACGGATTCCGGATTCAAGGTAAGCAGCGGAGTTTACATTGTACGCGCGGTGCTTGAAAACACGAAAGGAAAAGTAAATGAAGTTCTTTCACAAAAATTACTTTATCTAAAGTAGGAGGGGGCTAAAATGAAAAAATTATTATTTATAACAACAATGATTTTACTAGCGAATACATTAACAGCAGGCGGTTTGCTTTTATCAAATAATGAAGATTATCCCGGCAGACTGCTTAGAAATAAAACAATGGCGATTGATGTAAAAATCAATAATTATTTTGCTGAAACCATTGTTTATGAAGAATTCATAAATGATTGGGATGAAACGGTTGATGCAGTTTACTCGTTTCCGCTGCCGGATGGAGCTCGTACGGTTCTATTGCTTTACTGGAGCGGCGATACGACATATAAAGCCGTGCTGCAGGTAAAACAGCAGGATATAAACCCCGGTACCGGTGAAGGCGGGATCGCTGCCGAAGTAAATGAATACATCGGGCGAAACGGGATCAGATTACAACTAAGAGATATTGAGCCGGGAGAAATTCAGAAGGTAGAACTTCGTTATATAAGCAACCTCGATTATCACAAAGGAACGGCTTACTATTCTCTGCCTGTGAACACTTCTCAATTCTTGGATTACCCGATAGATATTTTTGCATTCAATATTAACGTAGAAAGTTCGAAAACGATTACAGGGTTCGATGTTCCCAGTCACCCGGATTACAGTGTTGATGTAAGCGGTGAACATCAAATTCAGTTATCGTATGAAAAATCAAAAAAGTATTTAACATCGGATCTTGCATTTGAATATACTGCTGCGAGCGAAGATGTGTCGGTAAATTTTGAAACTGAATTTATTGATACTCTCGGCGGACATTTTAATCTATTCGTTACATCACCGAATGAAGTTGACGAATCGGAAATCATTCACAGGAACGTTGTATTCCTTCTGGAAAATTCATCAAAAATGTTCGGCATTAAATTACAGCAGAGCAAAGACGCTATTATTAATGCTCTTGATTTACTTAACGAGATGGATAGTTTTAACATCATCACATTCAATCAATTGATAAATGAATGGCAGCCGAATCTTGTGCCCGCAACGGAAACCAATAAAACCTCGGCGATAACATTCCTTGAGGATGTTATTGCTCAGTACGGCACAAATTTGCAGAACGCTTTAAGTACATCTCTTTCGCAGTTTACCAGCGACACCTTAAATAATTCCATCATATTATTCAGCGGCGGCAGGTCTGATGTTGATCCCGTAAACATTGCTTCTAACAACAACTTTGATACGGGAATATTTGCAATTGGGCTGGGCGATGATGTGGACAGAGAAAAGCTCGAATTTATTTCGCAGTTGAATTACGGGTTCGTTACTTACTTTGATGTGACCGATAATGTTCAGCAGGGAATAGGAAGAGTGATTGAAAAAATTTCCACCCCGATTATTAAAGACGTGGCAATTGATTTCAGTAAAGATGATATCCATCAAAAAATACCGGCAACGTATCCTTCTATATTTGCGGGATCTTACTCTTATATAGTCGGCAGATACGATGAGGGAGGCAACTCGGATATAACTATCACCGGGAATACGACCGGCGAGGAATTTATCTCAAATTACCAGGTAACATTTAATTCCGGGTACCAAAGTAACTTTTCCGATAAGCTTTGGGCAAAGGAAAAGATCGATCAGCTTGAAAGATATATAGAAACGTACGGAGAGGACGATGCATTAAAGGACAGCTTAATTGAATTGAGTCTCACCTATGAAATTAAATGTAAATACACCGCGTACATCGCCGATTACGAAGAAGAATATGATTTAACCGGTGTCAAAGAAACTGATGAACTACTGCCGGTTTCATATTCGTTGATTGCGCAGAATTATCCTAATCCTTTTAATGCAACTACAACCTTCAGATTTTTTGTTTCAGAGAAAGATGCAGGCAGAGCGGTTCTTCTAAAAATTTATAACATACTTGGCGAACTCGTTGCAGTGATTGATCTTTCAAATTATTCAAGCGGATGGCATCAAATTGTATTCAATGGAAAAGACGGATTCGGAAACGTTCTGCCGAGCGGAGTTTATATCGTCAGTATGCAAGTCGGAAATAAAATTGTAAACTCGGTAAAAATTAATTTACTGAAATAATGAAGAGATAATAAATACATATAAATAATAAACTATCCTAACCCTTTATCAAAAGAGTCACAAATGAAGATTATTAAAATTCTTTTGTTAATCACATCATATAGCATTGCTCAAAATTATGGAAACTGGATTGAACTTGATTCTATGCATGTTGAACGAATAGGACATGCGTTGGTTGAACTACCTAATGGTAACATTCTTGTTAGCGGTAATGGGGTCGATAGCACACAATCCAATGCAGAAATATATGATTTTACAATAGGTAAATGGCGAATGACAACTCCAATGAATGTTCCAAGAGTATCGCATGCTCTTATTCTAGTGAATACTGGAAAGGTTCTTGCAATAGGTGGGTATAAAGAACAAAGTTGTGAATTATTTGATCCAGTTAGTGAAACTTGGAGTATGACTGACTCCATACCTACATTCAGGTGGTTTAATCCGAGTGTAACTGAATTGGCAAATGGTAACATTCTGGTTACAGGGGGTGGCTATATTGATACTACAACTTGGGATGACTATATATTAAGTAATGCAGAAATATATAACATTGCTACAGAAAGTTGGGGAATTGCTACTCCAATGAATATTAAAAGAAAAAATCACTCTGCCACATTATTGTTGGATGGCAGAGTTCTTATAACTGGTGGATTCAACAAAGACTTAGAGTTGGATGACTGTGAAATATATAATCCTGATGATAATACTTGGACTCAAGTTGCCCCCTTAAGCGAAGCGAGAAATATGCATAGTGCAATATTGCTAAAAAATGGGAACGTATTTGTAAGCGGCGGAAATTTAAAAAGCTGTGAAGTATATGATGTTAATGAAAATCAATGGTTTTCGGTTGATGATATGTTAGCATATAGAACGGGTCACAAAATATATTATATCTCAAAAATAGATAAACTATTTATTTTGGGCGGAGAGGCCAACTGGGAAATCTATGATCCAATTAATTTAACACCGG
The DNA here is from genome assembly GCA_021740785.1 of Melioribacteraceae bacterium. Lineage (GTDB taxonomy): Bacteria > Bacteroidota > Ignavibacteria > Ignavibacteriales > Melioribacteraceae > JAIOZI01. The sequence goes on from JAIOZI010000030.1 coordinate 44,747, forward strand.
TTTACAAAGGATCATTTCCAACAAACATATTTTTGAGGGACAATAACCTACAGATGTCGAATGAGAATATTTTTGTTGCCGGTGGAGAAGAGTATGAGATACCGGATGACGGTCTTCCTTATACATGGCCTTCTAAACGAAGCTGGACATTTGATGTCATTACAAGTATTAATGAGGATAACGATAATCAAACCAAAGGGTTTAAACTAATGCAAAATTATCCAAATCCGTTTAACGGGCAAACGCAAATATATTATTCAATACCATCAAAAGGAGAAATATCTATTAAAGTATATAACTCACTTGGTCAAGAAATAGAAGAATTGTTTAATGGTTATAGAACAAAGGGAAGTTACATTATAAATTGGAAGCCGGACAATATAACAAGCGGAGTTTATCTCGTTGTTTTTCAAACTCCATCTCAAATAATAACAAACAAAACAATTTATTTAAAGTAGGTGCGGTTATGAACACTATAAAAAACATTTTTTACTTCACGGTATTTTTATCATTTACTTGTTTTGCACAAGAAGAAGATACTCTGAGTTATTTCCCTCTTCAAGTAGGTAATCTTTGGCAGTATTATCAACCTCACAATGGTGATTATTTTCAAGTAGAAGTATTATCTGAGGATACCAGCGCGGAAGAATCTTCAATAATTTATCTAGTTAAAATACGTTATGCGGAAATACCTCATAAAGTTTTTATAAATGATTTGAACACAATTTATTGGAAAACTTCGTCTGATTCAAGCTGGTCTATTAAATATAAATTTAATGCAGCAATTGGTGAAGCATGGATAAGTAATTCGTTTCACCAATATTATACCGTCTATAAAGGTCAAGATGAAGATATTTTATTTGGTCAAAATGTAGAAACGAAAGAATTTTGGCTTACTGATCATCCCCAAACAACATTGCCTTTAGCAGCAGAGTGGTTAGCAAAGGGATTTGGTCTTTATAAAAGCGAATTTGAAGTAGGCGCTACTTTGTTAATTGGTTGCATAATAGACGGTATTCGATACGGCACAATAGTAGAAGTTGAAGAAAATAATAATGAAGAAATAATAAATACATACCAATTAAAAAACTATCCAAATCCGTTTAACGGGCAAACGCAAATTTATTATTCAATACCATCAAAAGGAGAAATAACTATTAAAGTATATAACTCACTTGGTCAAGAAATAGAAGAGTTATATAGAGGTTTTAAAACAAAAGGAAGTTATACTATTAATTGGAAGCCGGACAATATAACAAGCGGAGTTTATTTTGTTGTTCTGCAAACTTCTTCCCAAGTTAAAACTAACAAAACAGCTTATTTAAAGTAGGTGCGGTTATGAAAACTATAAAAAAAATTTTTTACTTCACAATATTTTTATCATTTACTTGTTTTGCACAAGAGGAGGATCCCCTAGAATACTACCCACATAACGTAGGAGATGCTTGGCAATACGAACGAGTTCCCGTAGGAACTATACGAACAATACAAATAACAAGAGTAGATACAAGTGCAGATGGGAATGAACATTACATTTTTCATGGTAATTCTGATATATCCTATGAAAAAGTGGTTGTGGATTCAGCATTGGTATATTATTCAGGCAATCCAAATCCGTGGTATAAACTAGATGTACCAATAGGTTCAATTTGGATCAGAGAAGAAGGAGTTGAGTGGGTTAAGTACGGCAGAGATGATATTGACTATAAATGGGGTCAAGAATTGCAAACGAAAACATTTTATAATTATTACTGGGATCCTCCGGATAGTTCCTCCGGTTATGCTGGTTCCGCCGAAGTATTAGCAAGAGGCATAGGAATACTAAAGTATGAATGGGAAGGTGGTAAAGAAGAATTAACAGGTTGCATAATAAACGGAGTTCAATACGGCACAATAGTAGGAGTTGAAGAAAATAGTAATGAAGAATTAGTAGATAATTACCAATTAGAAAGTTATCCAAATCCTTTTAATGAGCAAACTCAGATTTATTATTATATACCAAAAAGTTCCTTGGTAACAATAAAAATATACAACATACTTGGTCAAGTAATCGATCAAATATCCAAAGGAATAAAAGAAGCAGGTGAATACATAATTAACTGGAAGCCAAAAAGTTTATCAAGCGGAGTTTATATCGTCAGTATGCAGGTCGGAAATAAAATTGTAAACTCGGTAAAAATTAATTTGCTGAAATGAAGTTAAGCTTACTAGATTAATTTGGTTAAGTATCTAATTTTTACTCGTCATTTGTAATAAAAACGCAAGGTAAATATGTACCATGTTTATATAATATTGTTTTTTTATTCTATTCCTATAATTGCCCAAATAGATACAGCAATTTGGTATCCATTAGATGAAGGAAACTATTGGGAATATTATAATACTACAGGTGAACTTGAACATTATGGCGAAACAGTAATGGGTGATACTGTTATGCCGAATGGAAAAACTTATGCTGCAATTAAGGTCTTTGATTTTATAACGAATGAAATCCGATATAGATATTTACGGGATGAAAATAATGAGAGAATATTTATATATAATTCAGTATCTGATACTGAAATCATTGGCTATGATTTCATAAATTCCTCATGGCTGGTTATCGAACCAAATATTTATAAAATTCGTGAATATGAGGCATATAATTACAATTCATTAGTTAATGACACATTATTAACTTATGGATTTGCAGATTTGATTATTGATACTACTAATTATTTTGATACAACTTGGCTAGGAACAGCATGGACAGTATCCAAAGGTCTTGGTCTCGTTCAATTTTGGGCAGAAGGCAGTGGTCATCTTAGATTAATAGGTTGTATAATTAACGGACAGCAATATGGTTTGGTAGATATAAAAAATTCAAATCTTGCAACAGAAGAATATAAGCTATCAATAAAGAACTATCCCAACCCATTTAATCCAACGACTCAAATAGTCTTTCAAATTAAAGAAAGCGGACATGTTCGGTTAGCAATTTTTAATACACTTGGTCAAAAAGTAGCAACACTGGTTAATGAAGTAAAATCAAAAGGAAAATATTCAGTAAACTTTAATGCAGAAAATTTACCAAGCGGAGTATACATATGCTCGCTACAAGTAAATGATTTATTTATAAATCATAAGATGGCTTTTGTGAAATAGTAGTCAGCAAAAAGTCAGCGTATGAGCAAGATGAAAATATAGTGGTTACAATTTAATGAGAATCGCTTCAACAGCCATGCCGCCGACTCGAACATCCCGCCCGCAATATTAAACCGTATGTTCTTCGGGGCATACGGTTTTCTTTTTTCAAATTTTATTATCATTTTGAATCCGATATTATAAACTATTCTGAAGAATAACATGAACAAACTTAAAGCAGCGTTTGTAATTCTCTTTATTGTATCGGCAGTATGTTTTCCCCAGACTCATAAAATTAAAATTATAGAAACAAGCGATGTACACGGCATGGTTCTGCCTTTTGATTTTACAAACAACCGTGAAGCAAATTTTTCGCTTGCTCATTTTTCAACATTTCTAAATAAAGAAAGAGCGGATACGAATCAAACCGTGCTGCTCCTTGATAACGGGGATATTCTTCAGGGAACACCACTTGTTTATTACTACAATTTTGAGAGGACAGACATACCTCATGTGTATGCACAGGTGATGAACTATCTCGATTATGATGCAGCCACAATCGGCAACCACGATATCGAAACCGGTCACGATGTTTACGATAAATTCAGAACCGAGATTGATTTCCCCTGGCTTGCGGCAAATGCGGTTAATGTTTCTGACGGCGAACCATATTTTCAACCTTATAAAATAATAATGGCTGAGGAAATTAAAATTGCCGTACTGGGTTTAATTACACCGGCAATTCCTAATTGGCTGCCGGAAAAAATTTGGGAGGGAATGCGGTTTGAAGATATGATTGAAACCGCACGGAAATGGATTGCAGTAATTGAGGAAAAGGAATCGCCGGATATTGTAATCGGTCTGTTTCATGCGGGTTTCGATTACACGTACGGCGGACAAAGTGAAAACTCATACTTGAACGAGAATGCAAGTCAGTTAGTTGCCAAACAGGTGCCGGGATTCGATATCATTTTTATCGGTCACGATCACGAAACACGTGACACGGTTTTAACAAACATTGCCGGTGATAACGTTTACATGTTGGGACCCACATCACAAGCCCGCAATGCTGCTGTGGCGGAAGTCAACCTATCATTCGATAAGCAGAACATGAAATGGGATAAAGAGATTGACGGATATATCGTTAACTTAACGGAATTCGAACCGGATGAAAATTTCTTAGAAAGATTTGATTTTGCCTTCGATGAAACAAAAGAATATGTATCGAAAAAAATCGGAACGTTTTCCTCTTCAATCCCCGCATCCGAATCGCTATTTGGTGATGCGGCGTTTACCGATCTCATTCACACAACACAGCTTGAATTAACAGGCGCCGACGTTTCTTTTACCGCGCCGCTTTCAATTAATACATCAATTGATACCGGAGATATTTTCGTTAAAGATATGTTTAAGCTTTACCGCTACGAAAATCTTTTATATACAATGGAATTAAGCGGAAGTGAAATAAAAGATTATATCGAATATTCATACTCGCTTTGGTTTAATCAAATGAAATCGGGAGATGATAACCTGCTTTTGTTCGAAACCGATGAATCCGGAAAATTAATCTATTCCGAAAGAAGCAATTCGCCCATGCTTAAAGAAAGGTATTACAACTTTGATTCCGCCGAAGGAATTGAGTACATGGTTGATGTATCAAAACCTGCCGGGGATAGAATTAAAATATTGGGATTCACAAACGGGAATGAATTTAATCTCAGCAGCAAATATAAAGTTGCGGTAAATTCTTATCGGGGAAATGGCAGCGGCGGTCACCTCACACGCGGCGCAGGAATTGACAAGGAGGAATTGTCAAAACGGATTATCAATGCAACCGAAAAAGATTTGCGGTTTTATATGATGAAATGGATTGAAGGGCAGGGCGTTGTTAATCCAACCGCTACAAATAATTGGGAGGTAACGCCAAATGATTGGTGGATGAAAGCAAAAAAGAAAGATTACAAATTGATGTTCAATTAAGAAAGGGAAATAAATGAAAAAGTTTTACATCACTTTTATAACAACAATTCTATTTGTCTTTTCTGTAAACGCACAAGACACACTAAACACAACCGAGCTTGATAGTTTGCTCAATAGAGCTTTTTCCGATTTTGAACTTACAGGTTTATCTGTTGGAGTTGTGAAGGATAGTCAAATCGTTTTCACAAAATCTTATGGCTACAGAGTTTGGGATACGAATAAAAAAATTAACTCGGAAACATTATTCGGAATTGCATCGTTATCAAAAGCTTTTACTGCGGCTTCAATTGGAATGCTGGTTGACGAGGGCAAACTCAGCTTTGACGACCGCGTAATAGATCACCTGCCGTGGTTCGATTTATATGACCCGTATATAACTCGCGAATTGCGAATAGAGGATTTGCTTACCCACCGCGCCGGCTACCGCACGTTTGACGGCGATCTTTTATGGTACGGTTCGAATCATTCGAGAGAAGAAATACTTAATCGATTTCAGAAAATGCCCAACAGGAACGGGTTTAGAAATAATTATGGTTACTCTAATATTATGTTTCTTGCCGCCGGTGAAGTTATTGAAGCAGTCAGCGGAATGACATGGGATGAATTTATTAATGAAAGAATTTTCAAACCGCTGCAGATGAACGAATCAACAACTACTAATGCAGGCTTCAACGAAACAATGAACATTGCGCTGCCGCATCTTTACCGCGAGCCGGTGGATTTTATAAGTTACGACAACATCGCACCCGCCGCATCAATTAACTCTTCGGTTGACGATCTGCTGAAATGGCTTAACATGTGGCTGCATGACGGAACGATCGGTGAAAATCAAATATTATCAAAACGTACGCTTAACCGGATTCTCTCTTCATATATGGCGATAAATGTTGGTCACGTTAAAAATGTGATGGGCAGACATTTCATGAACACAGGGATGGGCTGGTTCCTTTCCGATTCAAAAGGCAGAAAAGTTATTCAGCACGGAGGCGGGCTGCCGGGATTTATTTCCAATGTTACGATTGTCCCGGAAGAGAAATTGGGAATCGTAATTTTGATGAACGATATGGGTTTTATTTCCGGTTCGGTTGTTAATTATATTCTTGATAGTTATACGGGATTCAAAGAAGAAAAAAATTATAATGATTATTTCGGCGGGGTTCTGAAATATTTCATTGGACGAGAGACAAGGGAAGCTGCATACATCAATGAGCTCGATTCTCTGCAGGTTCAAAACACAAATACGTCACTTAATCTTACCGACTACGCAGGGACATACAATGACGAAATGTACGGAGATGCTTCCGTTGAATTGATTGACGGTGAATTGAAATTAACTTTGATTCCGACGAAAGGATTATTTACTGCTGAACTTAATCATTACCACTACGACACGTTTAGATTCCGGTTTGCCGATCCTTATCTTCCCGAGGGATTGGTAACATTTGAATTAAATAACAAAGGCGGAGTTGAAGGATTCAAAATTGACTTGCCGAATCCCGATTTTCATTTTAGCAATCTTCATTTTATTAAGCAATAATAGGGGTAAAATATGGATAGTCATTATAACAGTCTGCTTGCCGAATGGTATGATGAACTTCTGTGGAACGAAGGAAAAGACATTGAATTTTACACTAGCGTAATTAAAAAAGAAAATGAACCGGTTCTGGAATTAGCGTGCGGAACAGGACGAATTTTAATTGAGTTATTGAAAAACGGTGTGCAGTGCGACGGACTGGATCTTTCTCATGATATGCTGAATATTTGCAGAGACAAATTAGAGAAAAATAAACTGACAACCGATTTATATGAACAAAACATCATCGATTTTGAAATTGATAAAAAGTACAAAACCATTTTCGTTCCCGGCGGTTCGTTTCAGTTGGTTAGTGATTTCGATGAAGCCCTTCTTTCAATCGAAACGATATATAATCATTTAATTGATGGCGGTAAATTCATTATCGATTTGTTTCTGCCGTATAATGATATCGCTAAAAACAATGACGGTGTTTGGAAATTGATGCGAACTGCCGAACGCGGCGACGAAAAGTTTATTGCCAACGGATCAACAAAGTATGATTATTTAAATCAGCTTATCAACGGAGAATACCGCTACGAGTTATATAAAAACGGCGGACTAGTAAAAACAGTTAACGATAGTTTGAGTCTGCGCTGGTACGGCGTTAACGAGTTTGTTTTGATACTTGAAGGAATAGGATTTTCAAATGTAAGTATCGATACAAAAAACATAATTTCATCCCACGGAAATTCCATTGTAATTTTTGCCGAAAAATAATACATTGATGCCGAATCGATTATGGCACAATCAATTAAAATAAGGGTAAAGCAACAGGGGGTGAAATGATTTTAAAAAAAATCTTTTCTGCAGCAATTTACTTTTTCTTAGTTGCAACACTAACGGCACAAAGCGATTTAAAGATTTTGAGCATGGAAGGACTTGAGGATCCAAATAACGAAACCCTTCTTTATTACGGGATTGATTCTTATTACAGTGAATATAGCTGGAGTGTTTACGGATCCACCATTAACCGGTTACATGTTGCTTCAGGGCAGGATACGACATTTCTTTGGCGGATCTCCATTATAAATCCGTATGAAACTTATACAGAATTTTATTCGGATTTTGATTTATGGAATAATGATCCAAATAGATGGATCGCATCGGGAATTGTTTCGGGACTTGATCCAAGCTTGTCGGTAAAAAGATTTGATAGTGAATATCCAGATGAAATTTGGATTGGCTTTGATTTATCAAAAGTGTTTATATCCAACCTGTCGGATTCAACAGTATACTGTTCAGCCAAGAATTATCTTGTTACATCGAATGACAGCGGAAAAACATGGGACGGAAGCGCATATTTAAACTTTTCATTAATAGGGTTAACCGGCAGCGATTTAATGTTTGGTTACAATGAAAACGGGAATCTTGTTATTTCTACAGATGCGGGAAACACACAACAAATAGTAGATGATAACACATTCTGGAATTTCGACACAGAATTATTTTATGATTCAGATCAATCCCACATTTATGCATTGGCAAACTCAGAGGGAAATTCATATTTGGCTGTATCTGATAATTCCGGCGATCCCTATACATGGCAGGTTGTTCGGCAGTCATCCCGGCGAATGAGATTCGCATTTGATGATTCAACAAGCGGCGAGTTATATTATTCCAAAGGTAATTCTATTTATAAATCCGAAGATTACGGTATATCATTTAATGAATTAATTGCTCTCGATCACCGGGTAACCGGGCTGTATAAGAAACCCGGCTCCGATAAACTTTACGCTTCTACTTATTTTAATATTGTTGAAATAACTGCGGACTCTGTTGAGCTTCTCAAATCTATCATTCCTACAGAAAGCATTAAGTACTATCCGCTTCAAATAGGGTATAAATTTGTTTATACAAGAAAGAGCTGCGTTATTCCCGAATACGATTGTAACGAACGGTATCTTACTCGCGAAGTAATTGGCGATACATTGATGCCGAATAATAAAAAGTATTTCGCAATTATTGAAGACGACGAGAACACGGATTTTGAACCCGTATATTATGAGCGTATCGATACACTTACCGGCAAATTATTCCGTTATGATGAACATGCCGATATTTCTTGTTACGAGTACGTACTTGATGATTTTGCTGCAATTCCGGGGGATAGTTTTTACACTGAAAGATTCAGTTTCGGCTTAAATCCTTTTATTGCCGAGGTTACCGCAGAAGATGATATTTTATTTTGGGAAGAAGAAACTTCTGTAAAATCATATAGCATTATGACGGGAACCTTTACATCGACTTATCAATATGTAAGAGAATTTGGGCTTTCTGAGGTTGAAACGTGGAGCGACTTTTTATACATGAAAGATTCTCTACGCGGCGCTGTAATAAACGGAATAGTATACGGCGATACGGCTTTGGTTGTATCTGTAAATGATGATAATGAATATCTAGCAAAAGAATTTAAGCTGTACCAAAACTATCCAAACCCGTTCAACCCGACAACAAAAATTAAATATACAATCCCAACTGTAGAGCGAAACGCTGTTTCGCTCAAAAAGAATAAGCGATTCGGCAAATCGCATTACAACGTAAGCTTAAGAGTTTACAGCATTCTCGGAGAAGAAATAACAACACTAGTAAACGAAGCCAAACAACCGGGTACCTACGAAGTTGAATTTGATGCAGCCAAATTACCGAGCGGTGTTTATTTTTATAGATTAAACGCCGGCGATTATTCAGAAACAAAGAAGATGATTTTAATTAGATAAAAATAAAATCCTGAATTAACATGAACGCAATTTTAATAAAAACGATATTACTGTTATTCATTGTTTGTAATTTTGTTTCTGCACAGAAGTACAATCCGAAGATATTATTTCATATTCTTTATTCCGTAGAAAACCTAAATCCTATAGATTTTTATGTCAACCGGGATTATGCTGTTAGTAGAAAGAACCAAAACAACTTTGTTAAAATTGATAGCTTAATTGCAGAATCAATCCTTGGATCAAAAATGAAAATGTTATTTCGGTATAATGAAATAGACGAAATTTTAATGCAGCACACCATTGGTAATAGCTGGGTAAATAGTAATAAAATTATCTTTGAATATGATGAGGAGGATAAATTATTGTCTGAAACCGAATACTATTGGAATAACAGAACATGGGAGTGTTTTTCTTTAAAAACCTATTTTTATAATTCCGATGATAACGTATATCAGACAGTATTACAATATTACTCGGGGAATGAGTGGACAAACAATTTTCGATCTTCATTTGAGTATGATTCGGAACTTAATTTAAGTAGCAAATTGGATCAATATTGGGATTCGGAAGCATGGATTAATGAGCACCGCTTAGAATACTTCTATTATAGAGGCAAAAGAGATTCTATTTTATTCTTAAAGTGGAATATAAAAGAGTGGGAGAACGGGTTCAAAAGTGTTTTTTATTATAATGATGTCATGAAAATTGATTCGATTGTTGCTGAGAGTTGGATTGGATTCGATTGGGTAAAAAGAATTAAAAGAAATTATGTGTATGATTCTTCTTTTACCCAAACTAAGGTTATTGATCAAGACTGGATCGATGGAATGTGGAAAAACACATTTCGATATATTTATAAATTTAATGAGTTGAATTATATTGTTTCCGTTAACTGCCAGGCTTGGACAGGGAGTGATTGGGGCGATCAAGACTGCATGTTAATGGTTGAAAATCCTGATGGGTTTAAAATCGGACTGATAACAAACAATGTATCATTATATTACACTACAACACTTACGGAAATTAATTCATCGCTTGAATCTATACCAAATAGATTCAGACTATACCAAAACTATCCCAACCCGTTCAACCCAACAACAAAAATAAAATTTACAATCCCGGTTGTAGAGACGACTCGGCGAGTCGTCTCTACAAAATTGATTGTATACGATGCACTCGGCAGAGAAGTAAAAACCCTCATAAACGAGCCGCTTGCTCCCGGAGCATACGAATTAAAATTTGACGGAAGTGATTTACCAAGCGGAATATATTTCTACAGTCTAACCTCAGGCATCCACACCCAAACCCGCAAGATGATCCTCTTACGCTAAAAAGTAGCTTCGGCGGACAAGTGTTGTTGATGTAATCTATTCTATTTTATTTAGACATATTTTTTTAATTAACAGATTGGGAGAATGATGATATGATTTCAAGCTACATTCTTTTAATTTGACAATACGTACCAATAATGGTACATTGCTTTATGGATTTTGAAAAACGATTGGTAGTAAGGTTTTACAAAACGGAATTAGGCAAAGAGCCGGTTAGAGATTTATTACAGAAATTAGATAAGCAAGCCAAGAAAATTATAGGGGAGGACATTAAAACAGTTCAATATGGTTGGCCGCTGGGAATGCCGCTTGTCCGAAAACTTGAAGCCGGTTTGTGGGAAGTCCGCTCTAATTTAGAAAATAAAATTGTAAGAATAATTTTTACCGTTATTAATAAAACAATAATATTGCTACACGGATTTATAAAGAAATCAACAAAAATACCAAAAACAGATATTGAATTAGCAAGAAAAAGGTTATCAGATTTAAGGAGAAATAAATGAGAAAAAAACATGTTGGCAGCAGCTTTGATGATTTTCTTGAAAAAGAAGGTTTGCTTGTAGATGCTGAAACTACGGCTATAAAAAGAGTGATTGCATTCAAACTACAGCAAATGATGAACGAAGATAAAATGACGAAGAGTGAATTAGCAAAGAGAATGAAAACTAGCCGCTCGTCGGTTGATCGATTGCTTGATCCAAAGAATGAATCTGTTTCACTCCAAACCCTTCAACGTGCTGCAATTGCTTTTGGGAGAAGACTACATGTGAATTTTGTGAGTTAGGTTATTCTCTAATTGAGAAACATTCGAAATTAAAAAAGCCACCTTTGCTTTAAGTTGTGAAAAGCTTTAGTTTAATTGATGAATTCTGACTCTGCCCTAAATATTTAATGACCTAATTGGCATATGACATGGCTCGAAGACAAAGAATAAGTTCTATTTATCTCATCATAGTTGTCGTAGTATTCTTTTTTGTTCACGAGAAATATGGAAATGATCTTCACCAATCAATTTTAGTTTTCGCTACCATAGATGTCATCATAGCTATCTTCGCTATTCTCAAAGGTTTATTTCAAGGTAAAATGTGGGCTGTTGCTGGTGGGGCTATTTGTGGAATTATAGCTTATCAAGCTACAAAGAACATAAGTTATATTTCTCTATTATTTCAAGTTTTAGGAGGCTTAGTTGGAGTAAATGCTGCGATCACAAAATCTTTGAAGAAAGTATTAGATAAAAATGAAGAGTAATGAAAAAGAGTAAATCAAAATCTAGCTATCTACCATTAGTATTCTTTATCCAATTCTAAAACGTATATTATTTTTGAGGGAAGATCATGCGATATAATTACTATTACTTCACTATTTTTTTCTTTACTTCACTTATAATTTTAACAGCCCAAGACCGTCCGATAAACGAACCGACTCCGCTCACGACCGTTGGTGATTTTCACAGGCAAGATAATATTCGTTGGGCGACAGGTTTTAACAAACTCGACTGGTACGGCTCAGGCGACGTAAACAACGACGAGAAAATTGATTCTCTTGACGTTACAGCAATAGACACAACAAATTCATACAGAGGCGACATCGACGGTGACGCAGTACCTGGAACCGTAAATGATAGAATAACCCTTGAAAATTACCTAAACGGAACAACCGATTACCTTCCCGGACACTGGGACAAACTACAAACTCCCGAAGAACGAGTCTCGTGGCTTGAAAAAATGATTCCAATAGAAATGGAGATAAGGGCAGGACAGAATTATACTTTTGGGTTTGATGCTGCTCAGAGTTTTGTTAATTTCACTGGTATTTCAGATATTTCTGGATCATTCAATCTGCTTCTTAAGAAAGCCACTGGATCGGTTAACTCTTCCCTAATATTCCAAAAAATTTAACGTAATCTAAAACTGGTTGTCTTAAAAGATTCAGATAGACGTTTAGAAAAGAGAATTCAACTGACAGAAAGTTAAAGTAAAAGTTGTATAAAACAGAATATGGAATACTGGTTTTAAGGTATCTTACGAAAGCGAGCCCAAAAGTAATAAAACATAATTTTTGTTATCGGTGTACTGTTTTTACTTGACTTTTTCTTTAATAGAAGACCCAAATCTTGACCCAGACATGACAAACATGATAAAAGGAGAAATAAAAAATGAGGTTCAAAAGTCAATTGTTGACACAACTTACTTAAATCCAGATAGCACAATTTTTAGAGTTAAAAAAAAGTTTGTACGTCTTGAGTCAGAAATTGATTCTGTTGGGAGAACAGATGTGGGTTTCTGGGGTGCCACTAAATTTTCTTTGGATAAAGACTCAGTTTATCAAAATATAACTGTGGACTTAACGACAGGCGTTGAAGATGAAAATCCTCTTGAAAAAAAGTTTAGCGTTTCTCAAAATTATCCCAACCCCTTCAACCCAACAACAAAAATAAAATATACAATCCCAACTGTAGAGCGAAACGCTGTTTCGCTCAAAAAGAACAAGCGATTCGGCGAATCGCGTAACAACGTAAGCTTAAGAGTTTACAGCATTCTCGGAGAAGAAATAACAACACTAGTAAACGAAGCCAAACAGCCCGGCACCTACGAAGTTGAATTTGATGCATCTAAATTACCGAGCGGAGTTTATTTTTATAGATTGAATGCTGGAGATTATTCAGAAACGAAGAAAATGATTTTGATAAGGTAAGTTGGTTATGTTTTTAGAGTATGATTAATCCCTTAGCTGTTAAAATCTACGTAAATCGGAAACTTTTTAATTAGCTAATGCAGGAATTATATTTTTTTCTTTTAACATCATAATTATAGCAATAGCTTTTTTACCCAAAGCTGTCAAATAATATTTTGTT
>JAIOZI010000095.1 GCA_021740785.1 Melioribacteraceae bacterium
GTATTTTTCTATAAATTTGTTTCCCATTTCTGTATCTTCCTTTTGTTTGCCACAATTTAGTGATTATTTCTTTTTGGTTCTGGCTCTGCCAGTTTAAGATTATGAGTAAGATAAAGATTAAGAAATTGTTCTTACTCTTGCTCTTTATCTTATTCTTAATCCCCAAATAACTGAATAACATAATAACTAAATAACTATTTCTGGATTAGCGCCAACCTTCGCCAAGGCTACGGTTGGTAAAAATTAACGGATTAATGAATTGGCGAACCTGCCTGCCGCAGGCAGGTTACCGGATTTTGGATTGGTGGATGGTTGTCCGATAAAAAACATCGAGATGTTCCATCCGATAAAAAACATCGAGATGTCGCTAAAAACGCTCCAGATGCTGGATAGTCAATTGTCTTAACATTACGTTGCGTTCGCTGCGCCGTTGCGAGAAAGATGTTTTGAAGTGGATTATAGGATTTGCGTATTAGCGAATTGACGAATTTACGGATGTGCGGATTTTTGTGTAACTGAACATTGGTCATTGGTGGACATTCGTAGTCATTTGATTGCCATTGAGTTATTCGATGGAGTTTCGATTGTTATTCGATAGTAATTCGGCGGTTACTCGGCTTTGAATTATCAATTTGAATGCTGGGTTTCTATGAATGCGAAATTATTTCCTATTCGCTGCGTTCGTTGCGACTTTGCGAGAAGTGCTTTTTTCAATTTTACATACCTGGGCAATTTAGAGTTTTCAGTTACTCAAAGAAAACCTCTGTGGTTCTCAGTGTCTTCTCAGTGAATCTCCGTGTAATTTTGCTAGATTTTTATTCTACTGCTTGTTTCATGACTATCTACCACAACATTCCTTCATTCCATCATTCCTTCATTCCAATATTTCGTTCATTCTCCCTTTGCATCCTTGCGATGTGATTGTTAGCAATAAATTTGCAATCCGTTTATCTGGATAACTTATTAACCCAAATAACTTATTAATCCAATAACTTAATAACTATTATTTGCCATCACTTAACAAGCAGCATCTTCTTTATATCAACAAACTGATCTGTTTTCAACTGGTAGAAGTAAACTCCGCTCGAAAGATGAGAAGCATTAAACTCTACCGTGTAATTGCCCGGTTTCATTTCTTTCTTAACTAGCGTAGTAATTTCTCTACCGAGAATATCAAATATTTTCAACTGAACATTACCGCTTGCAGGCAATTGAAAACCGATGACCGTGCTCGGGTTAAACGGATTGGGATAATTTTGTTCCAGCCTGTAAACAGTTGGAGTTATATCCTCAGTAACTTTTTTAACATCCGATATGAAAATTGTAGGATCGGGATAACCGTCGCCATCTTCATCAGGTGATAATGCGGCTAAGTTTATCAGGCTGTCGGGACCCGCATCACCGTCAACATCCGGGTTATCGGGAGCCGAATCGCCGGCGCCGTAATTTAATCCTCCTGCAATTAACGCAACCAGCTTCAATTTAACATTGGCTGGAATTATTCCCGCGCCCAGACCGTAAATATCATTCCATGCAACAGCCATTTCCATATCCTTCCCGGCTGCTCCGCGTTTTCCGTTAATTAGATCCGTTATATTTACACTTTGATTTGAATCGATGGCAAAGAAAGTTGGTGCGGCTGTAAAATAATCCGCAGCAAAAAAATCAATTGCATTCTCACTTGTAAACAGGAAATTCTTTGCATAATCACCGTTGTACCCGCGGTTGGAATTGAAATCCGTTACGCCTCCGTCAAGTCCCGCTTCAATATAAATCATCAATGTATTGTAATCATCATTCAATATGTAATCAATACCGAGATAGATTGAGTCGGCATCCCATGTAGCGTAAACATTAAAAAGTTCGTTATCAACAGGTGAGCCGGGGTTCCAAGCTCCGTCTTCAGAATCATCCGCAGCAAGCAGCCAGTCCTCCAGCCAATCATCGGGGCTGAGGTTTACCGTTCCGTCAATGGTTGGCTTTCCGAAAGTTGCAATTAAGGTATCCAGGTTTTCATAAACTTCAAGATTGAAATCCGTAGAATCAAAAGCACCTTTGCCGTCGGTAACTTGAAGCAGAACATAATAAAATCCGGTATCTTCTATTGCCGGAGTTCCGCTGAGCAAACCTGTTTCGCCTCCAACATTCAACCAGCCGGGAGACTGCAAAAGTTTATAACTGATCTGATCTTCATCGGGATCGGTGGCAATAGATTGATATGTAAACCGTTCCGTCGCTTTTACGCTGCCGTCAGGAATATCTTCAACTGTCGGACCGTAATTCAACTCAACATTAACAATGAAAGTATCCGAAACACTTTCACTTGACGGATCGGAAACTGTGATAACAACTTGTGAAGATTCAACATCATCCATTCCGGGAACACCGGCAAGCATACCTTCCGAATCCACACTCAACCAATCAGGATTGCCTGACAGATTGAATTCGAGATTATCATTATTTGCATCATTAAATTCCAGTTGATAAGAAAATTGAGACATCGTATATGCGAGTTGATCCGGCACTTTATTTAAGACCGGCGGATTATTTATCGAGCCGTCAAGATCAGGAATGAAAACCGTATAACCTCTCGGCGGCGCCCAAAACTGAGTCCTTCCGTCTGCCTGTGCGGGCTGGTTCTCTGCTTGTCCCGTATAATCCTTAAATGTTTCATTTGCATGACTCGTATTTACCCAAACACCTTTCCATTGTGTTGGATGATCATTTATTAATAAATAGACTTCGGGATTGGTGTCGTCACCATTTCGGCGCGCAACATAAAGATCACTAGAATAATTTGATTCTTCAACGATGAACCATGGGTTTAAGTCGGGACCCTTAGTTGTTCCACCGCCAAGAAAATTTTGCCGAATCCAAATCAACGTATCTATCTTACCTTTGAATCCATACATGAAATAATCTTTAAAGAATACCGAAGGTCTTCCCTCGGAAAATATCGTATAAGCATAAGCCAAGTCTTTATCATAAATGATCGGATGATGCCCGGGATCATCATCGCCCGACCCGTCATAACCGATTCTATCAAGATCATGATTTTCAACAAACGTGGATACATCAAAACCGGAGAATCCCGCATTTACCAATCCGGCTCCGTAAAGGTTATTTATATCATAAGCGCCCGAAGTATTGTTGCACATATCGCTCAGCGCAAACCGAAGAGGGAAATCGAACATTGAGACGTTACCGCCGTGAACATTCTGAGTTTGATTATGCCAATAATCGATATCCGAAGTTCCGCCGTAATATTCGGCAACCGCATAATAATTATTAGGATTTGCAACAGCCGAAAGCCATGCACCGGCAAATGCCGGGTCGATTCCTTTTACGGCATCAATTCTGAATCCCTCAAACCCAAGTTCTTCCGTTAAATAATTTCCCCAGACAATTAAGCTGTCCCTCACAAAATCTCTATCATGAGCAAGCCATTCACCGAATTGGAAAATTGGATCATCAGCGCCGTGATAGGGTGGATTTTCATCACAAAATTCTGAATTTGGGTAGAAAAACGTAGAATCTTTTTGAAATCTGCCGGAACCGTTGGGATAATCAAAAACAAAATATCTTGTTGAATCCGGATCGTATCCTGCGGGATAACAATCCAGCATACTCTCTTTTTCTCCGCCGTTCATGTGATTCATAACCGCATCGGCAAATACAGAGATACCAACTTCTTTGAATGCTTGAATCATATTTTCTAATTCTTCCCTGCTGCCGAACCGGGTTTCACGAGTTCCCTTTTGAAAGTAATCCCCGAAATCATAATGATCATAAGGATCATAACCCATTGAAAAGGAGCCGCCTGCGCCCTTTGCCGGCGAAGGAACCCAGATTCCGCTGAAACCCGCTGATGCTAATGCGGGGGCTAAACTTGCCAGCGAGTCCCACCAAATACCTCCGGGAGGCGAGTTCCAGTAAAAGCCTTGAAGATAAACGTCGGATTTTGGATTTGTAAGTAATGCGGATTTTTCTTTTTCACTAATTTCTTTTCCGCCGTTTGTAAAACCAAAGACAATAACGGCAGCTAACAGCAATGAAAATTTCTTCATAATATTCTGATCTAAGTTTGTGGTTGGAAATGAAAAAACAATTTAATTAAAGAAGAGATTCTAATCAACAGATTGACAGAAAACGTGATTTGTGAACATTGAGGTTTTGGTTAATTAGACAGCAGATTTTAAGCTCAACCATTATTACCACCTTGACAGAAAAAGAGTGATTACATGATTCGATTACTTCCAATCATGCATTGTCAATCCAGCTTTTCCAAATTTCCGGTTCGTAACCGATTGTAACTTCGCCTCCGTTTCTTACAACAGGAGTTCTGAATAACAGCGGATCACTAAGCAGTTCTTCTTCCGTATCGTAAACCATATACTGCAAGTTTCTCTTTGCAAACTGCTTTCCCTCTTTATTAATTAATTCATCGGCATCAAATTTTCTTTTTATGTTTTCAAGCTCCCCTTTACTTATTCCTTTTTCATTAAGATCACGAAAATGATAATTTATTCTTCTTTCTTTAAAAAATCTTTCTGCTTTACGTGTATCGCTGCATTTTTTAGTGCCGAAAATTTGAATGTTCATTTGTACTCCGAAAAAATTCACGTAAAATATTTTTTGTTATTCTTGACATAACATATAATTTACTTTATTTTTTTGCAACTCATCACCGGGGAGAAGAAATAAATGAAAAATCACTTAATGCTTACCATAAATTCTGCAATTCTTTATTCAATTGCATTTGCACTTGTTTTTTTTCTGAATGAATTAGGACTAATATTTGCAGGTGTGATCGGCGGTCTGGAACCAGTGCTTTATCACAACACAATGACTTTTACTAATATCACCGACACCTCCCAGTTGATCTATTTTGCCGGGGGACCGGCTGCCAGCTTGATTTCCGGTATCGCCGGATATTTTATTTACAGGAATCTCAGTCACGATAATGATGTGTTAAAACTTTTCTTTTTGTGGTTTTATATCCACGGATTGACGCTGTTTTTAACCCAGGTTCCGAATCTTCCTTTTGATATGAGTAGTGATTTAGGTAAAGCTGTGGCGGTTCTTGATATAAATCAGACCGTGCTAATAATAATTGCAATCACCGGATTATTTTTTCTCATTACACTCGGCTTTTCTACTGCAAAAGAGTTTATGTGTTTTGCAGATCATGATTCGGTTGTTGAAGATAAAACGAAAAGACAGGACTTTATTTTTTATGCTGCGATTGCTCCTTGGTGGCTTGGCGCGCTTATCTCAATGCCGTTCAGGCTGCCCCCTTTTGAATGGATTTATACTATACTACCTGTGAGCAACGGTTTGGCGGTGATTTGGTCAATGATTGCAGTCGGAAAAACAAAACTGACCGCAGATGATTTGAAGGGATACACTAACAATCTCTCCGTTTATGCAATCGGCGTGTACATTTTTCTTCTGCTTGTTTTTCAATTTTTACTCAGAAGCGGAATTAATTTCGGAAGTTAAAATTCATCGAGAGTAAATTGCGCTTCTGCCATTGCCTGTTGATTCGAGATATCATCCGAAACGAAATAAATCAGTTTATAACTTCCGGCAGAAAAAGAAGAATCCAGCTCAATCTGAATATCGAGAGAAACATCCATCATTTCTTCTTCTCTGTATTCGTCAATCATTCCGTAATCAACTTCATTAAGCGTGTCGCCGGCGGGCGTAATTAAATTACTGTAGTAAGATAATTTTGCCGTGTAAT
Organism: Melioribacteraceae bacterium; assembly: GCA_021740785.1. Lineage (GTDB taxonomy): Bacteria > Bacteroidota > Ignavibacteria > Ignavibacteriales > Melioribacteraceae > JAIOZI01. The sequence continues at coordinate 5,747 of JAIOZI010000095.1, forward strand.
TATCGTCCTCTTCTTTCTGAGCAAAGCCCTTAATCTGAACCGACCCGTTTAATTCCCACCCGGAATCAAGTTGAAATGCAAAAGCTTCGGGGCTGAATAACTCCAGCTTCTTTTCTTCCTGTGAACAAGCGGCGATTAGAAAAACAAACGTGAGTAATACTGCAAATATTTTTTTCATGATTTTAACTTACCGGAGCCGGATGAAAATTTTAATATAACGAATAAAATTTCTTCTCAGCCGGCTCCATATAATTAGTTATTGTTTTTAAATTCTTTCATAAATTCAACCAAATCTTCAACACCTTTTTTAGGGAAAGCATTATAGATTGATGCTCTTAAACCGCCTACCGAGCGGTGACCTTTCAACCCGGAGAAACCTTTCTCCGTAGATTCGGCGATAAATTTCTTTTCAAGCTCTTCAGTCGGCATTCTGAATGTTACATTCATTAATGAACGATCTGATTTTTCCGTAACCGTCCCTTTATAATAACCGCCGCTGTTGTCAATATAATCGTATAGTAACCCGGCTTTCTCTTTATTCAACTTATACATTGCATCAAGTCCGCCCATATTCTTCAGCCATTTGAAAACCAAGCCCATAATGTAAATCGTGAAAGTAGGCGGTGTGTTATACATCGAAGCTTTACCGGCATGAGTATTAAAATTCATGTATGTGTGCAAATCATCCGGGGCTCTTTCTAAGAGATCTTTTCTAACGATTACAATCGTACAGCCAGCCGGACCCATATTCTTCTGCGCCCCGGCATAAATTAATCCGTATTTCTTCACATCAATTTTTTTATGAAGTATATCGGACGAAGCATCACAAACAAGCGGCACCTCTCCTACTTCAGGTTCGGTAATGTACTGTGTTCCGAAAATAGTATTGTTGGAAGTATAATGAACATAAGATGCCTGTGGATCAAGCTTCAAATCCTCTTGCTTCGGAAGATGCGTAAAGTTATCACTTTCGGTTGTTGCCGCGATGTTTACTTGTCCGACTCTCTTCGCTTCCTTAACGGCTTTCTTCGCCCATGAACCGCTTACAATGTAATCGGCTTTGTAGTTAGGTCCCATTATATTAAGCGGGACCATAGAAAACTGAAGCGTTGCGCCGCCTTGCAAAAACAGAACATGATAATCGTCGCCAATATCAAGCAGTTGACGGAAATCATTTTCGGCGGCTGTGATAATGTTATCGTAAGCTTTAGACCTGTGACTCATTTCCATCACGGATATTCCAACACCGGGATAGGAGTAAAAATTCTCTTGAGCTTCTTTCAAAACTTCCTCAGGCAGTACTGCCGGACCTGCACTGAAATTATAAACTCTCTTTTCCATTTTAACCACCTTCTTAATTCTTTTTATTTTCTATTAAATTGTATGAACTAATAATCCGTCTCTTAATTTCGGTTCGAACCATGTTGATTTCGGCGGCATAATTTCCCCGGCATCCGAAATATTCATCAAGTCTTCAACGGTAACGGGATACATCGAAAAAGCAGCCCTTGCGCTGCCGGTATCAACTAGTTTTTCTAATTCCTTTGTGCCGCGAATTCCGCCGATGAAATCAATGTTGTCATCCGTTCTTACATCTTCAATCCCAAGTACAGGTCTTAGTAAAAAGTTCTGAAGCAGACTTACATCAAGCTGTTCCCCAACACTGCTGCCCGGCTGAACATTTTCATTAGGAGTTAATGTATACCACTTGCTGTTGATATACATACAAATTGAGCGTCTTTCTTTCGGCGATTTGTCGAACGTTTCTTCAATTGTAAAATACTCTTTTATTTTATCAAAAAATTCTTCATCGCTCATTTTAAGATCATGCACAACCCGGTTATAAGGAAGAATTTTAAGCTGCTCCGCCGGAAATAAAACCGCCATAAAAAAATTATATTCTTCATCCCCGGTATGATGTCCAACGTTTTGCTCTTTTTTAACTTTTTGAGCTCTGCTTGCACTTGCCGCACGGTGATGCCCGTCCGCAATATAAAGATTCTTCACCTTCTCAATTTCAAAAACAATTATATCTTTGAAATCATCGGGCATAATCCAAACAGTATGTTTCACGCCGTCATCTGCGGTGATATCATAAATCGGTTCAGTATTTTCCATTGTTTGATTAACGGCATCGTTTATTTCTTCAACTCCGCGGTAGGTTAAAAATACAGCGCCGGTTTGAGCTTCGGTTGTAACTATATGATTTGTACGGTCGTCTTCTTTTACTTTTCTTGTCTTTTCATGCTTCATAATTACATCATTATCGTAATCAACAACCGAAAAAGTTGCGGCGATACCAACCTGCTCTTGTTCATCCATGACTAGTTTGTAAACATAAAAATTAGCCGTCTCATCCTGAATGAGAGGAGCTTCCTTCTTCAATCTTTCGAAATTTTCTTTTGCTTTTTTATAAACTTCTTCGGAATATGGATCGGTAATTAAATCCATTTCAATTTCAGACCGCGTTACTCGAAGAAAATTTAACGGGTTATCTTTTGCCTGTTCTGCGGCTTCTTCTCTATTTACTACATCGTAAGGAACGCTTGCAACCAAATGAGATACTTCCGGGATTGGTCTAACTGCTTTAAAGGGTCTTATAACTGCCATAAAATCTCCCCTCTTTTAGGTGAATGAATAGAAATTGACATGTAATATTTTTTATTCCATATCAACACAAATTTAAGGTTTTTAGTGATGTATGTCCTAATAAAATTTGAAAAATCGGCGAATTATTCAAGAAAATAATCTGACAAAATAAATTGAATCCATGCATCACATCTGTACTAAAATAAATTTGCAATTTGTGTGGGGTTTCGATTCCGTCAATTTAAGAATTGATAGAACACGAATGACACAAACCACACTTAAAAACACGGAGAATTGATTTAGTTATTCAGTTATTATGTTATTAAGGGGCGGGAATTGATAATTGACGATTGACTATTGACGATTGACTATTGATGAATGACGATCACCTTCGCTAAAGCTTCCTCCTTCGTTAAAATTTACCAAACGTAACAATTAGTGAAGCTTGGCTACGGAGGACAGACCGGTGATTAAAATTGATGAATGACTATTGACGAATGATTCGCTACACTGAAACTTGGTTTTAGCGTAGGTGGGCCTGCCAACCGAAGCTGGTTTTTAGCGTAGGTGGGCCTGCCAACCGAAGCTGGTTTTTAGCGTAGGTTGGGTCTCTGGTTTTTTTGCTCAGAGGGTTTTTGCTTTTTGTTTCTTGTTTCTTGCTACTTGATACTTGCTACTTGATACTTGCTACTTGTTTCTTAAGTCTTATTTCTTACGTCTTAGCTTTTCCCCCTTTGCGCTCTGCGCTATGCTCTATGCGTAAAACCAATATTGATTACAGACAAAAAAGAATTGAAATTCATTAAGATTTCTTTTAAGTTGTAACCAATTCTCAATATAAGGGGAGTTGAAACTTGCACCCGTTTACTTTTCTTCTTGAATTACGTTTTGAAATTAACCGAACTAATCTTATAGGCAAATATAAATTTGTACAATCAGCAATTGAGCGGACACAAACTTTACCGGGCAAACCGCATTTGGTTTTGAGGACTGAATATAAATTATGCATGAATTGTAAATGTTGGGACGGGAATTGAAAGACTGTTGGATGGATAGTTATGGAGGCGGGATAAATTACGAACATGACAAATAATGTTTTATTAAGGAAAAATAAAAAGCGATTAAATCCCCATAATACAAGGCAAGATGGTGTCGCATTTATCTCTTTGAGACAACTGAATTTTATCTGCAAATGAGACTTTAAATTTTGTCAACTCTTTATTTTTTTGATCATTTACAGATTTATTCGCCGTATTTGTGACGGATAAAATACTATAGAGTTTGGCTACATTTGTAAATTGATCTTCTATGAATATAAGGATATATAAAAATTGAAGAATATATTAGTGATAATTATCGTTTTTCTTTTTATCGGTTGTGAATCATCAAATCTTGTTGACCCAACCGCAGTTATTGAATATTCAATAGAACAAAAATCCCGCGTAAAATTAGTGGTTGAAAATAGTTATGATACGGTAATAAAAGTATTAGTTGATGGTGAAAAAAATGCTGGTAAGTATGCGGTAAACTTTGAAGTTACCAATTTAGCTGAGGGAGTATATTTTTACACTATAGAAGCAAAAGGAATTGAAATTGACTATTATTATAAAACTACTGAATATTTATTGCTGGTAAAATAATGAACAAAATCTCAATACTGTGCATCTATATTTTATTTATGAATATGCATTTATTTTCACAAGATAAACTAGACTTTCAATTTGGTTATGGTTATTACATAAGCCATTCTGAAAATAAATTGCATATTATGGCTGATCAAGAATTTTCTTCCTATTTAAGCTATGGTGTTTCCTACCAAAAAGAGAATATTTTCGGAGTTAGTCTTTTGCTTAATTATTCCTACCACCAAATTAAAAAAGAAAATGTTTTTAATTTAGTTTATATAAGAGACCATGGTGATCCACCACCCAATATTTTTATAGGAGATATAAGTCATATCAGTCACAATATCGATTTAGACTATATCGATAATTTTAGTAATTATTTTTCATTTGGTATTGGTGTTTCCCTTGTAATAAACAATAGAATACTCAATGTTGAAAAGTTTGTAGAAGGTAAGCAATCAAGAGTATTAAATGATAAGCTTGCCTCTTCAGGAATTGGAGCTAATGGTAATTTGAAATTTTTTCTTCCATTGAATAAGGGTGAAAAGTACTTTTATTTAACATCCCTTTTGAAGTTGAGGTATACTCATTCAATATGGTTTGACGAAGATATAAGAGAATTAGATAATTATAAACAAGAATATATTACTAGTAATCTTTCTATCGGTATAGGCTATTCATTCTAGTATTCAGCAGCCTAACCAGGTACTGTGTTAAAAATCAACTATACAATACAGAAAAATTTCAAAGAGCATTAAAACAAAACGTATGTTTTGATTGGTTTACTAATTATCATTGCTTGTCCGAAGGACTTTTTGGGAGATAATTACGCTTTGCCGGGTCAATCCAGATTATTATTTTGTTATGTACAAAGTGCCTTTTTTCTTTTATAACTTTTGTGTTCATAAAATGTACTCCTTATTTTTTTGTGAGAAACTAAAATAAAGTTTGGAGAAAAAAGCACACCAAAAATATGGTGTGTAAACACAATTTTTTTCGGGTGTAAGAGATAGAAATTGTAAGGAGGTATAAATGAGTCTATTCGATTTTATTAAAAAGACTAATTTGGAAAACCTCAAAGATAGAAGCGATCTTGAAGGCTTAATAAAAGTTTTGAATCGCAAGAAAGATTTTTCTCTCCGAAGGCAGGCAGCAAAAATTCTTGGTGAAATTGGAGATCAAAAGGCAGTAGGCTCACTCATCAAAGCATTGAACGATAGTGATCCTATAGTACGTGAGTGTGCTGTTACCGCTCTTGGAAATATTGGGGATAAGAAATCGGTTTCATCTCTCATAAAAAAATTGGAAGATGAGGAATGGAGTGTGCGTTGGCAAACAGTGATAGCGCTTGGTAAAATTAGAGAGGAAAGCTCCATTGATCCTCTATTAGGGATGTTGAAAGATGAGGATGAAAATATTAGGAGCAGTACTGCTAACTCTTTGGTAAATTTTGGGAAATTGTCTGTCAATCCTCTTGTTGAACTTCTAAAAAACGAAAACAATTTTGTTAAGAAGCAATCAATATACTCTCTTATTAAGAGAGCGGTTGATAACAATAAACAGGCGTTACAACCTAAATTTCAAAAATTTTTTGATCTATATTTTGTACAAGAAAAATCATATCATGAACTCAATCAAAATATAATTACAGCCATTAAAAATAATTGTTGTGATACCGTGCAAAGTCTTTTAGATAGCGGGGCAAATGTCAATTATCAAACTGCCGAAGAGAATACGCTGTTAAGTTATGCTTCTTATTTAAATCATACAGATATAGTTCGGATATTGCTCGGTAAAGCTGCCGATCCAAACGCTGGTGGGGAAATGCCTTTGGCGGTTGCTTCAATGAACGGCAATAATGAGATTGTAAAAATGTTGCTTGACTATAAAGCCAACGTTAATACTCCTAATGTAAATGGGTATACTCCCCTACATGATGCTGCAGAACGCGGTCATGCCGAAATTGCCAAACTGCTTATTGAACACGGCGCCATAATAGATAAACCGGGTAACAATAATGCCACACCGCTACATTTTGCCGCACAAAATGGTCATATAAGTGTTGTAAAAATTCTATTGGAGTCTGGTGCAAATCTTGATGCGATTACGACTAATGGAGAAAAGGCTAAAGATCTTGCTTTAAGAAAAGGTCATTTTGATGTTGTGGATATTTTGATTCCAAAAACTTCACATGTTTTTGAGATATTATCCTTTGAAAAGCTTGTTAACCCAACTTGGCCATTAGCAGCAAAAAAACCAGTGAAAATCGAGGAAGGTGGCTGCCAAACAATGCGATTATGCTCCAAAAACGTTGTTGGTGATGCTGTTTCGTGATTGTAGTGAGGTACGGTACTTGTTTCTCC
>JAIOZI010000031.1 GCA_021740785.1 Melioribacteraceae bacterium
GGTGTCTTTTCCTTAGCCAACGATCAGTAATGTTAAAGATTGTGTAGTCAATAAATCCGAATACCTTTTTGGAAACTACGTGTTTATAGTAGTTGACCCATCCACGTATTATCGGATTCAGTTTTCTAATAAGCCCTTCTGGAACTTGTCAATAAAAAGTCAAAGAACAGCGATTGAAATACATTAAAAAACAAGCCAAACAACTCGGCTTTAATCTCTCGCCAATGATTTCTTAGTGGTCATTGGCAGCGGCTGGTTATGTTTCTTAACAATGCAAAAATTTTTCGTGTAAGGCATCAACTGTTGAAATCCTTTTTTCAAGATTTTCTAATCTATTAATTACTTCATTTTCAATAGGTATTTCTAAGAAAAGTACATATTGTTTTAACGCATTCGTCGTAAATAAACTTTGTGATAACATCCCTTGTGGTCTAACTTTTGACCAATTAAAATCTGGTTCAAAATAATTACCATTTCTTTTAAGGTGATAAAAAATCAAATCATTCCAATTTCCGTGAATCGCGTGAGATTGTCCACTAAACATATGTAAGTGCATTTTCTCTATACCTAAATCTTCTGCTCTTTTATATGTACTTTTATCTCCCCAAGGTGCTTTCATTTTTTCATCTACTTCTTTAATAGTAATTTCTGCTTGTTCAAAGTTATACAAGATTGATTCTTTCATTCGTCTTTCAATTGGTAATTCTTCACCTCTTGTTTGAATATTATCTTCTATTCTATTCCACAATCTTTTATCATTACGTAGCGAATATTTCACAAATGATTCAAATATTTCATCATTATTTTGATGTAATAGAAACATAATGTTGAGTAGTGTTTCATAAATAAGTCTTGATAAAATATTTAGTATCTCTTGATGATTTTTAGATGCTTGGTCTAAAACGATGCTTAATAATTTGCTTAAACGAACCAAATGTGCACCTAAAATTGCTTCATTTCTTGTCCACCCTTCTTTGCGTTTTTTAATTGTGGCAATTTCAGAAGTATAAATTGCAGTTTCGCGTATTATTTCAAATGCAAGTTTTGAAAACTGACTTTCGTTTTTGAAGGATTTAATTTCATCCTCATTTATTTCGATACATTTATAATTAAAAAAGTTTTTCATATTTCTTCAGAAACATAACGGCGTGGCTTTTCACCCGTCCGCCCCGAACAACAATGACGAGCTGAAAAACTACTGCCAATAATTTTTAACAATTTTATTTAATAGAACAATGTTACAAGCAATGCTTACTTTTTTACCAAACCATAATACCAGCACAATGCCGCAATGAAAACGCGGTCGGGTGGAAAAGCGGGTTATGTGCCTATATTATTAATTTTTTTGAAAATTTCGATTCCGATACAACTCATTCTTGGGTCCGTTCCAATTTCTTTAAAATTAGAATCAGTTTTACAAATGAATTCCTTTAATGCATTATATAAGTCTATTTGAAGAAAGTTATAGAGTGAAACTGTTTGTGAGTTTATAAACTCGAAAACTGGTGTCATAACAACTCTGATTCCACCATCGGATGTTTTTTCAGTCTTTTCAGTTCCCGCTGCATTCAACATTGCAAATGAAATATCAGGCTCAGTCTCAAATATTATTACCTTAGATTTGTAATGGATTATGTTATCTCGCTGATTCTTCATACGAGAAATCCAACCTTTATTATTATTTAACACTGAAGATAACTGCGGTATTTCATCTGGATATTTTGAAAAGAAATCAATGATTTCGAAAATTGACATTTCTCGATTCTTGGGGTGTGTCCCACCTTTTGGATTTTTGAGATCACGCTTATTTTCTGGCAATAATTGTCTTATAATAAACGCAACATCATTGAGCACAATACGCATTCGAATGATATAGTTTTCAATATCCTCTTCAATGAAGGGACGATGATCACGACCAAGATTTACAACAGTAACAATCCTATGATAGCAACTAAAAAGTCTGGTAAGCGACCAGAATAAAGTTCCAACTTCAAAATGATGATACCAACCATATTTTAAATGACCAATTGAACCAAGTAGTCCAAATAATGGAGTAGGTATAGTATGAATATTTTTATCTTCGCTCATTTTATTTGGCACATAACTCTATAGTATTTTATCTGTAAATGATCAAAAAAAATAAAGAGTTGACAAAATTTAAAGTCTCATTTGCAGATAAAATACAGTTGCCCCAAAGGGATAAATGCGAAACCATCCCGCCTTGTATTATGGGGATTTAATCGCTTTTTATTTTTCTTAATAAAACATTATTTGTCATGTACTTAATTTAGCCTGGTTCGATAACTATTCGTCGAACGGACTTCCAATTCCCATCCCAATATTTGCAGTATTGTATAATTTATATTCACTCCTCAAAACTAATCGGGTGCTGCCCGGTAAAGTTCGTGTCCGTTCAATTGCTTTTGTTAAAGATTTATTTTTATCTATAAGATTAGTTCGGTTTATTTCGAAATGTAAATCAAGAAGAAAAGTAAATGGATTCAAGTTCCAACTCCCTCAAATTCAAAACTGAGAACAAATTAATGTAAAACTTAATTAATTTCAAATCTTTTTTGACTGAAATCAATATTGGTTTTATGCAGAGCGCAAAGGGTGAAAAGCTTAGACGTAAGAAGTAAGACTTAAGAAACAAGTATCAAGAATCAAGAAACCAGAGACCAGAGACCAGAAACCAGAAACAAGTATCAAGTAGCAAGTATCAAGAAACAAGTATCAAGTAGCAAGTATCAAGTATCAAGTATCAAGTATCAAGAAACAAGAAACAAGAGACCAGAAACCAGAAACAAGTATCAAGTATCAAGAAACCGGCAACCAGAGACCAGAAACAAGTATCAAGTATCAAGATACTAGAGACCAGAAACCAGAAACCAGAAGCCAGTAACAAGAAATCCGCCTTTGGCGAGATCTCGCTTTGCGGACAAATCTCAAATAAATATCAAACAACAATCATCAATTTTAACACCGACCTGTCTTCCGTAGCCGAACTTCATCAATTATTACGTTTGGTAAATTTTAACGGAGGAGGAAGTTTTTGCGCTGGTAATAGTCAATAGTCAATCGAAAATTTTAATCCCCGGTCTGTCCTCCGTAGCCAAACTTCACAAATTGTTACATTTGGTAAACTTTAAAGAAGGGGGAATCTTTGATGTAGGTAATAGTCAACTGTCAATAGAAAATTGTCAATTATAAGTTTCCTCCTCCTTAATAACTAAATAACCGAATAACTCAATAACTCAATAACCAATAACTTAATCCTTTCTCCGTGTTTTTCCGCGTAGTCCGTGTCGTTCGTGTTCTATCAAGAGCCATTGTTTCACGCAGAGTCCGCAGAGAAAAGCCGGATCATTTATTCTCTGCCGGTTTCCACAATTCCACTTTATTTCCTTCGGGATCGATGAACCAGCCGAAATCACCGTAATCAAATCTCTGGATCTCGCCAATGATTTCCGCGCCGCCTTCTTTTACCTGTTTCAATCCTTCGGCAACATCATCAATAATTAGGTTTATCATAAATTCTTTTTTCGATGGATTGAAGTAATCGGTATCAGCTTTGAAAGGTGCAAACACCGTAAAACCGTTTCCCGGATAATCTGACGGCTTAAATTCAGCCGAGCTCCATTCACTGAATTTTATACCCAAATATTTATTATACCAATCGCTTAGTTTTTTTGGATCGCTGCATTTGAAAAAAAGTCCGCCCAAACCTTGAACTTTTGCCATAACTTTCCTTTCGTAAATTATTTAATGGAATTATAAAAATTTTGTAAAGTGTAAAATGCTTTTTTCAATTTACCTTCGTTGGAGATCAGTCCTTTACGGTTCCAGAAATCCTGAATCTTCGGCAGAGGTCTGCGCGGTGACCGGAAATCATATAATATCCACGGACTCATACCTCTCAAGAAATCTACCTTGCTGAGCATTTTCAACTGTTCACGGTAAACCGCATCTTGATATTCTTCACTCCATCTTGTTTGTTCATCAGCGTGAAAACCATAAAGAGCTCCTGCACCAAATTCACTGATCACAAGAGGTTTATTGAACTTTGTCTCCCATGTAAATTCGTTTATCTGCTCAATTGAATTTGAGTACCATCCCAAATATTGATTCGCTCCGATAATATCCAACTCGAATGATAGGGGATCATCGATTGTTATTGTTCTGCCGTTGTATGTAAGTTCCGTAGCTGCAGAAATTAATCTTGTTGGATCAAGGCTCCGGGCATGTTCGATTAGGTTTGTCAAAAAATTTAATCTCGATTCTGATCGAGGAGTTTCATTTGCAACTGACCAGATGATCACCGATGCACGGTTTTTATCTCGAACAATCATATCAACCAATTGCTGCAGCGCCAAATCATAAGTATCCGGGTTCTCCCATTTGATTGTCCAATAAACCGGAATTTCCGACCATACGAGAATTCCCATTTTATCAGCAAGACGAACCATGTTTTCATTGTGCGGATAGTGTGCCAGTCTAACATAATTGCATCCTAATTTTACTGCACTATTGAGAAGCGCTTCTGCATCTTCATGAGAGTGAGCGCGACCGCCGTTAACCGGTGATTCCTCGTGGATTGAAATCCCTTTAAGAAAAATGGATTCTCCGTTCAGTAAAACATTTGTTCCTTCAGTTTCAATTTTTCGGAATCCGATTTTATCTATAATTATTTCATCTTCCGTTTCGATAATCACGTCATAAAGTTTTGGTGATCCGGGCGACCATAACTCCAAATCAGCTATAAAACTAAAGCTGCCCCATCCTTCTCCGAATGTTTCAACATCCTGATTAATACCGGTCTCTGGAATTTTAATTTTTACGGTCTGTTCAGTTTTATCGCCATTAAGTATTATCCATCCCGTTACTTTACCGGTTGTATCAGGATCAAGCTGAATGAAGTAATCTTCGATAAATGTAGCTGGAGTAGTAATGATGTTTACATCTCTGGTTATGCCGCCGTAATTCCACCAGTCTGTATTAACAGTTGGTACGCCTTCACGGATTCTCTTATTATCAACTTTAACCACAACAAAATTATCACTGTCTTTAATCAGTCCGGTTATCTCGAAATTAAAAGGAGTAAATCCGCCGGTATGTTCACCTGCTTTCATCCCGTTAACATAAACTTTAGCATCATAATTAACAGCGCCGAAGTGGATGAAAGTCCGTGTACCCGGTTGAATTTTGTAATCGAAAGATTTTTTATACCAGACAGTTCCTTCATAAAAAAATAAATCATCACGCTGAGTGTTCCAGTCACCGGGAACAATTAATTTATCGGCAGTATCAAAATCATATTCAATTAAATCGGTTTTGGATTTTGGTTTGGCATTTTTAAAATAACCGTTTGGATTTTCTTCGTACCTGTAATTGTAATATCCATTTTCATAGGGGTCAATAATTATAGACCATTCGCCGTTTAGTGAAATTGTATTCCGGTTATGAATATTAATAATTTGATTCTGCCCGAAAAGAAATGCAGAAACAAATAGAAATGCTAAAAATATGTTTTTCATTTTCATAAATATTCGTGACGGTTTCAAAAGTTACACTTACCGATATGCCGATTTATTAATATCATCCACTGATTTGATCGGCATGGGCGGATTTAAATATTTCGCAAGATGTTTGTAAATCTTAACTCTTATCTCTTTCGCAATTTTTGTATCCATTCTATCGAATGAATGACCGCCCGGGATTTGATTAAAAACTTCGTAATCAAATTTTTTCCCATCTGCTTTAAGCGATTTAATCAGGTGCTGAACTTCAAGTACGTTAACATCTGCATCATTTGTGTTGGTGTGGATCAGAAGGGGAGTGTTATCAAATTTATGTGTATTCCATGCGGGAGATCTTCTTTTATACTCTTCAACATTATCATAAGCGGATTCCCCGATATGATAATCGGCTTCATACAAATCACGGTAACCTTGAGTTTTATAACCCATTCTCGCAATCAGATCACTGACGGGCACACCTGCGAAAGCTACTTTGTAATCACCCGGATGATCAAAAAGATTGAATAATGTAATTAGACCGCCGTGGCTCCAACCAATTATTCCGACTCTGTCTTCATCAACAAAGTCATAATTTTCAATCATATAATTCCTGCTTGCATACACATCTTCATTTTCCAATCCGCCGTAATCAATATTCTCGTAATGGGATTTACCGTAACCTGTGCTTCCTCTGTATTCGGCTGCGACTACAATGTACTGCTGTGCCATCAATTCTTTTATGATGTGTGTGTAGTACGTTGAGAAATCGGAATGAACACCGCCGTGCGGAAAAACAATGAGCGGGTATTCTTTGTTAAAATCAATTCCTTTAGGAATGAACACGTATGTCCAAAATTTTACCGGATTCCCCGCGCCCTGTGCATTTGGATTTTCTTCTTTCCAAAGCGGCGGACCGTAAATATAAACCTTATCGATAAATGCATAATCACCGAGACGCCGGTACCAGGTTAAATCATCAATTGATTTTGATAATTGATCGAGCCGGTGTGCTAAACGTTCGTTGTAATTTTCTAATGATTTGATCTTTTCTAATAAAACATCTTCATCAGATTGAGTGAACACGCTGCCGGCTGTTAATGTGAAAATCAATAAAAGTAGAGTTAGCTTTTTCATATCGAACCTTTTGGTTAATAAGAATACAGCTTAGGGTGTGGAATAGAATACCTATACATAATCCGGGAATAAAGGATTATTATTAAATGCATTTTGAAATGTAAGTGAATGACTTATTTTATTCCACTCCCTAAATATAAAAAATAAAAAGGGAGATATAAATCAAATCTGGTGTGAAGGTTAAATTACATTTTCCTGAGGATAATTAACGAAAGATCGTCATGAATTTTTGCATCGCCGACAAAATTATTGGTTGATGAAACAATAGCATTGCCAATCGATTCAGCATTACCGGCATTTAATCTTTTTAATAGATTCTCCAGTCTTTTCTCTCCGTAAAAATCTCCAAATTTGTCACAAGCTTCGGTAACGCCATCGGAGAAAATACAAAGAACATTCCCGGTAGAAAGTTTAATAGAGTTTTGAGTGTAGGGAGCATCTTTCATTAAGCCAATTGCAGCGCCGCCTTTCTGCATTATTTCAATTTCATTTCCTCGAATTATAATCGGCGGAAGGTGACCCGCATTAACATAATTTACAACTTCCGAATTTTCCGAGATTTGCAGGTAAAACAAAGATGCGAATGAATTTGACAGGCTGTCTCTAAAAAATATTTTGTTGGTTTTTTCAATTAGTTCTTTAAGCGATACATCTTTACCGATTAATGACCGCAGCGTAGATTGAATTTTTGCCATTAGCAAAGCGGCGCTCAATCCTTTTCCCGAAACATCAGCTAAAGATATATCGTATTTTTTATCGTTAGTTTTGATATAATCAACGAGGTCGCCGCCCACATCGTTTGCAGGCTGGGTGTACATCCAAATATCCCATCCTGCGATTTTAGGATTCTCCTGCGGCATAAGTGCGCGCTGCACTTTTCTTCCGGCTTCCAATTCATCCTTTGCAAGTAATTTATCTTTCAATTCGAGTAATATGAGAAAAAGTAAAATTAGTACTCCGAAAACAGGAGTTGAGGAAACTTGTCCCACTTCAACTCTGCTGAGTGAAAAGAAAAGCCCGACTAACAGTAAAATTCTACGAATTGGAGAGAGACTGAAAAAGAGTTTTTTTAAAAGCCACCATGTAACATGCAGACCTTTTCTAATCGGATTATAGGAAGAATATTTGTGTTTCTTTTCTTCATCGAGATAATAGTCTTTAAGTTCTTCCCAGTCTTTCTTCAGAGAGCTGGTAAGGTCGCCGCTCTTAAAATCGTTAATAATGGTTTTTGTGAAACGCGGATCTTCATCCATTGATAATATTATTTCCTGTGCGAATCTTCTTTTATTTTGATGGGTTTTAACTTAATTCTATTCAGTATCCAGATAATCGCTATTGTTACTATTGATACAGGAATTACAAATTCCATATTAGACATTCTAATTTCCTTTCTTTAATACATGAGACGTAATATAACATAATAAGTTTTGCTTTTATTTGGGATGAATTCAATAAATATTCGATTCAATTCTTTATAATATCCAGTTTTGTAAGAGCACTTTTCAACATTGCAGTTCTGGTTTTAAATATCTCCAATAAATCTTTATTCCGGGTATTGAATGCAAACATATATTTATTATCTGTTCTTTCCACAAGTCCTACAATCCAGCCGATTGCTCTATTACCGGCTAGATATCCGCCGCCCGTTTTATAACTTATAGTATATTCGTTGGTTTCATATTGCTTCATAATTTTTCTTACAACCTCATAAGTATTGTCGCTGATCTCCAATTCTTTCAACAAAAACTTTTTTAGAAATTGTACCTGTTCAACTGCAGAAATTTTCAATGATCCTGTGAGCCAAAATTGATCAATACCGTCGGAGATATTTTTGTTGCCATAATCGAATTTATCCAGGTATTCCTGCATTGTTTTTCCGCCGATTCTACGAGCAGCTTCTTGATAGTACCACACGACCGAATTTTGAAATGCGCTGTAAAGCGAATGATCTCTAGCCCAATCAAGTTTAAGTTCTTTCCACAAATCTTCCCGGGGATTTTTTAAACTATCCCATTTGATTATAGAATTTTCATCTTCCAAAACGCCTGTTTCCAATGCAATTATTGAATTGGGAATTTTGAAAGTCGATTTTGGATCGAATCTCTGTTTACATACATCCCGGTTAAAATATGAATAACTATCATTTTGGAAATCGTAAATAATGATTGATGAACCTGAATCCGAAATCTCACCTAGTTCTTCGATTAATATTTCATCGAGAATCAAGGGAATTTGAAACTCTTTATTTTGCGAAAGTATTGGGATGCATAAGAGAATTAAAACAATTAGAATATTATTAAACTTCAACCGCTCTCCTAAATTGAATATTAACGAAACAAAAGAATGTGAATTATTTTTATTAATTTTAGATTGATGAAAAAATTCTTACCAATATTACTGTTTCTTACTTTCTCGGGATTAACTTTGTTTCTGAATCCCGAATTGCTGCAAGAAGAGAATCAATCCATAATTACTTCAATCGCTTCCAATAATCAAAAAACATTTAATAACAGTATAGCTAAAAATAATCCATATTACAAAATTGATGCAGAATACAAACCCAAATCGAAAATGCTGACTGTCAATCAAAGTGTAACCTGGATTAACAATTCCGATACAGAAACAAGTGAACTATATTTTATTTTACCTCAGAACGCATACAGGAATAACTCTTATTATGCCACCGAACATAAACTTGACCCGGAAGAGTATTCAAAGCTGGAATTTAAATCTGTAAGAGTTGAGAGAGAGGACAGTAAAATAAATTTTCTTCATCGTGATAATTTCTTAGACAGCACCGTTGCGCGGGTAAAACTGAATACTATTGTGAATCCGGGAGATACTGTAAGTATAAATTTAAGCTTTGATGTAAAAATACCGCGTGCATCTAATTCGCTGGGAAGTGCAACCGGGAGAGATTTTACTCTATTTGCCGGATGGTACTGTGTTATTGATATTTTTAACGGTGAGTGGTCTGCAAGAAGCATTCAACCATTTGCTGAAAGAAATAAATTACCTGCTGCTTTTGAAGTAAAAATAGATATTCCAAAAGATTACAAGATAATCTCTTCAGGAAATTTAATCGATTCGATTACGATCGCTGATAAGAAAATTGTTAAATATTTTTCAGAAAATGTAAATGATTTTGCTTGGGCGGTTTCTAGGGAAATCTTGGTAAAAGAGCAAACTTATAATTCAAAATTTGGGAAGGAGATTAAGATACGGTTATGTATCCAGCCTGAAAACGAAATCATTACATCAAGGTATTTGAAAGCGATTGAGTCCGGGATGGATTTTCTCGAAAGCAGCATCAGCGAATTCCCGTACGAAAATTTAAATTTGGTTGATTTACCACGGACTTATTTCGGACAGCCCAATACATATTCAAATTTAATTACAGTATCCACCGAGATGTTTTCGCCGGTAATAACTCATCAACCCGAAGATGAAATTTTTGAAAATCTCGCTAAAATATATTTCAAGGAAAAGATAAATGTTGACCCCTACTACGATTCATGGTTAACTGAAGGTATTCCTGCTTACATCTCATCTGTAATATCAGATGAATATTTAGGAAGGGAACAGGTTACATTTAAACTCGCTTCGTATGTCCCAATTTCAGGATTGATTTTTCTATCGTATAATGAAATCCCGTTGATATATACATTAGGTGAATATGAAAAAGAGATTTCCGCCGATGCAATAGAAATATATTATAGTAATTCAAATGTCGGTTCAATTTCAGATCCCGCCTATAAATTTCCGACGAAAGAATCATTTGACGAAAATGTAAAAGTAAAATCCGAGATATTGCTTCTTTCATTGGAAAACTATGCCGGCAGAAATAATTTAATGGCATTCTTAAAAAAATACTTTGAGCAATTCACTTTTAATACTGCCACGTCGGAATCATTTTTTAATCTGCTTAAAAATGAACTTGATTCTAATAGTTACAGATTTGCAGAAACCGCCTTCCAATGCAGCGAAAATTCTGATTTCAGCATCGTCGATATTCATCAATCGGATAATTCATATGAGATTCTTCTTAGTCGGCAAGGTGGAATAAGTGTAGAAAATGATATTGCCGTCTATTTTGAAAACGATACTCTTATGTATAATTGGGACGCAGAAAATAAATGGGATATTCTTAAGATCGAATCAGATGCGAAGATGATCGGAGCGGAAGTTGATCCTCATCGAAAAAATTTATTCGATATAAATTTCGCAAACAATTCATACATGCTTTCTCCAAATTATTCGAGCGGATTTATACTCGCTCTACGCTGGTTATTTTGGATACAAAATGCTTTGATGGTTCTGGGGAGTATAGGATGAAGCAGTTATTCAAGCAGACTTTCATTTTCGGTTCCCGTTCGGTTTTTTATAATTGGAAGATTGTATTCCTGTTATGGGGAACTAATTTAATCAGCGCTTTTATCCTGAGCATGCCCGTTTATTATGTTGTTACGGAGAATCTCAGCAGGTCAATACTTGCAGAAAAGGTGATGGGAAATTTCGATTACCTTTGGTACCTGCAGTTTAGGTTCTTGTATGAGGAAACTATTGGTGAAATTCCTTATATGATCTATCTCACCGTTGGTATTTATGCGCTTGCTCAAACGTTTTTTTTAGGGGGACTAATTTCAGTCTTCAACAATCCTAAAAAAACTCACATGGTTGATTTCTTTTACGGCGGAGTTAAATATTGGTACCGTTTTACAAGAATTATGGTTATCTCTCTTTTCTTTTTTGCGTTTGCGTTCAAAATAAATGATTGGCTCGGCAACTTGATAACTTTAGCTTTTAGTTATACTGAAAATGATATGGCGGATTTTATTCTTCGTTCAATTAGATATCTTCTTTTAATTTTTTTAATCGGTACGGTAACAGTGATCTCAGATTATTCCAAAGTGGCTGTCTGTATAAACGACAGGTCTAAAATATTTCGAGAAATTTTTTATGCAATTAAGTTTATCAAAAATAATTTCAATATAGTTTTTGTTGTTTTTTTTCTGATTGCGGTTATGGGCGCTTCCGGCGCTGTTTTATATAACCTTATTATAAGTTATGTTTCCCGATCACCGTTTTACTTCCTTTTAATCTCCTTTATTCTTCAACAAATGTTAATTATCTTTCGACTTTTAATTCGGATGCTTTTCTATGCAACCGAAGTACATCTTTATAATGAATTAAGTGCAGAAATTATTTCCTTAAAAGGGAAAGAACAACCACAAGGAGTTTGATGATGTCGGTTTTACCTATTACTGTGTACGGGGATAGAATTTTACGCGAGAAAACCAAACCTGTAGAAAAGGTTAATGATGAAGTAATTGAAAATATCCGGGATATGTTTGAAACGATGCGCAATGCTCAAAACGGTATCGGACTTGCGGCTAATCAAGTCGGTTTGGATAAATCAATTTTTGTAATCGATTTAAGTATTATTGAAGAGTATGAAAAGATAAAACCGGTAGTGATGATTAATCCTGAGATAATTTCCGAATCGGATGAATTGATTAATATGGAAGAAGGCTGTTTGAGTCTGCCGAATATGCGGGCTGATGTAATCAGACCTGAATCCATACGCGTAAGATATTTGGATACGGATGAAAACATTCAAGAAATTGATGTTGATGATTTTTATGCGCGTGTAATTCTTCACGAATATGATCATCTTATCGGCAAGATGATTCCCGATCGTGTTGTATCTGAAATAAAAAAGAAACTGCAGAAAGATTTACTGAGAATTATGAAAAGGGAAATTGAAGTCCCGTATCCCATTACTGAGAGATGAAATTATTTGATGAATTTGGTGATTAAATGAAAATCGTTTTTTTCGGCACTCCCGATTTTGCAATTCCTGTATTAGAAAAAATTCAACAGAGTAAGCATGAAATTTGTGCTGTAGTAACTGCTCCCGATAAAGAACGCGGAAGAGGTAAAAAAATTAGTTACACACCGGTGAAGCAATTTGCTTTGGATAACGGTATTGATATCCTGCAGCCTATCCGGATGAAAGATGAATCCTTTATTTCCGAATTGCAGAAATACGACGCTGACCTTTTTGTTATTGTTGCTTTCAGAATTTTACCCGCTGAAGTTTTTACACTTCCGAAGTTCGGTTCATTTAATCTGCACGGTTCGCTTCTACCGAAATACCGGGGAGCAGCGCCGATACAATGGGCATTAATTGACGGTGAAAAAATTACAGGTATCACAACATTCTTTTTAAAAGAAAAGGTAGATACAGGAAGTATTATTCTACAACGAAAAATTGAAATTGCTGATGATGATAACTTTGGGACACTGCATGATAAAATGAGTTTAGCAGGCGCCCAACTAGTAATTGATACAATCGATTTAATTGATTTTGGGAATTACACGCTGATTGAACAGGATAATGCTTTAGCAACGCCGGCGCCGAAAATCACAAAGGAGATTTGTAAAATCGATTGGAATAATCCCGCTGCAAATATTCATAATCTTATTAGAGGATTATCTCCTCATCCCGGGGCATTTTTCGAATCAAATAATAAAATTTATAAAGTATTTAAATCAGCAGTTGTAAATGATAAGGATTTGAAACCGGGAGAAATTTTAGAAACCAAAAAAGAAATATTCATCGGCTGCGGGGAAAGAGCATTGCAAATATTAGTCATTCAACCTGAAGGCAGAAAAAGAATGACCGCCGATGAATTTTTGAGAGGATATAGTCTATCACCTTGAGCTATTAATTAGGAAAATGTTTTATAATTTTATATAAATAGAATTACCCCGTCCGCTTTAGCGGCTGTGTGAAAAATGTAGAGCGAAATTTATTTCGCTCTAGGATGTTGTTAAAATGTGCTAAATTCATAATTAGCGAGATGAATCTCGCCTGCCTCGGCGTCAGACGGGCTCAACAATTAACATTTTCACACAGCCACTTTAGCGGACGGAAGAAATAACAAAAAGAAATTGGGCTTTAGCCCCATTAAAAAGTTAGTATGTGGCTAAAGCCAAACGGTTTCTAGTTTTCTAACGTCCGTCGGTTAAAACCGACGGTAATTTATTAGTGCTTATTAAACAATGCGAACACCCGAGGCAAAAATTGCGAACAAAAACATTCAATTTACTTGATTCAATTGGTAACACACCGATCGTAAGACTCGATAACATTTCAGAAGGATCAAAAGCAAAAATCTGGGCAAAGCTTGAATACACCAATCCAGGCGGAAGTCTGAAAGACCGTATCGCTTTATACATGGTAGAGAAAGCGGAGCGAGAAGGAAAAATTAAACCGGGTGATACCATAATTGAAAACTCTTCCGGCAACACAGCAATGGGTCTGGCAATTGTTGCGCGTCAGAAAGGTTACAATCTCAAAATTGTAATTCGTGATACAACCAGCAAAGAGAAAATAAAAATGCTCGAAGTTCTCGGCGTTGACGTAATTTTAGTCGATGCAAGTCTTCCACCTGAAAATCCAGAATCATATAACAACTATGCAAAAAACTTAGCCGACGAACATCCCGATTACTATTACATCGATCAACATAATAATTTAGATAACAACGAATCACATTATAAAACAACAGGTCCTGAAATTTGGGAACAGATGAACGGAAAAGTTGATTACGTTGTGGCAGGTGTTGGGACCGGCGGCACTTTATGCGGGATGGGAAGATATCTCAAAGAAAAAAATCCCAATATTCAACTCATTGGTGTGGACCCGATGGGTTCAGTATTCTATAATTATTTTAAAAAGAAAAAACTTATAACACCGTACCGTTACAAAGTTGAAGGGATCGGCGATGAGTTTTTAATTAAAACCGCACAGCTTAATTTGCTTGACGATATGTACCAAGTAGATGATAAAACTGCGTTTCAGTGGACAAAAAAATTAGCAAACGAAGAGGGCATTCTTTCCGGCGGTTCAAGCGGCGCGAATATTTGGGCGTCCGTTAAACTTGCAAACGAAATTGACCGAGAAGCAAACATTGTTACAATAATCTGCGATTCCGGATATAAATACTTCAGCACAATTTATAATGATGAGTGGCTGAAGGAGAATGAACTACTTTAGTTTTGTATTGACTGTGATAATACAAACTGCTATTTTATTTTCAATTAAGTTCGAATGGAGATACTGAATGGAAGAAATCATTTTTCTAATAAAAGATTCAATCGATGGTGGTTATGAGGCAAAAGCAGTAGGCTTTTCAATTTTTACCGAAGCCGAAACGATGGAAAATTTGAAAAGTAATATAGTAGAAGCAGTAGATTGCCATTTTGATAAGAATGAGAAACCAAGATTGATCAGACTTCATTATATCAAAGAAGAAGTTATTGCTGCTTGAGACTCCCACGTGATATATCGGGTGAAGAACTTGTTTCTAAACTCAGAAAGCTGGGCTATGAAATTACAAGGCAACGGGGTAGTCATATTAGACTTACAGCAGATGTAAAAAATGAACAACACCATCTTACCATACCCAATCATAATCCAATTAAAATAGGCACTCTGAATAATATCCTAAACGAATTGTCTGCAATTCACAAAATCTCGAAGGATGAGCTTATTACAAAGCTTTTTCAATATAGACTAATAACGAAAAAATAAAACCAATAACCACAACCACGAAGTGGTTAAATATGAAAAAATTTGTTCAACCCTTTTAGAGCTGTGGTAAACAACTCCTTTTAATTATATTCATATCCAATCCATCCGTAAATTTGAGAAGTACCTTATCGTAGTAAGACGTAAAAGTTAAATTTACATACAAGCCAACTTAGAGATTTTACCAGAGATTACAACCGTTTTAGCGGTTTACAAAAAGCAAGCCGGCAAAATTAGTTGGTTTATGTTATGTTTTTCTAAAATTATTATTATATTTATGTCAAGTTATATGGACATATGTCAATAATAACAGACATAGAGAAATGAAAATCTACAACGTATTAAACAGCATATTTTCTGCACCATCAGCGGTCTCCATTCTGAGGGAGCTTTCAATTCGCAATACGGGCTTAACCGGTCGGGAGCTTGCGAGGATAACGAATCTTACTCCTCAAACCGCGCACAATACCTTGGCAAACCTGGAGGCTCTAAATATAGTCGATAGAATAACTGCCGGAAGATCTTACTATTTTACACTGAACCGGAAACACTATCTCAATAAACGAATAGTAGCAAAGCTATTTGAGGATGAGAGAGAATATGTCAGTTCAATATTCGAAGCAATCAAGAAAAAGCTCGGCAAAAACTCTGTCAGTCTAATTGTATTCGGCAGTGTAGCAAGGAAAGAGGAGACAGCAGAAAGTGATCTCGACTTGTGCATCGTCTATAAGGGAAGGAAAGCTCTTGTTGAAGAAAATGTAAGTGAACTGCGGAATAAACTTTACACTGAATATGGAATTACACTCGCACCGTTTTATATTACGGAAGCGGAATTCAAATCGAGAGTTAAAAATAATAAGCCGCCTGTTAACAATATAACCAAAGAAGGTAATGTCATATCTGGAAAACCAATCAATAGGATAATCAATGGTTAAAAAAGTACCTCGAAAAAGCTACGAATCAACAGACTATTCAAAGTTTCTAAAAGTATCAAAGAACTTCGCAGACGGCGCAGAAGTTGCAGCTGATTATGAGTATTATAATGCAGCCGGAGTACTAATAATACACGCTGCAATTGCTCTTGCAGATGCAGTTACGATAAGATTTGCTTCAGCTAAATGTACCGGTGATAATCACTATGAGATTATCAAATTATTAAAAGAAGCTGCACCGGCAGATAAGCAGAAAACTAAAGCGATTACTCAGTTTGAAAAGTTAATCGATCACAAAAATGCAGTCTCTTATCAAGGAGAGATTTATCGGTCGGAAGACATACAGCTTCTTCAAAAGCATTTTGACCGATTCCGCACCTGGGTTGAATCTGTTTTGCAATAGATTAATTTCATTGAAACGCTGAGTGAATGAGAATCCTGGCTATATTAGAGTATGCCGCCTCAGAGACTATAACGACCTCGCCGGCTTTTTTACCTTCTTCAAATTGCAACTAACGATTTTGATAGTTAGATTAGATTTTAAATTCCCTTATATCATACAGATAGGTTAATTATGTATAAACTCTTTTTATCATTTCTTCTATCCACATCATTCTGCTTTTCACAAACAAGTATCACAATATCCGGCTTAGTCCACACTCAAGAAAATGAACCTCTTGAAGCAGAAATTACAGTAAACCAATTAGTCGGTGATACTTGGGAATACCGCGCAGAAGGTAATACTGATTCCAATGGTGAGTTCAGCATACCCGTTAATAACATTACAAGTGTAACCGATGCGGGACTCTCTTCTTTGAACTATTCACTTAACGGAAGTACACTTTATTCACCGGTTAAAACCGAAGCAGAAATTATTGATTACAACTTACTCGGTGAAGAAGTCTCACGGCAGAAGATAGAACTTATATCCGGCAGCAACGAGCTGAAAGCTGATCTGAATAATCTTGCAAACGAAATTGATCGAGAAGCAAACATTGTTACAATTATCTGCGATTCCGGATATAAATACTTCAGCACAATTTATAATGATGAGTGGCTGAAGGAGAATGATCTTCTGTAAGAATACATTGAATGTAATTTTCCAAACTGCTGTTTTTAATTAGGAATGATCGGAGAAGCGGAATGAATGAAATAATATTCATGTTTCAAAATTCTTTAGATGATGGTCTTGAAGCGTTTGCAGTCGGGTATTCGATTTTTTCGGAAGCTGAATCTATGGATGTTCTTAAAAAAAATATTATTGAAACATTCTATTCATATTCAATCCGTTCGGGATTTTAAGAAGTGTTTTACAGCGCGGATTTTACACCGGGTAAATTAAATTAAGTTGTTGTATCCTATTAAAAACTAATCCTTGCCAGCTTATCAAAATAACTTTTCAAGTAAAGTTCCTTCAATTCATCAGTTAAAAATGATCTTGAAACAAGTTCTTTAACTTCATCGGTTTTAGAAATAATTTCATTTAATATTTTGTTGTAACGAATTTCTTTTATCTCAAGTTTTTTTGCGAATTCAACAAAATCAGGTTTTGTGTATTTGGAACCGGCTTTATACTCTTCGGTTTCAAATCCATCCTTAAATAAATCAAGAGCAGTATCACTTTCACCCGGTACATTAAGAGAAGTATTCAGCAGATCATAAAAAGGAGTCAATAGATAATCGCCGTACTGTTGATTCCTGGATAGTGAAAAGTTCTTTAAGTGAGAATCACCGTTTGAAAAAAGATAATTAAATAGAACAGCTTTATAAAATTTCTCAATTTCTATTCTGTAGGCAGAAACAAATTTTTTGATCAGTTCACCAATTTCTTCGTAACTAAAATCATATTTGTAATTTTTTCCGTGAGTTTCTTCTGTCCTTTTTGCAATTTGTGCAAAATCTTCTTGAAGAAGTTTCTCACCATTTCTCATTACATCAAAACGTTTGGTTAAGTATGCTATTTCATTATTGGCAAAAAAGATTATGCAGCTTTCAGCTGACTTAAGATTATAAACTTGAGAGGCAATCTGCATTGTAAGTTGTTCATTAGCGGGTACTGCATCAAGATGTTGAAACTGACCAGAGGGAATCGGCTTTAGAATATACTCGCCATTCTTTTCTGTTAAAATCAATTCGTCTTTTTCAATTCGCAAAGAATTTTTTATTTGAATTCCGGAAATTGACAACCTGCCTTTCGAATCAATTTTTGCCTTGTTGAAATCGGGTCGTGTAAAATTAAGGATATGACTTATTTTTTTACCGTTGAACAATTTTTTTGAACATTTTGGGCAGTAAGTTTCAAATCCTTCTTTTAAGCAGCTTGAGCAGACGTTTAATTTCATATTTTCCTCACTGTAATTCCGCCGATTGTATCATTTCCTGCAGTCAATATTAACCTCGAAAAATGATCGTCCTCATCTATTTTTAACATTCTGCATTGAATATCTTTGTTTTCACCTTCAGCAAGAAGACCAAAGAAAAAGGAGAATAGATGATCTGAAATAAACTCTTGTTTGCGCTTTGGTAAAGTTAAACTAATTGCCGGTTTGGTTTCATCCAGCAAATATGAATCATAATATCGAAAAATGAATTTCCCGTTTTCCCTTGAAAGAATTCCCACCGGAATTTCATTAAAATAGACTTCGGCATTTTGTTCATTCATTTGATTTTACCTTTATTTCAAATGTGAGTCCAAGTACAGATAATACTTTCTGCAATTGATCAATAGTTGGATTTCCTTTTCCGGATTCAATATCAATCAAACTTCGCAAACCAACACCAACTATTTCGGATAGTTCTTGTTGAGTAATTTTTAAGAACTTTCGTCTTTGTTTAATTTCATTGCCGATTTCAAACTTGTTCATATAAATGTGTATTATGTTGCATAATTAGTTAAATGTATGTACAAACATATAAGAATTTCGGCAAATGTGCAACTTATTGCATCTTATTGTTTTGTTAAAGTAATGTTTAGGAGAATTACGATAAATATGCACTATATTGCAGATAATACCGAAGTGGAATTTTTGAAATCTCAGTGATTTTAGAAAAGCTAGATTCCCGACATTCGCAAAATTGCGGGAATTTCACAAACGGTTGAAAAACGGGTCGTCAATTTTAAAATTAGTCAACGATTTCATAGCTGCCTTTTCCAATATTATTCAACCCGCGTTTTAAACCGGAAACTAATTCTTTATCTTTCAAAATTTCTTTCATTTCAGAATCAGTTACTTATGAAGAGTTAGTTATATAAAAAAGTGCAGAATATTCGAGAAAATTTGAAATTGAACTGCGTTCTCCTTTAGCGGCTTTTTTGATCATTTCGTATCGATCATCATCAACGCGCAATGTCATTGTTTTCTATATTATGACTCCTTTTTGCAGCAAAATTATTTTTATTTATTCACCTTGTCAATCTATTATTCACTCATTCTTTCCATACAATTAGCATTTTTTCTTTTATGAATGAAAACAGTCAACTTGATCTAATTACTTATCTTCACTCCGGTTGGCTTTGACTCGTATTTCGTACTTTTTAGAATAAGAATTCTGAAAGAGTGAAATATTAAATTTAACCCCGTGTCCTTTCAAATTAAATTCTGCAGCGTTTACGGTATCAACACGGCAATCTTGATTAATGCATTCATCCAGCAGATTTTTTATTGCGTCATTCGCCTTCTGCTCGGCTCCATAGGCTTCTGTTAATTCTGCTTGATACACACCTTGTTTATCCGCGACAAAAACAATTTGCCTTGTAGATGATTTGTAAAAAACACAGTGCATCGCCGGGTTACTCTTATCCTGGTGAACAGGTTTCCCGAATCGTTTAAATACGTCATTCATCGGTTTGCCGATCATTTCATGAACTTTGATATCCTGTGCGGTTACAAGGGGAACGGTAAGCATTAGAATGAAAAGTATCGAAGTAAATCTCTTAATGAAAAGCATATCTCCTCCCGATTTATTTATATACCGGATAAATTAGAGCATGCTGAGAATGGGAAATTTATATTTAAAAATTCCGGTTTCCGAGGAGAATTACTACTCATTATAATAATTGAAAAATGACTGATTATCAATGCAAATTATTTTATGGATTTTGTGAATCGCCCGATTTTCAAATTCAAAAAAAATCTCATTGTTAATTCAAAAAAAAATCCTATTTTAATCAAATACACTTCTACCGGCTAAAGAAATAATTTCAAACAAATATAGGGGATCGCAATGAAAAATCTAGCTGTGTTTTTTATCATACTATTCCTTACCGCTTTATCTTTGAATGCGCAGGACAAAAGCATGTTCGATTTCTACAACGAAGCTTCAGAGAAAGCAATGTTGTCCGGTGATTACGAATCACTTATGCAGTACTATGCAGAGGATGCTTACTCGCTTCCATCTTATGAACCGATGATGCACGGGATGGATGATTTTAAGAAATCAATAGAGATGCAGAAACAAATGGGATTTAAGTTTACTGATTTCGATCTTGAAACTGTTGCGGTTTTCGGTAATGATGATCTCATGGTGCAGATAGGAACCTATACAATGGTAATGGAAATGGAACAAATGCCCATGCCATTTGAAGATAAAGGGAAGTTCATGAATGTTTTTACTAAATCGGAAGACGGTTCATGGAAAGTTAAAGCCGAAACATGGAACAGTGATATCAATCCATGGGAGATGATGCAGAACATGGCTCCGCCTCCGCCACCGGAAAAGTAAAGATTATTATGTGAGGTTGTTGTGTTTCCATCACGTTTAAAACAGCCTCACACAATTTTTCCTCTAAAGAAAAATATACCCCGAATATGTCATTGCAATTTTGATAATATTTTCAAACATTATACCGGAACAATGGGAAAAGAAATTTGAAAATAAAACATTTACCATATTTAGTTTTTATTGCAATCTTTATTCTTTCATGCGGAAGAGAAAAATTTGAAGATGATTCAACAATAACCGGTAATAATTTTACCGCTGAGACAATTATTGGAAAGCTTACGGTTGAAGGGAAACCTATTGCTGATGCAGAAATTAAATTTTCAGGTAAAGATTCGGTTGTAACTTTTTCGGATAATAACGGTTTCTTCCAGATTAAAAATGTGACCGCAGGCGATCATCTAATTGAGATTAAAAAGGAATTTGATGACGGCAAGATGATTATCACAAAAGAGCTGGTTTCGGTAACAAAAGGTTCGAAAGATATTGGAGTTATTAATTTCACGGAACCGCCGACTTTGAACAATATTGAGCCCGCTGACATTACAGAATTGGGCATCCCGTTAAATTGGACACAATCGCAAAATGATTTTTTCAATGAATACCGATTAATCAGAAGTAATAATAATGAAGTAACATTGGAAAGCGGGAGCATAATTTTTGTAACCGGTATAAAATCTATTACTACGTACAGCGATAAATTCTACACTTCGGGAACCCGCTATTATTATCGCGTTGCCAGCATTGAAAATTTTTCTACAATCAGTTACAGTAATATCATTTCAGTTGTTATCGAATGAACAGCACCATAAAACTGAATTAGTTCCCTCCGTATCAAATCTTGATTATCTTCCTAGCCATTGATTCTTACAGCAATTTTATTAAATAGATGAAACATCCCCTTTGATTTTATTTAGAATTTCAAATCGGCTTTGGTAAATTTCATAATGAAAAAAATAAATGGAGGTGAAAATCATGTCTGATGAAAAACGAAAGAGCATTTATGAAAAAGGAATCGAAGAAGCTAAATATTCGATGGATACTCATATTATTTACGGGAAAAATATCACCAACAAATGGGATTACACACATCACGTAACAGCTCCAATATCTTCTTCAACAACATTCAGACTGGATTCGGTGGAAAGGGGAGCGCATGGATTTGAGCAATTTGCTCACACTGAGGAATTCGGAAATGAAGCGCCGATTTTTATTTATGACAGGCTCGGTGAACCAAATAAGGATATGCTGGAAGAAAATTTAGCCTACGTTGAGAAAGGTGAAACTGCAGTTACATTTGCTAGTGGGATGGGAGCTATCTCTGCCGTTCTCGGTGTACTTACAAAATCAGGCGATGAAATTTTAACTCACAACACTTTATACGGATGTACGATTTCGTTATTCAATAATTGGTACCCGCGTTACAATATTGATGTGAATTATAAGAATCTTACGGATTTAGAAGTTGTTAAAAATAATATTACCGTTCGGACGAGAGTTATATATTTAGAAACGCCCGCAAATCCGAATCTGGATATAATCGATTTGCCTGCTCTAAGTAATTTGGTACTTGAATTAAATAAAGATAGAACCAATGAAACCAGGATCTACATCGTTGTTGATAATACTTTTGCAACACCTTATTGCCAGCGACCGTTAACTCTCGGCGCTGATTTTGTTGTTCATTCACTAACAAAAGGAATTGGCGGATTCGGTACAGATATGGGCGGTGTTGTGATAGGACCAAAAAAATTCCGTGATATGATTTTGCTCTACAGAAAAGACTTTGGCGCTGTGATTAACCCCAAAAGCGCCTGGGCGATTTTAACTTATGGTCTGCCGACACTCGCGCTGCGACAGAAGCAGCAAATTGCATCTGCATTGAAAATTGCTCGGTTCTTAAATTCACATCCAAAGGTTGATTATGTTAATTACCCGGGATTAGAATCGTTCAAATATTATGAATCGGCGAAGAAACAGATGTTAAATTTTGATGGCGAGTTTGCCCCCGGCTCGATGATTTACTTTTCACTAAAAGGAGAGAATCCTGAGAAGGCAAAGGAATACGGTAAAAATTTTATGGATTATGTTGCCGATTTCGCTTACACAATGACACTCGCTGTCAGTTTGGGACATTCACGAACCTTGATTGAACATCCTGCCTCAATGACTCATTCCGTGGTGCCGCCTGAAAAATTAGCAGAACGAGGATTGGACGCTGGTGGTGTCAGACTCTCAATCGGTTTGGAAAAAGCCGAAGATATTCTACAAGATTTGGAACGAGCATTCGATTCCGTTTAGTAAAATTTTTTTTCTTTTTATTTGCCCGGTTAAGTTTTCTCGCCGGGCTTTTTTTATATTTGGATTCTTTTCATTAAGTGAAAGTTAAAATGAAGATAATTGTGAGCAATCTTTTCAATTCAATTGATGAAATCGATTTTGGATTTTCTACAAAGGAAGGTTTGAATCGCAAATCTCCTTTTTATTTTAATATGTCATTATCTGTTGGCGATAGAAAAGAAAATGTAATTGAAAACCGTAAAGCCTTTTTTGAGAGATTGGGTTTGCGCTATAATCAGGTAGTTCTGCAAAAGCAAACTCATAGCGATCATATCAATCACGTGATTGAACCCGGAACAATCGAAGACAGCGATTCACTGATAACCGGTAAACCCAATTTAGGACTAGCAATCTCAAGTGCGGATTGTACTTCGATATTTATTTATGAAAAAGTAAGAAAAATTATTGCTGCAGTTCATTCGGGATGGAGAGGAACTCAAAAGAATATTTTACTGAAAACAATTGATAAATTAATTGGTGAGTTTAATTGTGATACATCTGATATGTTTGCGTTTATCGGTCCGGCAATTTCACAAAAGAATTACGAAGTAGATGAAGATGTAGCGCAGCATTTCGGCAGTCACTATCTTCAAAAAAAATTAAACAAATATTTATTAGACATTCCCAAAGTTAATTATGATATGCTGATCAACTCCGGGATCCCGGTTAATCAAATTGAAACCTCAAAACTTTGTTCGTACCAAAATGAGTTTTTACATTCATACCGGAGAGAGGGCAAAAAATCGGGACGTGCATTGGGTGTGATTGTCTTGAGAGAAAATTGAATGCAAAGTGATAATCTTAAAATTGGAATTGGTTATGCAGCTATTTGTCTGCTATGGGGATCAACTTGGATTGCGATTAAAATCGGTTTAGAATCATTAACCCCGTTTCTTTCTTCAGGTGTTCGATTTATCATTGCAGCAGCGTTAATTTTTGCAGTCGCAAAATTTAAGAAATTGTCATTTCAAACCGATCAAAAATCGATACGGCTTTATTTTATTCTAACACTCTTCTCATTTGTAATTCCATTCGGATTGGTTTACTGGGCTCAGCAGTTTGTTCCTTCGGGATTATCATCAATACTTTTCGCCGTCTTCCCATTTTTCGTGATAATTTTTTCATGGATTGCAATCCCGAAAGATAGAATCGGACCGTACCAGTTGACGGGTGTTGTGATGGGATTTGTTGGAATTGTTGTGATTTTTTCCGAAAACATTTCTTTCGATCTTTCCGATTCATTAATTGGTATGATAGCAATTGTTTCTTCAGCGGCGATGCAGGGAGGTGTAGCAGTTGTAATCAAAAAGCATGGAGGCGAATTAAATCCGTTTACTATGAATTTAATCCCATTATTTTTTGCCGGAATATTCTTGACTGCAGGCGCATTTGTATTCGAAGATATGGCGCATGTTGATTTTAACAGTGAGGCAGTTTTGTCATTAGTTTATTTGGCTTCTTTCGGTACTCTCGGTACTTTTACAATTTATTACTGGCTGATGAAAAAAATTAACGTCGTCATTCTTTCCCTTTCGGCTTTCATCACCCCAATCGTAGCGGTTGTGCT
The DNA here is from genome assembly GCA_021740785.1 of Melioribacteraceae bacterium. Classification (GTDB taxonomy): domain Bacteria; phylum Bacteroidota; class Ignavibacteria; order Ignavibacteriales; family Melioribacteraceae; genus JAIOZI01. The sequence goes on from JAIOZI010000031.1 coordinate 24,808, forward strand.
CGGATGGATATTCCTCAGCGAAGTTTTATCTGCACGGGATTTCATCGGAAGTTCGATGGTGTTAATTGGAATTTTATTTGCTAATTTTCGTGGACTAAGAAATTATTTCAAATACAGAAAGATTTTAAAATGATAAATATTATCCGGATTAAAAACGCTATATTCTATGCTTATCACGGTGCATTGCAGGAAGAACAAAACATCGGTGGAAAATTTGAAGCCGACGTCGATATTTATACCGATTTTTCAAATGCAGCAAGAACTGACGATTTACACAAAACCGTAAACTATGATGAGGTGTATAAATTCATCAACAAAATAGTTCATGAAAAAAAATACTATTTGATTGAAACCCTCTCGATTACAATTGCAGAAAATTTGTTGGAGAAATTTTCCGAAATTCAAAAAGTTGCGGTTAGGGTCAGGAAAAATAATGTGCCGGTTGGAGGATTAATTGACTGTGTTGAAGCGGAGGTGATTAAATCAAGAGATGAATAATATTTATTTAGCGCTTGGATCAAACCGCGGAGATAGAGTTGATAATCTTAAAAAAGCAGTTCAAAAAATAAACTCACCAAATAATTGTTCGGTTACAAAAATTTCATCAATTTATGAGACCAAACCATACGGCGAAATTGAACAGCAGAATTTCTATAACGCTGTAATTGAAATAACTTACCACCTTAACCCGGAAAAACTTTTCGAGTTAGTAAAACAAATTGAGAATGAAATCGGCAGGACAAAAACCGTAAAATGGGGACCGCGCGAAATAGATATCGATATTTTATTATTTGGAAATCAATATTTTCAAAATGATGAGATAACTATTCCGCATAAAGACATGCTTAACAGGGACTTTGTTTTGCTACCTTTATTGGAAATAAATAAAGAAATAATTCATCCTGTTGAGCAAGTGTACATAAAAGACTTGGATTTTAATCAGTTACAAAGTAATATTATTCGTAAATTTCAAGTTGATTTTTTAGGCTAATGGAGAAAAAAATTGTCAGAAATTAGATATATAGCAATTGAAGGAGTTATCGGCGCCGGGAAGACTTCACTTGCTCAAAAATTAGCTGAACGTATAAAAGCAAAATGCATTCTCGAGGAATTTGAAACCAATCCTTTCCTTGAAAAATTTTACGATGATAGAAAAAGATATGCATTTCAAACGCAGATGTTTTTCCTGGTCAATCGATATAAACAGCAGCAGCAGTTAGATCAGGGTGATCTTTTTACAAATTACATTGTATCTGACTACATCTTTGAGAAAGACAAAATATTTGCCTACCTTAACCTAAGTGGAGAAGAGCTGAAACTTTATGAAAGTCTTTTTCCATTGCTGGAAAAAGATTTAAGGAAACCAGATTTAGTCGTTTTTCTTCAGTCTAATAGAGATAGATTGATGTATAATGTAAAAAAGCGCGGCAGGAAAATAGAACGGAATTTAACAAGAAGCTATATCGCCGATTTAATGGAAGCCTACAATAATTTTTTTTTCAAATATAACAACACGCCGTTACTTATCGTCAATACTACCGATATTGATTTTGTAAACCGTAAAAAGGATTTTGAGGAATTATACAGTCAAATATTCAGAGAGGATAGAGGATTTATAGAGTACTTTAATCCGGAGCCGCGGAGTTAAAATGGGATTTATTAGATACATTCTTTTTTTTCTTGTTATTTATTTGATATTTAAGTTGGTAAGGATGGTTTTTAAATCCTTCTTTACATCTAAAAAAGAAGATGATTCAAGATTTGGAAGAAAAGAAAAAATGAGTAATAAGAGTAAGATTAGTCAAGATGACATTATCGAAGCTGAATTTGAAGAAATAAAAACAGAATCCGAAGAAAAAAAACAGAAATCATAAATGACCGGTCACAACTTTCTTTCCAGGTTTACTGCTGCATTAGTTAGGAAGTTTTTTACAATAGAAGAAAATAAAAGTAGAAAAATCGGAAATCCGGGTTCTATTTTAATTGTAAGGCAGCATAATCAATTTGGTGATTTACTTGCAAGCGTTTCATTGTTCCGTGCGATAAAAGAGACCTTTCCGGGGAGCAATCTTACCGTATTATCCAGTCCCGAAAATTATTATGCAATAACGAAGAATAAGTTCATCGACAGGATGTTCATCTTCAATAAAAAAAAGCTTTTATCTCCAATATATTTTTTCAGCTTGAGAAGAATACTGAAAGGTCCTTATGATTTAACAATAGTGCCAGCTACGGTATCAATTTCGTTTACAAGTTGTTTGTTGGGCAGGTTATCGAATTCAAAAATCAGAATTGGACCTAATTCTCTTAACGGAAAAAATAATCAGTATGCGTTTTTGTTTGATAGAAGAGTTGATCTCGACTGGCGAAAATATCCCGATGCACACATTTCTGATTTCGGTTTAGAAGTTTTGCGACCTTTCGGAATTTCCACAAAGAATTTTAAATCAAGCATAACATTCGATGAAACGGATGTACATGTTGCGGATGAATTTGTTAAATCAACCAAAACAAATGATGACTCACGGTTAATCGGTCTGCATGTAGGCGCCGGTAAACCTGCCAATAGGTGGTCGCTTCAAAAATTTATAAAATTGATGGAACGATTGAAGGAAGATTATAACTGCGAGTTTTTCTTAACCGGCAGCAACAGTGATAAAGATGAAATCGATTATGTTATAGCAAATACAAAATTTCCTCTGAAAGTTTTTCTGAATAGAACAATACCACAGTTGGCGGCTCTGATATCGAAAGCCGATATTTTCATAACCAATGATACCGGTGTTATGCATGTAGCCGGAACAACCGAAACTCCGCAGATATCGATATTTGGTCCGACCAATCCCTTCAACTGGGCGCCGCTCGGTTCAAGTAAATATTTTATCCGTAAATCCGAACTCATTGATGATGTTACCGTAAATGATGTTTACGAATTATGTGAAATGATACTTGAAGTAAAAAAAGAAAAAAATGATAACAACGAATAATGTATTAGCTGCAATTGATATCGGCACAAATTCTTTTCATTTAATTGTAGTTAGCGTAACTCCCGACGGAAATTTCGAAATAATTGATCGTGAAAAGGAAGTAATCCGTCTGGGTGAAGGAAGCAGCGGTGATATAAAATTCATTCTGTCGCAGGCTATGGACCGGGCTCTGAAAACTTTGGAAAGATTTAAAGGAATTGCAGATTCCTACAATGCGGTGCTACGGGCTGTTGCAACTTCTGCTGTTAGGGAATCTATAAATAAGGATGAGTTTTTAAATTTAGTTCGTGCAAAGATCGGAATTGAAATTGAGATAATAAGCGGAATTGAAGAAGCCAGATTAATTTATTTGGGAATTTTAAAAGCGGTTCCGATCTTTAATCAAAAATCGTTATGTGTCGATATCGGCGGCGGCAGCACGGAATTTGTGATTGGTGAAAAGAGTAAAATCCTTTATTCTAATAGCATCAAACTTGGCGCCGTTAGGTTAACACAAAAATTTTTCCCCGATTATAAAATCACAAAAGATCGAGTGAACCTTTGTAAAAAATGGATTGAAGGTGAACTTTCCCCGGTAAAAAGAAGTATTTCACAAATTGGATTTGATACTGCAGTCGGTTCATCCGGCACAATAAATTCTTCCGGCTATATGATTAAAACCGCACAGAAGTCAATAGCAGCGGGCGGAACATCACTTAATAACGAATCGTTTGCTAAAGACGATCTTGCGATGTTGTATAAAAAAATTATGAAAGCTAAAACTTCGGATGAACGGATAAAGATTAAAGGTCTGGAGCAAAAACGGGCTGATATTATTCCGGCTGGAATCATTCTGCTTTCAACAATATTTGAGCAATTGAATATCGATAATATGCTGATCTCCGATTATGCTCTCCGAGAAGGGATAATCATAGATTCAATTCAAAAGAATGATGTTGTTACGGAAAATCCTAATCTGCATAATATTCGGATGGACAGCGTTAAACACATCGCTGAAATCTCAAATTTTGATAGAGACCACTGTGCTCATGTTGCGGTTCTGGCTTTAAAATTATTCGATCAAATGCAGAGTCTGCATAATCTCGGGAATGAAGCGCGCGAATATCTTGAGGCAGCGGCACGCTTGCATGATATCGGTTATCACATTGCACATTCACAGCATCACAAACACAGCAGTTATATTATTATGCACGGTGAACTGCTGGGATTTAATGAAAATGAAAAGTTGATAATCGCTAATGTTGCAAGGTATCATAGGAAGAGTCATCCTAAATCTCGGCATAATGACTTCAACCGGCTGTCCGATCAAAGTAAAGACATTGTAAAAAAAATATCGGCAATTCTAAGAATTGCAGATGCACTCGACCGTACGCACTCAAAAAAAGTTAAAGATATTTCGTTAGTAAAGAGTGACGATAAAATTTTATTGGAACTAGACGTTGAAGGAGAAATTCCGGAAATTGAAATATGGAGTTTTGAACGGCGTAAAGAACTGTTCGAAGAAATTTATAAAACAAAAATATACGCAGGGTGATAAAGTATATAAACAGTGAATTCAGTTAAACTGATTTTTATCTTTTTTTAATTTCTACGAAATAATTCGAGGTCAAGTTTTCTGCACAACTCATAAATTATTGTATCTTATCGACATAAAAAAAGTATCTTCAAGTTTTTTTCCAATCATTATGAACTCTTTATTAGTCATCCAATAAAACTTGCTGAATTAGTCCGATACATATAAAGCGGATTTTAGTACAAATTTGTTTTTTGCTTTTGAGATGGGTGCTCTTTATATTTGAAAATTCTATTTAATGAGCAAATAAGGGAAAAACAACAATATTATGGCAAATTTCGTTGAGATTAAAAGACTATCAGAACACGTCGGGGAAGAGGTTACCGTAAAGGGCTGGATTTATAACAAACGTTCCAGCGGAAAAATCAAATTTTTAATATTACGAGACGGCACAGGATACCTTCAGTGTATTGTTTTCAAGGGAAACGTATCCGAAGAAGTATTTGAACTATCCGGGAATTTAGCTCAAGAATCTTCAGTCTCTGTAAAAGGGAAAGTGAAAGCTGAACCGAGAGCGGTAGGAGGTTATGAACTTGACTGCACGGATGTTGAATTGATTCATCAATCTCAGGAATATCCGATAACTCCCAAAGAACACGGGATTGAATTTTTAATAGATCATCGTCACCTTTGGATAAGATCAAAAAAGCAGGTGGCGATTTTAAAGATTAGGCATAGAATCATAAAAGCAATTCGTGATTTCTTTGATGATAGGGGATTCACACTTTTTGATCCGCCGATAATTACACCCAATGCTGTTGAAGGAACTTCCACTTTATTTGAAACCGAATATTTTGATTTAGGTAAAGCTTATTTAACTCAATCGGGACAGCTTTATGCTGAAGCCGGTGCATTGGCATTAGGCAAGGTTTATACATTCGGGCCCACATTCAGAGCCGAAAAATCAAAGACACGCAGACACTTAACCGAATTCTGGATGGTTGAACCTGAAGTTGCATTTTATGATTTGAATGATGATATGGATCTTGCTGAAGAGTTTATTGAATACGTAGTTCAAACAGTTCTGAAAGATATGAAGGTCGAGTTGGAAATTCTGGAGCGGGATACAACCTCACTGGAAAAAGTAATACGCCCTTTCCCAAGAGTAAGCTATACGGATGCTGTCGAAATTCTTAAGAAGAAAGGTCATGAATTTGAATGGGGAAATGATTTCGGTGGTGCAGATGAAACAATAGTTTCCGAAGAGTTTGATAGACCGGTTTTGATTCATCGTTACCCTGCAGAGGTTAAGGCATTTTATATGAAACGTGATCCCGAAGATTCATCACTTGCATTAGCAGTTGATATGATTGCACCTGAAGGATACGGTGAAATAATAGGCGGCAGCCAAAGGGAAGACGATCTTGATGAATTACTTAAAAGAATTAAAGAACATAATCTGCCTCAGGAATTTTTTGAATGGTATTTGGATCTGAGACGATATGGTTCAGTTCCTCATTCAGGATTTGGACTTGGTTTGGAGCGTACAGTTTCATGGATTTGCGGATTAGATCATTTAAGAGAAGCAATACCATTTCCAAGAATGATTTACAGGAATACGCCTTAATAATGAATTTAGAGCTAATAATTTTTATCGTTCTTGCATTAACCGGCGCAATTTCAGCCGTTGGAATGATAACTCGACCCAACCCGGTTATTAGCGCTTTATTTTTGATTTTTAATTTCTTCGCTCTTGCCGGACTTTATCTCTTATTGAATGCACAATTTATTTCCATCGTTCAGATTATTGTTTATGCGGGCGCAATTATGGTGCTGTTCCTTTTTGTTATTATGCTTTTACGAACCGGGGAAGAACCTAAATTATTTTCTGAAAAGAAACATATCAAGTATTTTGCAATTGTTATTGCAGTCTTAGTTTTTGTTCAACTTGGTTATTTAATTTTTTACGAAGCTCCTTCGGAGTATATTTCACAGCGTGTTCAGCAAAGTATGGAAGCCGGAACAATTGAAAATATCGGTCAGCAATTATATACAACTTACATGATACCGTTTGAAGCTGCGGGTTTCCTATTATTAGCTGCAACAATCGGGGCATTGGTTTTAGCAAAGAAAAATTTTGAATAAAATATGAATTCAATTCCAATCGAATATTATCTGATTTTAAGCGCTTTCATGTTTACCGTGGGAGTAACCGGAGTATTAATCCGCAGAAATGCAATTGTAATCTTCATGTGCGTCGAATTAATGCTTAATTCAGCGAACCTTACTATGGTTGCATTTTCATCATATCTTGGACAGTCTGCCGGACAAATTTTCGTGTTTTTTGTTATGACAGTAGCAGCAGCCGAAGCTGCGGTTGGATTAGCGATAATTATTGCTATATTCCGCAACAAATTAACTGTAAATATCGATGAGATAAATATTTTCAAGTGGTAAACTTATAAATGATTGATCTAATTTACCTTACAGTAGCATTGCCTTTACTTGGATTTTTGATAAACGGAATATTCGGATCAAAAATTAAAAGTGAAAAAGTTATTGGAATAATCGGCAGTTCAACTGTTGGAATCGCTTTCATAATTTCAATTCTTGCTTTCATAGAAACTTTAAACCTTCCGGTTGAACAAAGATCGAATGTAGTTGAACTTTTTACTTGGTTGAATGTAGGTGGATTGGAAATCAAATTTGCTTACCTGGTTGATCAATTATCTTTAGTTATGGCGCTGGTTGTAACAGGTGTCGGATTTCTTATTCATGTTTATTCCATCGGTTATATGCACGGTGATAAAGGTTTCTGGAGATTTTTCGCCTATATGAATTTGTTCATCTTCGCAATGATGAATTTAGTGATGGGCGATAATTTTCTAGTCCTTTTCCTCGGTTGGGAAGGCGTCGGATTATGTTCATATCTTTTAATCGGTTTTTATTATGATAGAAAATTTGAAAAAGGAACGGTTCCACAAGCAGCCAAGAAAGCATTCATCGTAAATAGAATCGGTGATTTTGGATTTTTACTCGGAATGTTTCTTATATACATGACATTCGACAGTCTTAATTTTCTGGAAGTATTTTCAAAAGCAGAATATTTAACAGTTTCGGAAACTACTTTTTCATTTATCGCTTTGTTTTTGTTTATCGGTGCAACAGGCAAGTCTGCCCAGATTCCATTATTTGTTTGGCTGCCTGATGCAATGGCAGGCCCAACTCCCGTTTCAGCTTTGATACATGCAGCTACAATGGTAACTGCAGGCGTTTACATGGTTGCGCGGGCGTCAATTATTTTTGCAGCGGCTCCGGCAATTATGACCGTGGTTGCAGTGATTGGACTATTAACCGCGTTTTTTGCAGCTACAATCGGACTGGTACAGAATGATATTAAAAAGGTTTTAGCTTACTCAACTGTTAGTCAATTGGGATACATGTTTCTTGCCTGCGGTGTTGGTGCATTCGGAGCAGGTATTTTTCATGTGATGACGCATGCTTTCTTCAAAGCGCTTTTATTTCTCGGTGCCGGTTCAGTAATTCATGCTATGCATGATAAACAAGATATACAGAATTACGGCGGATTAAAAAAATACATGCCGAAGACATTTATAACATTTATTATAGCCGCATTCGCAATTTCCGGCTTCCCGGGATTATCCGGTTTCTTCAGCAAGGATGAAATTCTCTGGTATTCTTACTCACATGGAAACTTAACCTTCTGGATTATCGGCGCGTTGACTGCCGTCCTTACTGCTTTTTACATGTTCCGGTTGGTTTCTTTGACATTCTTTGGTAAGGAAAGATTTGGTAAGGATGTTCATCCTCACGAATCGCCGGCTGTTATGACTCTCCCGTTAATAATTTTAGCCGGATTATCGGTCGTCGGCGGCTACATTGGCATCCCGGAAATTTTCTCAGGCGAGCATGGAAATATGTTCCATTCATGGTTAGCGCCGGTTTTTGCTGCCGCTGAACGAAAGATATCTTTCTATGGATCATACACGCATTTTGAAGAAATTTTATTAATGGTTATTTCGGTAGGAGCAGCATTAGCGGCGATTTATTTTGCATATATTATTTACACCAAGAAAATTTCCATCGCAAATAAAACGGCTTCTACATTTAATAAGCTATACACAACTTTGTTTAATAAATATTATGTCGATGAAATTTATGAATCGGCAATAATCCTGCCAATTCGTAAAACTTCCGAAAAAGTGTTATGGAAAATTGCAGACAATAAAATGATCGACGGAATAGTTAACGGATTGGCAAGAATAATAGATTTAACTTCCGGTGTTATTAAAAAAATTCAGACCGGTGTCGTTCAATCCTATGCAATAATAATGGTGCTTGGGATAGCATTGGTTCTTTTCTGGATAATCTTAAAAGTATAGAGCATGGAAAATTCTCAACTGCTTACATATTTACTCTTCACACCTATCGTTGGAAGCTTGATCATTCTTTTCATTAAGCCTGATCAGGAGAAACTTATAAGATGGATGGGAGTTTTTATTTCCGGCGTTGCATTTGTTATTTCGATGATAATTTATGTGGCATTTGATTCATCGAATCCTGCATTCCAATTTATTCACAAAGTATTGTGGATTGAGAGTCTCAACGTTAGCTATCATGTTGGTATTGATGGAATTTCTCTCCTGCTGGTAATGCTTACAACTTTCCTCACACCGCTAACTCTAATTTCAAGTTGGAAGGGGATTACCAAACAAGTAAAGATGTTTACATTCTCTATGCTATTTCTGCAGGCAGGAATGCTCGGTGTTTTTATTGCTCTAGACATGTTCCTGTTTTACGTCTTTTGGGAAGTAATGCTCATCCCGATGTATTTTATAATTGGTGTTTGGGGTGGAGTAGAAAGAATTTATGCGGCAGTAAAGTTTTTCATCTATACAATGTTCGGTTCGCTATTAATGCTTGTTGCTATTATTTGGCTTGCTGTATATGCATCCGAACCGCTGGGATACTTTACAACAAATCTTTTGGAATTGTATCAAGTAGGACCAACAATACCGAATGAAATTCAATACTATATGTTCATGGCATTTTTCTTCAGTTTTGCAATTAAGGTTCCGCTATTCCCATTGCATACCTGGTTGCCGGATGCTCATGTTCAGGCGCCAACTGCCGGATCGGTAATACTTGCCGGTGTTCTGCTGAAAATGGGAACATACGGATTATTACGATTCAACCTGCCGCTGTTTCCGCAATCCTCTGTTCATTTTGCACCATTCATTTCAATATTAGCGGTGATTGGAATAATTTACGGCGCGCTTGTTGCAATGGTTCAAAGTGATATGAAGAAACTTGTTGCTTATTCATCAGTGTCCCATCTCGGTTTTGTCGTTTTAGGAATTTTTGCATTTACAACTGAATCTCTGCAAGGAGCTGTCATTCAAATGGTGAACCACGGATTATCAACCGGGGCGTTATTTCTTTTAGTTGGTTTCATCTATGAACGAACGCATAACCGTGAGATTTCTTATTACGGCGGGCTGGCGAAACTTGTACCTTTCTTTGCATTTGCCCTTTTGTTCACTTCATTATCTTCGATTGGATTGCCGGGACTTAATGGCTTTATTGGTGAATTTTTAATTTTAGTAGGATCATTTCAATCGCAGGTGCTGGATAGCTGGTGGTTTACTATTTTTGCAGCGTCGGGAGTGATATTTGCTGCAGTGTATCTTCTCTGGATGTATGAAAGAGTTGTTTTCGGAAAGGTTACTAATCCTAAGTTGGAAGGATTAACTGATCTTGACGCCAGAGAAATGTTTGTTCTAATTCCAATTTTTATTCTGATAGTATGGATTGGAATTTATCCGAGTACATTTTTAGATATTTCCGACACTTCGGTTAAAACGATATTGGATAATGTAATTAACAATACTTATAACTTTTTCAGCTAATTTTATGATTAAAAAACTTTTGTACTCGCTTATATTTTTTACGATTAACACTCCTTTGTTTGCATCCGAAGGAAGTACCGAACTGCTTAATTACTGGTATATGGTTTTACCTTTTGTTGCCCTCCTGTTAATGATAGCAACCGGACCTCTTTTCTATCATCATTTTTGGGAAAAGCATTATCCTAAAATAGCAATAGCTATGGGAGTGATTACCGTAACTTTCTATATTGTCGTTCTGCATGATACAGTTAGCCTAATGCATACACTGGCTGAATATCTTTCTTTCATTGCATTACTTGCTTCTTTGTTTGTTGCTTCGGGCGGGATATTAATCAAAGTAGACAAAAAAGCTACACCAATGTTGAATGTTTTGATTTTAATATTCGGCAGTATTATTGCAAATGTAATTGGTACGACAGGCGCATCAATGCTGCTTATCAGACCATTCATCAAAATAAATAAAGATAGAATTAAGCCATATCATATTGTGTTTTTTATTTTTTCTGTTAGTAACATCGGGGGAGCATTAACCCCGATCGGTGATCCGCCGTTATTCCTTGGATTTTTACGGGGAGTTGAATTTTTCTGGGTTATCCAGCATGTTTGGTACATTTGGGCGCCGACATTGATTGTGCTAATGTCCATATTTTACGTGTTGGATTCTATGAATAAATCCGGTAATGATGCGGAGAAAGACTACTCAGGGAAAATAGAATTTAAAGGTTTAAAAAACATCGGGTTCCTTGCAATCATAATTATTTCTGTTTTCATTGATCCTAATGTTCAATCATGGGTGCCGAGCTTAGCTCCATTGCCTTTTGGTATCAGGGAGTTAATTATGTTTTCGATTGTGTATTTATCATATAAATATGCCGATAAAGAAGCGTTACGTGCCAACGAATTTGATTTTGAACCAATAAGGGAAGTTGCATATCTCTTTGCCGGTTTATTCGCAACAATGATTCCTGCGCTGCAGTTGATTGCTATAGAAGCTCACGAGTATGGTGAAGAATTAAATGCAGGACTTTTTTATTGGTCAACAGGATCTCTCTCTGCCTTCCTTGATAATGCGCCAACTTACTTGAATTTTCTAAGTGCCGAAATGGGGAAATTTGGAATGGATGTTACTAATAAAACAGCGGTTCATGAATTTCAGATGCTGCACCCTTTATATTTGAGCGCTATTTCTGTGGGAGCTGTGTTTTTCGGGGCAATGAGTTATATCGGTAATGCTCCGAACTTTATGGTGAAGTCAATTAGTGAAAGAGCCGGAATTAATATGCCCAGCTTTTTTGGTTATATGATTAAGTATTCAATACCAATTCTAATTCCGATATTCGTAATTGTTTGGTATGTTTTTTATTATGGACAGGGATAAAAATGAGCAAAATTGAAGATGTGTTAAAGACCGATAAAAAAGGTCTGCATTATGGTAACAGGTTAATATTGCCGTTTCCTATTGATATTTTGAAAGTAAATATCAAAAATGATATAATTACTGATTTCAGTACGAGTGATGTCGGAGCAGAATACATTGTTCGCGATGATTATACTGAAATTTATTTTCACGATTATAAATCGCTGATGGAAACTGTTGCAAAATATGCCGTTATCAAAATGGTTGTTGTTGAAAAGGGAACGGATATTTTTGATCAAGGCAATCATAAAATTCTTAGTATCGATATTTTGGATAAGCATATTGTCGATATTAAAGAAATTCATGACGACCAAATTTTTATAGAGTAATTATGCCTATTAACAGTTCAGAATATTTACAGATTTTGCCTTTCCTAATTTTAGGACTTGGAATTGTTATTTCTACACTGTTTGAAATGTATTATAAAAATAGTGAGAATTTCTTACCATGGTTTTCGGCAATTCTGTTTTTGGTCACCGGTGCAATTGCATTAACCGGTTTACATGATCAAACCGTACTCTTTGGCGGAATGCTTGCTGCCGGAGGAAAATCTGCAATATTCCATTTTATTTTTAACCTTGGCGCTGCAATTGTCGTAATGAGCTCGGTTAATTATCTTAATAAGTATGGTGCAAATTTCGGTGAATATTATATTCTTCTGCAATCGTCTGTTTTAGGTATGATGATGATGTCTGCAGCCCGTGATATTTTTATGATATTTATGGGACTGGAATTGATGTCGATTTGTTTTTATGTATTAGCCGGTATAAATCGAAAGAAAGCATCAGCTAACGAAGCTTCGATGAAATATTTTTTGCTTGGTGCATTTGCAACCGGATTTATTGTTTACGGAATTGCACTGATATATGGATCAGCACAAACAACGAGTATTGATGCTATTGTTAATAATTTCAGCGCACTTACCGATAATGTAATTTTTATAGTTGGATTTGCAATCTTATTAATTGGTTTTTCATTCAAGATTGCTGCATTTCCTTTTCATATGTGGGTTCCGGATGTATATCAAGGTTCCGCTACGACTGTTACCGGTTTGATGTCAACAACAGGTAAGGCTGCGGCATTTAGTGTACTGATTGCGATAATGACTGCAATTTTTAGTGAGAATATCCCAAATACCTTTGTCGATTATTTTGCAGCATTAGCAACGCTTTCAATGCTATTTGGAAGTATCGTTGCAATCGCTCAAGATAATTTAAAAAGGATGCTGGCTTATTCCTCAATTTCCCATGCCGGGTATATGCTGATAGGATTAAGTGCAGGAAACGAATCGAGTGTTGCCGGAATAATTTTTTATCTAGCTGCTTACGCGTTTATGAATTTGGGTGCATTTGCCGTGATTTCAGTAATTGAAGGAGAGAATGACTCAAATACCGAACTGAATGCTTATGCCGGGCTGAATTCTAAAAGTCCAGTGATGGCATTTTTTATGGCTTTATTTATGTTTGCATTAGCTGGAATTCCGCCAATGGCAGGTTTCTTCGGAAAATATTATGTTTTCATAGCCGCAATTGAAGCCGATCTAACCTGGCTTGCTGTGGTTGGCGTATTTTCCAGCGCGATAAGTGTTTACTTTTATCTGCGGGTTGTTGTATATATGTATTTCAAAGAGAGCGAATATGATTTTATTATTCAAAAGAACAACTCGGGAATGTTTGCCGTGATGGTTTCGGGTTTACTTGTGTTGGTTTTTGGTATATTACCGGATACTTTGTTGACACAGATTTTGTCGGTAATCAATTATTAATTTCCACATAAAATTTTCTCTTCGAAATCTTTCAAAATAATAAAGAGGGATTATGATTCCATTATTTGCTTCCGAACAAGTTAGAAAAGCGGATCAGTACGCAATCAAAACTTTGGGTATTCCCGGTGTTGTTCTGATGGAAAATGCTTCGATTTCAATTTTCAATTCAATTATTGAAAAATATCCGGAGCTCACCGCTTTAGATCACGTTGGAATAGTCTGCGGTAAGGGGAACAATGGAGGTGATGGATATGCTGTTGCCCGTCACTTTATTAATGCAGGTAATAATGTTACCATAATTTCTCTGGCAAAAGAAAGTGAGTTGAAAGGTGACGCTGAAATTAATTATAGAATCACTAATAAATTGATAGGTAAAACTAATAAGGGAATAATTAAAGTTTATTCCTCGTTAAAAGATTTGTCCAGATTAAAGTCATGCAGTTTAATTATCGATGCAATACTTGGAACCGGGTCAACCGGTGAATTGAGATCGCCTTATAAAGAGATTGTACAGAAGCTTAACGATTTGGATGCAGACCGTGTTGCGATTGATTTACCGACGGGGTTGGATGTTAATACGGGCACCGGTGATATTGTGTTTAATGCAGATTTAACCGTCACACTTGCGGAATTGAAAACCGGACTTTTTTATGAAAAGGGAAGAATGAATTGCGGTGAGATTTTAAAAGGTAATATCGGAATCGGCGATGAATTCTTCGACGGGTTGAGTGTCTCCGAATATTTGATTGAGCCCGAGGATGCATTTGTTGGTTTGCCAAAAGTGAAGAAAGGTGTACATAAATATTCTGCCGGTAAAGTTTTAACGATTGCAGGTTCCGGAAGTTTACCGGGAGCGGCAATTCTTACTGCGAACTCCGTGTTAAAAACCGGAGCAGGAGCATCGATATTGGCGTTTCCCAAATCGATAAAAACTCTGGCACAAAGTAAATTAGACAGCGCAGTTGTTCATCCATTTGAGGATCAAAGTAAAGAATTATTGGTTGATGATAATATAATTGAATTAAAAGAAAAGATAGAATGGGCTGATGTTATTGCAATTGGTCCGGGACTGGGCAGAAATGAGAGGACTCTGCAAGCGGTAGTTCAGATTTTGAATGAATTTCCAAATAAGAAATATGTAATTGACGCCGATGCACTATTTGCATTAAGAAAAGGAATGTATAAAAAATTGAAATTGAACAATGCCGTTTTCACTCCGCACCACGGCGAATTTGCAGAGATGCTGGGTATCGAGACAAAGCAATTAAAAATGAACATATTAAAATACGGAAAGGAATTTTCGCAGCAGACAAATTCCTATTTGGTTTTGAAGGGTGCCCCGACCATTATATTTAATCCGAAAGGTGAAGTGTTTATTAACACATCCGGTAATGCGGGTATGGCGACATTCGGAACAGGAGATGTATTGACCGGTATGATCTCCGGCTTTATTGCTCAATCGGAAAAATTGGAACCGGCGCTGATTTCATCTGTATATTTGCATAGTTTATCCGCCGATTTATTACTGGAAACAATTACAACTCACGGAATAACGGCTGATAAAATTATGTATAATATTCCCAGATCAATAAGATTTTTGAATGACTCGATTATATAATTATCTACTGCTAAATAAAAAGTTTGTTTTTTATACACTGGCGGTTTACTGGCTGATACTTCTGGCATTGACCTCTTTCCCATCTCATTCTTTACCGGATATTACTACATTGAGTGATAAGGTAAAACATTTTATTGCTTACATGGGATTAGGATTTTTACTCGGTTTAGCCCTTCATCTTCAGACTAAGTATAAAAAACTTGGCGCCGGATTTCTTCTCTATGCAGTGTTAATCGCTTCAGTTTATGGACTGTTGGATGAAGTTCATCAAATGTTCATCCCGTACCGGAGCGCTGAATTCCTTGATTGGCTTGCAGATTTTGGCGGCTCAATTCTCGGTTCTTTTTTCTCATACATTTTGATTAGGAATAAATAATTTCTTTTTTGATTTCGACGAGAGTTCATATAAATACTGTTTTTCGCTGATTCCAGAGAACAAAATGAATATAAAAGAGTTGGTTCTTGTTCAAATATTGAATTGGAATGTGAATGTTTTAATTTTGTAAAAAAGTCAATTCTTACATTGACAAAGCGATTATCATTATTTAATTTAACATTAATTTTTAGCAAATTTAGGAGTTCAAAGTGGCTTTAAAGAAAAATCCAAAAGTAGATCTCAAACTAAAATATGAACGTGTGTTTGAGACAAGTATGATACTTGCACTTGCATTTTTGATCATTGCATTCAAGTTTTTCCCTACATTTGAAAAAGAAGATTCAGTGTTCCAAGCTCCACAAGAGCTTGTAAATGTTGAGGATATAGTAAATACAAAACAAGAAGCAGCGCCGCCTCCACCGCCTAAACCTCCAATACCGATTGAAGCCCCATCGGATGAGGTGTTGGAAGATATTGAAATTGCTGAAACCGAATTAGATGTTGATGCAGATGTCGGCGCACCACCGCCACCGCCGGTTGAAGAAGAAGAGGAAGATGCAGAACCGGTTTTCTTTGTGGCTGTTGAGGAACTACCTGAACCTATTGGAGGAATTGAAGGGATTCAGAAAAAAATAACCTACCCGGAAATTGCTAGAAGAGCCGGGGTTCAGGGTATGGTTACCGTTATGGCATTTGTTGACGAAAATGGGAATGTCGCTAAGGTAGAATTGATGAAAGGTATTGGCGCCGGTTGTGATGAAGAAGCAATGAAAGCTGTTCAGAAAACTAAATTTAATCCGGGAATGCAGAGAGGCAAACCTGTAAAAGTACGAGTTGCTCTTCCTATTCGCTTCAAATTACAATGATTACTTAATTCCCAATTGCTCTATTAATAATTTAGTCATGCTCCTCACAGGATAGATTAATGTCTCTGAGTATATTTTTGGTAATTGGAACAAGTGTTGGTGAATTTTGTAAAAAAAGTAGATTCTTACATTGACAAAGCGAATATCATTATTTAATTTGACATTAGTATTTAGCGAATTTAGGAGTTAAAAGTGGCTTTAAAGAAAAATCCAAAAGTAGATCTCAAACTAAAATATGAACGCGTGTTTGAGACAAGTATGATACTTTCACTTGCATTTTTGATCATTGCATTCAAGTTTTTTCCTACATTTGAAAAAGGTGATTCAGTGGTCCAAGCTCCTCAAGAGCTCGTAAATGTTGAGGATATAGTAAATACAAAACAAGAAGCAGCGCCGCCTCCACCGCCTAAACCTCCGATTCCAATCGAAGCCCCTTCGGATGAGGTGTTGGAAGATATTGAAATTGCTGAAACAGAATTAGATGTTGATGCAGATGTCGGCGCACCGCCTCCACCCCCGGTTGAAGAAGAAGAGGAAGAAGCAGAACCGGTTTTCTTTGTAGCTGTTGAAGAACAACCCGAACCTATTGGTGGAATATCGGGTATTCAAAGTAGAATCGTTTATCCTGAGATTGCAAAAAGAGCAGGTGTTCAAGGTAGAGTTTTTGTGAAAGCATTCGTTGACGAAAATGGAAACGTTGTTAAAGTAGAACTGCTGAAAGGTATTGGAGCCGGTTGTGACGAGGCAGCTATGCAGGCAGTTCAGGAAACGAAGTTTAAACCTGGTAAACAACGAGGTAAGCCTGTTAAAGTACAGGTCTCAATACCGGTCTTATTCAGACTGCAGTAATTTTTAAGCGCCTTTCTCTAGGCGCTTTTTTTTTGTCCAATCAAATTTATTCATTCCGAGAGAAAAAATTATTCCTAAAATGAACCTAATGTCCTATCTTTATAATTGACTTTGAATTCGGATAAGCAAACTACTAATTCGAAAAAATGGACTATTGTTTTTATCCAATGCTTTCAATTTAAGAATAGATAGAGTACCGTAAACACAGAACTATAGATTCACACTTTTAAAAAAAGCAATAATCGGTTTTCGCTGCATCATCTGTGTTCCATTATCAATTCTCTAATCCCCTTTAGTTGACAACATTGGTTATTATCAAAAAATTGAGATTAAATAAATGCTTTTGACAAAGGATCACATAATTAGGAATAATTCTTTTATTAATTCGGAACAATTACCAAATCAAAACGACCAAATAATTTGTATTTACGAAGAAAAGTTCAATGCGGCTGTCAGAAATAATGAAGTCAAAAATTATAATTCGAAATCAGTTATATATTTATTTACAAAAATGTTGTTTTCATATTTGCACATTTTACTCTCCCAGTAGAGCGAAAACGAAATTGATATAGAGATTGAATCGAATTTAGTTTTATCAATCTTTTTGAATGGAATTCTTGAAAATCAATAGTGGAGTAGACGTGAAATTAAGGATGTTTTTATTATTCGTTTTAGTATTCATTACACTTAGAGCACAAACAGAATCTAGCGATACATTAAATCTCAGTTTAGAAAAGAGTATTTATTTAGCGCTTGAAAACAATAATGATTACATGAAAGCAAAATTGGATAGAGATATTGCAATTGAAAAGGTAAGGGAAGCTTACGGAACGTCACTTTTTCCGAACATAAAAGGAACAGTCGATTATAACCGTGCAATTAAGCAAGGTGTAATTATAATTGAAACTCCATTTTTCAGCGGGTCATTTCCGCAGGGTACTCAAAATACATTAACAGGAGCTATATCTCTGGAACAGCCTTTATTTACAGGTGCAATGTTCCTGGCTGTGGATATTGCTGAAACTTTTGCGGAGATATCTAAGAAAAATTCTGAATATTCGGAATCCGAACTTATTGTGAATGTAAAAAGTGCCTATTATGATATTCTGCTTGCGAAAGAGCTTGTGGAGTTGACAAAATTAAATCTAAATCTCGCGGAGCAAAATTATGAAAATACCCGGTCGATGTATAATGCCGGATTAGCTTCGGAGTATGATAAGCTCAAATCGAAAGTGCAGTATCAGAATTTGATTCCGGCACTAACCGAGGTGAAGAATCAATTTGAATTAGCGTGCAACAATCTGAAAATTATGATAGGTGTGGATATATTCTCAAATATAAAAACTATCGACCGGTTGGAATATACTGAACTATCAATACCGGATATTCAATCAGCAACGCGAGAAATGATCCAACAGAATGAATTATTAAAACAACTAATGCTGGATACCGAATTAAAAGATTTAACCGCATCTTATGAGTTTACACAGCATCTTCCGAAATTAAACCTAACAGGCAGATGGCAGGCTCAAGCTCAGGAAAATGACACAAAACATTTTTCCGATTGGTTCTATGTTAATTCTTTTTATGTCGGATTATCATTGTCAGTTCCCATCTTTAATGGATTTGCTACCGATTCAAAAGTTGAACAAGCTGAGTTAAATTTTAAAAAATCAGAAGAAGAGTTTGAAAAGGTAAGAAAGCAATTAACCAATCAATTGCATAACACACTGTTAACAATTAATGCGGATTCTGAAAAAATTGATGCTTATAAATCCGCAGTAACAGAATCAGAAAGAGGATATGAAATTGCAAACAAGCGCTACAGAACAGGATTGGGGACACAATTAGAAGTAACAAGTGCACTGGTTGATTTCTCACAGTCAAAAGTAAATTATTTAACATCAATCAGAGACTACTATGTTCATATTGCTGCATTGAATCAATTATTAGGTAGAAAAAATTAATATAAGAAAAGGTGAAAGAATGATTAAGGCAAAACAAATATTATTCATATTGTTGATTTCTCTCGGTGGATTTTTCCTAAACAGTTGTGATGAATCAGAAGGTCAGCAATTGAATAAAGATGAAGTTGAAGAGAAATCGAGGGCTGCATCTGTTGAAGTAATTGAACTAAGTGAAGTAGAATTCACCGATTATATTCAAGCTATTGGAACAATGAAACCGTTTGAAAAAGCAGATCTCGGTTATACTGCCGGCGGCGAAATAAAAGAAATTATTTATGATAAAGGAAGCTTTGTAAACAAAGGTGATACAATTTTGGTCATGGAGAATTCACAATTAAAAGCAAATTTGGATGGTGCCAAATCCCAATACGAATTAGCTGAGATGACATTTCAAAAGCAATCCGAAATTTATGAGGATAATATAAATAGTGAATTTGAATTTCTTCAGACAAAATTCAATAGGGATAATGCCAAAGCTAATTATGATTTGATAAAAGCCAGGTATGATGAAACTTTTATTGTTGCTCCGTTTTCAGGATTGGTTGACAGCAAAAATTATGAAGAAGGCGAGATTGTTCCACCGGGATTGCCGATTGTAAAGTTGATGAATATTGATAAAATTAAAGTTGAAGCCGGAATTCCCGAAGCATATGCAGGAAAAATTAAAGTTGGTGATAAAGCGAAGGTATCAGTCGGTTATTTGGACACCGGTTCAATTGACGGAAAAGTTATTTTTATTGGTTCGTCGGTAAACACTTCGAATAGAACTTTCCCGATCGAAATTTTGATAAATAACAAAAACAAAGAGCTATTACCGGAATTAGTTGCGGATATTAAAATCGAAAATGGTAAATATAAACATGTAATAACAATTCCGGATGAAGTTGTAAACAGAACTGAAAAGGGATATTCAGTTTTTATTGTGAATAATAATATTGCCGAGAGCAGAAGTATAACCGTTTTAAACCGGTTCCAGGATAAGGTTGCGGTTAAGGATGGTTTGAATGATGGTGAACAATTAGTAATTGTCGGATACCAAAATTTAGTTCACGGTCAAAATGTTACAATTGTTAATTAAGGAAATTGATAGATGAAAATTACCGATGTAAGTGTCGATAACAGAACAAGTGTATTCATATTAATATTTATTTTAACCATAGTAGGTGTAGCTTCATATATTTCGCTGCCCCGTGAATCAGCGCCCGATATACAGATTCCGTTGGTAATTGTCTCGACGCCGTATTTTGGAGTTTCCCCGGAAGATGTTGAATCATTAATCACTCAGCCGATTGAGAAGGAATTGAATGCAATTAGTGAAGTTAAGAAACTAACTTCCTCGTCCTTCGAAGGTTACTCGATTATTAGGGTTGAATTTGAAAGCGGATATGATATTGATGATGCACTTCAAAAAGTTAGAGATAAGGTTGAAAAAGCCGAGGCGGAATTACCGGATGATGTCGAAAAGCCGGAAATAATTGAAATCAATTTTTCGGAATTTCCGATACTCACTTTTAATATCGCAGGTCCGCAAGGTTTGGTTAAATTGAAAGATATCGCTGACGATATGAAAGACGATATTGAGAATGTTAATGGTGTATTGGAAGTTAAAATCAGCGGCGGATTAGAAAGGGAAGTTAAAGTTGAAGTAGATCATAATAAGCTTATCCATTATAACATCCGGTTTGATGACGTAATTTCTGCAATTGCAGACGAGAACCGAACTATTCCCGGTGGGTCGATTGATGTTAATAGTTCAAGTTTCCTTGTAAGAATTCCCGGCGAATTCGATGAACCGTATATCATACAAGACCTTATTGTGAAGATGCAGGATGACAAACCGATTTACATAAGTGACGTTGCAGATGTGAAATATTCCTTCCAGGATCGGAATACTTTTGCAAGATTAAACGGAGCTGATTGTGTAACCGTGAATGTATCAAAAAGAGTCGGTGCAAACATAATTGATATTGCGAATGAAGTAAAATCAATAATTGATGATTATGAAAATCGTCTCCCGTCCAATCTTTCATTCACGATCACCGTTGATCAATCGAAGGATATTGAGAGAAGCGTAAAGAATCTCGAAAACAATATTATTTCAGGGTTGGTATTAGTTCTAGTAGTTTTGTTTTCTTTACTTGGATTGAGAAACGCATTTTTTGTTGCAATTGCTATTCCTCTGAGTATGCTTATTTCTTTTATAATTTTATCGGCTTTAAATATCACTCTGAACTTTATTGTACTTTTCTCACTTATCCTGGCGCTCGGAATGCTGGTTGATAATGCAATCGTTATTGTAGAAAACATCTATAAATTTCTTGAAGAAGGAAGCGGTCTTTTTGAAGCGGCAAAACAAGGCGCAAAGGAAGTTGCATGGCCGATTACGACATCAACGTTAACTACTCTAATGGCATTTTCACCGCTTTTGTTTTGGCCCGGTGTGGTAGGTGATTTTATGCAGTATTTACCGCTGACACTTATTATTACACTTGCTTCATCGCTCTTTGTAGCCTTAGTAATCAACCCGGTTATTGCTTCAAAGTTTATGAAGCTTGAAAATAAAGATGAAAAAGAGAAAACTATATTCGGGAAGATTTTTTCTCCCATTAGGAAAATGACACATTATTTTTCAGATAGCTTGCTGCCAAAAACTCTTAATAAATATCAAAAATTTCTTGAGATTGTTT
Source organism: Melioribacteraceae bacterium (assembly GCA_021740785.1). Classification (GTDB taxonomy): domain Bacteria; phylum Bacteroidota; class Ignavibacteria; order Ignavibacteriales; family Melioribacteraceae; genus JAIOZI01. The sequence goes on from JAIOZI010000031.1 coordinate 46,783, forward strand.
TAGGATCAAAGCGTAACCCAGGACAAAAAATTCATTGGCGGAATTGGCTGGGTTTGTTTTTAGTATTGATCTTTCTTTTCGTTGTGATGTCGTTAATGCAAGTTCCGGCTGTTCCGAATGTGATTGTTTTAATCGGCAGTGTGCTGCTTGGATTTGGAGTTATTGTTGTATTCATGAATCCGAGGTTGAGAGTACTTGCCACTGCTTTTTTACTGCTTATAATTATCATTTTAGCTTACCGGGAATTTGATCACGGTGTTGAGTTTTTCCCAAGTGTTGATCCCGAGCGAGTTTTTATAAACGTTGAGAGTCCAACGGGTACGAACATTGAAATGTCTGACAAAATTGCAAAAAGTATTGAACAAAGATTGAAACCGTTTATGGAGACAGATGTTAGGGAATTCGTAGCAAATGTTGGATCATCAAATAATCCGTTCGACGGAGGTAGTTCGACACCCAATAAAAGTACGATCACCGTTCAATTTATTTCTTACAACGATAGATCACAGCCGTCATCACAAACAATGGATGAAATACGTGATGCAGTAATTGATATCGCAGGTGCAGAAATTGAAGTAAAGAAACAGGATATGGGTCCGCCTGTCGGACCACCGATAAACATAGAGATAATTGGTGATGATTTTGAACAACTTGGAGACTTAGCTAAAATTATAAAAAAGCAAATTTCCGATACACCGGGCTTGGTTGATCTAAAGGATGATTATGACAGCGGACGCCCCGAGGTTAGGGTTTTAATTGACCGTGAGAAGGCGGCACTTTTTTCAATGAACACTTCCATAATCGCAAATAATATCAGAACCGCAATAAATGGTTACGAAGCTTCAAAGTACAGAATAAATGAAGAAGAGTATGATATTACAGTTAGACTGAAGGAATCGCAAAGAGAAAGTGTGGATGTACTAAGAAACATGCGGATAAATTATAATAATAAGAAAGGGACTACACTTAGCGTTCCGCTGATTAGCGTTGCCGAGATAAGTTATGATAAGGGTCCGGGCGCCATAAGACGAAAAGATATGAAACGTGTTGTAACAATCACCGGTAATGTTGATGCCGAGTTTAATCAAAATGAAGTTCTTGCAACCGTGCAGGATAGACTCAAAGATTATCGACTGCCTCCGGATTACCGGATTGAATATACCGGTCAAAATGAGGAGCAGGCAAAAGCTTCAGAATTCTTGGGTCAAGCGTTTATGATTGCTTTTCTTGGAATATTTTTAATTTTGGTTATCCAGTTTAATTCATTGGCGCAGCCTTTGATAATTATGTCGGCAGTTGGAATTTCACTGATAGGAGTATTTATCGGTTTGATTGTTTTTGCAATGCCCTTCGGGATTATTATGACAGGCATCGGAGTTATTAGTTTAGCCGTAGTTGTCGTTAACAATAATATTGTGTTGATTGATTATATCAACATACTTCGTAACCGCGGGCTGTCGATCCGTGACGCGGTAATAAGGGCAGGCACAAGAAGATTTAGACCCGTAACTCTAACAGCCATTACAACAATCCTCGGGTTAATACCGCTAACTTTCGGATTCGGATTTGATATATATTCATTTTCATTTGAAAGCGGCGGAGTTGACGCGGATTTTTGGCGGTCAATGGGTGTTGCAGTAATATTCGGATTGATGTTCGGGACTGTTTTAACCTTAGTGATTGTACCTGTTATTTATTCCGTAATTTCAGATTTACCCGACGCATTAAAAACTTCATTTAAAAATTTATTCGGTAAATAAAATTAGGGGCTGAAATTTATCAGCCCTTTTTTACCTTCCACTTTACTAAATTACCTTTTCTTTTTATTAAGAATAAATTATCTATACAATATGAACATCCTTGAATTAAGAAATATTAACTTCGCTTATAAATCAAAAAATATAGGTGAAAAATTTTTCTTGTCCGATATTTCTTTCCAAGTTTCTCACGGTGATTTTATTGGATTATTAGGTCCGAACGGTTCGGGAAAATCTACTTTGATGAAAATAATTTCCGGAATTCTTAAACCCGCAAACGGTAATATATATTTTGAAGAAGATGAAATTGGCACAATTAATAGGAGAAATATTGCAAAGAAAATTGCATTCGTACCTCAGAAAAACAACAGCGTATTTCCGTTTTCATTATTTGAAATTGTTGCGATGGGCAGAACTCCGCATTTAGCTTATCATGGATTCGAAAATAAAAATGATGCTGTAATAGTTGAAGATGCTCTAAATAGATTGGGAATTTATAACCTGAGGAACAAAGGCATAAACGAAGTTTCAGGTGGTGAGGCACAGCGGGCATTCATTGCGCGGGCACTGGTTCAAAAACCGAAATTACTATTGCTTGATGAACCGAATGCACATCTTGATATAAAGCATCAAATTGCGATCTTTGATCTACTTAAAGAATTAAATCAAGATGAGAAATTGACGATCATAAGCGTTTCACACGATTTAAATCTTGCCGGCTTGTATTCGAAAAGGGGAATACTAATTAAAGAAGGCAGAATAATTAAGGACGGTTCAATTGGTGAAATTATGAATCGAAATTACATTCAAGAAGTTTTTGATGTAAACACTGCAATTCAATTTAATGAAAAATTGAAAAGTTACAGCGTAACCGTGCTGCCTAACGAATTGGGCTGATACCATTAATGATGAAAAAATTTATTACGATATTATTCCCGGTGGTGGTTCTTTTGGATTCGTTCTTTCTGATTTATCTCAAATATAAGTTGAACGGATTACCGTTAAGTGAAATGCAGCTTACAAATCTGGGGAATTTGTATCTGGTAATAATCAGTTTGGCATTAGTATTCGGCGGTATAATTTCATTCACCAAATTTGAACAGTTCAGCACATACAGATTCTCTGCATATCTCGTTGGTATTATTGCTGCGCTTGTTCCTCTTTTGATAATATATTTCATCCACTATCAAAATATTAATTTCCCCGGTACATACATTTTTAATTACCCGCTGCAAAAATTAATTATAGCCGGTTTGTTTACCACTAACCTGCTTATAAAGTTTTACCTGATGTTTTTAATTTGGGGAATGCTGATTAACAATGAAAGATATTTTTATATAAAAGCAGTCTACCTTACTATTGTCACATTCTTTTTATTGATGATTTTTGCATTTATAATTGTATCGGGATTTAATTCAAAAAAAGAAGCAATTTCTGTAAAAAGCAATTATAAAATTGCAGTTGTTCTAGGTGCCGCTGTATGGAGTGGTAATAAACCAAGTCCGATATTCAAAGCCAGGATTGATAAAGCGAGTCAATTATATTTTGATGGAATGATAAGTAACATTCAGTTAACCGGCGGTAACGCACCGGGAGAATTAAGCGAGGCTGAAACTGCATTTAATTATCTACGATCGTTAAATGTTGATTCAACTGCTCTGATTATAGAAAAAAACACGGCAACCACGATGGAGCAGATAAAGTTTATTAGGAAGAAATTGATTGATGAGAAAGGTATTCCCGGTATTCTGATAATTTCAGATGAATTTCATCTAAAAAGGGTTCTTGAAATGTGCAATTTCTTTAATGTTGATGCCCAAGGAATATCTTCAACATATTCTCTGAATTGGAAAAAACTCTTGTTTTATCGATTACGAGAAAGTGTTGCTTTACTTTTGTTCTGGTTTTTTGCTATTTAATAAAGATAAATATTTATTTTTTGCAGGGAGTTTGAATATGGAGTTATTCGAAAGATTCGAAGAAAAAGGACATGAACAGGTATTATTCTGTTCGAATAAAGAATCAGGATTGAGAGCAATTATTGCGATTCATGACACAACTTTAGGTCCGGCAGTAGGTGGGGCAAGAATGTGGAATTATCAAACTGTGGATGAGGCATTGAAGGATGTATTGAGATTATCAAGGACTATGACTTACAAAGCTTCAGTTGCCGGTTTAAATTTCGGTGGTGGTAAAGCCGTTATTATTGGTGATTCGTCAAAGCAAAAAAATGAACTGTTATTCAGAACATTCGGAAAATATGTTGATGGATTAGCCGGCAGGTATATAACTGCCGAAGATGTTGGTACTGATGTAAGAGATATGGAATATGTTAGAATGGAAACAAAGTATGTTACCGGAATCTCCAAAGCGCTCGGTGGTTCGGGCGATCCCTCACCGGTTACGGCTTATGGTGTTTATGTCGGTATGAAAGCTGCCGCAAAGGAAAGATGGGGAAATGATTCTTTAAGAGGTAGAAAAATTGCAATTCAGGGAGCAGGACAAGTAGCAAGATATCTCTGTGAACATCTCTACAGCGAAGGTGCTGAACTTTACATTGCAGATATCCGGGATTCGCAAGTGAAAAGAGTGCTGGAAACCGTTAAGGCACATGTAGTTGACCCAAATGAAATTTATGATCAGAAAGTTGATATATTTTCACCTAATGCACTCGGTGGTATTCTGAATAATAAAACAATAGAAAAGCTTAATTGTGAAATTGTAGCCGGCGGTGCAAATAATCAACTTGAATCCGAAAATGTTCATGGGCAAGCTTTGCTTGAAAAGAATATTTTATATATACCGGATTATGTTATTAATGCAGGCGGACTTATTAATGTAGCTAACGAGTTAGAAGGTTATAGGCAGGATAGAGCTATGAAGCAGGCTGAAGCGATATATGAAGTAGTTCGCAATATTATTAAGGTCAGCCTTGAACAAAAACTCCCTACTCATGCCGCATCTAATAAAATTGCCGAAGAAAGATTGATTAATATTGGTAAACTTAGAAATATTTATTCAGGTTCTTCTTATTATTCAGGCAGACTGGGTGAACTTGCTAGAAAATAAACCTTTCTTTTAACAGTTGATGAGATTAATTTCATCAACTGTTAATTCTGTATTTTTCAGTAAACTATCATTATTAAATTTGTAATAAGAACTTTATTTTAAACAATAAGAGTGTATTTTTCAGTTGACAAATAATCGAAATGAAGAGATGAATAAAAAGTTTAACCGAAGAGTTTTAAGAGAAAAATGCCTTCAGATTCTTTATGCATATGAAATGAATAACGATGATTATAATATGGTTATGAATGGTATGTTAAGCGATATTCTAAGTGAGTCTGATAGGGAATTTGCAAAGAAACTCATCAGAAAAGTTATTTTGGAAACCAGAACACTTGATGAAAAAATCAAGGAACGTGTTGATAACTGGGAGATGAACAGAATAGCTTTAATCGATAAACTTTTATTACGAATTGCGCTTGCGGAAATTCTATTTTTCACTGATATTCCACCTAAGGTTTCCATAAATGAAGTAATTGAAATTGCGAAAGATTATAGTACGTCAAACAGCGGCAAGTTTATAAATGGAATTCTTGATGCTATTTTAACAGATCTTAAAAAAGATGATAAGCTAAATAAAATTGGCAGAGGACTTATTGAAGAAACTCTTCCTAAAAAACCGGGTAAAAAACAGTCTAAGTGAAAAGTCCCGTATCTTTGTTTGGACCCTCTTTGATTTTGCAAACACCTCTTATTCAATAATTGTAGTTACATTTATATTTGCGGTTTATTTTAAAGAGACTATTGCATCGGGGGAATCGATTGGCGATTTTTACTGGAGCCTCGGCATTTCCGTTTCAATGATAATTACTGCACTAATTTCTCCTGTTCTCGGCGCAATAGCCGATTACTCAACGGGTAAGAAAAGATTCCTTTTATTTTTTACATTGGTTTGTATCATCTCAACTTCATTATTATATTTTACTGTTGCTGGCGGATTTTTTCTGGCAATATTTTTATTCATTCTCGCAAACATCGGTTTCGAAGCCGGATTAGTGTTTTATGATGCATTCCTTCCTGAATTAACTCAGCCTAAAAATTATGGTAGAGTTAGCGGTTACGGATACGCAATGGGTTATATTGGTTCACTTGCGACATTGGCTATCATATTTCCATTTATTCAGAGTGAAATGATTAAAGAAACATTACCTGTAGCGGCAGCATTCTTTTTAATATTTTCACTCCCGCTTTTCTTTTTATTATCCGATACCAGAAGAAAAGTTGAGAGAAGTGAATCTTATGCGTCAATTGGATTCAACCGTGTTTTAACCACAATTAAAAATCTTCCCAAGTATAAAAATTTAGCTACTTTTTTATTGGCATTCTTCTTTTACATCGAAGGTGTTAATACAGTTATCTTTTTTTCGGGTAATTATGCCCGTACAACATTAGGTATGTCATTTCAAGAATTGATTGTTTTTTTTATTATCGTTCAGACCACGGCTATTGTTGGCTCAATAATATTTGGAATTCTAGCTGATTCGATTGGACAGAAAAAATCAATTGTTCTTTCATTATGGATTTGGATTTTTACAATTATTACGGCATTTGTAACAAGTGATCCTGATAATTTCTTAATGATTTATTTAAATGAATTATTTGGGACTGATCCCAAAACTTTACAAATAGATAGTTTCTATTTTGTTGGGCTGCTTGCAGGAAGTGTAATGGGAGCCACCCAGTCAACCAGCAGAAGTTTAATGTCCAATCTAACTCCTGATGAAAAGAAGACTGAATTTTTCGGTTTCTTCTCGTTCTTCGGGAAAAGCTCAGCCATAATGGGTCCGCTAGTATTTGGTTTGATAAGCTTCTCCTTCGACAGCCAAAGAATCGCGATTCTATCTATAGGTATGTTTTTTATAATCGGATTGAGCATATTAAAATTTGTAAAGGATGAGAATCCGGAAGTTATAAACTAAAACTTGTTTTAATTATGCAATTCTTTCAATACTTACCTCAATTTTTATTCTACGGATAAATGCATCGTCATACGAAACTCAAAATTGATGACATTCTCTTAGTCATTCCAAAAGAACTGAATTAGGTGATTTATTAGGTAAAAATTGTGAGGTGAAACCAATAAAAAAGGGAATCATTTTTGATTCCCTTTTAAGTACCGAAGGCCGGACTCGAACCGGCACGAGGTATAAGCCCCACTGGATTTTGAGTCCAGCGCGTCTACCAATTCCGCCACTTCGGCAGTAAAAAAACAATATAATTGTCACTAAACAGCAAGTTCAAAACTAATCTTTAATTCTTATTTTTGCAAGAAATTAGTTAATTCTGACTCATTTGTTTTTCGATTTTCGCCCAAGTATCCCTGAGTGTTACAGTACGGTTAAAAACCAATTTTTCGTCTGTAGTATATTTGGTATCCACACAAAAATATCCCAACCGTTCAAATTGAAATTTATCACCTTTTTCTGCACTGCTTATATAAGGTTCCATTTTACAATTTTCCAATACCTTAAGGGAATCGGGATTCAAATGATCAAGAAAATCAACCTCTTTATCACCGCCGGGATCAGGAACATTAAATAGCCTATCATATAATCTAACTTCAGCATTAAAACAATGAGTTGCCGAAACCCAATGCAAGGTTCCCTTGACTTTTCTATTGCTGCTACCGGTTCCGCTCTTTGTTTCATGATCGTAGGTGCATCTCAATTCAATTACATTTCCGTCATCATCTTTAATTACCTCTTCACATTTAATGATATATGCGTAGCGTAAACGAACTTCATTACCCGGCGATAACCGGAAAAACTTTCTCGGCGGATCTTCCATAAAATCATCACGTTCAATAAAAAGTTCTTTTGAAAACGGTACTTTACGTTTGCCCATTGTTTCATCTTCGGGGTTATTAACGGCTTCCAATTCCTCAACTTGATCTTCCGGGTAATTCGTAATAACTACCTTTAAGGGATTTAAAACCGCCATCACACGCTGTGCCGTTTTATTCAAATGTTCGCGTACAGAATACTCCATTACGGAAATGTCTATAACATTATCACGTTTCGCAACGCCGACAGATTCAGCAAAATTACGTATTGATTCCGGAGTGTAGCCCCTGCGTCTTATTGCTGATAGGGTAGGCATTCGGGGATCATTCCATCCGTCAACAATTCCTTTTTGCACAAGTAATAATAATTTACGTTTACTCATAATCGTATAACTTAAATTCAGTCGCGCGAACTCAATCTGTTGCGGAGCAAATATTTCCAATTCGCGAATAAACCAATCATATAGCGGTCGATGATTTTCAAATTCGAGTGTACAGAGTGAATGAGTTATTCCTTCGATAGAATCGCTTTGACCATGCGCCCAATCATACATGGGATAAATACACCATTTATCTCCGGTGCGGTGATGATTAGCATGTCGAATCCGGTACATGATCGGATCTCGCATATTCATGTTTGGTGATGACATATCAATTTTTGCACGGAGAACATATTTGCCGTCTTCAAACTCACCATTTTTCATTTTTTCAAAAAGTTCCAGGCTTTCGTTAATGGGTCTTTCTCTATACGGACTATTTTTTCCAGGTTCGGTTGGTGTTCCGCGCATAGTTTTGATTTCATCGAATGAACTGGAATCAATATATGCTTTCCCTTTTTTAATTAACTTGACTGCATATTCGTATAACTGGTCAAAATAATCTGATGCATAATATTCTCGATCCTCCCAATCAAAGCCCAGCCATTTGATATCTTCCTTTATCGAATCAACATACTCAACTTCTTCTTTGCTGGGATTTGTGTCATCAAATCTTAAATTACACATCCCGTTATAATCTTTCGCAATCCCGAAATTCAAACAAATAGATTTCGCATGCCCGATATGCAGATAACCATTTGGTTCAGGAGGGAAGCGGGTATGCACTCTACCTTCGTGTTTGTTAGTTCCTAAATCTTTATCTATGATATCTCTGATAAAATTTGACTGTACGGTCGTTTTGTTTTCTTCGTTACTCATATTAATTTCCTGATGGAATTGTTATTTTATTTATTGCAATGTTTATTCTTTCAATCACTTCATCTTTGCCGATAATAGCGAGTAAATCGAATACACCCGGTCCGACTCCAATTCCTGAAACTGCTAACCTAACAGGATGAATCAATTTACCGGCACCAATTTCCAATTCTTCTGCGGTTTTTCTTAATGCCGCTTCAAAATTATCATGACTCGATTCTTCCATTTTTTCGAAATTCTCAGCAAGATTTTTCATATGATCCGGCGTATCTTCTTTCCATCTTTTTTTGAGTACTTCCTCATCATATTGTTGTGGTCGTTCAAAGAAGTAAGGACTCTTTGTAAGGAATTCATTATAAAAGATCACCCGCTCTTTCATTGAATCTATTACTTGTTTTAGATAATCGTCACTGAATCGCATCTCATTAAATTTTGAATTCGACAGCTCATTTTTAAGTTCGGGAAGAATTTCTTCAGCCGTTTTATTTTTAATGTGTTCGGAATTCAGCCAATTAAGTTTATCAATATTAAAAATAGCACCCGATTTATGAACTCGCTCAATTGAAAAATTTGTCTTCAATTCTTCAATTGTGTAAAACTCTTTGTTATCGCCGGTACTCCAGCCAAGTAAAGCAACGAAGTTAATTAACGCTTCTTTTAAATATCCTTTCGATTGATAATCTTCCACTGCCACATCACCCTGGCGTTTACTTAATTTAGATCTGTCGGGATTTAACAATAAAGGAAGATGTGCAAATTCAGGCAATTCCCAATTTAAGTATTGGTAGAGTAGAATATGTTTAGGAGTTGATGAAAGCCATTCTTCACCACGAATTACATGTGTAATTTTCATAAGATGATCGTCGACAACATTCGCTAAATGATAAGTCGGGTAACCGTCACTTTTGATTAAAACTTGGTCATCAATCGTATCTCTATCAAACTCAACCCTGCCGCGAACTATATCGCTAATAATTACTTTTATTCCGGGTTGAACATTCAATCTTACTACATAATTTTCGCCGGCATCCAGTTTCTGCCGGATTTCTTCTTTTGAGAGATTCAAACAATGTTTGTCGTATTTCATCTGGGGCAATTTCTGTTTCTGCTGTTCCTCACGCAAATTCTGCAGCCTTTCTTGTGAACAGAAACAATGATATGCTTTCCCATCCGTGATTAATTGATTAGCATAATTTTTGTAAATATCTAATCTTTCCGATTGCAAGTACGGTCCGAAATCACCTCCGGTTTTAGGACCTTCATCAAACTCTAGTCCAACCCAATTCAACGTATCAATTAAATTCTCAACCGCACCCTCCACAAATCTATTTCTATCCGTATCTTCAATACGAAGGATAAATTTCCCATTATTTATTTTTGCAAAAAGATAATTATAGAGTGCAGTCCGCAAACCTCCAACATGTAAATACCCGGTGGGACTGGGAGCAAATCGTACTCTAGGTGTTTCGTTAATCATAATTCTCCGATATTAATTAAACACAAACCACAAATATAAATAAAAGAAAACATACATGGGATTTCACGAAGGCAATTATAGATAATTGAGAAAATATGAAGCGAAGTAATTCTTAAATATTACTGTGCGTTGACGTAATATTTAATTTTCTCGATAAATTCCTTACTGTCAATCGGTTTAGGGATGTAATCAGTTGCACCGGCTTCCAAACATTTTTCACGGTCGCCTTTCATTGCAAAAGCCGTTAAAGCAATTATCGGAGTCTCTTTATATTCCGGCAATTCCCTAATGCTTGAAGTTGCTTCAAAGCCATTCATAATCGGCATTTGCATATCCATCAAGATAATATTGAATTTATCCTACTGCTAGTCTGCTTAGGCCAAGTTGCTAATATTCGTTATGTTTGTATATGATTGCTCAAGAAAGATATCCAAAAGATTTTCAGGAGTTTCTTCATCAATTCAAGACCGAAGACGATTGTTGGAATTATCTTTTTGAA
>JAIOZI010000096.1 GCA_021740785.1 Melioribacteraceae bacterium
GAGAAACAAGTACCGTACCTCACTACAATCACGGAACAGCATCACCAACAACGTTTTTGGAGCATAATCGCATTGTTTGGCAGCCACCTTCCTCGATTTTCACTGGTTTTTTGCTGCTAATGGCCAAGTTGGGTTAATACAGAGTTGATCAGTAAGATTACGATAAATAAATCAAGTAATAACATAATTAGGAACTTGGGAATTGGAGCTGTTACCGGCTTAGGTGTTGGACTGCTGATAGGTGAGATTGGAACAAAATTTCTTGAACTAGACAGCAAAGATGCAGTTATTATTTACTTACCTGCTTGCATTCTTCTTGGAATAGGAATTGCATTGTATCTCACAGTATCAAATCAACTGGTATCTATTATTTTTAATTAAATGTTTGCATTAGGGCGATTAATATGAAAACAACCAAAACCGACGAATTTAGAATCATATTCATAAAGCCGCTGGGAATTGAATATTGACTAATGGCAAATGACTATTGAAAAACCAGACAATCTCGAAATAACGGAGTAAAACTAAAAGGATAAGAATTATGACAAAACGAAAAAATCAATCACTCAATTTTAACTCCCGTAGCTATAGTAAGATTATCTATTCTAATAACAATATTCAGCGAAGGGAGTTTTAACTCCCGAACTTGTCTACTGGAGGTAGAGCTATATTAAATCAATTTATCATCTAATAATTTTTAGCGTAGGCAGTCATCCAATCATTCATCCATGCAACCATCCAACCAATCAACCTGCGCTGAATTCAATCTTGCTTCTAATAGTATCTATGTTTTCTTTTAAGCCGGGGTCTTTATTTACCAAATTTTCAATAGTATTGAAAGCATGAATCACGGTTGAGTGATCCCTTCCGCCGAAATGAAGCCCGATTGTTTTCAAAGATGATTTCGTGAGTTGTTTCGAGAGATACATTGCAATCTGCCTTGCATTAACAACTTCTTTCTTCCTGTTTTTTTCACGCACTTTGTTTTCATCTACGCTATAGTATTCGCAGACAGTCTTGGTTATATATTCTATTGAAATATTGAGAGGACGATTTGTGGAAATTTCTTTTACTGTTTTCTTTACCAATTCCAGATCAATCTCTTTGGAATTTAATGAAGCATTTGCCAATAATTTTATTAGGCAGCCCTCGAGTTCACGGATGTTGCTCGTAATATTATAGGCAATGTATTCTAAAAGCTGGTTGTTTAAGATAATCCCGTAACTTTCGCCCTTATTCTTAAGAATTGCTATACGCGTTTCAAAATCCGGCGGCTGAACATCGGCGGTTAAACCCCACTGAAACCTGGAGATCAAACGTTCGTTCAGACCCTTTAAGTCTTTCGGAGGTTTATCACTGGAGAGAATTATTTGTTTCCCGGACTGATGCAGTGTATTAAAAATATGGAAAAAGAGATCTTGGGTTTTTTCCTTTCCTATTAAGAATTGAATGTCGTCTATAATTAAAACATCCATTCCTTTGTAGAAATTAGAAAAATCATTTACTGTATTCGACTGAATAGCCTCAACAAATTCAACGGTGAAGATATCCGATGACAAGTATATAACTTTCTTTTGAGGATAAGATGACAATATTTGATTTCCGATAGCTTGTATTAAGTGGGTTTTGCCGAGACCAACTCCTCCGTAAAGAAATAACGGGTTGAAAGAAGTTTGTCCGGGATTTTCAGCAATAGCAACCGAAGCTGCTCTTGCAAGCTGATTCCCCTCGCCCTTAATAAAATTATCAAACTTATACCTGGGATTAATGTTGCTCTCAAAATCTTGGGAATTATCAACAGCGGGTTTTACTTCGGGAACAGGTTCTTCTTTTATAGTTTCATTTGAATCCCGAACAATCTCATATTGATCAAAGTCGTCAAATATCACATAAATAAGCTTACCGTTTTCACCAAGGATATTTTCTATTAGACTGTTTATAAGGGAATTATAATGTTCATCAATCCATTCAATAAAAAAGTTGTTCGGCACCTGAATTTTAAGAGTGTCGTTTTCCAACTCGAGAGGTTTTATAGGAATAAACCATGTATTGTAAGTAATAAAAGGTACTTTTTCTTTAATACCCTTCAGGAATTCTTTCCAAACTATTTTCGGATCAGTATAAGTCGCCAATTCTACAATATTGTTTTTCATTTACGAGAATTATCCACAAAAAAATGTTTAACTAAAAAACGGAAAACAAACCAAAAATATTGATTTTTGTCCTCCGGCTAAAAAATAATCCACATATTATTAACATTAAGCGAGGATTGTTAAGTGCTTATAAAAAAGCAAGTTACAGAAGATTAATAACTTTAATGAACAAATTTATTAAGACACGATAACACCTTTGATTAAATCTTCTAACCGTGAAACGTTTCACGCAGTGAAGTTATCAACATCTTATCAACATAAATTTTGCATCTCTGATGCGACATGAAAATATAATTTTATGCTTAGTTGAGCAAATTAATTCTTACTCTATTTTATAAGTTGTTTCAAATAAAAGAAATAAATTTTTCTCTTGAATCTATATCTTAGGCTGTTTTACAATTCACCATGTTATTTATCAATTAACGGAAAAAATTAGCAGGAAAAATGATAATATTATATTCCTCATTTCAAATAAAATGGTTATACGAATGAAAAATATTCTGATAGTTTTCACCGGCGGGACGTTTTCGATGGTGATAGATGAAAAAACAGGAAGCGCAATGCCGCATTTTCACGGAGAAGATTTATTGAAGATGATTCCGCAAGCGCCTGATTTAGCAAACATCGATATATATAATTTTGGGATGTATCCCGGACCTCACATGACTCCCGAATTGATGCTTGAGCTTTCTCAAAAGATTAATGCGTTTGTTGAAGATGAAAAAATTGACGGGATAATCGTTACACACGGAACCGATACATTGGAAGAAACAGCTTACCTGCTTGATCTTACGATTAAAACTCCAAAGCCTATTGTTGTTATCGGAGCTATGAAAACAAGCTCGGAACCTGACTGGGACGGTCCGCTCAACCTGCTCGATGCAATTCATATTATCAATAATCCGAACAGCATGAACATGGGTGTCTTGGTTTGCCTTAACGGTGAGATTAATGCCGCAAGCGAGGTTACAAAAACGCATACGGAAGATATTGAAACTTTCCGAAGTTTGGATTTTGGAACGATGGGATTTATCGACAGGGGAAATGTGATTTTTAACAGGACGCCCAGAAAACTTGAGACTCTTGAAACCAACTCTCTTAACTCTAATGTAGATTTGATAAAAGTATATGCGGGGATGGATGATAAATTTTTTAAATTCTCCGCTGAAAGCGGTGTTGATGGAATAGTGGTTGAGGCGATGGGAGTCGGGAATGTGCCTCCAAAAGTATATGACGGAATTGAATATGCGGTTAAAAAAAACATTCCCATCGTGCTGGTGTCGCGGTGTCCATCCGGAGAAACGCTCTCAATTTATGGGTATCCCGGGGCGGGAAAATGGCTGCATAATATTGGAGTTATATTTGCAGATTATCTTAACGGACAGAAAGCTAGAATTAAGTTGATGCTGTGTTTGGGTATAACTAATGATGTTAATGAATTGCGGGATATGATAGAGGAATTGTAGTTGAGCATTTATAAAAAAACGAAAGATGATTACAGGGAGATGCTTTATCTCTGGATCGGATCATTGATAGTTTTACCGTTCGCAATTTACTTTGCCCTCACGCCACATGATTATTACCCGGTTCTTTATGAATTCAATACTCTTATCCATGAAAGCGGTCATGCTATATTTAAATTTTTCGGGCGCTTTATGATGGTTCTCGGCGGAACGTTAATGCAAATCATTATGCCGGCGATATTCATCTATTACTTCTTCAGCAACAGCAAAAGAATCGGTGTGCAGTTTTCTGTTTTATGGCTTGGACAAAATTTAATAAATATATCAGTCTATGCATCTGATGCTAAAGCGCAAAAACTGCCGTTAATTGGTGGAATTGGGAAGGAATACCACGACTGGACATACCTGCTTACTGAAACCGGTTTACTACTCAAAGACCAAACAGTGGGACTTGTTTTTTACTCGTTGGGAATTGCGGCGTTTATTGCGGCAATCTTAACACCGCTATACATGAAGGAATACAAAAAAGTAAACATCGATCTGAACATTTAATCCCGCCGAACAAAATATTCTTTTAAAACATTTTATGAATAGCCTGCGGTAAAAATTTATTTCCAAAGAATTTTTTTTGGGTTTAAAAAAATAACGGCTCAGCCGAGGGTGAGACTGAGCCGCAAATGCTAGGCACATAAGCATAGGAGGTTTATGAGGGCACCTCAATTATAAGAATATTTTTTAAAAATCCAAAGAAATTTTTAAATCATTCAAAAATTTTTACACCACCGGATTTAACTCATAAGTAAGACAATTATTCTATCCTTTTCCTGAAGCGGAGTGAACTGAAAAAGAGTATCAATAATCCCATCATAAATAATATCAAAGTTTCCTGCCACAACTCGGCAAAACCAATGCCCTTTAAGATAACTCCTCTTATAATTGTAATGAAATATCTGAGCGGTATTACATACGTAAGATATTGAATAAACTCCGGCATATTTTCGATTGGAAAAGCAAAGCCGGATAGATAAATCATAGGGAGCATTATTACAAAGATTGAAATCATCATTGCTTGCTGCTGTGTTTTAGAAACAGTTGATACAAACAGCCCGAAGCCCAGCAGCGACAATATATATAAGAATGTTGCAAAGAATAGGAAAGTTGTGCTGCCTCTTACGGGAATGTTGAAGATCAAAGTCATTGCAGTCAAAACAATAATCACGGAGATAAATCCTAGAATGGTAAACGGAATTAATTTACCGAGAATCATCTGGAATGGTTTAATCGGCGTAACTATTAATTGTTCGAGAGTTCCGATTTCTTTTTCCTTAACAATTGCCAGGGAGGTTAATATTAAAGTAACAAGCATCATCAACAAACCGAAGATTCCCGGCACCATGAAATTCCGTGTCTTAAGTTCAGGGTTATACCACACTCTAATTTCCGGATTAACATTTCCGTGTAAAGAAATTTTTTGTCCCGACCTATCCATAAATTCCGAAATAATATTTTTTGAAAAATCCAAAGTTACCGAGAGCACATAACCGCCGGCAATCGAACCTTTGTTGCCGTCGGATCCATCAAAAATTCCCTGAACCGGAACGGAAACTCTTCGGTTAATTTTCTTTTCGAAATCATTGGGAATTACCAATCCGAAAACAACTTCGCCGTTATCTATTAGTTTGGTTAGGTCATCATAATTATTTACATGATAATCGATTGCAAAATATCCCGAGTATTCTAATTTTTGAATGTATTCTCTGCTCAGCGAAGTTTTATCTTGATCGAATACGGCGGTATGCACAGTGTTAACATCAAAAGTTGCGGCATAACCTAAAAAGATCAACTGAATAATCGGCGCAACCAATATCATTGCTACCATCTTGGGATCCCGGCGGAACTGAAGAAATTCTTTTTTTATAAAATGAATTACGGTTCTCATTTTATTACGCAAGCCTCTCTTTTCTTTTTCTTATAATAATAGCGAGAACTAAAAAGAAGGCAGCAAACAAAATAAGATATATCAACTGCATCCAGAATGCATGTAACTCGACACCCTTCAGCATTATTGCCCTGATAGCAGAGAGATAAAATTTTGCCGGAGTAATATTTGTAATTACCTGGATTATTGGCGGCATACTTTCAATGGGGAAGATAAATCCCGATAATATCAGCGAGGGAAGCATTGATATAAAAGTGGCAATTGTAAAGGCAACTTGCTGTGTATCCGAAATAACCGAAACAAATATTCCGATGTTGGTTGATGCAATTATAAAAATCAAACTTGTGAAAAACAGCAGCGTGTAACTTCCTTTAACCTCAACACCGAACAAAATGTATCCGGCGATTAATATAAATGCCGTATCGATTAAGGATATAAAAATATACGGCAGGGATTTACCAAGCAGCAGTTCCAATGTATTTAATGATGAAACATTTATTTGCTCCATGGTCCCGCGTTCTTTTTCTCTTACCAGTGAAAGCGAAACACTTATTACGGCAGTAACAATTAATATCATCGCAATTAAACCGGGAATGAAAAACCTGGTTGATTCCAAATTAGGATTAAACCAGAATCTTGGTCGATAGTCAATTGGTGTATAAGCCTCCGCACCGTAGCGGGCAAGAATCTTTTTCTGAAAATCACGGTTGAAGTTCATTGCCGCGGCATTTACATAGTTGTGTATAATGGTTGCAGTGTTGCCGTCAACGCCGTCAATTAAAAATTGTACGTCAACGTTTTCCTTTCCACCGAGTAAATCATCCGAAAAGTTATTTGGGATTACAAGCACGACCTGAACAAGTTTTGTGTCGAGCACAAAATTAACGCGGTCATCATCTTCAATTACTTCGTATAAATCAAAATATTCAGAACTCGTGAAAGCCTGAATCAACTCACGGCTTTCTTTGGTCATATCCTTATCATAAATCCCGATCCTGATATGCTGAACATCAAAGTTTACGGCATAACCGAAAATCGCAAGCAGAAAAACAGGAAAGAAAAACAGGACAAACAGCATTCGCTTATCACGGGAAAGCTGCTTAATTTCTTTTTTCGCTATGGCTTTAATTCTTGATCCCATTTTCCTTGGTCTTTTCCAAAAGGTGAATGAAAACATCTTCAAGCGTCGGTATTATTTTAACCATCTTCTTCAACGTAATTCCGTTTTGTGAAAGAAGAGTTTTTATCCGAACGGTATCGACAAGTTTTTCGTTAACACTTATGTGAATGCTGTTGCCAAAAATTGAAGTTTCATCTACGAAATTTTCTTTCTCTAATAATTCCATAGCATCAACTATTCTATCGCTCTCTATTTCGTAGATATCGTTTTTCAGATATTTTGTTTTTAGATTTTTTGAAGAACCTTCGGCAATTAATTTTCCGGAATCAATTAAAATAATATTATTGCAGAACTCGGCTTCTTCCAGGTAATGAGTTGTAACAAATATTGTAGTTCCGCCTGCAGAAAGATCGTTTATAAGATTCCAAAAATTTCTTCGCGATATCGGGTCAACACCGCTTGTCGGTTCATCAAGAAAAACGATGCTTGGTTTGTGAATAACTGCAGTGCCTAAAGCCAGTCTTTGTTTTATTCCGCCCGGAAGGGAAGAGGTCATTAGATATTCCTTATCGGAAAGATTTGCGATTTCTAAAACCCAGTCTTTTCTTTCTATAAATTCTTTGCCGTGTAAACCATAAATTCCGCCGAAGAAGTTGATGTTTTCTTCGACTGTCAGATCATTGTAAAGAGAAAACTTTTGTGACATATACCCAATATTTTTCTTCACCAAATCGGGCTCTTTCATAACGCTGTATCCGCCGACTAATGCATCACCTTCTGATGGAGATAATATTCCGCACAACATTCTAATTGTAGTGGATTTCCCCGCACCGTTGGCGCCCAGGAATCCAAATATCTCACCCTTTTTTACTTTGAATGAGATTTGATTCACCGATGTGAAATCACCAAACCTCTTTGTTAACTTATTTACTTCAATTGAGTACATTAATATATTTTTCTTCCGACCGATTTTTTTAATTCAATTTTTGCAAGTTCGAGATCGACCATTGAAATAAGAAGATTTGTCCTAACCTTAAATAAGATTGTTTCGGCATCAATTAATTCCGTACTGCTGACAAGCTGCTGGTTATATTTTTCAATTGTCGATTTGTAACTATCTTCCGCCGATTTAACAGTCAGTTCATTAAGTTCAACTTTCTCAATCGCACTTTGGAGATCTAAATAACTTTTATATACTTCGGTTCTTATTCCGTCTTCTATAAGCTCAAGATTTTTCTTCGCCCGGAATACCTGTTGTTCCGACTGGATTGTTTTAGAACTTCTGTTTCCCCAATCCCATAGAGTCCAGCTTACACCAACACCGGCATCCCATGTATCGTAGAATTTATCTTCGAGTGGAAGGATTCTTTGGTTGGGACGGTTATAATAAAAGTTGCCGTATAAAAATACAGAAGGAAACCAACCGGAGCGAGATGCGGTTATGTTTTCACCGCCAGCTTGAATAATATAGTTCAGCGACTGAATTTCCTCTCTTTGTTTTACTGCTTCCGAAGCTAACTCGTTATAATTGAAATCTATTGCCGCTGTATTAATTTCCTCGTTCGAAATTTTTGTCTCGTTTGTTAACTCCAACCCGACCACTTTGTTAAAGACCATTCTTGCCAATCGAACACCATTTTCCGCTTCAATTTTTTTTACTTTGGCTTCGGATAACTCAACCTCCAATTTAAGAACATCGTTTTTCGTTACCAGCCCGTTCTTCAAAAACTCCTTCGTATCAGTCAAATGATTTTCGATCGCTGTTATGCTTTCGCTTACTAATGAATCTAACCGCTGTGCTTTGTATAAATTCCAAAAGGATGAAATAATTTTCATTGCCTCTTCGTTTATATCCTTCCGTAAAGTTATCTCCTCAGATTTCAATTTATATTCAGCTGCGTTTTTTAATGATGATAATTTGAATCCGGTAAATAGAGGCTGATGAACGGACAGTTTGAATGAATAATTATTCAAAACAGGATCTTGAATTTTAATCGGAGCCGGTGCGAAAGGAATATTAACTTCGAACGGCTTAACATCACTTAGCTTAGTATAGTTTGCTGAAAAAGAAAGATTCGGAAGCATTTGTGATCCGACTTCAGTTACTTTTGCATCAGCTTCTTCGATTTTGGATTTTGAAATCATTAGCTGCTTGCTGTTCTTTAATCCGAGTTCCAGCGCTTTCTCAATCGTGAGCGGAGATTGTGCAAAGAGGGGGGCGGCAAAAAATAAAAGAGCGATTACTATTTTTTTCATTTTCTTTCCAACCTTTTTCAACTAGCTGTTTTAATTAAATACATAAAAACATTTTCCAGGGTCGGCGTTATTGTCCTGGAGTCTTTAATTTCAATCGAATTTTCAATTAATATTTTTTTTATTTCCGGGTATTCCTTTTCATATGAATCGACGACAACATTAATGCGGTCACCGAAAAGCTGAATGTCATATCCGTTGTTTTCTTTTAAGGTTTTGAATGCTTCTCTAACCGGCGAGCAGACAATTTCAATTATTATTTTCCCGATGGAGGTTTTAATGATATCCGGTTTTTCCATCGCAATTATTTTCCCTTTATTCATCATTGCCACACGGTTGCATCTTTCCGCTTCATCAAGGTAGGGGGTGGACATAAAAATTGTTATTCCTTCTTTCAATAATCCGGAAAGAATTTTCCAGAAATCACGTCGGGAAACGGGATCTACCCCGGTTGTCGGTTCATCAAGAAATATTATCTGAGGTTTGTGAATTAAGCTGCATGCGAGAGCAAGCTTTTGTTTCATTCCACCCGAAAGATTATCGGCAAAACGGGTTCTGAAATTTTTTAATCGCGTAAACTCAAGCAGTTCATCTCTTCTTTCTTTGTAGTTTTTAACGTTGTGGATATCGGCAAAGAATTCAATGTTTTCATCTACTGTAAGGTCTCCGTATAAACTAAACTTCTGCGATAAATATCCAATTTGTTTTTGAATTTTGTTTTTACTATCACGTAAGGATTGCTTAAGGAGGGAGATTTCTCCGGAATCAAAATTTGTTAACCCGCACAACACACGTATAGTTGAAGTTTTGCCTGCGCCGTCCGGTCCAACCAACCCGAACATTTCTCCTTTTTTAACATCAAGCGAAATACCGTCTACTGCCGTCAAACCACCGTAGCGTTTTACCAATTCAACGATATGTATAATGTTGTCGCCGTGCATGTTAATCAATTATAATTTTTGCATCTGCCGGCATTCCGGTTTTTAATTCATAGCCGGGATTCTCAGCTTCGACTTTAACCGCAAAAACCAGCTTTGTTCTTTCATCTTTTGTTTGAATGTTCTTCGGTGTAAATTCCGCTTCGGGAGAAATAAATGTCACTCTACCGGGATATGTTTTATCCTCGTATGTATCTGTTTTTATCTCAACATCCTGCCCAAGCTTTATTCTGCCCAGATCTTTTTCGGAGATGTAAACAACAAGCTCAACCTTTGTGAGGTTGGATATTTTTACAAGAGTTGACTGCGGGTTGACAAGTTCACCTATCTCAACAAACCTGTTTACAACCACACCGGAAATCGGAGCAGTTACAAAGCAGTCACGTATTCTTTTTTCAATAAGAGAAATATTTGCTTTCGCATTGTTAAGATTTGCCTGTGCTTGTTTTATTTCTTCGGGACGCGCAATGTTTTTAATTTTTTCAAAATTTTCTTTTGCAGCATCATATTGAGCTTTTGCAACAGTATAGCGGGTTTCCGCATCATCAAAGATTTTCTGTGTGATGGTTTGGGTTTCTTTAAGATTTTTCATCCGCTCAAAATCTTTTTCCGCATTTTTAAAATTTGCTTCAGCCTGTTTTAATTGTTCGTTTACAAGCGACACATCCTCTTTACGCGATCCCTTAATGAGCAAATTGAATTTTGCTTCCGCAATCTGCTCTAATGCTTGTGCCTGCTTAAGCTGAATTTCAAGAAGTTCTGAATCGATTATTAATAGTGTATCTCCTGCGTTTACCTCGGCGCCTTCGTCAACAAATACTTTTTCTATGATGCCGGATGAAAGCGAGCTAATAAGAATCTCGGTTGTTTCAATTGTTCCGGATTCCTCAATCCATCCTTCGTTTCCGTTGTTTGCGCAGCTAACTAATAATATTATCGTTAACAATGAAATCGTTTGTTGCAGTAATCTCATGGCTGGATTCCTGTTTATGTTTTTTATAAATCTTCTTGCCTTTTTTTGTAAGTATTCCCGAGAGCAGAATATCCAGGGTTTGTTCGCCTGCTGTTCTGATCGAAAAGTTGTTGTTAAATAAAAAGTCGGGATTAATTACACCGCTGATTGCGGCAATCATAATAGTTAAAATTATTCTGCTCGGTTTGTCGACAATTACCTGTTCCTTCTTTCCCTGTTCAACTATTTTTGAAAAATTTTCGAAAAACACCTTTTCGCGGAATGAATCTATCTTCCTCCAATATTCCGGGCGGGTTCTAATATCTTTCAACCACTTTCCGGAAATTTTCACTGTGATTGAAAATATCATATCGGAAAATAAAATAAGTTTCTGAACAGTGTCTATATCGGCTGAGACATAAGACTCCAAATTCTGTTTAATATTTGTTTGAAACCTGTTGATAGTTGCTTCAAGAAGAGCGTCTTTCGATGAGAAATACTTATAGATGGTTTTTTTACTCATCTTAAGTTCCCGCGCAATATCGTCCATTGTTATTTTTAGAAAACCTTCGGAAAGAAATTTATCGGTTGCGTGATTGATTATCTTGTCTATGTTTGAATCTAATGTCATTGGAAACTATTTTAGTATTTTTGGTTTCCAATATAACACATGGAAACTGATTTGTCAAGAAATAGTTTCCAAATGTTTTAATCTAAGCACAAAGAAGAGTGAAAAATAGGATTAGTCGTTTTTCTTCCCTACGTATCTTATTACTACAGCTTCGCCATCGTGAAGCTTTCCTTCCTGAAGCCTGATTATCTCTTTTGAAAAGGTTAGCATTTGCAAGTCTTGAAAATCCGTGAAGATTTCTTCGAGAGAGTATAAAAGATTTGGAGATTTCGGCCCACCCGTATTTCTTTCAAGCTGCTCTTTCTCAAAAACTTCCAATATTATTACTCCGCCCTGTTTTAATGAATCAATAATATTTACTGCTAGTCTGCTTAGGCCAAGTTGCTAATATTCGTTATGTTTGTATATGATTGCTCAAGAAAGATATCCAAAAGATTTTCAGGAGTTTCTTCATCAATTCAAGACCGAAGACGATTGTTGGAATTATCTTTTTGAA
>JAIOZI010000097.1 GCA_021740785.1 Melioribacteraceae bacterium
CATAGCAGCTTATTATTCCTTGTATTGCGGAACTGTATTTTTCTATAAATTTGTTTCCCATTTCTGTATCTTCCTTTTGTTTGCCACAATTTAGTGATTATTTCTTTTTGGTTCTGGCTCTGCCAGTTTAAGATTAAGATCAGGACTAATATATTCATGAAAATAATATGTTTTTGGAGAATAACTGTTGCCTGCCCCATTAACAAAACCTATTTCGCGCCATTCATTTGAGCGAACTGAAGTCCGCTCTACAGAGAAACCGAAGTTGTTTACTTCGGTTGCGGTTTCCCATTCAAGATGAATTTCATTATTCACAACACTTGCCGTGAAAGAGGCAAGTTCAACGGGCAGCGCTCCATCGCCGTCAAGTACCCAGTCACTGAACGATGATTGACCGGTGCAGGTAAGCCAATTATTTGCTGTGCTTGATGAGGTTGACGAAATTGCACTCGACCATTCGGAACCGGTCCACCTGAATAGTTTTAGTTCTCCCTCTGTTTCACTGTTGAGTTCAGTGTCTTTATAACTAAGAGTTATATCGCATGTTGCACCGCTGCCGGTTGGTGTGATTGAAAACCATCTTTTAACTGAATTCGGAGCATTCGAATGATTAGCATTTTCATTAACCGTTATATCTAAAGCAGAAAGCGAACCCTGAGTTGTTACATTTATCTTAGCTCTAACTTTACCGCCGAAGAGAATTTCACCTGTTCCCGGAACATCTTTTTTTACTCGTGTGCCTGAATATTCCTCCGCGCCGATATCCTTTTTCCAGCCGTAATCATGATTTGTAGATTCATCATAAGTATAATCGCCGCTTCCGGCATCGATATAAGGCGAATTATACAGGAGTGTAAAATCACCGTTTGATGCGTCTGTGAATTGCGGATCGGAAGTTATATTATTGCCGCCGTTGGTTGCAAAATTTCCGATGTCAGTTCCATTATTATAAAATCCACAATAGGTAACGCTTAATCCCGCTTGATCGGAGGTAGCCACTGCAACACCGTCTGAATACGGTCTGTCTGTTGTGTTATGTCCGACAAATAAATTATTAACAAAGGATGATGGAGTATATGTAGAATAAACTCCACTGCCTGCTCCGCCTGAAGCAACAACCGAACTATTTGCGTTTTTATAAAATGTGTTGTTTTCAACCACACTGCTATAATGAAGAGAAACTCCACCTCCGAAAGCATTATTAGCTGCATCAGCAGTGTTTGAAAGAGTAGTGTTTTGGTTGAATATATTACTGCTTATAGTAATACTTCCCCTGATTGAATATATTCCCCCGCCGTAGTTATTGTCAGCAGAGGCGCCTGCATTTGATGCAGCGGTATTATTATAAAATATATTGTCACTTACCGTTACGGTACCACTACCATCATCCACATATAATCCTCCACCCCATCCCTCGGTATTTCCATTATTTGCGATATTTCCACTTATATAATTACCTGAAACATTATGTGTTCCGTTGCTTGTAATAGAAATTCCGCCCCCGAATGCACGGGAACCAGCATTCCCGGCGATATTATTTGTTATTGTATTATTGATAATCGTTGTGGATGTGTTATATGTTCCTATCCCTCCGCCAAATCCGTTTCCAGAGTCACCGTCTCTGCCTATATTATTTTGAATGATGTTCCCGGAAATATAAGCGCTTCCGCCTTGAATCCAGATACCCCCTCCTTTACCTGCAGAATAATTACTTCCGCTGCGGGCAGTATTATTCTCAATCAAATTGTCTGTAATTACCGGTGAAACATCTTCGGCGGCTATTCCTCCACCGCTGCCATCAGAGAAAGAAGTTTCGGCAACATTCCCGGTAATCCAATTATTTGATATTGTTGGATCAGCAGCACCACCACAATAAATTGCTCCACCCATATTGTTATCGTTTGATGCGTTACCATTTGTAAGTTTAAATCCCCGGATCACAGTATTATTTGTAACCCCGTTTCCATGAATGTAAAACAACCTGTTGGTACCGCTTGCAGTTATTATTACTTTGGATGAATCATATTGAGCTGCTGCGTAAGTGTTATCCGTACCGCTTTTAGCAGATGTGATTCGTAGATTTTTATCATTTATCTCTAATTGCGACGATATTGAATAAGTCTGTGATGAACCGTCGGAACCATAAGCTACAAGAATATCATCGTTGGATGGAGCAGCAGCATTTATCGCTTCCTGTATAGTCTTGAAAGCTGTTCCCCACGATACCCCACTCCCGCTAATGCCAATCTCACTATCAACAAACCAAACTGATTGTGCATTTATCGGACTTGAAAATATCCATACAAACAACAATAAGATAATTTTACTAATGGAATGCATCACTAACCCTCCTTGAATAGTTGTCTTTAATAATAAATGATAATAAAAAAGGAAGCTGGCTTTAATTCAAGCGAATCGTGTTCGGGAACGGTTTTTAGTACAAATCAATTTGAGAGCGGTACTCGGAAGGCGTTAGACCGGTGGCTTCTTTAAAAGCTGTATTAAAAGCTGAGCGTGAATAAAAACCGATCATCGGCGGTATTTCAGTAATTTTCAAATCCTTTTCGGAAAGCAGCCTGCAAGCCTCTTCAATTCTGAATTCATTAACGAAAGCGGAAAAATTTTTTTCCAAAACATCGTTTATTAAAATAGAAAGCTGCTTTTCGGGAAGATGCAGCCTTTTTGCAAAGCTTTTTATGTGTAAGTTCGGATTTGCATACAGCTTTTCACTGATTATAATTTCTTTTATACGCTTCACAATTTCCTTTTGAGATTCGGTTTTAAATTTTGATTTGATCTTCCGCGCCGATTTTATGATTTCATTATTCTGAAGGCTTGATGTTATTTGCATTCCAAGCAGTATTTCATCATGCTTTATGCCAATTATTCCGAAGAAAATTATCAGCAAATTTCCCAATAATACATCTGCAAAAAGTATATCGTCATGTATAAGCCATGTAAAAAAGAAAATTACTTCGTATAGGAATACTACATATATAATGTACTTAATCCAATTTGAAGCGAAAGCAACCTTTTTGTTGTTTTTTAACCGTCGGTATAATACTATGTATAGCCTGACAAAAAAAACGAACTGTAAATAATAAATAATGTATAAAATCCAAATGTATAATGCGTATTCCTGCGGGGGTTCAGCGCGGTATGAATTCATTGAGCGAATTAGTAAAAAGAATTCATCACTTTCCAATACAATGAAAAATATTATTGTTGTGATGAATACAATCGTCGGAACAATAAAATAGTAGGGCTGTATTACGATTTTTGTGCCGCGGGAAATGAATGATTCCATATAAATATATATTACGGGGTAAATTGCAAAAAGCATGGGGAAGGCGGCAATAAATATTAAAGAAGCGGCTTTATTATAATGCAATACCACCGTTAAATTCAAAGTCATTAAAAACAATGTGATGATCATTGCAGCAATTAATAAATAGCGGGAGCGGTTAGATCGATTTTCGCTCAGTATAAAAATAAGCAGGAAGGCAAATGATAATGTAATCCCTATGATATCTGCTGTAATTGTTAAATTCAATTATAACCACTTAATGGTTCTTGATTATAAAATATAAACAAAACAACAGGCTTGTACAATATTTGGAGATATATCTAATATTATTTTTTCAGGAATAACTCATCAAGGGAAATGGGGCCAGCCTGCCGGTAGGCTGGCTAAAGCCCGGTTACATTCTCTTATTTTTTTATCTCCGCCATAAATGACGGAGCTATTCATTTGTTCTTCTTTTCTCAATTAATTGGTCGACTTGAGTATATTTAAATAAAACTATTTATGAGTTCAAAATCTGTAAAACATATTTTGAGAAAATTGTTTTTATTTAACAATAGTGTTGGATAGCAAATTTATGGATTTACTTTATTATTTATCATTTGCGATCATGATTTTCGGCAGCGGAATGCTGCATGTTGAATGGTACTCTAGTATAACTGAAATGATGAACGGATTGAGAAAAAATACATTCAGCGCTGTTGAATATTATACCGTCTTACAAATATTTTTAGTAATTCCTCAATTGTTATTCAACGTACTCCCATTTGCGGCAGTTTGGTTCACGAGCGGCTGGACTTTCATATTCAATTTAATAACCGTGTTTATTCTATTTCTTGCTTATGCCGAAGCTGCAAAGTTCTCTAACACAAATAAGTTCTGGGGATTTATTTTCCCGGTTACAACACTATTGTTTATTTACATCCAAATGCGTTCTATGATTTACACACTTGTAAATGACGGAATTGCCTGGCAGGGCACGCATTATCCATTAAAGGATCTGAGGAAGAATAGGTTTATGTAAATATCTAACTCCTAAAGGTTACTAGAAATAGACGGAAAGTCCAAGTCTTATGTTATCAGAATCTATACTTATACTGTTTGATTCATCGTCATGCTTATATCCGTCATAAGCATAACCTTTAAATTTTTTCCACTCATATCCAATTCTAGATTGATATTCTGAACTAATACTAAGTTTGGAAGTTAATTTCCATTCAATTCCAATAATTAAATCTAATCCATAACTCTGCTTTCTAATAGTATTATTAAATGAATGACTAAAATAAAACTTAATAAATGGTCCCCCGCCAAAATAAAAGCTAATGTTTTTTTCTTGATTGAAATAGTAAAATAAATGTGGTTCTAAGATCACAGAACTTGATTTTTTTTCCACATAATTCATTGTACTATCGGATTCATCTAAAACAATCCGTTTATAATCATGAATATATTTTTCAGCTCTAAAGCTTATTCCTACGCCAAGCATTAGCCTATCAGTTACTCTATATTTTCCCGAGATAATTTTGCCATTATAGTTTTTTAGACTCAAGTTTTTATCTATTTGAAATTGTATTCCAAATCGTGGATTATATTGAACATTACTGGTCGTATCCTGCGCTGAAATTGAAGATAATAGAAAAATTAAACTGAATAGACTAATTTGTAAACATTTGTAAAGTAAGCTCATTGATCCCATGGAGATTTTTGATACACCAAATTATTCATTAAAAATAGAATGAAACTCCAAACAATACATCGCTTTCCTTTATTGAAAATTCATCATGTTTTGTTGTTGACGATTCAGCTTCTGTGTCATAATTTGATTTGAAAGATAAATCGCCAATCAAAATACCATACTCTGCTGATAAACTTATATTATCCCTTAAAAACCATTCAATTCCGGTGATCATATTTATACCCCAATAATGAACTTTCCTTGAATCTAGTTGGTATTCAAAATCTTCATTTTCAGCCATGCGTGTTTTATTGTACTTTCGATTTGTATATTCATAGAAAGGACCACCGCCAAAGTAAAAAGTTACATCATAATTGAAACCTAAATAATAGATAATTTGCGTCCGGATACTTGAAATAAGAGTGGAGATGTCATCATCATAAGCTGTATCTTTTTCATATTTATTAAGATTTTGTTTCTCAACATTTCTCTCAAGACTTAATCCGATTCCCACTCTTACAGCGAAATTATTATAAAAATTGTATTTTCCAGAAAACACAGAACCTTGAAAATCGCTAATACTGAAACTTGGTTCTATCTGAAATTGCAGTGCGAATTTACCTGCTGCTGGATTTGTACATGTACTGTCTTGTGGAAATATTGTTGAGTTGAATAATAAGATTATTATCGAAAGTAGTTTGATCTGCTTGATCATTATCATACCCCGCGAAAATTTAAGGACTAAACTAATTTATATTATCTAAAAGGTCAATGCTTATCTTTTCTTGATGTCAAATTTCATTATTTTGATTTATGTAATCTGGTGTGGTTGTCTTTTTTTATCTCATAAAAAAACAACTTAATAGGTGCAGATACATTAACAAATATCCAAACAATGTTGCTATCAATATGTATAGTTTCACAATTATCCTTTCGGTTCTTTCACATTCGGCGGATTCCAACCGACTATTGAGCCTGATTTTATTCTTGAAAAATAAGGTGAAAGAGTGGCTCCCGGGAGCGTCCGGACATTATCTTCGATTTTAATAGGACCCATTCCCGTACCCGCTCCGATCATACAATTGCTTCCGATTTCAATCAAACCATATCTGAATTTTCCTCCGCCTTCATAAGCGTGTACAGTCAATCTCGTGAATGCGCCGAGCACTGTATTCTCACCGATGAAAATCAGTTCGGGTCGAAAATGATCCAGCCAAACCAACTGCATTATTTCTGCTCCCTTACTTACATTTATTCCCATCCATCTATAAAGTTTATTCTTGAACGGCGTACCTTTAAGAAAAAACGAAACACCTACCTGAAAAACCAGAAGCATTCTGCGTCCAAATGGAAGATTCAACACACGCCAGTTTATAGAATTTTTTTCCTCAGGTGAACCCAATCCGTTAAATGTATAATGCCTTCTAATCGGAGTCATAAACTTTTCCAGATTCACTTTCCCTTCTTCTGTTTTCGGATTTAATTCTTCTACGTTTATCCCCTTTCCTCCTGAAGTTTTACTAATAAAAACATCTCTTCTCTTTTTCTTTCCGAGTTTAATTGCTCTTTCAATTATTTCAATTGTCACAAGCTTTATTACTTCTTCGGGAGTTTTATCTCGATATTTCTTCATAAAATTATCTCAGGTAATGTAAAAGAATTGAATACAATTTATAGAAAAAAGTATTTACATAAAAAGGTTACAGTGGTTAATATAAACTAAATGGTAACAAAAGGAAATATTTGGATGGATTGAAATATAAACGAGGCTGCACATTGTTGAGGTGGGCTGTTTGTTGGGGAGTCAGATCACTTCACCGAGTTTAATGCGGCTTTCGTGCAGCCTCTATTAGGGCATACCTAATTTTTAAGAACATAATTAACGCGGAGCATCAATTAAAAAATAAAATTTGTTTTTATACTAAAATATTTTTCTTATTCCGGTGCTTCCCAACAAAACAAATTGATTTCAAATGGAATTTAAACTTAAATGCGATAATTTACATGAGTATTAATACATTTTTTTCTGTGTGGAACCACACGGTTTTGCCGAATATGTTCTAAATCAAACCTTTATTCTGAATCGCGAACTTAAGAAGAGCATTGTTCCCTTTTAAGCCGAGTTTTACACAAATATTCGTTCGATGATTTTCAACTGTTCTATAATGAATAAATAATTTTTCACCAATCTCCTTACTTGTTTTTAATTCGGAAACAAATCTCAATATCTTTTTCTCTGTTGGTGTTAACGATGCTATTATTGATTTAGTATCTTCTTCTTCTGTTTTTTTTGCAATTAGTTTTTCGGTTAAGCTGGAACTGATATACCTATGTCCCTTTAAAATAGAATTCACTGCTACCTTTATTTCATCATCGCTTGAATCTTTTGTTAGGTATCCATCCGTACCGAGCTCAAGAGCTTCATGAAAAAGTTCATTCGAATCATACATGGTAAGCATGATTACTTTAACAGGTTTTTTTTCATTATTAAGTTTCCTTAGAAATTCCAATCCGTTGCCGTCCGGCAAATTGATATCGAGAAAAATCAAATCAATTGAATTGCTATTAATTACATCTTGGGCGGATGAAATACTTTCTGCCTCAAGGATTGTCGACTTTTTGAACGTTTCCTCCAGAGTTTGTTTAACACCTGCTCTAAACATCGGGTGATCATCAACCAGAAGAAATGTTATTTTTTCATTAATCATTATTTTATCTTTTTGTTAATCTAATTTTTGTTCCATTCCCGTGTGACGTTTCGATTATCATCTCCGCACCAAGCGCTGCAGCTCTTTCATTAAGACTCTTTAAGCCGAATTTCTTTTTGCTTTTTGCCGCTGATTGATTATCAAAACCAATTCCGTCATCACTTATGATTAACACCCAATCTTTATTATTCTTTATTTCCACAAAACAATTTTCCGCTTCGGAATGCTTGATTACATTATTAACTGCTTCCTGCACAAACCTGTAAAAATCCAGCGACTGTTCAGAAGAAAAATTATTATCAACATTATCAAGTTCAAAATCAATTTTTATTGGTGCAATTTCAGATAAAGAGTTTAACAATGCATCGATAGATTTAGTTAAGCCGATTTTCTCTAAAAGATGCGGATGTAAATTATGAGATATATTCCGGATATCTTCAATTGATGAAGTCAGAAGCTGCATAATTTCCTGCGAACTCTCATTTTCCTTTTTATCTTTTTCAAACAAATCGAAGTACTTTCTTAGTTTCATTTTCATTAAAATTAATTGCTGCCCGATACTGTCATGAAGTGCATAAGAAATTCTCTTTCTTTCAACTTCTTGGTTTTCCATCAACTGCCGTAGGAACGATTGTGCCACTTCTTTTTCACCGCTCAACCTTTTAATTCTTTTATATATTATAGCCGGGACAACCATTAGGAAAAAAGCAACTAATCCAAGAGTGAACCACAACGACTTATAAAACGGAGGATGGATTACAAACGACAAACGTGTTACCTGATCCGAATAATTATGTAGAGTTTTTATCTCAAACTCGTATTCACCATGATTGATATTCCTGAATGTTAATGATCTTTTATTAGCAATTGATTCCCAGTCATCGTCGTAACCTTTTAATCTATATAAAAATTCATGTACAACATCTTTAGAAAATACAAGGAAATTAAAATCAATAACTACTTCACTTACTGAACTACCGAATTCTATTTTAGGGTTAGCTTCAATGTACTCCTCCTCATAAACTTTATCCCCGGATGAAACTCGAACAATATTTATAGGTTTTTCTATTTTCTTGTCCTTCATACCATCAGCATAAAAGTAATTTATACCATTTATTCCACCGAATAAAATCAAATTATTATCAACATGCGCATAGGCATTTGTATTGAACTCATTAGATTGCAATCCATTAACACTTGTATAATTGGTAAAGACTTTTCTGTTTTGATCGTATTTTGAAATTCCTTTGTTGGTGCTGATCCAATAATTGTTTTCACTGTCGGGAATAATTCCGTAAATCACATCATTCGGGAGCCCGTTTGCTGTTGAGAGATGGGATAGAATTTCTATAGATTGATTTAAACGAAAAATCCCGGAGCCCTCTGTTCCGATAAGTAAATCACCATCAAGATCAAATGTAATGCACTTAATGATATCTGCAGAAGAATTAATACTCTCCTCTTCAGTTAGATGAACATTTTTGATGAGACTATAATTTTTTCCAAACTGTAATAATCCATTACCGTAAGTTCCGCAGATAATATTACCTAAGCTGTCTCTGGATAATTGGGATATAAAAATATTGCGTGTAATCAATTCCAAATTACTATTGCCGGCTTCGAAGACTCCGGTTCGGCGGTTGAAAATATGAACGCCTTTTGCTGTAGCCAGAAGCAGCTTTTCATCATCAGGAATAATATACGTAATTAAATTTGCCCCGGTTTTATTTGCATGTCGAAATCTTTTATGATTACCAGTTTCCAGATTGTATCTCAACAAACCGCCGCCCTCAGTTCCAAACCAAAAAATAGCTGGATCGGACTCATCTCTGTAACTAGAATAAATTGCGCTGCCCCCGGTAATTTCTCTTATATCAAATAGTACAGTGAAGTTGTTTGTTTTTAAATTGATTTTTTCTAAACCGGAATAGCCGCCTACAATTATTTCTTCTTCATCCAAAGGTTGAATCACTCTAATACTTCTATTGAAAAGACTTTTGGGATTTCCAGGGTTTAGCCGCAGCAAATTGAAATTACTGGGAGAATAATCAATCTGACTTAATCCATCACCGTTTGTACCGATTAGCAGCACACCTTCGGGTAAATATTCCAGGCTTATAATCGAAGAATAACTATACCTCTGTACCAGCTGTGTAGAAAATCCCTCGATATCATTATCATTACAAAAAAAAGATTTCATTCGATAGACACCCGTACCGCCAGTGCCGACCCAAATATTATTTCGATGATCTTTTGTAACTGTTGTAATTCCAGTGAAATTATGCGGGTTGGATATACTGCTGATATCAAGAATATCAACATTGTAGATTTTCTTATCAGTGATAATGACAATAGTCGAGTCGTTGATTTTGGTCATACATTTTACAGGTGAATCATCGTTATAATCAATAAGAGTAGAATAATCAAGAAATTGGTTTGCAGATATATTAAAGTAGAGCAATTTATTATATTCAGCAATCATCCAGATACCTCCCCCCGAATCGGTATCTATATCAAGTAATCTGTTTCCTGCTTTTTGATCAAAAAACTCTTTAGGCAGTCTTACTTCACGCAATTCCCCTTGATTAATATCAAACTTGCAAAACTCATCTTCTGTAAGAATCCAAATATTACCGGAATTATCCTCAATAATTTTTCTAACATTTGTAAGAGGATTTAATCCAACGCCGGCAGCGGGTATTTTAAACGCTTTATAATAATCATCATTATCATTCTTTCGAAATAATCTTCCATGACCGGTACCAACCCATAAGTTATTCTTTGTATCCTCGTAAAGGGCAGTTATTCTGTTTACTGAAGCCGGAGTTGAATCCTTTAACTTAATCTCTTCCAAAGTAACTTGTGAACCATCGTAAATATCTAACCCGTCATTCGTTGCAATGTAGAGATAGCCTTCAGAATGAAGCATGATATCATTGATACTGTTCTGTGATAAACCGTCTTCAACGGTTAATACATTCCATGACGGGAAATATTGACCACTGACAACCGAAGTGATAAGAAGCAGTATAAAAGTAGTTACAATTCTCATATTGTAATAAATTTTAACTCAATTCCTTTTTAACATGACGGGCAGAAAAGAAAAAAATCAATTAGAGCAGAATAATCATTTTTATTAATAAAATCTGCATTATGAAAATAATATAAAAAGTTTTTGACCAGATTCGAAAATTATTAAACCGGCTGTTCAAATACTCTGTCCAATCTATGTAACAAAAAAATCATGTATACGTCTTACTAAGACAACTCAAGTTGACCGCTTATGGAGACGGGGTTATCACATAGTGAACCCTATGGGAAAACCCCTCAAAATAATGGATAATTTAATTATCCACGCCCTAAAGAACTTGTGCGATAATTGTAGAGCCCGTCTGCAGCCGAGCAATGCTGTCAACTTAAAATAAAAAATGTGGCCTGCCTATCGGCAGACAGGCTAAAGCCACTTTGGGTTTAATTTTTTAGTCCCGTTGCCTAAAGGCAACGGCTATTATGGTTTTATATAGCCGTTCGCTTTAGCGAACGGATTTAATATCCGAAAAATCATTCGGCTTTAGCCGCATTCTTAGGTGT
>JAIOZI010000098.1 GCA_021740785.1 Melioribacteraceae bacterium
AAATTGGAGTAAAAGACAGAAAAAACATAGGAGATGCAACAGAATCAAATATAATAAGTATTTGATAAGGGTAGAGGTCCGTTTATGCCATTTTTGAGTCCCTCCTCATATAATTTTTAATTTGCCCCTGAATCGCTGGTTGATCGTCCTGCTATTGACACAGTTAATCAACTGGGATATTGTTGGTCAAATGTTGACCCAAATTATTCTTGCACAACAATTGGATATGTTCTTTTATATGGGCCGGTTGTAAGTGCAGAATCAAATGTCGCTACATTCAGAGGCAAAGAAATTGTTAATCATAAAAACCTTAGTCTAAATTCATTTCACCCTGTTGGAGATGATTCTTGGGGAGGAAATTTTGCTGCTCCTGCTTATAGTATAAATGATGCTTGGAATTATGCAAGAGGGTTAGATAAAAACAGCGTTCCTTATATTGACCCCAATACTGGTGATACAACAAATTTTCCATTTGCAGGTAATCCGGAATATGGAGAGGGTTGGTTGTTTAATTACAGTTGCGGGGGCGGAGCCGGATTTGCTTTTTTTACAGGTCCGGTTGATTTAGCTCCCAAAGATACGCAGTGGATTATGATTGCATTGATTGCCGCGGCAGGAGAAACAACAAGTCAGAGTATAATAAATCTAAAAGAAAAAGCAGCAACACTTAGATCAATGAGCTATGATGAGTTAGTAATGAAGTCGAGTTATAAACCTGTTACAGAAACATTACCAGAAGAGTATAAACTTTATCAGAACTATCCTAATCCCTTTAACCCAACCACTACAATAGAATTTGATATTAAGGCTGTCATTTCGAACTCGGCTGACGGCAATTCAGGCGAAGTGAGAAATCTTAAAGATTTCTCGTCGCAAGCTCCTCGAAATGACATGGTCAATGTGAAATTAAAGATTTATGATATTCTTGGTCGTGAGGTGAAAACATTGTTAAATAAACCAATGCAGCCGGGCAGACACAAAGTAGAATTTGATGCATCAGGTTTAGCGAGCGGAGTTTATTTCTATCAACTGCAAGCGGGTGATTTTATTCACACTAAGAAGATGGTGTTAATCAGATAAATTATTAAAAGTAAGGAAAGGAATACATCCTTTTCCTTACTTTTGCGGTGCTATTTTATATCGTTTCTTTGTTCAATACGCCGTCTTATTTTTTCAACTTCTTCAGCTAATAATTTTTCGTCGGGAAGAATTAACTTATATTCTGCGGCAAGTACTTTATTCGGTAACCCATCAAGAGCATATTTTGCTACCGCATTATCTTTCTCGGCGCATAATATAATTCCAACAGGTGGATTCTCATCCTCGTTCGTCCATTTTTCTTTAGCATAATTAAGATACATGTGCATTTGTCCCGCATCCGCATGTGTGAATTTCCCAACTTTCAAATCAATTACAACCAGACTTCTTAACTTCCTGTGGAAGAAAAGAAGATCAATCCTATACCACTCATTTCCGATTCGTAAGCGCTTCTGTCTTCCGATAAAAGTAAAATCTCCTCCTAATTCTAAGAGGAAATTTTCTAAATGCTTGATCAATGCTTCCTCAAAATCGCTTTCCGAATATTCGTCTTTCAGTCCTAAAAACTCTAGTACAAACGGATCTTTAATTTCTTCTTCCGGTGTTATTAAATCTCCTTTTTTTGGCTTAGCGTTTCTATTCAACATCGCAGCTTTATTCTTTGAAAGAAGAGTTCTCTCATAAAACTGAGAAGAGATTTGTCTATTAAGCTGCCTTACAGACCAGCCATTTCGTAAAGCTTCATCTTCATAAAATTTTCGCGCATTAATATTCTGAACAGTTAATCCCAAAAAAATCATTGGAAATGATTTTTTTGCCGCCGGCCGCTCATAAAATGTTTTATTAAAACATTTTATATTGCGGGATTAACCCCGACAATTTGTAAGAAAAACATTTTACTCAAATAACGAATTCCAAAATTTCTATATGGTTAAGTATTTGATATTTCTCAACTTACAAATTGTCGGCCCGAAGGGCAGATTTTCCAATGGAAAATCTGGGTTAATAATTTTACATAGTGAGACCAAGAAAGCGGAAATATACTTGGAAGTTCTTTCAACAAGTTTGCGGGTTCCTTCCTAAAATCTACTTCTTCTGAAGAATTGCTAGACAGCGTCTGGCAAATCTTTTCAACATCATATTCTTCATAAAATTTCTTCATGGATTGAATGTTTTGCCGAGAAAAACCTCTCCCGTATTTCTTTGTAAGCTCTTTCGAAATGTTCACTACAAGTTTTTCTCCATAGTATTCTTTCCTGCTCATTCCTTGATATTCAAACTCAACTATACGTCTGCCAATCTCCCAGTATGTTGCTGTGAGTATTGTGTTTACTGCTTTAGCAGAGGATTTTCTTGCAGATTCAAGTAGTGATGATATGTCTTTAATTAAAGAAGAATATATATTTTTCTTTGGTGTAGTTTTTTCCTTTGTCATCGGATTCCTCATTAATCCAATTCATTATTTTGTTTTACAAGCTGATACAGTATTCTCAAATTCGATTTACTGCATTGAAAATAACTCGCATTATTAATTGTCAAAGTCAACTACTAAGCAACCCAATAGCTCATTAACTTAATAACCTAATAACCTAATAACCTAATAACTCAATTAGCACATAACTATCTATTCAACTCACCAAGAGCTTCTTTTATTAATTCTTCGATGGATGCAGATGGATTTAATTGCAATACATTTCTAACTGCTTTGTCTGCCGCTTTTTGATTGTAACCGAGATTAGCAAGTGCAGCTACGGCATCACTTCTTACGCCGAATGAAACTCCCGGTTGTGATTCAAATGTTTCGGAGAGTTTTTCAACTTTATCGCGCAGTTCGATCATTAATCGCTCAGCGGTTTTACGTCCGATGCCGGGTACTGCGATGACCCGTGATACGTTTTCTTCGCTGATAGCCTGGCGGAGTTCATCTATTTGAATGCCGGATAAAATGCTCTGTGCAAGTTTTGGTCCTATTCCGCTTATACTGATCAGTAGTTCGAACATTTCCTTTTCGGCAGCGGTGAAGAATCCGTAAAGATCAAGAGCATCTTCTTTAACCGATAAGTATGTGTAAAGTGAAATTGTTTCTCTTTCGTCGGAGAGTTTATCGAATGTATTAATCGATATATTGATTAAATAACCAACTCCGTTTACATCAAGAAGTATTTTAGTCGGTTTCTTCGAAATTATTTTTCCGGTTAAAAATCCTATCATATCAATAACCCATCAACTTAATAACCAAGTAACTTAATAACCCAATAACCCAATAACCCAATAACTCAATAACTCAATAACCATTAACTAATCCCCAACAACTCTATCCGGGTTGGCTTCAATAAATGATTTCCAACTGCCGCTTTTTGTTGAGATTGTTTTCATTTTGAAAGCATGGCAAACGGCAACCGCCAGCGCATCACTTTCGTCAAATTTCATATTACTTTTATTAATTGCAAGTAATTTCCGAATCATATACTGAACCTGCTCCTTAGAAGCGGCGCCATTTCCTACCACAGATTTTTTAACTTCACGCGGCGAATATTCACTTGCAGGAACATTGTTATGGACTGATGCAAGCAGTGAAACTCCACGCGCATATCCTATCTTCATAGCAGATTGAACATTCTTTCCGTAGAATGCCGTTTCAATCGCGAATTCATCAGGATTGTGTTTTTTAATTAACCGGGAGAGATCGTCATAGATGACTTCTAATTTTTTTGCAAGTTCGAGTTTGGCGGAAGGTTTAATTACGCCGGCGTCAATTTTAATAAGTTCGTTCTTATGAAAATTAATAATCCCGAAACCGGTTAAGACCGTTCCGGGATCAACACCAAAAATAATCATCTTATAATTTCTTATTCTTGAAAATCTGCATTTGTAAATACATTCTGCACATCGTCACTGTCTTCCAATGCATCGATTAGCTTCATTACTTTTTCTGCATCCTCGCCGGTTACTTCGATATTATTTTTCGCCACCCATTGCATGGATGCGTTTTCAATTTCAAATCCGCCGTCAATTAAAGCTCTGCGTACCGGCTCAAAAGATTCTAGGCTGGTAGTTACTTCAAAGAAGCCTTCTTCGCCTTCCATGTCGTCGGCTCCGGCTTCAAGAATTATTTCCATAATATCATCTTCGGTTTTGCCTTGTTCGGGAAGAGCGATTACACCTTTATGATCGAACATCCACGAAACTGATCCGGTTTCACCCAATGATCCGTTGTATTTACTGAACAGGTGTCGAACTTCAGCGACCGTTCTGTTTTTGTTATCTGTTACACTTTCAACCATCACTGCAACACCGGATGGTCCATATCCTTCGTAGGTGAGTTCATAATAAGTTACTCCTTCCAACTCACCTGTAGCTTTTTTAACAGCCCGGTCTATGTTATCCTGAGGCATGTTAGCAGCTTTGGCATTATCTATCGCCAATCGAAGACGCGGATTTGCAGCGGGATCGCCGCCGCCTTCACGAGCAGAGATAGTAATTTCCTTAATTAACTTTGTAAATATCTTGCCTCTTTTTGCATCAATTGCGGCTTTTTTTCTTTTTATGGTAGACCACTTTGAGTGACCTGACATAACTTACCTCTACGATTATTTGTCTTTAACTTTTATATCTTTTATTCGAAGCTGGGGGTAGCTTCTTCCATCTTTGTTAAGTTTATCTATTGCGAATACAATATCCACTAAATTTTTTTCTTTATCAATAAGATTTGAATAAACTCCCAGATTAAATCCAATTGCATCAAATACTTTATCGCCGCCGTTTTGTCTCACGCATGTAAGAAGATGATTCATTCCAACAAGACGCGGCTGTTGAACTACGGAGACATTTTCAGCAAGAAAGATTGGTCGTAAATTTCCCGGTCCAAACGGTGCAAATTGATCAAGAATTCTAATAAATTTCGGTGTGATTTCTGTAAGTGAAATCTGTGCATCAATTGATATTTCCGGAAGAATATCTTGTTCGGTTAGGGTTTGTTTTAATATGAAATTCAGCTTAGTTCTAAAAGCCGGTATTTTATCAACTTCGAGAGCAAGACCGGCTGCGGCTTCGTGTCCACCAAACTGAAGCAATAAATCTTCACAACTTTCAAGCGCTTCATACATATTAAATCCGGGTATACTTCTAGCGGAACCTTTTGCTACACCGTCAATAGTTGTAAGCATAATTGAAGGGCGATAATATTTTTCAACTAACCTGGAAGCAACGATTCCAATCACCCCGGGATGCCAATTATCATCATGCAGAACAATACCCAAATCGTTTTCGAGATCAACGGTTTCCTTAACCAAATTGAGCGCATGTGAGAAAGTTGATTCATCAATTTTTCTTCTTTCTAAATTTTCCTCTTCCAGAACATTAGCCAACTCAATTGCTTTCTGCGGATCATCTGTTGTAAATAATTCAACGGCGCGACCTGCATCTCCCAACCTTCCGACAGCATTAATTCTTGGAGCAATTGTGAATACAATTTGTCCGGCAGATAAATTTCCTGGTTCCATTCTTGCACTTCTTATCAAAGCCAAAATTCCGGGTCTTGGGTTTGCATTAATAAGATCGAGCCCGGCTTTTACCAATGCCCGGTTCTCATCAAGAAGTGGGACAATATCAGCGGCGCCTGCTAATGCAACCAAGTCCAGATATTTTAAAGCCATATCCTTTTTGCCGATACGGTCACCGACAGCACGCGCTAATTTAAATGCTACGCCGGCACCAGAAAGATATTTGAATGGGTAAGGGCAGCCCGGTTTAAGCGGATCAAGAACAGCAACCGCTCTGGGCAGCTCTTCTTTCGGCTGGTGATGATCGCAAATAATCGTATCGATACCGAGGCTGTTAGCATGATCAACTTCTTCGACCGCAGTAATTCCGCAGTCAACCGAGATCATCAGCGAAGTTCCTTTTTTACTAATGTAATCGATACTGGCTAATGAGATTCCGTAACCTTCCGTAATCCGGTTAGGAATATAAATTTCTGCATCAGCACCTAATTCTTTAAGAAATAGATACATCAATGCGGCTGAACACGTACCGTCTACATCATAATCTCCGAAAACAATTATTTTCTCATTGTCGGTAAGAGCTTTAATTACTCTTATCGATGCAGTCTCCATGCCGTCCATCAGAAATGGATCGTATAACGTATCCAGTGATGGTCGGAAATAAGATTTTGCTTCAAAAAAGTTTGTTACTTTTCGCTGTATTAGAAGATGAGCTAATACATTAGATATGTTAAGACTATCGGCAAGTGCTAGGATAGTATTTCTATCCGGTGCTTCTCTGAACTTCCACCGTTTTGTCAGCATATTCGTTATCTAAGTAGAAGGACAAAAAATGAAACAAGTTTATAAGCCGAATTCTGTCTCCCGTAAAAACGGGATGGCAATTATTTATCTAAATACCGAATTACTCCGGTACTTCAGCGGTCTACCCGAAGGCTCTTAGAGCGAACAACTCGTATCCAAATAAATGGACGACCTTCTGCTTGACCTTGCTCCGGGTGGGGTTTACCATGCCTTCGATATTACTACCGAAGCGGTGGGCTCTTACCCCGCCTTTTCACCTTTACCAACCCGAAAGGATTGGAAGTCTGTTTTCTGCGGCACTTTCCGTATTCCGATAAATCGGTATCCCGGGCGTTACCCGGCACCCTGTTCTCTGGAGTTCGGACTTTCCTCTACTCAAGGAAATACTCCTTGAGCAGCAATTGCCTAACTTGTTTCATCAATTGTTTTTCTACTTTTAATTAGTTAACTATTTCGTTTATTAATTATTGCCGGAAATATAACAAAAAAGGGAGTGTAAGTCATTATGAAAAGAGAGCATTCCGAATCCGGCAGAAGAATTAAATTAGCGTAATACCTGTCTTTAATTTGCCATTAAATCGGAAATAAATTTGAGATTCTTTGATTTGGAATTGGAAATAATGATTTTAATAACTGCTGTGAGCGGAACCGATAGAAACATGCCGACAATTCCCCAAATGTAACCCCAAACGAGAAGTGAAATAAGTATAACTATCGGATTCAATCCCAGCCGGTCTCCGAAAATTTTAGGCTCAATAATATTGCCGATTACGTTTTGGATAACCGCAATAATACCTCCGATAAGTAAAGTATACCCAAAAGATTCGAATTGAACGAGAGTCATTAAAGTCGGTAAAATTACTGCAATCGCCGAACCGATATTTGGAATAAAATTTAACATCGTTGTTAAGAAAGCCCAGACAATTACAAAGTCAACTCCGAAAATCCATAAAACGATTCCAACTAAAACACCGGTAGTTAAACTAATCAAAAACTTTGTGGCGATGTACCGTTGAATCTGTTCGGTAATAACCCGGAAGGTCTGCTCAACAGTTGCCTCACGGTATAATTTCATCTCGCTGAGTTTAGCATCAAGATCGTCGGTATCCTCTTCACTAACTTCTGTTTTCAATTGCTTCCGTATTTGTTTAACCGATGATTTTACATTAGACTCAACATAACGGCGTTTTATTGCCTCATAAATTTTTGCATGACCGCTGCTGATAAAAATGAAAAAGAATAGAATGAAAAATACAGTTGAAAATAACGAGATTGTTGAAGTAAAAAATCCGCTCGCAAGTCCGCCGTAATCCAAATTTTGAAGTATTTCAGACAGGTTAAAATTTATAAGCGCCGGGTCTGTGATGCCCATACTTTTAAATGTAGAACCTACGATGTTATTCAACCTCGATTCATAAATCGGCATCTCTTCACCGAACTGTGTAAAGGATGTAATTATCACACGGGATATTCCCCAAAATATTGACGCAATAATTGTGATATCGATAACGGTGGAAACACCCGAAGGAATTTTATGTTTCTTCAGAAAAGAATTCAGTGGTTCGAAAATGAAAAATAAAAGATAAGCAAGAACAAACGGTATGAAAATGTGCTGCAGTTCTTTTAAGACCAACACTATCAATACAATTCCTACAACGGAAATGAAAAATTTAATTACCGGATCACCGAGTTGACGTTTCATCTTTTACCATTTATCATTTGTAGAATACATCGTTGTAAAAATATTAATAAATTCCGATTATTTTAAATAACATTTCGATTTTTGTTAAATTTAACCGCCGGATCTTATAAGCTCATTTCATATCTCTTTGTTTAAAATAGTTATTAAAATGAAATACTTATTAGAAGCAGTATCTTTAAATAAATCAGAAAAGAACGGAGACACTTGATGAAAAAATTTTTCGCTGTAATTTTAATGATGATGCTGTTTATTTCATGTCAGACGAAAACCGGGCAGCCGGTTGAAATAACAAATTTATCACATCCCGGATGGAGCAAGAACTCTTCAATTTATGAAGTTAATATTCGGCAGTTTACAGAAGAGGGAACCTTCAATGCTTTTGCAGAACGCTTGCCTGAACTTAAGGAAATGGGAATTAATATTTTATGGATTATGCCGATACACCCGATTGGAGAATTAAATAGGAAAGGTTCGCTGGGGAGTTATTATGCCGTAAAAGATTATAAGGCTGTGAATCCCGAGTTCGGAACACTAGAGGATTTTAAAAATCTTGTTGATAAAGTTCATGCACTTGAGATGAAAATTATAATTGATTGGGTAGCGAATCATACTGCATGGGATCATCCTTGGACCGAAACAAATCCCGGGTTTTATACAAAAGATTCCACCGGAAATTTTATTCCCCCAGTTGCCGATTGGTCTGATGTTATTGATCTAAACTATGATAACGAGGAACTGCGGAAAGAGATGCATGATGCGCTTCTATTCTGGGTGAAAAATTATAATATTGATGGATACAGATGCGATGTTGCCGAAATGGTCCCGATTGAATTTTGGAATAATGTAAGAGCCGAACTCGATAAGATAAAACCCGTATTTATGCTGGCAGAGGGAAGTGTTCCGGAACTACATGAAAATGCATTCGATATGACTTACAACTGGGATGTTCATCATATCATGAATAAAATTTATTCGGGCGAAAATTCGCTTAATGAATTGTATGATGAATTAAAAGAAGACGCCGAAGAATATACGAGAAACCCTTACCGTATGCAGTTTACCAGCAACCACGACGAAAATTCATGGAACGGTTCCGCAATTGAAAGGTTAGGTGAATCGGCGGAGCTGTTTACTGTTTTCAGCGTAATGATTGAAGGAATGCCGCTTGTTTATAACGGTCAGGAAGCCGGCAATGAAAATAGACTGGACTTTTTTGAAAAGGATCCTATTGAGTGGAAAGAAAGTAATT
This sequence comes from Melioribacteraceae bacterium, assembly GCA_021740785.1. Taxonomy (GTDB): domain Bacteria; phylum Bacteroidota; class Ignavibacteria; order Ignavibacteriales; family Melioribacteraceae; genus JAIOZI01. The sequence goes on from JAIOZI010000098.1 coordinate 9,296, forward strand.
TCAGATTGCTCTATACAACTATTCTAAATGAAAAGAAGAGAAACAAAGCTTTATGGAACGGTACTTTCGGCGGTGCGATGGAGTATCTCAATCATGATAATAAAGATAACGTGTTTGCATTCACAAGAGAAAAAGACGGTGATAAGGTAATAGCTTTTTTCAATATGAGCAAAGAGAAACAAACCGTTAACGTTACGGATGAATTGATTAAAGGAAGTTATACGGAGTTATTCAGCGGAGAAAAAACAAGTTTTAGTGATTCCGAAAACTTTGAAATATCACCCTGGAAATATACAATATTCGTAAAGAGATAAAATTATTTCAACGGTTTAAATGAATCAAAAAATCTTTTCACCGCATCATTTGTGAAATTGTTTGCCGCGGATTTAACACTCAATTCGTATAGGCGGTCTTCAATTAAAAAATATCTGCTGATTACAGCAGTCGGCTCGGATTTAAAATCAGCAACAAATTCAACACCTGGATATGCAAATATCGAGGTGTTGAGTTGATAAATTAATTCGGCATCAAGCTCGTTCAATTTTTCATTTACAAGGTCTTTGAAAAAGCCCTCTAGAATCTTTTTATTGTTAGAATTTATTTCCGTGCCCGAAAAATCAATATATGATAAGATGTAAGAGATATTTTCATCTGATACGTTTTTAGGATAATAAGAATAAAAAACTTCCGGGAAAGCTCCTGCATCGGTATTAATTGAATCCATCCATCCCGTTACCCTGCCGGGAAAGGTAATGTCAAAAGGTTCATCGCTTAAGTTAAGAGTTTTCTTTTCTTCTTGAACTTGCCGGGTGATTAATTCATCGGTTTCTTTCACATAGATTTTCTCGTCACTTTTTTGCAGAGAAGTGTGTCTGAGCGGTACAACCCTGTAACCGTCGCGTATTAAGGTTTCAACTAATCCGTCCTTGCCTGCAAGATGACCTGCACCGATGGCAGCAAATACTGATTTTTCACTTATCATTTTACGCAGACGGTTTACCATTCTCAAATTGCGTTCGTGAATTAATTTTTCAGTAAACTCCTTCCAATCACCATCTTCATTCATCAGCTCAAGAACTTTTTGTAAATCTGCATCAAGATATGCATGAATTAATTGCTGAATCTCCTTGTCGTATGAATCAAAATTATTAACAAATTCTATTACCAAACTGTTGGGCATGCTGTTAAAAACATCTATCTGTTCTTCAACCGTTTCTAATCCGAGACATTCTTTTTCAAGTTCAACTGCATGATTGTAAAGATATTCATCCAATGTATGCGGCATATCCTTGTGAAGTTTTGAATCAAGAAGCAGAACCAATACGGCATAGGGTTTAAAGCGGTTAAAATTTATTAGATCAACACCAAGATTCTTCTTTACGACAGTTCCCAATAAATCATATTCTTTTGTAGTTAAAACATCTTCGAGAGTTTTTCCATCCTCAAGAACCATCGCTTGAGATACAGCGGTTAACATTTCTGGTCCGGGTATAATTTCCATTACGAATACATCCGCAAGATTCATTTTATCAAAAACATTTTCATCCAGTTCGAATACACGACTGTCTTTTATGTGAATAGTGCCGAATAGATAAGAGGGACGGCTCAGACCATTGCCGGAAATTTCCCAAAAGAGTGAATTAACCGGTTGAGAAGTTATTTCCGTAATAAGAAGAACGAAAAAAATTAATACAGATTGAGTTATTCGCTTTAGAGATATCATATTCCTTTATTTCCTTGTTGAAAAAGAAATATAAACTATTTTGATAAGTTATTCTATGATCCAGAATAAAATCAGCGATTCAGGGGCAAATTAAAAATTATATGAGGAGGGACTCAAAAATGGCATAAACGGACCTCTACCCTTATCAAATACTTATTATATTTGATTCTGTTGCATCTCCTATGTTTTTTCTGTCTTTTACTCCAATT
>JAIOZI010000099.1 GCA_021740785.1 Melioribacteraceae bacterium
TAGAAGCCAAACAAATTTATGATGCAGCTCTATGTAAAGAGACTCAAAAAGCAGTCAAAAAATATGTAGTGTACCACTGAAATCTTTAAGTGGTTGTTTTTACACAACTTATACCCCCGATTTGCCAAGTTGGGTTAACTCAATAACTCAATAACTCAATAACTGAATCAATTCTCCGTGTTTTTCCGCGCTGTCCGTGTCATCAGTGTTCTATTATTTTATCAAGATGAACTTCTTACTTGCTGATAACTCACCGGCTGAAATCCTGTATATATAAACTCCACTGGAGAGGCGGCTGCCATCAAATGTTAACTCGTATCTTCCTTGAGCTTTGTGCTCGTCAACTAATATTTCTATTTCTCGACCGAGTATGTTGTACAATTTGATCACCACTCTCCCTTCTCTGGGAATTTGGTATACTATGTTGGTTGTTGGGTTGAATGGATTTGGGTAGTTTTGTGTAATGTCGAATCCACTTTGATCTACAGCATTACTTTTAATACTGAGACTATTGATTAGATCATTATTGTATATAAAAACTTTGCCCTTCCCATGTTCATCATAGAAGCCCGTTTCTACATGCCCCAGAGCAATACTTACAATATCCTCTGTAAACAGTCTTGAAAAAATTTCAATTTGGTCTCCAAAACCAAATTTCATGTCAGTACTCTCAATAATTTTCTTCTGATTTAGAGATACTTCTGAATCACCAAATAATATTACAACTTTGCCTGGAATAGTTTGTGTTCTTTGGCAGGTAATTATAAAATCATCAAATCCATCACTGTTTATATCACTATTCCCGGTTAATCTATAAAAGGAACCCAAATCGGCGGTTCGTGGAAAATAGAGTTGTTCAAATGATTCTCCGACTAATGGTGATAAACATAGCGTAACAGTATCGGAAGATAACAGAGCAAAATCCTTGAATCCATCGTGGTTGATATCCCCAATATTACCGACTACTCTTCCTATTGACGGATAATAATTATTATTGAAAAAAGTATTGCTGTTTTCAAAACTAATATTTCCACTTCTGTCACCCCAAAAAATAAATGCTTGTTCGTAACTTTCATTTGGGAGCGCCCCGACTAAAAGGTCATTTATCGAATCTTCATTCGCATCATCAAGATAGGATAATGAATAACCGAACCGTTCTAATTCAATTGGACAAATCAGGTTCACATCGTAATTATCATCCATATCCTCACCTCCATAATAGATAAATACCTCTCCATGTCTATCCCAATCATCCAAAGGCGCTCCTATTATTAAATCATCAGAGCCATCGCCATTAATATCACCGTTCATTGCCATGGAATAACCGAATTGAGTATAAAAGTATTCATTAGAATTTAGAGTTAAATACATATCGGGGATTGTATCCAATTGAGGACCGCCAAAATAAACATATACCTTTCCAACCGAGAAATTTCCAAATGTTGGATCAGCTATGGCAAAGTCTGAATATCCGTCTCCATTTAAGTCACCATTACCGGCAATTGTGGCGCCAAATGTTGTAAAGCTACCATAATAATTAAATACCATATGTGGTATTGTATCAAAGTTTGTACCGCCTAAATACAGTTTGGCATATCCCCTTGTAGGCGGGTCACTAAATAGATTTCTAGGGGCTCCAGGTGCGCCAACCATTAAATCTTCAAATCCATCACCGTTTACATCGCCTACATTTTCAACCACCCCAAATTGATCCTGGTCATTCTCGCCGTGAAAAACTTTATAAAGATATAGACTGTCCTGAGCATTTAACACTGACACTGCTGCAAATAAAATTACTATTATTATTAGTGCTTTATAACCCATTGATTAACCAATGTTTCTTACCAATTTACTGAATAAATTATGTAACCTCATCTGCAAATTTACAGAAAGCTGTTGTAGATATTTTATATCTGCATTATAGGTGGTTTCGTTTGCATATTAGTCCGGATTTTTCGAGAGAATTCTACTTCCAAATCTAAACAGTGTAAAAATACGGGACAATTTATTTTGAATTTATGAAGCTAAAAAACGGGTAAGTCGACTGAATCTAAGCAATTGGTAAAAAATCCTAAATTCTGCGAATCATCACTACTTGCTTATCAATAGTCAATCGTCAATAGTAAATAGTAAATGGCAAAATCTCTATTTCCCACCATATTCGCCTTCGAAAACTATTTTCAAGAATGTATAGCCTCGCCACGGCTGCATTATGGTGGAATCTAGTTTAAAAATCCCCCATTTGGGTTATATCATACCTTCGGTCTTCTTTGTAACCTTGTATTAGTGATAATCATTTGTTCAACAAAAAGAGGTGTTTATGAAGAAGACATCACGAATTACAATTTTTACAGCGATGTTAATAATTGGATTAACATCATTAACTTTTTCTCAATCGTTCAGTAAAGTGACGGCAAGTTCAAACGAAATTGAAACTACCGCACTTGATGAAAATTATTCCGGCGCAGCATTTATTGATTTCGATAATGACGGCGATCTCGATCTTTTCACTTCACGCGGATTTCTGTTTAGGAATGATGGGGGGGACTCATTCGTTCTGCTGGAAACCGGTATCGGTGAAAGTGTCGGAGGCGGCGGTAACGGAGTAAGCTGGGCGGATTATGATAACGACGGTGATCTCGATCTTTACATGGCGGGAAACAAATCCCGGTTATACAGAAATGACGGCGATGAAACATTTACCTTGGTTGATGTCGGTGCAGTAAGTCCGCAAAATGATACACGCGGCTGGGCTGCCGCATGGGGCGATTATGATGAAGACGGTTTCGTTGATCTTCTGGTTGTTCATCCTGCTGGATTCGTAGGCGCACCTTCTACTCCTTCGCACTTGTACATAAATCTCGGTAATGATTATTTTGTTGAGGACTTCTCTTACGAATTTTCACAAGTACTGGCGCCTTATACCGTTCCGACATGGTACGATTATGATCTCGATAATGATTTGGATCTCTTTCTTGCAAGCGGTCCGGTTGACGGAATCGGCGCGCCGGATTATCTTTATAAAAATACTCTTACGGAAACAGGCACTGCAGATTTAATCCGAATTGACGATAGTCCAATCGGCACGGATGTTCAGAATGGTCAAACATGGAATTTTATTGATTATGATAATGACGGCGATCTTGATGCATTTATCACAAATTACGGAGCGGTGAATAATAAGTTTTATGAAAATCAAAACGGCTCTTTTGTCGAAATTGTAAACTCGTTGAACTTTGCTGATCAGAACCTGGCAAATGTTTGGGGCGATCTCGATAATGACGGAGATTTGGATGTAGTTATAACCGGGGAAACTAAAGTTTATTATTTCCGTAATGACGGGGAAGAAGGTTTCACCGCGCAGTCAAACGATTTTACATCAAACGGATTTTCTTCATCTGCAGTCTTTGGCGATTACGATATTGACGGCGACCTCGATCTTTTCATTAGCGGTGATACTGACACACGCGGTTTGTTCAAAAATGAAAACGATAACGGAAATAATTGGGTCAGCTATAAACTTACGGGAACAGCCACAAACACTGCTGCAATCGGAGCTAAAATTCGTGTGCTGGCAACTATCGATGGCGAGCCAACCTGGCAGTTGAGAGAAATAACCTCACAAAACAGCTTCAACGGTCACAGCAGTCTTTCGGCACATTTCGGGTTAGGCGATGCATCCGTAATTGATTCAGTGATAATTGAATGGCCCGGCGGGAATCTCACCGAAATAACAGGTGTGAGCGCTAATGACTTTTACGAAGTTACGGAGGAAATGCCGTCGGGTTATTTGAGAACAACATTCAAAGCTGATACACTTTTGGGATTTGATGAACTGAATGTTAGTTTTAATGATTTGTCGGTAACCGGCCCCGGTTCACCTATTACATCATGGGAATGGGATTTTGACAATGACGGCACAACTGACGCGGTTGAACAGAATCCGACCTGGACGTACACCGAAATCGATACATACTCGGTTACACTTACAGTTTCTAACGGAGTTAAAACAATAACAAAAACAATTCCCGACTATATAATTGTGATCCCGGAACCTGGTATGCCCGTTCTGCTGTCGTATTCGCCGACATTTACCGACACGACCTTAATTCGCCGCGGTCAAATTAGATTCGAGGTTGAAGCAATTGATACTACAAATTATGATCTCTCAGTTTCGTGGGATAAGAATGGCTCATTCGTTTGGAATGGCAGCGCTTATCTTTATACAGCAACATCCTTCGATCCCGCACCAAGAGAAGATACGATTAAAGTCAATATCTCAAATGGATATAATATGATTGACCGGACGTGGTATGTCTTCGTTGATACGCTCACAACCGGAGTTGTAACGGAGCATGGCGATATACCAACAAAGTATGCGGTGTATCAAAATTATCCCAATCCGTTCAATCCAAGTACCAATATCTCTTTTGATATCCCAAGGCAGTCTTTCGTATCGCTTAAGATTTATGACGCAATTGGGAGAGAGGTAGCTGCGCTTATTAATAGAGAAATGAATGCAGGCAGGTACAATGTAAATTTCGATGCATCAAAGCTCTCAAGCGGAATTTATTTTTACAGAATTGAATCGGAAGGATTTATTAAAACAAATAAAATGCTGCTTGTTAAATAGCACCTCTCAATCAAACCCGGTCGTTCATTTTAGCATGTAGAATTGTGCGACCGGGAAATTTAAAGGATAACGGCATGGATAATAAATACAAACTAATTCTTATTCTGATTTTAATCCTTTCGTCAATATTTACAACCCGTTTTTCTGCACAAATTTCTAATTCAAACTGTTCCGATCCTAATGCGCATCAATTTGATTTTTGGATCGGCAGTTGGGATTTAACATGGACCGATTCTGAAGGTAATTTACAACATGGCAGCAACACGATCGAATATTTATTCGATGGTTGTGTGATTCAAGAAAATTTTAACGGTATGCCATCAATAAGTTTGGTTGGCAAAAGCTGGTCTGTTTTTAATTCTAAAACAAAAAAATGGCGCCAAACCTGGGTAGATAATAACGGCGGTTATCTTGATTTTACCGGTGGTATGATTGATGATAAAATGATACTCAGCAGAACTATAAACGGCGACAGCGGTAAGGAGATGCAGCAGAGAATGGTGTGGTATAACATTTCGGAAAATGAATTAATGTGGAATTGGGAAAAATCTTTCGATAAAGGAAAAACTTGGAAAACAATGTGGAAGATTAATTACAAAAGAATTACTAAGTAAATCTTTTTCATTCGATTTGTCTTTATACTCTTCCGTTTGTAATTTGCCGGTGGATTAATTTCGGAAACAATGAATACAAAAAGATTCCCGGCAGAATTAAAAAACACATGGTCAGTTTTTCTCTCCGATAAATTTAACCGCCGGTCGTTTATCGCCGCGATATTATCGCTGGTTGTTGTTCTTTTCCTTTTTACTAATTTCCTGGAATATGTTGAATCGCGGGTAGGATTTAGATTTACCGATCCGGTACTGAAGTTGTTTTCGCCGGTTGATCTTACATGGCTCACTTTTATTCTTATTTACGGGTCGCTTGTTCTAGCAATTATTTATTTAGTGGAAAGACCCGCTGCTCTAATGTTAGCACTACAAACTTATTCGTTGATGATTATCTTCCGCATTGCCGCAATGTATTCACTTCCGCTCGATCCGCCGCAGAAAATGATTGCTCTTAATGACCCCTTTGTTCAATTTTTCGGGAGCGGGAAAATTCTTACAAAGGATTTATTTTTTTCAGGGCATACCGCCACACTATTTATTTTGTTTCTTGTATCCGGACATAAATACTACAGGCTGACCTTTCTGTCCGCCGCCGTCTTAGTCGGATTTTTCGTTATAGTGCAGCATGTTCATTATACAATTGATGTAATAGCAGCTCCCTTCTTTGCATACTGCAGTTACCGAATTGCAGTTATATTCAACAAAAGAAAAAATAATAGCTGTTAGCGGAATTATTTTCACGGGCAAATTGTTTAGCAGAAGTAGGTTAATATCACTTGGAGTTAGTTTAGTTAAATGAAATCGATCCCGGAAACAGTTTATTACCACTATTTTAATGCATTGATAGACGGCGATAAAACCACTTGCATGCGCATTGTACAGAATCTTATTGATGAGGATGTAGAAATAAAAAATATTTTTACTGAATTGCTTCAAAGGTCAATGTATAGAATCGGTCACCTTTGGGAACATAACAGAACCACGATAGCAAAAGAGCACATTGCTACAAAAATCACTGAAAGCATACTAAGTTTACTCTATTCAAAAGTGACTACAACAGAAAAAAACGGCAGAAAAGTTGTGGTGTCCTGTGTGGATAAAGAATTTCACGAACTCGGTCCTAAAATGGTATCCGATTTTTTCGAGTTGAACGGCTGGGAATCTATATATCTTGGCGCAAGTACTCCCGATCAAGAATTAATTGAAACTATTAAGCAGATCAAACCGGATCTTGTTGGAATCTCGAACAACTTTTATATAAATATTATTCGCCTGGTTAAATTAATAAATTTAATTAAACATGAGTTCCCGGATCAGGAGATTATTGTCGGCGGTCAGGCTCTCGGCAGCGGTCAACATGAAATTCTCAAACAATTCAAGAAAGTAAAGTATATCGGCTCACTGAATGAATTAGAGACTTACTTAAACAAATCCGAATTCAGCATCAAATCTTAACATAACCGTTGTTTAATTATCCCCGATAATTCATTATTTTAAGTCAGCTCATTTTTTAACTCTGGTGGAATAATGAAGAATTTTAACTCAGTAGTAAAATCGCTTTACTTGTTGATCCTTGCACTATTAATATTTGGATGCAGCCAAAACGAAAAAATTCATGATATAATAGAACCTATTAATTTGATTTCCGGGGTAGAAAAGGTAATTGTAGTAAGCGATATGTTTTATGCTGATAATTATGATCTCACAATTCTACCAAACAGAGTTCTTTCCGCAAATTTTGATCTCCAAACAAATGTTTTAAAATTAGTAAGCTCTCCGGATTTCGAAGGAATCACAATTCTCGATTTTAAATTGGCAGGCAATGAATATGAAGTACCTGTGATGGTTACCAAAATAGATGAATTTACATTTTCATTCGAACCCGCTAAAGAATACGATTTAATTACGTTGTTCGGTGAATTTAATGATTGGAACCGTTCCGGTTTAGAGATGACCGATCCTGACGGTGACGGAACATACGAGATTACGATACGATTAAATCCCGGCAGTTATCAATATAAATTTTATGCCGATGGCGAAGAGTTTGTTGATGAATCAAACCCGGTTAGTGTTTCAAACGGAATGGGAAGCTTTAATTCGGTTATTGTTATTGAACCGCGCTTCACTGAAACGTTTTTTCTTCATAAAGATGAAAAAGATCTTAACAAAAGTTACTCGAGGTTCTCTTTTATCTTTTCCAGGGATAATACCAAACCTATAGATTTAAGCAATGTTCATGCTTTTCTTGATAATAATAAAATTATTCAGGGCAGTATTGAAGTAAATAGCAACAAAGTTACTGTGAGTATTAATAAGGACAGGCTTCGCGGGGAAAAATTGTTGAGAGTTGTGGTTGAGCAGGACGGATTTTACTCAAACGTTCAGTACATATTTATAAAAGACGGCGTGCCTGTGAGCGAGTTAGATCACTTCACATGGTACGATGGAGTAATTTATTCTCTTATGACTGATAGATTTAATGACGGTGATACCAGCAATAATAACCCGGTTGTTCACGATTCATTATTTGAAAAAGCAAATTACATGGGCGGTGATTTCCAGGGGATTATTGATAAAATTGAAGATGGTTATTTCAATTCACTCGGAGTTAATACCTTGTGGATTTCACCGGCAAACGATAACCCGAACGAGGCTTTCAAAGAATATCCCGAGCCGCATAGATGGTTTACCGGTTATCATGGCTATTGGCCTATTGATCATCAAAGAGTTGAAGAACATTTCGGCACAATGGAAAAACTAAAAGAACTGGTAAAGAAAGCTCACGAGCATAAATTGAAAGTTCTTCTCGATTTTGTATCCAATCATGTTCATGAGCAGCATCCGTTTTATAAAAATAACCCCGAATGGTTCGGGCAGCTTGAATTGCCCGACGGAAGACTGAACTTACGGTTCTGGGATGAATTCAGGTTAACTACTTGGTTCGAACCTTATATGCCTTCGTTTGATTATGAAGGTTCACCCGAAGCGGTAAAAGCAATGACGGATAATGCAATTTGGTGGCTGAAAGAAACCGGCGCCGATGGTTTCCGTCATGATGCGGTTAAACATGTTCCCAATGTTTTTTGGCGCTCGTTGACTTCCAAACTAAAAAAGGAAATTGAAATTCCCGGGAATAAAAAAGTTTACCAGGTTGGTGAAACATTCGGAAGTTATGAACTCGTCAGTTCTTATGTAAATAACGGGCAATTGAACTCCCAGTTTAATTTCAACCTTTATAACGTAGCACAGGCTGTTTTTATTGATCCAAATGAATCTTTCGCAAATTTAGATCTCGATCTCAATAAGACATTTTCAATTTACGGTGAGCTTAATTTGATGGCTAACATTATGGATAGTCACGATAAAAACCGGTTCATGGCTTATACCGACGGCGATTTAACTCTCGATCAATGGAGTGCAATAGAAATCGGCTGGAACGATCCGCCCAAAGTTGATGATCCCAAAAGTTATAAAAAAGCAGAATTGTATTTAGCTTATATGAATACAATCCCCGGTCTGCCCGTAATTTATTATGGAAGTGAATTTGGGATGACCGGCGCTTCCGATCCCGATAACCGCAGGATGATGCGCTTTGATGATCAGTTGGATAAATATGAAAACGAAATGCTTGAGAATGTAAAGAAAATCATCAATCTCAGAAAAGATCATTCGTCGCTGCGGTACGGTGATTTTTTTACTCTCGCTGCGGATAAGAATATCTTTGCTTATGTTAGATCGGATTTTAACGAAAGAATTATGGTGGTGTTGAATAAGTCTGGGAAGAAAAGAAAGGTAACATTCACACTGCCTGAATCTTATACCGTTGAGAATGTTTCGAATCTTATTACCGGGGAAGATTTATCTTTAACCGGGAATGAAATAGAACTGCAGGTAAAACCGTTGAGCTGGAATATTTATCATCTAAAATGAGAAAAGAATTTGAGCCGGATTTAAAATAAAATTAACTATTTTTACCGGTCTGCTATGAATTACTGAACTATACTAAAATTTTTTGTAAATTTTACCATTAATAGTTTCGAATAATCTGAGGAAAATGTTGGCGACGAAATTTGAAGAAATTAAAAAGGATGATATTAGCATTGTAACCGTTCATTTACCGAGAGCAACCTTGATGGATGCCCCAGGGTTTAAGGAATTCTTAGCTAATATAATTCAAAAAGGCGTAAAGAAAATTGTAATTGATCTAAGAGAATGTTTGATAATTGATTCTACATTTATCGGGGCAATGGTAGCATCATTAAAAAAGATCACGATTCAAAATGGAAATATCAGGCTTGTTTATGATGAGAATATGCAGTCAACTATTTTTATGCTGACGAAAATTGACAAAGTGTTTAAGATGTTTACCAATCTGGATGAAGCAGTAGAAAGTTTTAGTTAAATGAAACGGGAAATTTCCTAAATGCCACAAAAGAATAATCCAAAAGTGTTACTCGTTGAAGACGATCCGAATTTATCCATGCTCTTTAGTTATGAGCTGAGAAAAGGGGGATACGAATGCCAAACCGCCGCAAACGGAAGCGAGGGATATGAACTGGCTGAATTATTCTTTCCCGATATTATTATCTCGGATGTAATGATGCCGGAAGTAAATGGATTTGAGTTTCGCGAAATGCTTTTGAAAAACCCGAGACTCAGCCGCATTCCGTTTGTTTTTCTTACTTCAAATGATAATGAAGACGACCAGTTGCGCGGTTATGATTTGGAGATAGCCGAGTATATTCCTAAAACTATCGGACGTAAAATTATACAGGCAAAAATTTCAGCGATACTTAAAAATTCACTTCGAGAAAGATCGAAAGTAATAAATGAAATTAAAGAAGCAGCCGGGGCAATGGGAGCTTCTGTTGTACCGGATTTTGCACCCGGATTTAAAAATTATGAGCTGTTTCAATGGCACAGACCATTTGATAAAATTCCGGGCGGCGACTTTATCGATTATCATCAATTTGATGACGATAATATGGCTGTGATTCTCGGTGATGTGATGGGTAAAAGATGGGGCGCATGGTATTTTGCTTATGCTTATGCCGGTTATGTTAGAAGTACTACCAGAGTTCTTCTCCAGACTACAAAAGATATTTCACCGGCTAATATTATCGCCAGGTTAAATGAAGCTATCTTTAAAGACGAAAGAATCTCCGATACCTTTATAACCCTATCTATTGTTACGATAAATAATAAAACTATGACCGCAACCTACAGCGGCGCCGGCGATCTTCCGCTCTATCTGTTTAGTGATGATGTTAAACCAATTAATTCTGATGGAAAGTTAATCGGCATTATGCCCAACAGCGAATATTCCGATATCGATATTCAACTGAAAAAAGATGACTGCCTGTTCATGATTACCGATGGTATAATTGAAGGCACAAATGAAAATAATGAGATGCTCGGTAATGATAAGTTTGTTGAAATGATAAGGAATGTAGAAAAAAATTCTTCGGAGAAAAATGAACTGGATCAGTTGAGATTGAAATACTCCGAGTACACTCAGAAAAAATATACAGACGATATCAGTTTAATTATGGTTAAGGCTAAAATGTAATTACGCTTTGTTTTCCCTTCATTAAAGTGGTTTTGTGAAAATTAATAAACTCAGTCCTGCCGCAGGCATCCCTTTGGGAAAATCCTCGTCAGAGTGCGCCGAAGTCTGGCGACCTCTCTTAAAAAGCAATGCTGTCAACTTAAGAATTGAACTGAGCAGCTCGACTATGGCCGAAGTCTACAACAATATCATACTAATCCCAAAAAATTAATTGGAAATAAATTTTTTGCCGTTGGCCGCACATAAAATGTTTTATTAAAACATTTTATGTTGCGGGATTAACCCCGACAATTTGTAAGAAAAATATTTTACTCAAATAACGAATTTCAAAATTTCTATATGGCTAAGTATTTGATATTTCTCAACTTACAAATTGTCGG
>JAIOZI010000100.1 GCA_021740785.1 Melioribacteraceae bacterium
TGAACGACAGGGATCAGTATACACCGTCTATCGTTACAGATCAGAAAGGAGGAGCGCTGTTTTGCTGGTACGAAGCAATAATAAACGAAGAAGAAAATTCATTTGCCAGATATTATACACAACATATTCAATCGAATGGAATAAGAACATGGAGCGATACGGGAAAGGTAATAATGGACAGCCTAACTCAGCCCCTTATACCAATGGCTGTAAGCGACGGAGCGGGTGGAATGATAGTTTATTACGGAGACGATTTTCAGCAGGTAAACAACACCTATTTTGAACGAATAGACTTTTTTGGTAATAGTTTGTGGAAGAGAGCTTCGCCAACCTATAAATACAAAAACATGACAAGTCTTGGAGATAAGGGGGCGGTTTTTACAGGCAGGAGTGAATATCATAGTACTACACAGAAAGAGGACCTATATATAAATATAATCGATAATAATGGAAATTTTCTTTTTGAAGAAGAAGGATTAATATATGCTGATAGTATAGAGGTATTTAATCAATCTAATATAATATATAATGAATCAAACAAGTTGATATATTTTTCATGGGCACGTGGAGTTGTACATACGTACGGACTTATTGATTATCAAATTATGCGTCTTAGTGGAGATTTATTATTCAGTAACGAAGCCAACCCGGTAACAGTTGTACAATCATCGAAAGGAGCACCCCAAATAGTAGGAAGTGAGGATAACATTATTGTTATGTGGCGTGATAGCAGAGACAGCACAATAGATTATAGTGAAATATATTCGCAAAAAGTAGATATGCTAGGGAATCAATTATGGGATGAGAACGATGTAGCGGTTAGTCTGGCAGAGAGTAATGCTTGGACGTTGATAACCGACGAAAACAGTGGAGCAATACTAGTCAGATCACGAGACCCTCATTGGGGAGTATATGCACAGCAGATAAATTCAGACGGTGAGCTTGGTATTGTAACAAAGGTAGAGAACGAAGAAGAAAACCTCGCAGATAAGATAGAACTGCTGCAGAATTATCCAAACCCGTTTAACCCAACAACGAAGATAAAATACACCCTCACCTCCCAAATGGAGAGGGCGTCAGGAAACAATTCCGGATTACGGGTGAGGGTTTTACTGAAGGTGTATAATATACTGGGGAAAGAAGTACAAACATTGGTAAACGGAATGCAGGGTCGCGGAACATACGAAGTAGAATTTAACGGAAGAGTATTACCAAGCGGCGTATACTTAATTACGCTGCAAGCCGGAAGTTACCGGCATACAATTAAATCATTATTAATAAAATAAACGGCTTAAAGCCGGGGAGGATTTGATGAAAGAAGAATATTTTAATTGAGCGGGCAAAATCCCTCAGCAACTATACCCTTGCGCCACAAGGAGATACAAATAACTTCGGGTTTCGCCCGCAAATTTTTTGCCTGCCGAAACCCAATTTAACTAATATTTCTAATTAAAATTGGGTAATACAATGAAAAAAATACTTTATCTCTTATCTATTTTGTTTGTAGCAGCAACCATTTCAGCAATACCAATCGATACAGGATTTATTACATGGGAACAGCCGGACGGTTCAACATTCACAGCCAGGATGTGGGGCGATGAATTTATTTGGCGGATGGAGGACTCCGGGGGCTATAGAATGATTCAAGGCTCTAACGGATGGTTTTATTATGCACAGCTAGATGGAAACGGCGAATATACACCTACGGCGATTGCTGTTGATGAATCTATTACTCCTCCAGCCGTATCATATCAGCTTGAACGCTCGCAGGCGAGAATGGATGAAATACAAGCGGAAATAGACGCATTTGCAGCAGAACAAGCGGCTAAATTAAACGCGCTCCAAAACGGTACGCCGATGTTTCCTACAACCGGCACTCAAAGTTTAGCGGTAGTATTAGTTGACTTTGCACATAATCTTAACAATGATTACGCTAAAGAAAAATTCGACAGCCTTTTCTTTTCTACAGGTTATTGGATTGATGATAATCCAGGGTTACCAGATATCCATCCTGATGGACATTTATTATTCGGCAGTTTTCGGGATTACTGGCTGGATCAATCTAATAACCAGTTAGATATGGTTGGCAAAGAAGGAAACAGAAGTATAATAAATCCTGAGGATCAGAATAATCCTGGAAAAGCTCTATGGGTACAAATGCCGGAGGAGAGAAGTTATTATACGGCGGATTCTAATGGTTATACAAAAAGTTCCATTAAAGATACTTTTAAAGTCTATGCAGAAAACCAGCTTGGTGTTGATCTAGATTCTTATAGTAGTATATGCTTTATTTACGCTGGAAAAAGAAGTTTTTCGGGTGAAATTTTATTTCCAAGCAGTGGCGGTAATATGTTTGTTGTATCAGAACGTACTGAAACATATGCAACGCAAAATAAAGATACTTATCTGCATATTGGTGCATCTGCACATGAATTTGGACATGTTCTAGGAGCATCTGATGAATATGATGGTCATTTTAGCCCTGCACATTGGTCGTTAATGGCAAATGGAGGCAGCAATGGGCTAGATAAAGAATCTTGTCCGGCTCCTTTGTCGCCTGGTTATAAAATTTCATTTGGTTGGGCTGAGCCAATTGAACTTGAAATCCCAACAGAAGATCTTGTAATTCCGTTTGATGCTACCGGAATATTTTACAAAGTTTTGCCTTTTACAGATTACACAGAAGCTCCTTTTGAGTATTTTATAATTGAGCGAAGGTTGAAAGAAGGATTTGATAAATATACACCAACATTTGAAACAGACCTAAACGCACCTCTAGGAATCTTGATTTGGCGGTTTTCCAAAGAGCCCTCTATGCATAATGTTGATTTTGAAAAGTTATTAGATGCAGATGTTAGTTCCTACGCCGAGGAAGATTTTAGATTTCCATCAAATGGGAAGGAGCAAATAATAAATGATCGAACGGACCCTTCATTAAATCTTATTTATGGTAATCATTCATATATTGAAATAGTCGTAGAGTGGTCAGGTGCCTTTAGTAGTGATGCATATGCAACTATTAATGTTAATACGATTGCTACAGAAATAACTTCTGAGACGATTTGGAGGAATAATAAAATTCTTGGCGGACCTTTAGTTGTTAAATCAGATGCTGCTCTAATATTAGAAAATGGTGCGGATATAACATTTAATACAGGAGATGAATTTTCATCACCTTATATAAGCCTTGAAGAAGGCGCTAGATTCATAATTAACGGTTCTCAGAGAGATCAATCTACTATTACAGCCACACCAGAATGGTTAGGGATAAAAGTTCATGGAGCACTCTTTTCAGCAGACAACTTAGTTATTACAAACTCTGATAAACCAATTTATTGTAGCGCAAATTCAACCATAGAAATTAATAATTCTACTATCAAGAAAGCTAAAGGTATATCCACACTAAAGGGAAAAATCAATATTACAAATTCCGTTTTTTATTCATCAAATTTGGAGATTATTAATTCAGACCTAGGAAGTTCAATACAAAATACGGTTTTTTATCAGGATAATTTCGTTTATGATCAGAATCCTGCAATAAAAATTTTATATCCGGAACAAACCTTAATATATATTGATAATTGCACATTCAATATGATATACCAAGGGGTTCATTTTAGCAGTGGGGTGGAAGATCCAGATAAGTTAAAGTATCCAATTTTTACTAAAATTAGGAACAATATATTTACAAATTGTCACGAAGCAATTTACACGCCACCCGATTCTTATCCACCTGCAGAAATTAGTTACAATAATTTTTTTCAAAATACAATTAATAATCACTTGGGTAACAATTTTATTAAAGTTGATCCAAGATATATCGATGCAGGGAAAGGTGATTTTAACTTAAATTGGGGGTCCGGTTGTATTGATAGCGGCGATCCAATTATATCTAACGATCCCGACGGAACCCGCGCGGATATAGGATCGCTTTACTACGATCAAACTCCAGTTGCACCTAGTTCTCTTGATATTAATTCGGTCAACCACCATCCGCATTTAACATGGCCTGCGGAGGTTCCTCATCATGCCGGTTATAATATATATGCAACGTATGAATTATACGAAGGCGGAGTTAGAAATGAAGTTTATCATACAGCTAATACAAGTTATACCGATGAGTCTGTGGATATTGTAAATCCTCTTATTGCTAATCAAACAGTCACTTATGAGGTTACCTCGCTGAATTCAATTGCAGCAGAATCAGATCCTTCGCCATCAGTTTCCCGAGAAGTTGACGGCGGTGTTTGGAAGCAGGCAAATGAGGAAGAAGATATACCTCTTGTTTATAAGCTTAAACAAAATTACCCGAACCCGTTTAACCCGAGTACAACTATTAAATACGAACTTCCTGATGAAGGACATGTTGTGATCAAATTATATGATGTACTTGGAAGAGAAATTCAGACGCTGGTTAATGAAAGCAAATCACCCGGCAGGTATGAAATTAAATTTGACGGCAGCAAACTTTCAAGTGGGGTGTATATTTATAGAATTGAAGCGGGGCAATTTACTTCAATCAAAAAACTTATGCTTATGAAGTAGCCTTTGATCAATAATTCATTCTATATAAAAACCTTTTTTGCAAATTCAATATTATTTATTCGTAGGTCAAGATGCCATCTTGACCTACATCTTAAAAACGGCAATCACCGTTCGATTTAACCTATTAAATGTGTCAAACTCCACACCCTGAAACGAAAGCATAATGAAAAATATGATATAAATGATTACATTTGAGAAGAATTCCGCGGATGGTTTCAAAATAATTTTTAGGAGGCTGCTATGAATTATGAGGATTTTTTAAAATCGATAAAAAACGATAAACCGGATCCCGGGATGAATAAATATTTATCCGCACTTTGGCATGATGCTAAAGGCGATTGGGATAAAGCCCATACAATCGTGCAGAACATTCCGGATAAAACATCAGCGTGGATTCATGCATATCTTCACCGTAAAGAAGGTGATGAATGGAACGCCGGTTACTGGTACCGCAATGCAGATAAATCTTTTTCTGAATTAAAACTTGAAGATGAGTGGGAAGAAATAACGAAAGAGATCATTAACAAACTTTGAGGGATTAGCCTTTTTACAATGATGATAAGAGAAAAATACGAAGCGATATTAAATAGGAATAACAACAACGGCTGCGGTTTTTGGATCGGCAACCCTCACCCGGATACGTGGCTGCAATTAAAAAACTATTTTGAAACCGATAGCGAAGAAGAAATAAGATTAAAATTGAATGACGGCTACAGATGGATTGAGCCTGCCGATGCTTACAATCATCCGGAAGGAAAACCGGTTTTCGACAATCAAAGAAAAGGTGCCGAACTGAGCGCCGGTGGAGTATTTGCCGATTGCGACTGTCTACAAGAAATTGAAGATTTTACCTGGCCGAATATTGATTACCTGAATTTCGAAAAGGTTATTCACCGTCTGAGAAATGCCGGAGATGTATACCGCGCAAGCGGTTTTTGGGCGCCGTTTTTTCATGATGTTGCTGATTTTCTCGGGATGGAAAATTATTTCATCAAAATGTATACATCACCAGAAATTGTGCACGCAATTACCCGTCATGTTATTGATTTTTATCTCCGCGCAAATGAAAAGTTTTATTACGAAGCCGGCGATCTTATCGATGCATATTTCTTCGGAAACGATTTCGGAACACAGAACGATCTCCTGATAAGCCGGGATAGTCTAAAAGAATTTGTGTTTCCATACATGAAGGAATTAATTGATCAAGCGAAAGATCACGGGTATAAAGTTGTTCTGCATTCATGCGGGTCAATTTACAGCGTAATTCCGGATTTGATTGAGATGGGAATTGACGGTTTGCATCCGCTTCAGGCAAAAGCTAAAAATATGAATGCAGAAAAACTTGCCGCAGAATTTAAAGGCAGCATTGCATTTATCGGGGGAGTAGATACGCAGGACTTATTGGTGAACGGCAGTCTTGAAGAAATTCAGAATGATGTGCAAAGAGTGATTAATCAGTTGGGACCGAATTTAATCGTCAGTCCCAGCCACGAAGCAATTCTGCCGAATATTCCTCCGCAAAATATTGCCGCCGTATCCGAAGCGCTGTTTAGTAAAACTTAGAAAAGCAGCAACGCACTAATCAGCAGCGTGAACGTTTTACGCGGTGGAATTGTTATTGTTTTTTTAATCGGAAAAACAATGAAAATATACGAACTAAAAAATGAGCATCTGCTCAAAATCACAATGGATGAAGCATGGAGATTTTTTTCCAATCCGTCAAATCTGAATGAAATAACTCCCCCCGATATGAAATTTGAAATAACAAACAATCCCGGAACAGAAATGTATGCAGGACAAATCATTACATACAGAATAGAAATCTTTCCCGGGATAAATCAAAACTGGGTTACAGAAATAAAAAATGTAGCGGAGAAAAAATTCTTTATCGATGAACAACGATTCGGACCGTATAAGTTTTGGCATCACAAACACATTTTCGAAGAAGTTGAGAACGGGATTTTAATGACCGATCTCGTTCATTACGCGCTGCCGTTTGGATTTCTCGGATCAATAGCTCATGCGCTTTTTGTAAAACGTAAACTGAATAACATTTTTGATTACCGCTTTAATCATCTTGAAAAGATGTTCAACGATTAACTCACAAACCGACAAGTAGAAATTTTTGGGTTAAATCATACTCCCGTCGCAAAATCCTAAAAAAAAGAAAAATAATTGCGCATGATTTTTTGTAAAATGTCGTCTAAAATTTAAACGGCAAAATCCGGGTAATGCAAAAATTGGATAAAAGCGATTTCAAAAATCTGGTTGAAAAACATCAGGAGAACGTAAGAAATCTTTGCTTCAAGTATTTACGCAGCAGAGAAGACGCCGATGATGTTGCGCAGGATGTATTCATTCAGGTTTATGAATCATTAACTTCCTTTAGAAGCGAAGCAGAAATTTCAACATGGATTTTCCGGATCGCGGTTAATAAATCCATAGATGCGTTGCGTAAAAAGAAACGCAAAAAAAGATATGCTCAGTTAATTTCTATATTCGGCACCGGTGAGGATGATCCGCCGTTAGAGATTTCTTCCGGTGAAAATGTCCAGGAAAACTTTGAACAAAGTGAAAGAGTAAAACACTTAAACAAAGCGATTGAATCATTGCCGGATAATCAAAAAACAGCGCTGATACTTAGCAAGTATCATGGATTCAGCAATAAAGAAATTGCGGAAATACTGAATACATCAATCTCTGCAGTGGAATCTCTTATTCATAGATCAAAAAAAAATCTGCATAAAAAGTTATACGATATTTATGACGGGATTTTCAAATAAAAGCTGTAGTAAATAATTCCGGAAAACCGGAGGCAAACAAAATGAATAGAAAAGATAAAATTCAAGAGGAAATAGGGAAGACAATTAATGCTGCGGATAACGAACAGTTGAAACCCGACCCGTATTTTTATTCAAAGTTAATTACCGAAATTGAAAGCCGGGGAAAAGAAAAAAAAGGAATTGCTCGTTACTTGAATCCGGCACTTCTTGTTTTATTAATCTTGTTTAATGCACTTACAATAGTGTCATATCTTGATGAGGATTCAACCGCAAGCGGCGAAGCAAGCGCAAACGAACAGTTGATGGAAATTCTTCGGCATGATTTTCATTTATCAGCCGGGACGGATCAGTCAATTTTTTAACGGGGTAAAGCAATGGATTTTATTAAACAAAAACGACTTATAACAATTGTAATAGTCTTGCTGGTGATTTTGAACATCGCAACAATTACGCTTTTATGGCTGGGTAAACCCGACCACCGACCGGAGTATGAAAAAATTACTCCCGAACAGGAAAACAAGCAAATCGGCAGACTTTTAAACGAAACACTCGGATTTGATAAAAAGCAGATCGATGAATATTTAAAAATCCGAAAGCTGCATAAAGAAAAAGTAAATACAATTCAGGAGGAAATCCGAAAAACAAAAAAGGAAATGTTCTCAGCAGTGCTAAGCAATGATGAATCTGTGACAATATCGGATTCACTTTTAAGCGTAACGGAGAATCTACATGCACAAATTGAGAAATTGACTTTTAAACATATGCAGGATTTAAAAGCATTATGTAACGAAGAGCAGAAACGAGAATTGAAGAATATGATCCATAAGTTGTTTGAGCCAAATCCGGAAATGCTAAAAGCCGGGAATCTCCCAAAGCGATAAATAATTAAATCGTTTCAAAAGAACCCTTTGTTGCAACACAGCAAAGGGTTTTTCATTTATAATCGTATAAAAGATTTTTACACCGCAAGGTTTTTAGAAAAACATCGTCAAACTTATTAGATCAGCAAATTTTTTGTAAATAAAAAGCGAGATGAAAAAATGAAGACAAATTCGAAATCAATATATGTGATGATGTTTTTACTGTTCTTCGGTCTATCGACAATTTGGGCGCAAAGCTATAAAATTGTTGATACAGGTCAGGAAAAATACTTCAATAATTTTAATGAAATAACACAACCTGAGTCCGGCGCCGCGTTTTACGGTCAGGATGCTCAGTATAACGGTTATCAGCCATCTTATACGGACAACGGAGACGGAACAATCACCGATAATGTGACGGGATTAATGTGGTCAGCAAGCCCTGACTTAAACGGCGACGGCGAAATAAAATATGAAGATAAAATGGGTTACGAAGAAGCAGTGGAAACAGTTGGAAATGTTGAAATCGGCGGCTATACCGATTGGCGCATACCTACAATTAAAGAGCTGTACTCGTTGATAATGTTTTACGGACTAGATCCAAGCGGATACGACGGTACAAACACGGATGAACTCGTACCGTTTATTAATACTGATTATTTCGAATTCGGTTTCGGCGACACGGATGCTGATGAAAGAATCATCGATGCACAATTTGTTACATCCACTCTATATGTTGGGACAACAATGAACGGTGCCGAGACTATGTTCGGAGTAAATTTTGCAGACGGCAGGATTAAGGGATACCCAATTGGCGCAATGCCCGGCGGTACAGAACCAAAGCAATTTTATGTGCTTTACGTTAGAGGCGGCGACAATTACGGTATAAATGATTTTGCGGATAATGGAGACGGAACAATAACCGATAATGCAACGGGTTTAATGTGGCAGCAAAACGACAGCGAAACCGGTCTGAATTGGGAAGAAGCACTCAACTGGGTTCAGCAGAAAAACAATGAGAATTATCTTGGTTACAACAACTGGAGATTGCCGAATGTAAAAGAACTTCAAAGTATTGTTGATTACACTCGCGCGCCTGCTGTTACCGGGACTGCCGCAATTGATCCGGTATTTATCTGTTCAATAATCACCGACGAGGGAGACGAAACAAATTACCCGTTTTACTGGAGCGGGACTACTCACGAAAATATGATGTCCGGTAATCAAGGCGCATATGTTTGCTTCGGTGAAGCGCTTGGTTTTATGATGGATCCTTTCGGGAATTATCAACTGATGGATGTACACGGAGCGGGTGCACAGAGAAGCGATCCGAAAGAAGGTGATCCCGATGATTATCCTGTTGGCTTCGGTCCCCAGGGCGATGTTATCCGCATCTACAATTATGTAAGATTGGTTCGTGATGATGGTACACAGACATCAATCGGTAAAAATGAAGAATCAACAGCGCCGGATGAATTTAAACTGTTTCAAAATTACCCGAACCCGTTTAACCCTAGTACGAACATTGCTTATCAATTGAATACTGATTCGAGCGTGGATTTAAAAGTTTACAGCATGCTCGGTGAGGAAATAAATAGTTTGGTTTCTCAAAATCAGTCAGCCGGCAGTTATTCAGTAACATGGAGCGGAAAGGATGATAACGGTGAAGAAGTTTCCTCGGGGATTTACATCTACAGATTAGAAACAGATAATTTTGTTGAAAGCAAGAAGATGATGTTGATTCGATAGACCGAAGACTTAATGATTAAGAGTAATAATAATCATTGGTGAAGGAGTAAGAAACAGATTATGAATCAGAACAGGAACATTCTTAATTCTTATCTTACTCCTAATTTTAATCTCAGTCCATGAATTCTTACAAAAAGTTGTTCTACTATAACTTCAGAGTACTGATAATGTTCTAAATTAATCGCTTATTAAATCGTAGGAATTTAACTCCCAGCTAATATATCGACTAGTATCTCTCATAGTATTTTGTGAGATGTAATACATTCTATAATTAACAATACCCAAATTTTCTTTAATAAACATAAAAGGGCCGGGAAGAGAAAATGTCATGTTGAAGTATCCAATACATTCGTAATTATTCTCCCCGATTGATAGATTATAATATTTTGCTTTTGCTGTTATTACACTATCAGTGCCATCGATTGTTTTAATGGTAAAATTATATTCCTCATTGTCGCTTACCGGGTACTTAAACCAAAAGAACGAAGCTTTATTACTGTCGACGCTCATATAAAAACCGTCTGATTTATTCCAAACAATATATGGAGTTCCTAATAATCCATTATGAAAGGATAAAGAAAAATAATCAACACCATCAATGTTGGTTTTGTCGGTAATCTGCCATACGCTTAACTTAGTAGAAGTGTCGGGAAAAACACCAAAATCATAAATCCATGTATTCCCCACAGCCAGGGGAACAAAACCTTTTTGTTCGATTGGATTTGAAATTGTAGAGTCTTTTTCTTGGCAAGAATAAAAAACAAATGCTAATACCGAAACGAATAAGAAAAATATTCTTTTCATAATACCCTCATAGTATATTATTTATTTGCTAAAGTTGTTATCGTGCCTAAAGAAAATCAATATGTAAAAATTATTAAAGAATAATTATTGTTTAAAGTGCAAAAAAATAGTATTCGTTGTTTTCTTACAAATCAAAATTCTGAAAAGGAGGATGGTTCTATATTGAAGAAGATCAATTAATAATAAAATAACTATTGACTGAAGACGAAAGATAAAAGAAAGTGGGAAAATAAATTCATCGGCGAGAGAGAAAGAATAAGATTATTCCCTTAGCTGTTAAAATCTACGTAAATCGGAAACTTTTTAATTAGCTAATGCAGGAATTATATTTTTTTCTTTTAACATCATAATTATAGCAATAGCTTTTTTACCCAAAGCTGTCAAATAATATTTTGTTGTTTTTC
>JAIOZI010000111.1 GCA_021740785.1 Melioribacteraceae bacterium
GATTTTTTATATTTTCGTAGAAATATGACTTCCTTTTCTGTTAATTTAATCTCCGTTCTTTTCATAGCATTAGCCTTTTTTTACAATTATACAAAAACTATTGCTATGTTGCAAAACTATATTGTCAGTACACTAGTTGTTTTTTTAGTAGCATAATCGTATCCATCCTTCCAACATTCCATTCTTCCAATCTTCCTTCTTATGTCTTACCGCTTAATTCTTAACCATCCATTCGCCATACTTCGCTGCGCTTTAGCGAATACGCCTACTTGCTCCAACTCATTACTGTATATCTAACCTTTCTGCTCGATATTACATCGACATTTATTTATATTGAATTTAATTCTAGTTTTCTTTTGTATGTCATGGAACTTTATTTTGAAGTGATGGAGTAGCATATGGATAAAACAAACCTATCGGATTTAATCGATTTCGAAAAAATTGACACCCTGCTAGAAGGATTCAACAAATCAACCGGCTTTGTTACGGCAATACTAGATATTAAGGGAAATGTTTTGTCCAAGTCCGGCTGGAGGCAGATATGCACCGAATTTCACCGCATACATCCTGAAACTTCAAAAAAATGCACAATCAGCGATACGGAATTGGCCAACAAGATGGCTGAGGGCGAAAGATACCATTTCTATAAATGTTTAAATGGATTGGTAGATGTAGCAGTACCAATTGTAATCAAGGGAGAACATATTGCCAATTTGTTTTCGGGTCAGTTCTTTTTTGAAGAACCCGATATTTCCTTTTTTAAAAAACAAGCTACAGAGTTTGGATTTGACGAGGGAAGATATCTGGAAGCGCTCGAAAAAGTACCTGTTGTTTCGAAGGAAAAAGTTAAAACTGCCATGGATTTTCTGCTAGATATGACTCAGCTTATCAGTGATACAACATTTCAGAAACTGGAGCAAAAGGAACTCAACAAAAATATCATAGTAAGTGAAGAGCGTTTCACTAAAGCATTTCACTCAAGTCCGATAGCCATTACTATCACTAGTAAAAGTAGTGGAAAATACATCGATGTAAATAATTCATGGTGCGGCATTTACGGATACACGGCAGAAGAGGCTATTGGGCATACACCGGTGGAGCTTGGAATAATTGATGCTGAGGCACGTATACAAATTAGTGAGGAACTTAAGACAAAGGGTACCCTGAAAAATGTTGATATGTTACTGCGAAATAAAAGCGGTGAATATCGTACCATTTTGTTTTCATCGGAAAATATAGAAGTTGGAGGAGAACCATGTGTATTAAGTACCGGAATAGATGTTACCGTACGCAAGCAAGCAGAAGAAAAACTAACGGAGAGCGTAGAAAAATTCAAATCAGTATTTGAGTCGGCGAATGTCGGTAAATCAATTACACTACCAACAGGTGAAATAAATGTTAACCAAGCATTTTGTGATATGCTGGGTTACACTCGTGAGGAATTACAAAACAAAAAATGGCAAGATTTAACTCCCGATGATGAAATACCAACAATTCAGGCATTTACAAATCCCATGCTAAAAGGGGAAAAAGAATCTGCCAGGTTCGAAAAAAGATACATCTGCAAGAACGGAACCCACATTTGGGCTGACGTTAGCGTTTCAATACGACGTGATAAAAACGGCAAACCGCTTCATTTTATAACAACTGTAATTGACATCACCGAGCGCAAGCAGGTTGAAAAGAAATTAACCGAATCGGAGAACGATTACCGATCGCTATTCGAGAACATGAATGCCGGATTTGAACTGTTTGAGGTGGTTCAGAACGAGCAAGGCATTCCGGTTGACCTTTTAATTCTTGCTGCAAATGAGGGATTCGAAAAAACTACTGGATTGAAATTAAGGGACTCAATAGGCAAGCGTTTAACTCAGGTATTACCAGGCATTGAAAAGGATGAGGCCGATTGGATAGGCACTTTCTCAAAGGTAGCTCTTTCCGGAGAATCTGCTCAATTTGAACAAGGTTCGGAACTGTTGGGCTATTATTACTCTATTTCTGCTTTTCAGGCTGGTCCAAAACAATGTGCAGTAACTTTTATGGATATCACTGAACAAAACAATACTACAATAGCCCTCCAAAAAAGCGAAGAACGATTCAGAGTTGCACAGGAATATTCTCCCGATGGATTTACGATACTCCATCCATTGCGAAATGAGCAAAACGAAATCGTTGATTTTGTTTGGATTTATCAGAATCAGGCTATTGCGCAAATTAATGGCACCGAAGATCAGGATGTAATTGGTAAGCGTGTCCTTGATGTATTTCCAACACATAAGGGTACGGATATATTTGAAACATATATAGAAGTAGCTAATGCAGGCAAATCTAAAATTTTAGATGATGTATATGTTGGGGAAGTAATATCAGAGCCAACCTGGCTACGGCTTGTAATAACAGCCATGGGACAAGATATCGCCATTTTAGCACAAAATGTAACCGACCGCAAAAAAGCCGAGGAAGCTATAAGAATAAGCAGAGAGCGGCTTCTATTGGCAACCGAAGGCGCAAATTTGGGTGTCTGGAACTGGAATATTGTAACCGGGGAACTAATCTGGTCCAATAAAAGCAAAGACCTATTTGGTCTTGAGCATGATGTTATTATGAGCTATGAACGTTTTATTGATGGATTGCATCCGGACGATCGCGAAAGAACTAATGAGGCAGTGAAGGACTCTCTCGAAAATCATAAAGATTTTGATCTTGAATATCGTACCATATGGCCTGATGGCAGCAATCATTGGATTGGTGCAAAAGGTCGTGGCTTCTATGACGAAAATGGAAATGCAGTCCGAATGGAAGGTGTACTTATTGATATCAGTGAACGCAAACAGGCTGAAGAGTTTGACCGGGAAAGTGCTGAACGTATTAAAATGCAGCGTAACCTAATTGCAAAACTATCTTTTGAAGATGTAATTGTAAACAAACCTATCGATGAGGCATTAAAAATATTAACTACACAACTTGCAGAAATTCTGAAAGTTGAAAGGACGAGTGTCTGGCTTCTTTCGGATGATGATAAATTATTAAAACGAAGGATGTTTTTTGATTTTGCCTCTGGTATTGATTCACAGGTAGAAGTTCTGAATGCAGCCGAATTCCCCTCCTACTTTAAAGCACTTTATAAAGATAGCCAGATCGATGCAGACGATGCTCAAAACGATCCACGTACGAAGGAATTGAATGAGAGTTATTTTATTCCACTCCAAATAAGCTCTATGCTTGATTCGGCCATTCACCAAAATGGGCGAGTAATTGGTGTTTTATCTGCCGAGCATCGCGGACCGGTTCGCAAATGGCATCCCGATGAGAAATCTTTGTCACTCTCTCTTACAAACCTTGTTTCACAGTTATTTGCCAATACCGAGCGCAAGAAGGCTGAAGAAAAGATTCGGGAAAAAGACATCCAGTTCAGAAAGCTTTCAGCAAATCTACCAGACTTAATTTTTCAATTTACGAGAAGACCAGACGGAACCTATTGTGTCCCCATAGCCTCAGAGGGCATCAAGAACATTTTTGGATGCTCCCCGGAAGATGTAGTGGACAACTTTGCTCCTATCGGTAAAGTAATTTACCCCGATGATGCAGAAAGAGTAATTAATGACATTGAATACTCAGCAAAACATTTGACTTATTTTACTTGTGAGTTTAGAGTACAGATTCCCGGCAAGGAAATCCAATGGATTTTGTCCAGGTCAACGCCCGAGAAATTACCCGATGGCAGCATCACATGGTACGGCTTTAATGCAGACATAACCGAGCGCAAAAAGCTTGAGGTCGAACGGTATAAATTTTTTATGCTCGCCGAAAGCAGCAGCGAATTTATTGGCATGTGCGACCTGGAAATGAATCCGCTTTACGTGAATCCCGCTGGCCGGCGCATGGTCGGGCTTCCTGACATGGAAGCCGCTTGTCGTGTTAAGGTGCAGGATTACTACTTCCCGGAGGATCAGAAATTTATCGCCGAAGATTTTTTCCCGAACGTACTACGCGAGGGGCACGGTGACGTGGAAATTCGACTACGCAATTTCCAGACTGGGGAAGCGATTTGGATGTACTATTATCTTTTCAGTGTCCAGGACGACAGCGGCACTCCCATAGGTTGGGCAACCGTTAGCCGCAACATAACCGAGCGAAGGCGTGCAGAGGAAGAAATAAAGAAACAATTAAACGAACTGCAACGCTGGCAAGAAGTTACTATTGGACGGGAAGATCGTAACATGCAGCTTAAAAGCGAGGTTAACGAATTGCTCAACCGCTTAGGCGAACCGATCCGTTATCCAAGTCAGGCAGGTGGGAGCGACAAGCGGGAAACTGGCAAAGACGAATAATCCAGGAAATTAAATGAGCAACTGGAATTAAAAAGATAATGGGATAAAAAGGAATATATAGAATACAAAATGAATAATTCTAAACGCACAGAACATTATACTGGAAATGTCGCAGTCATGGCGGCTGGTATTCTCACATCAGCTTTCGGATTGCTCGCCATGATTGGATGGATTTTGCATCTTCCAATGATAGCATCCTTCAGCGTTGATTATATTCCAATGGCGCCAAGCACAGCACTCTTTTTTATCCTGATAGGAACTGCACTCGCTCTACGCAGCCGCCTGCCTCATAATCGCGGAACATACTTCGCGAGTTTATCCATTGGCCTGTTGGTTGCGGTTCCAGGAACTATCTTTTTTATCTCTTCTCTGGGACAAAAATATATGCCCATCGAGAAACTAGGTTTTTCCATCACCGAGACACTGAACGGTATTCCAATCGGGCATATGTCTCCTGTAACAGCTGTTGGCTTTGCAGCTTGTGCTTTGGTTTTCTTATTGACACTGTCTAAAACTATTGAACGGTCAAGGCGGGCATGGATTACGTTGGTATTAGCTTTAATATTAGTATTAACCTGGTTGCTTTTTCTATTTGCGTATCTACTCCAAACACCTATGATGTATAGTGGAGATGTTATTCCACCGGCACTCCCTACTTCCCTAGCTTTTCTATTTCTTGCGGTTGGCCTGTTAATAAGTGCAGTAGTTCAAAGCGGGCATTATATCAAAATAAAAAGTGCATCGGGCAAAAAAGAAGTTCCATACGTTTTTCTTTTAATCTTCATCTTCCTTACAGCTGGGATTCTTACAGGCGGATATTTAGCTTTCCAAGGATTTGAAAAGAATTTCCGAGAAGAAGTAGAAGAACAGCTTTCTGCAGTTTCAGAATTGAAAGTTACCCAATTATCTAGGTGGCGAAAAGAACGGCTGGGCGATGCAAATATTTTTTATAAGAACTATTCTTTCTCCGAGCTTGTCAAACGCTATTCTAAAAACCCACTTGATGCAGATGCAAAAAAGAGAATTCAGACCTGGATTAAGCAGGTTGCGGAATCTTATAACTATAACAGAATATGTTTGCATAACATGGCAGGAACTGAACTCATTTCTTTTCCTCAAAAACATATCCATGCAACGGACTTATTTTCAGATTTATCTGCAAAAGTAAAGGAAACCGGGAAAGTGGAATTTCAGGATTTCTACATCGATGAAGATGATAAGAAAGTTTACATCTCTGTTTTTCTTCCTATTCTTGATGAATACGATAACAAAAATCCAATTGGCGTAGCTATATTACGGATTGACCCATATGAGTACTTGTATCCTTTGATTGAAAAATGGCCGATACCCAGCAAAACAGCCGAGACTTTGATTATTCGACGCGACGGGAATCAGGTGTTGTTTCTCAATAATATTAGGTTCAAGAAGAATGCGGCTTTAAATCTGAGAATTCCGTTAACAAATGAAAGTTTACCGGCTGTCAAGGCTATATCGGGTAAGACTGGAATAGTAGAGGGTATAGACTACAGAGGAGTGCCGGTAATTGCAGCTGTACGCGCAGTTCCGGATTCACCATGGTTCATTGTTGCCCGCATGGATTTGGATGAGATTTACGAGCCTTTGAGTGAACGATTTTGGATGATTATCATTTTTGTTGGTACATTAATTATTGGCACAGGCTGGGGTGTATTTCTTGTGTGGCGTCAAGAGAACAATCGTTTCTATCGGGAGCAATATAAATCAGCGGAAGCGCTGAAATTAAATAAAAGAATGCTCAATGAAGCCGAAAGACTGGGAAAGGTAGGCGGCTGGGAGTTTGATATTGACACAAAAGAATTGATATGGTCTGAAGAGGTTTGCCGCATCCATGAAGTGGATGTAAATTTTCAGCCAACAATAGAAAAGGGAATCAATTTCTATGCACCGGCTTCCCGGCCTGTTATTGAACGAGCCGTTCAGCGCTCTATAGTGCAAAGTGAGCCATTTGATGTAGAGTTGGAAATCATCACTGCTAAAAACAATCTCCGATGGGTTCATGCAATTGGAAACGTAGATCAAGAACGCAGGAAAGTTTTTGGTTTCTTCCAGGATATCACCGAACGCAAGCAGGCAGAGGATAAAGCTCTTGAATCGCAGGATGAATTAAAAAAGGCACTTGAAATTTCCAATCAGTCGCGACAGACGCTTCTGAGTGTACTCGAAGATCATCAAATTGTAGAAAAAGAAATCCAAAAGCTTAATAAGGAATTAGAACAGCGGGTAATTGACCGCACCGCCCAGCTCGAAGCCTCCAATAAAGAACTGGAGGCCTTCAGCTACTCTGTTTCGCACGACTTACGCGCGCCGCTGCGCCACATAAATGGCTATGTTGACATGCTCAACAAGAAATATTATGAAACGTTTGATGAAAAAGCACGGTATTATCTCGATACTATCACAGACTCTTCTAAGCGGATGGGTATTTTAATCGATGATCTGTTACAGTTTTCAAGAACCGGTCGAAAGGAATTATCAAATTCAGAGATTGATTTGAATGTACTTATAAGAGAAGTTTTAAAAGAACTGGAGCACATTATAGTAGAACGAAAAATAAAATGGGATATACAGGATTTGCCACAGGTTTTTGGTGATTATGCTTTGCTGAAACTGGTATGGACCAACTTGATCGATAATGCCATAAAGTACACACGCAACCAGACATCAGCAAAAATATCAATTAAATTCAAAATCGAAGCAAAAAATTATATATTTTGTATTCAAGACAATGGGACAGGTTTTGATATGAAATATGCACATAAATTGTTTGGTGTTTTTCAACGCCTTCACTCACAAGCGGAGTTTGAAGGAACCGGAATTGGCCTAGCCAACGTACAGCGGATTATTAATAAGCATGCCGGTAAGGTTTGGGCCGAAGCAAAATTAAATAAAGGAGCTTCATTTTATTTCACTTTACCGATAAAAACGGAGTAAAAACCATGATGGCTTTAAGAACAATTTTATTAGCAGAAGATAATCCACAGGATGTTGAGTTAACCCTTGAAGCACTCTCTACACATAATCTTGCCAACAATGTTATTGTTGTAAAAGATGGCGTAGATGCAATGGAATACCTCCGTTACGAAGGCGAATACAAATCGCGGCCAAAGGGAGATCCTGCAGTTTTGCTGCTTGATATCAAAATGCCGCGCATGGATGGAATTGAAGTACTTCATTCAATCAGAAGTGATGAAAAACTAAAAACACTTCCGGTTGTTATGTTAACATCTTCGCGGGAAGAACCGGATCTGAAAAAATGTTACGAACTGGGTGTAAATGCTTATGTAGTAAAACCGGTAAGCTTCAACGATTTTATTGATGCAGTAAAACAAATTGGAGTTTTCTGGGCTTTATTAAATGAGCTACCTACAAAGGAGTAATTTTATGGAGAAAGAAAAAAATATTAAGAGAGTAAAGCTAAAAGTTATATCACTTGAAGACTCCTTAAGAGATTTGGAAATAATCCAAGAGCAATTGATAGATGCTGGTTATTTATTTGATTTAACTCACGTTAAAAATGAAACAGAATTTACTTCTTCTTTGCTCAAAAATAAATACGATATCATTTTGTCGGACTTTAAGCTTCCCGGTTTCGATGGATTCGATGCTTTAAAAATAAGGAATGAGATTTGTCCCGCTGTTCCCTTCATATGCGTGTCCGGTGCAATTGGAGAAGAAAAAGCAATCGAATTAATGAAGCAAGGTGCTGTGGATTATGTACTAAAGGACAGACCCAAGCGCCTTCCCTATGCTGTCAAACGGGCACTGGAAGAGGCAAAAGAGAAAGAATCACATCAAAAAGCTGTGAATGCATTAATTTATAGCGAAAATCGATTTAAGCAAGTTGCAGAAAATGCGAATGAATGGATTTGGGAAGTAGATCAGGAAGGGGTTTATACATATGCGAGCCCCGTAGTTCAGTCATTACTTGGTTATTCAGCGGATGAAATTGTCGGTAAAATGCATTTTTATGATTTCTTCATTCCTAATAAGAAAGAAGAGTTGAAGAAAGCTGCAATGGAAATATTCGCAAGAAGAGAATCATTCAGAAATTTTGAAAATCCAAATATTCATAAAGATGGCCATCTTTTAATTCTGGAAACCAGCGGATGTCCGATTTTCAGTAATGATGGTAATTTCATTGGATATCGGGGCGTTGATGCTGATTTGACAGAACAAAAAATAGCGGAAAATGCACTCCGCGAAAGCCTAGAGAGATACAGTGCGGTAGCAAAATCGGCGAACGATGCAATTATTTCTTCCGATAACATGGGAATAATAATTGATTGGAATAAGGGCGCAGAAAAAATTTTCGGTTTTACTGAGTCAGAGATAATTGGAAAAGATTTGACGGAAATAATTCCCCATGGTTATCGCAAACTCCATATTGAAGGAATTAACCGGTTAAATAGAGGCGGTGAGCATCGGGTTATAGGTAAAACAATAGAATTAGTCGGTTTGCATAAAAATGGAATAGAAATTCCGGTGGAATTATCATTGGCGGAATGGGAAACATCTTCCGGTAAATTCTTTACTGTAATTATTCGCGATATCACGGCGCGCAAGCAGTCAGAAGAAGAACTTCTCAAATTATCCCGCGCCGTTCAGCAAAGTCCGGCTTCGGTTGTTATCACCAACCCCGAAGGAGAGATAAATTATGTAAATGAGAAGTTCTGCGAAGTAACCGGCTACTCTATTGAAGAAGTGATAGGGAAAAACCCGCGGATTTTTAAATCCGAGCATCACGATAAAAAATTATATGAAGATTTGTGGAACACCATTCTCTCCGGCCATGAGTGGAAAGGTGAAATGCTTAACAAAAAGAAAAATGGAGACCTTTATTGGGAATCCGAATTAATTTCGCCTCTTGTCAATAACAACGGCGATATAACTAATTTTGTCGCGATAAAAGAGGACATCACTGAGAAGAAGAGGATACAAGAAGAATTGGTTAATGCGAAGGAAAAAGCAGAAGAGATGATTAAGGTGAAGTCATACTTTTTTGCGAATATGAGCCACGAGCTTCGCACGCCATTTGTTGCGATTATGGGATATACTGAAATTTTGTATAGTGAAATTGAAGATGATGCTCAGAAGGTAATGTTGAATGGTATTTTTGATGCATCGAAAAGGATGTTGGAAACATTAAACAACATTTTAGTCTTAACAAATGTTGAATTCGAGGGAATTGAACTCAATTTTACCAAAGTTCATCTTAATGATGTATTGGATAGTTTATTAAGCGAATATATTATATCAGCCTCTAAAAAAGGCTTACAGTTAAGTATTAATAATCGAAATGAACATTTAATTTTCACTTCTGATGAACGTGTTTTTAGAGAAATAATTTCAAACCTTCTAAATAACGCAGTTAAGTATACTGAGACAGGAAAAATTGAGATTCAATCAATGCTTGAAAATAAAGAAGGAGAAAAACAATTAGTAATTCAAGTAATCGATACCGGCATCGGTATACCCCGAGATAAACACAAGAGTATATTTGATGAATTTCGGCAAGTTAGTGAGGGAAAGACAAGAAGTTTTGAAGGAACCGGTCTTGGACTCGCCATTGCTAAAAAAATGATAGACCTGTTAGGAGGTACTATCTCGGTTGATAGTGAATTAGGAAGAGGTAGTAAGTTTATTGTACGGCTACCGGTTGAAATTAATAATTCTAATTACGTTTTAGTGAATCACTCCGATAAAATAAATTCTCAACTTCTAAAAGACGAGGAATTTTTAGATAAGAATTTACTTTACGTCGAAGATGATCGTAGTTCTCAAGATATAGTTAAAAGAGCGCTATCGGATAACTATAATTTGGACATTGTCTGCAATGCAGCAGAAGCTTTGGAAAAAATAACATCGAAAGTCTATGATGTTTTTTTAATTGATATTAATTTGGGTCAAGCGATTGATGGTCTGAAGTTAGTCGCTCAATTAAATAGTATAGCTAAATATAAACTCACTCCAAAAATTGCAGTAACAGCTTTTGCTTGTGAAGAAGACAGGGAGGAATTCTTAAAAAAAGGTTTTACACATTATATTTCAAAACCATTCTTAATAGATGATTTCAAAGAACTACTCAGTAAGATATTTTCAATTTCATGAGAACCATAATTCATAATAAAGATTAGGAGTCAAATACAAAACACAATACCCGCCAGTTTTAATAAACATTTAAAATCTGGTAAAGTATTGTGTTTTATAATAATCACTGTACAATGTTGTCCTTATTTCTAGTTTTGAGTTCTGCAGTAAAAATTGGAGAGTTGTACCAAACCTGCCTACCAGTTAAGCCGGTGCATTTACGGTTTACTATTCTAGGTATCCGGGAACCAATTATGTTCCCCTACGGCTCCACCTTTGCGAAAGTGGCTGAGTAATATTCCTAGAAAAAAGGTAAATCAAGTTACCTTTCCCTCGCTCGTGGGCTCAGAATATTCCAATTAATATAGCAGTATGCCTCTGTCCTTATCTTTTAGTCTTGTTAGTTATGATCATTAACTGGAAGTTGAACGTTGCGTACAAGAAGAGTTTGACGTGTATTCCCCATGCACTCATACCGCTATTGTCAAAATTAACCACTATGTAATTGTCACTGATCAAAAAGATTCCCCACTAAAAAGGGGAAATTGATCAAAAGCAATCCCCAGTTGTGATCAAAAGTATTCCCCATTGCGGAATCAAAAGTATTCCCCACAAAAAGGGAAAAATGATCAAAAGTATTCCC
>JAIOZI010000032.1 GCA_021740785.1 Melioribacteraceae bacterium
GAGAAACAAGTACCGTACCTCACTACAATCACGAAACAGCATCACCAACAACGTTTTTGGAGCATAATCGCATTGTTTGGCAGCCACCTTCCTCGATTTTCACTGGTTTTTTGCTGCTAATGGCCAAGTTGGGTTAATAAGAAAGGTTGTGAAATAACCGGTTATTCTTCTGAGGAATTAATTGGTAACAATCCTAGAATTTTTAAGTCCGGTGTACATGATAATGACTATTATGAAAATTTATGGTCTACAATTTTAGCAGGCAAAGATTGGAAGGGTGAGTTCTGTAACAAACGTAAAGATGGAATACATTATTGGGAATCTGCATACATTTCTCCCTTGTTCAATAACGACAAAAAGTTGATAAATTTTGTTGCCATTAAAGAGGATATAACCGAAAGAAAAAAAATGATGGAAGAATTAGTTGCCGCAAAGGAATCGGCAGAAATTGCCGATAAATTAAAATCAGAGTTTTTGGCTCAAATGTCTCATGAGATCCGGACACCTATCCATGTCATTTTAAGCTATATTGGTTTAATAAAGAGCGGAATGAATTTAATGAGTTCGGATGAGGTTCAAAGTTCATTTATAAGTATTGATTCTGCAAGCAAAAGAATAATGCGTACGATTGATTTGATTTTAAACATGGCACAAATTCAAACTCACAGTTACGAAGCTTCATTTCAGTATCATGACATTTGTAACGATATTATCACCAAACTGGATAGTGAATTTTCGGAATTAGCTAAGCAGAAAGGATTATACTTCAGGATAAACAATCAATGCAGCAAATGTAAAATTGAAGTTGATGAGTATAGTGTGATGCAGATATTTTCCAATCTTATTCATAATGCAATCAAATATACTGATGAGGGAGGAGTTACGGTTGAAATCGAAACTAATGATGAATTACTTATTGTTAGAGTTATTGATACTGGAATCGGCATGAGCAAAAGTTACATTAAAAACTTATTTACTCCATTCTCGCAGGAGGAACAAGGCTACAGCCGGAAATATGAAGGTAACGGATTAGGACTTGCACTTGTAAAAAGTTACTGTGATATCAACAATGCAAAAATTGAAATTGAAAGTGAAAAAGGGAAGGGTTCAATCTTTACCGTAACATTTTACAAATCATGATAAAAGTTTTAGCGTATTAATTTGGTTTATTATCTCCTCATGCCACATCTCAAAAAATATCAATTCGAAAAACGTTTTGAATATTTGTTGAATTTCAATTGCGGACTGATGGGAAAAAACCACCCTCTTTTACCAATTCTATGTATCCGCAGCGAAGTATAAAAATTATCTTGATTCAATCGGAGTTAGTTCTTATCTTACTCCATAAAAATGGAGTAATGAAAAATGGGAAAAACAGCAGAAAGAAAAACAGCAGAAATCAGAGTATTATTGGAACCATCATTAAAGAAAAAATCAAGGAAGATTCTCGATGAAATTGGAATCAGTGAATCTGAAGCCGTTAGAATCTTTTTCCGTAATCTCGTAATACGTAAAGAGTTTCCTATTGAGTTAAAAATACCTAATGAAGAAACACTTCAGGCAATGAAAGATGCTGATGAAGGAAACACTGTTGGTCCATTCAATTCAGTTGATGAATTAATGGAGGAACTAAATTCTTGAAATATAGGATTGAAATTACTCCCGGATTTAAGAAGGATTTCAAACGTGTAAAGAAGCAAGGTAAAAATACAGATGAAATTGTTGGAGTCTTTACTCAATTAGCAAAAGGTGAAAAACTCGAAAGGAAATACAGAGACCATAAGTTGAAAGGAAAATATGCACAGCATAGAGAATGCCACATTAATCCCGATTTGCTGCTGATATACAAAATTGATGGAGAGAAATTGATACTTACAAGAATCGGTTCACACGCGGAATTATTTAGGTAGAAAATGACATCAAAAACAGACATAGAAAAGTTGAAAATCTCACCAGTGAGTGATGCAGAGCAGAAGGACATTGAGTCTATACTTAATAAGCGAACTGGAGCAGATAAGAAAATATCAAGATCCGAAAAGACAGAATTAGAAATATCCAGAGCGGAAGCCGAAAGAGGGGACTTTACGGAACTTGAAGATTTTACAAAGGGACATAACCTAAGATGAAAGTTCTTTTAACTAACACTTTTAAGTAGATTGTTTCCAGAGCGGAATGACAGCCAAGCGAAATGAAAAGCCAAATCAAAAGTTTACTCTTATAATCCAGCCTACAAGGTTTTACGGAGCCGGACACTCCAAGATTTTCCTTGTGGGCTATTTTATTACAAATAGTCCTTTGGGGTGATTAAGCAGCTTGAAAAATTGATTACAAAATTGATGACAAATTTCTGATTTTTAGTCATCAAATTGTCGTCAATCTCAAAAATGTAGTTTTTAGTGAGCAGTTTAAAAAGTTGAAAATAAGCTAAAATCTAACAATCATAGAGGCGGCGATCGGATTCGAACCGATGAATAAAGGTTTTGCAGACCTTCGCCTTAGACCGCTTGGCCACGCCGCCAATAAGAACATCAATAAATGAAAAAATCCACTGCAGTGGATTTCTATGAGCGGGAAACGGGATTCGAACCCGCGACATCAACCTTGGCAAGGTTGCGCTCTACCACTGAGCTATTCCCGCATAATAACAATCCAAAAAGAACATAATTTTCAGACACAAAATATAATATACTTCGGTTTACGAAGCAAGACAAAATGAATTTAACTGGATTCATTTGAACAATTAAAAAGGGACACAAAATAGTGTCCCTTTTAAAGCCCTCATTTATAGTACAAGACACTTATTTCAGTAATATCATTTTTTTCGTCGCTATCTGTTCGCCTGCTTTAAGTTGACAAAAATAAGTGCCGCTAGATAATTTATTCGCATTGAACATATACTGGTGTTTGCCACCGGTTAAGTTACCTTGAAAAATTGTTTCAATTTCTTGACCAATATTGTTGTATATCTTGAGCTGAACGAAATTATCTTCAACTAAATAGAAGCTTATTAAAGTTGATGGATTAAATGGGTTTGGGTAGTTTTGATACAAATGAAAATTATTGATTCCTATATTTTTAACTGCTTTGTTTTTGACAGAAACTAAACCGGAAATATCCAATTTTGATATGCTAGTAAATCCACTAGATGGTG
Source organism: Melioribacteraceae bacterium (assembly GCA_021740785.1). GTDB lineage: Bacteria > Bacteroidota > Ignavibacteria > Ignavibacteriales > Melioribacteraceae > JAIOZI01. The sequence continues at coordinate 3,152 of JAIOZI010000032.1, forward strand.
ATCCACCAATAATATATAGGTAAGAGTCAATAATAACACAATCCGGTTCAACCCTGCCCCACAATAGATCACTACCAAATGACCAACTGTCGGTTTGAGGATCATAAATTTGAATTGATTTTACTAAATTTCCCTCGCCATCATATCCGCCAACAACAAAAATTTTATCTCCAACAAGAATTGATTTTGAATTAGCTGTTGGTATTAATTGTTGATTTCCATGGGACCAACTATCTGTATCAATATTATAGATAAAAACTTTTCCATCTATTTCATTAGAGGTGTTATACCCACAAAACACGAAAATCTTGTCGTTAAAAGTAGTTGCGGTAAGAAGATTTCGAGTTTCTGGTAATGCTTGTTTGGTCTCCCATGAATCAAGTGAAACATAATATTTTTCTACCTTATCTGTATAACTACCGGAAGAATTACCACCGATGCAAAAAATAGAATTTTCATATTTAGCAATTCCAAACGAACTTCTTCCGGTTGGCATCTGTGTTAATATTGCCCATGAGTCTGAAATTGGATCATAGCTTTCATTAACTGCGACAGAATTACCAATATGTCCACCTATTGCATATATTTTCCCATCAATCACTACAGAACGCAGACTATGTCTACCAAAATTCATATTAGATTTTTTTTCCCATTGATTATTAAATGGGTCAAATTTTTCAAGTCCGTTGAAGTATTCACTTAATGGGTTGGCATCGCCACCAAAGCAGTAAATTTTACCATCAATTGCAGCAGCTTCTCCACTTCCTGTTGGTGTTGGTAATAATGGTTCTATCTGAGCATACAAGCTTGTTATAGATACCAATACTATTAATAAACTAGTTTTAATATTTTTTAGCATGATAATTACCCTTTATTATTAGTGATTTCTAGTAACCAAATAAATTAATTTTTTTATGTAAGCATTATTTCAAGAGAATCATCTTTTTTGTATCCAAAAAATCATTCGCTTTTATTCTATAGATGTATATTCCGCTTGGTAGATTAGATGCATCGAATTCAATTGAATAAAATCCGGCTGGGAGATATTCTGAAATCAGAGATTTAACCTCCTCACCTAGTGTATTGTAAACTGTTAGTTTTACAAATGAATCCTCAGGTATGCCATACCGAATTGTTGTAGCAGGATTAAATGGATTTGGATAATTATTGTATAAGACGTATTCTATTGGGATGCTATTTCCATTTTCATTAATTCCAGTTAAGAAATCAATTGTGGATTCGGTAATATTAAATTGAGGTTCGTTTTCATTCCATCTATTTGTATTTAAAAATATTTTAGTGGAATCAGGCAGGTTATCAGCGACTACACTAAAGCGAAGATTCATCATTAAACCGTCTTCAGCATTTGGTACAGAATCCGCACCGGTAATTTTAATTATGCCTTCAAAGGAATTAGTTGATTTTGTAAAACCTTCGAATCCAGACGACCATTCGTTAATATCAACAAATTGCAGTACAGCCGGATCATATGATAACTCACTGTAAAAAGAAATAATGTTTGATACATTATTTAAATGTACTGGTACATTTATTAGTTCCCCTTGTATATAATTAATGTTTTCTTCCATTGAAATTATACCATCCGCATTGAGCTGTTCAATATAGGGGAGAGAATCAATTAATTCGGCTACATACTGAAGGATTAGAGATGCATCATAGGAGGATATTGTGCTATCTAAACTAACATCGGCATTGGCTGTGCCTTGGCAGAATAAAGTATCGTATCCTACTAATTCTTTGAGAATTAAAGAGGCATCATAAGCTTGAACTATCCCGTTTACATCAACATCACCATAATCGGGAATTGGTTCAATATAAACTCCGCCGTTTTGAATTGTCACAGAATCGGTTCCAGTGTCAAATATCGCGCTTTCTATCTCTATTGGAACAAAACTGCAAATTTCGCCAGTTACAAGAAATTTCAGATAGTAAAGCACTCCCTCCCCAGAAATTGGTTCTGCACCGGCGCTAGCTGTAATTAATAGTGAATCAGTTTCATTTACTTCAATCATCCAATCTTTACCGGATAGGAGAGTTCCTGTTGTATCGATTCCAAGGAATTCTAAACCGGTTTGGTAGCTGTTGAAATTAATTTCTGCTGAAGAATAAGAGTGCTCTTGGAAAAATGTTAAAATTGGGATTAATATTGTATCATTATTAATACATGAATATAGGTTAATTGTTATAATGATGTTAATATTCGTTGTATCTTCTTCTTGAAGCTTTGTAAAAGTGAGAGTTACGTTTCCATAATTATCGCTTAGATCCGAGTAATCAACAAAAAAGAGGTCTGCCCCTAGAGTATCGCCTTGTGTTGTAAAAGTAAGTGTATCGAGACCTGAATGGAAAGCTTTGTGAATTGCATGCCCAGCTGGATATTCAAAAGTATTCCCTGTCGTAGAATGGAATAATAATCCATCAATATCCCCACCAGCATGAGGGTTATTTAATTGTGTTAGAACTTCATAGGTTCCATCTGGTAAATTTATTATTGCTGGGTCTGAAAAGTTTGATGGAATAAGTAAAGTATTGATAGAAGGATATACTGTGAATTCAAAAACTTCTAAAGTCGACAAGGATTCAAAAAATACATCGACTGAACCATGATTGTCCCCTAAATTCGAATAGTCAACAAAAAAAAGATATCCGATAATATCTGAGGGCGAATTAGAAAAGGAGAATATTTTGGAAATACTAGAAATTGATGCATGCATTGAATGTCCATTTGGCCAAATTGATGGATCATCTTGAAATTTTGTAATATAAAATACTTCATCAATATCGCCGCCAGCATGTGCACCATTAAAAGTCGCCCATACTTGATAATCATCTGGAGCTAGGTTTACTTCGAGTGCATTACTGAACTGATCGGGTATCATCACAGTATTCAAATTTGGGTAGGCAGTTACCGTATACTGAGATTGACACAATGACCAAGTGCATAGATAGTGCATTGCAAAAATGAAATAAAAAAGGATAAAATATTTTTTCACGGTTACCTCCAGTTTATTTGAGATTGACTATATCTCATAACAAAACGAAGGGTCTACAGAAAAAATTTATGAACTTATTTTTGAGTGGGTCATCTTTTTAGGTAGGCTATTTCCTTCTCATATTCTTTCCAATATTTTTGATCAATTTTAGTGGTAAATGTACCCTCAGAATACAATCTATCAGCAAGCTTATCATAAACATCGCTTGTATTAAAATCTACGACTGATAGTGCAAAATTAAGTGTTATAAAATATACCGGCATCACTGAGGCTATAAGCAAATTACCATCATTGATAGATAATCTAACTAATTTTTTATTTGGGTCAATTTGAAAATCATTAATCAAATTCCAGCTAATATTTTTGGCATATCGCTTCCCAATTATGGTGGGGGGGAAAAGAATATAAGCTGATTCCTCGCTATTGGAATAATTCAAAAGGTCATATTTTGCTGAATGAGGAGCATAACCAAAAACATCATTTTTATCTAAAACAATGAAGCAAGCGCTATGTAATGAATTATTAACGCCTGCGAGTAGAATTTCTTCTTTCCCGTCATTGTTAAGATCAATAATATCAATATCAGTTAAATGCCCCGGATGTATATATGCAGAAATCTCTTTCCCGGTAATTAAATCAATTTGAAAAAGAATCGAAGGATAATAATCATTATAAGTAAGTGCGTATAAATTTTGTTTTGTGTTATTTTCTTTTCCGTCAATAATCATTTCTCTGCAATAATATTTTTTAGAATAAACGGGATTATTTGGGAAAAGAAGTTCCCTTTTTGACTCAAAAGTCCAAATGAGCGAATCGTTTTTTACATCATAGCATATTATTGAATTACCGGGCAGTGGTGAAGTTTCGTCTCTTATATAAAAAATTATTTCATTAAATTTATCATTGTTTGCATCAAAGAATAACACTGTATTATTTACTCCCATTAAGTAATTTACATTCTCACTACCGATTTTAATGTTAGAAATTTCCTGACCGTATTCATTCATAACTAAAAGATATTCGCCCATTAAGGAAAAGTTTACCGGATTTTTATTGATTGGGATTGTTAAAAACAACAATAAAGAAATTAAGGCAACAAAAATTGTTAGCAATGCGGTTCTTTTTAAAATTTTGTTTTGTTGATATTTTCTAACCAGTCTTCTAGCAGGAGAAATTAATGTTTGTTTAATTATTTTCTCTTCATTAATGATATCTGAGATTTTACTTGCTGGAAATAAATTTAATTTATAATCACCGATATCATCCTTACTTAACTGTTCCAAAAAATTTTTACAAACTGTTAGATTAATTGATGGAACGACCAGTATTTCTATATCAGAAAAAAAGCATGCCTCAATTTTTAAGTACAGTGTTTCTGAATTTACAGGAATAATATTTCCTGTTTCATCAATTTCACCTGTGAAGGCAATGTTATCATGGATAGTATAGACTCTAGGAAGGTTAAGAAAATGTGTAACTCTACAGATTGTTAAAATTGTAAGTCCAAGCTCATAGGACTCGCCTATAACAACAGAGTGATTATCGGTAACACACGAGATTGTAAAATTATTTCTTCTATTTATTCGAAAATTTTTCGATAAATAGTTTTGAGAAGCAACTATAGTGCGTACTAGACCTTTTTCATTTTTTAGTGAAGGGAATATTAATTCATTATGGTCGGATTTTTTTACAGCGATTTCAAGCTGAATTACTTTTGCAAATCTTGGAGTTTCTTTTGATAGGATAATCTCTTTTTCTAATATTGGTATATTAACATAATTTTTGTTTATGCTTGTATGACCTTTCTTACTGTACTCTTGTTTATTTTCGATTTCTTCAATATGTGAGTGAACAAATATAGACCGAGTATCCAAAGTTATCTTTAGTTTACTAATTTCCTTAATAAGATTTAATTTTGCTTCTTGAAAATTTTGACGCTTCTCTATTCCCGGAATTGATTGTTTCACTAAATCAAAACATGACAATATTCTTCTTATGAATTGAATGTTTGTATATTTCAGATCGATTGTTGAAATGGCAGTGAGAAATTCATGATGTATATCATAAAGGTATGAGTATCTCGTTATAGCATTTTCTTCTTTTTGTAATTTTTCGATAAAATCAATTATAATGTATAGCTTGTTACGTGAACTAAAATATAAATTCAGTTCTTTGCTGATTCTTCTAAATCTTTTTTCGATAAGAATTGGGTTAGTCATACCCGACTAATAAAGAATAATTTTATTTACATTGTCAAATTTTTCACTAAAAACTTCTTCGATATATCCAGGAATTTTTATGCCTTCATTTGTAACTGAAAGATAATATTCTAATTTATTACCACTTGAAAAGTCCGATTTGTTTATATTAATTATATGTCTTAATTCATCTTTAACATGATTAATATCTACAATGGAATTTAACTTTAACGTGTAGTTTGGTTTACGTAGTAATATTTTTACTTTTTCGAAATCAAGTCCGGGAATTTGATTGAACTCAGTATAACCTGTTATGTTTGTTGCTAATAATAGTTCGCCAATTTCTGAATAAACAATCAACAAAACATTATTTATAAATTCAGTATCATCACTAATTACTTGAACAATAATCTTGTCTTTTATCATATCATATGAAAAATTAATGAGTACTTTTTCATTTAAATGAAAGCTTTCCAACCTTTTGATTCCGGTTTCTTTATTTGGAATAGAATCAGCAACAAGTGATAATATTCCATAAGTATATTTTGAAGAGTCTTCATCACCAATTTCCAATCTCCTTAAAAGGTAAACACAGGAATTCTCATTAAAATTATATTGATCAAGATTTGTGGTTTCGGTCTTTTCTTGAATTATTTCTAACTCGGAATAGAACTTTTTCCAATAGGCGAATTTCATACGACAATGTTTACACTGCGATAAATGTTCATCTGAAACTATGTCTCTCTCATTCAAGACGAATTTTTCTATTTCGTTATCAGTATAGTGCATATTTTCTCATTTTATAAGTATAATCATTACAATTACAATGATTTACAGAAATTATTCATAATATATTTTTTTTATGTCGGTTTTCATTATTCGAACTAAATATTCTATTTTCGTTTTAAACTTCGTGTTATATTTATCATATGAAATATCAGGATCGAATTTTTGAGCGAGTTCAAAGAACGTAAATTGCGTATTATCTATTCCTGATAAATAGTTCTCAATAATTGCAAGTGTTGTTTTCTTTATAAAGTCTGCATCTTCATTTCCAATCTTTCTTTTGTTTATATAAACTTTCTCTATTAATTTGTGAATTTTATTTTTAGCATAACCAGAAAGATTACTCGAATCTATTATCACATCGTCCTCAATTCGTTTAGAAGGCGCTATTTCTTTAATGTCGGAAAACATGAATTCTTTATACATCATCCCGAACCCAATTAATGAGCATCTGGGATTGTCTAATTCTGAATTTCTTAAAAGCTTTTCTAAAAGTATTATGTACTCTTTTAGTGAAACCTCTCCATTTCTACTTAATTGAAAATCTAGTCTGAAATTTTCAGTTTCCCAAACAGTGAATTTATTTGAGTCCCTATTAATTATCATCCCAATATATTTTTCATTAAAACAATCAAACAATGTTAATGAGGTAGAATTATTAACGTGATATTTAATATTTCTTATTATTTTAGAAAGACTTGGGTCAATCTGGTGATAAATCTTGAATAGGTTTTTATTCACATGTATGAAAACCAATTTTCGAAGTGCAATAAAAAAATCCATATCCGAGCTTGAATCGAGAAAAATCTCATTATTAAAATAATTTTCAATAACGGTAAACCTATCTAAGGAATCGCGAAGAAATATTTCAGCAATACAATCCCAAGCTAGGTCATTTAGGCTTATCCCAAGATTAGATATTAAAAATGAATTTCGGCTGCGAATACAATTTAGATGTGTAATTGCTAACAAATGTGAGGTTTTCACCAAATACTTTAATGATGATTGAGAATTATTTCGGGTAAGTTCATCAATATGGAATTTGATATCCTGATAAACTTTTTTTTTCATTTTGATTTTTCTTATATAGCAGTTATTACTTCATTGAAAATAAATTTAATAATATATCAGTCAATTAGCAAAATATTATTAAGGATAAAAATATCATTTCCTTCCCCCGTGAATAAATCCCCGGTATGGACGAGAATGCTGAATTGTGATAAATGCATCTTTATCAATCGAATCAATAATTTTCATTACAGGTTTCATCTCTTTTCTTCTGATGATAAGCAGCAGCACAGCAACACCTCCCGATCCTCCTTCACCGGGCAGAATTGTTACCGCATATTTTGACAATCTCAGTGTGTCGGCAATTTTATCTGTATGATATTTCGAGATTACATTCATTTGCACATAACCGAGCGCCACTTTTTGCTCAAGTGAAACACCAAGAATATTTCCGATGGCAAAACCGAGCGCATAACCGATGAGATTGTAATTGTTATCAAGATGTTCAACAATAAACCGCATTGCAAATATCCAAATTAGAACTTCAACAAAACCGGCTATTGCCGCATGATATTTTTTTGCCTGCACAACCAGTATTGTCCTAAAGGTTCCAATAGTTACGTCTGCAATACGCATCACCATAATAAGCAAAGCGCCGCCAAACAACTCTAACATAAGCACTCTAAATTTGTTATAATTACGTGTCAAATTTAACTAATTATTGATGACGGAAAACAGAATTATTGATAGGAATAAATAAATGTCGGATTTTAATAGAGATAAGTTAGTTGACGGTTTAAGGAAAAAGGGAATTCGTGACGAAAGAGTTTTGAAAGCTATAGCTGAGGTTCATCGTGAACTTTTTATACCTGCTGCTATAAAACATCATGCATATGAAGATGTTGCCCTGCCTATCGGTCAAGGACAAACCATATCCCAGCCATATACTGTTGCCTTTATGACCGAGGCGCTCAAAATAAATGAAGGAGATTCCGTACTGGAAATCGGAACCGGTTCAGGTTATCAGGCTGCAATTTTGATCAATATGGGAGTGAAAGTATTTTCGATCGAAAGAAATACTGAGTTGTATAACAAATCTCTGAAACTGTTTGACAAACTGGGTCTGCGTGTCGCAGTAAGATGCAGTGACGGAACTCTCGGATGGAATGATTTTGCTCCTTATAACGGAATTATTGTAACAGCCGGAGCGCCGTCTATTCCTGAAAACCTAAAAAAACAGCTTGCCGTAGGTGGAAGACTTGTTGTTCCGGTCGGTGATAAAAAGTCGCAAATTTTGAAAGTACTTACCAAGGTTGAAGAAGATAGATTTTTAACCGAAGATATTCCGCAATTTAAATTTGTTCCGCTTATCGGGAGAGAAGGGTGGAAGGAGTAGTTGTTATTATCACAGGTCCCACTTGCTCGGGAAAAACATTTGTAGGAATTGAGCTGGCAAAAAAGATGAACGGAGAAATAATCTCTGCAGACAGCCGTCAATGCTACAAATATTTGGATATCGGAACTGCAAAACCTTCACCGAAAGAATTGGATTCCATAAAACATCATTTAATTGATACTCATCAACCGGATCAGGATTTTAACGCAAGCATATTCGAACATCAATCGTTAAATATAATTGATAATTTATTTGAGCATGATAAGCTTCCTATTGTTGTAGGCGGATCCGGGTTATACATCCGGGCTTTAACCGACGGAATTTTCGATGATGTTGATAATGATGAAGATTTTAGAAATCAGATGAAAGATTTAAAAGATAAACACGGTAATGAATATATTTATCAAATGTTGATGGAAAGAGATTCTCAAGCGGCGGAAACAATGCTTCCGCAAAATTGGAAAAGAGTAATACGGGCACTTGAGGTTTTGCATGTAACGGGCAAATCGATTAGGGAAGTTCAAAATGAATATGAGCGAAATCTGAATATAAATTTTTTGCTATTTGGATTGAATTGGGAAAGAGAAATTTTGTATCAGAGAATCAACCGAAGGGTTGATGAAATGATTTCTGCGGGATTGATTGAAGAGGTGAAATCATTAAAGGAACGTGGATTTACTAATGAACTTAACTCGTTAAATACAGTGGGCTATAAGGAAATTTTTAGTTATTTAGATAATGAAATTGGTATCGAAAGAGCAATTGAATTGATAAAAAGAAATACAAGAAGATTTGCAAAGCGCCAGATGACTTGGTTCAGGCGGGATAAGAGAATTGAATGGATGAAAATCAATAGAGAATCTGAATTGGAGTTGGTCGTAAAGCGAATAGAAAGTGAGCTTATAAATTTGGACATCTGAATTAAGTTGAATATATTTAGATAAGCACAAAACATTCTACTAATCAAATTAAAGTGAGAAATGAAAGAAAAAATAAGAATTGCATCTGGTCAAGGATTTTGGGGAGATTTAATAGATGCGCCAGTCGACCAGGTTACTAAAGGTGATATCGATTATTTGGTTATGGATTATCTCGCCGAAGTTACTATGTCGATTTTGCAAAAACAAAAACATAAAAATCCCGAACATGGATATGCAAGAGATATCCCGGAACTGATGCATAGGATACTTCCGGTTTGCAGAGAAAAAAATATTAAAATAATCACAAACGGCGGCGGTGTAAATCCGACAGCATGCGCAAACGAAGTTTTAAATATTGCGCGGGAATTGAATATTCCCGATATAAAAATTGCTGTTGTACTCGGCGATGACATTATCGATAGAATTGACGAAATAGTATCTTCAGGTTATGAACTTAATAATATGGAAACAGGAGATTCCATTATTTCAGTTAAGGATGAATTACTAAGCGCCAATGTTTATTTCGGTGCGTTCCCTATTGTTGAAGCTCTGGAGAAGGGTGCAGATATAGTTATTACGGGAAGAACCACAGATACCGGTCTCACACTTGCACCAATGATATACGAATTCGGATGGGATAAAAATAACTACGACTTGATGTCAGCCGGAACCGTTGCCGGTCATATACTTGAATGCGGCGGACAGGCATCCGGTGGAAACCTAATGGCTGATTGGCAGAATGTTGAGAATCTTGCCGAGATAGGTTTTCCTATTGCCGAGGCTTATCCGAATGGTGAAGTGATTATAACGAAGCATGAAAATACAGGCGGAAAAGTTAGTTTTGAAACTATCGCTGAACAGCTTGTCTATGAGATTGGAGATCCTACAGAATATATCACCCCAGACTGTGTAGTTGATTTTACATCTATTAAATTAGAAGACTTGGGAAATAACCGGGTAAAGGTTTATAATGTAAAAGGAAAGAAAGAAACAGAATTTTATAAAGTTTCTATTTCATATTGCGACGGGTATAAAGCAGTGGGGTCGCTAACCTATTCTTGGCCCGATACACTGAAGAAAGCAAAAGCGGCTGATCAAATTTTACGTAAACGATTAGAAAATCTCGGACTTCAATTTGATGAAATTAAAACCGATTTAGTTGGTTTTAATGCAACTCACGAAAATATTGCCAAAGTATTGGAAGAAGACTGTATAAATGAAATCACTCTTAGAATAGCAGTTCGTTCGCACGATAAAAAAGCGGTCACAAGGTTCGGACAGGAAATAGCCCCGTTGATCTTAACTGGTCCGCCGAGTGTTACCGGGTTTGCAGGCGGGCGTCCGAAACCCTCGCGTGTTGTTGCCTACTGGCCTGCATTAATTCCAAAGAGTGTTGTACAACCGGAGGTGAAAATTTTAGAATGGAAATAAAACTATTGGATATTGCACACGGGCGCAGCGGTGATAAAGGAAGCGCTGCAAACATCGGTATTATTGCCTATAATGACGAAGGTTATGAAATTATTCGGAAATACTTAACCCCTGAAAAAGTGCAAGAGCATTTTAAAGGAATATGCAAAGGGGAAGTTGAACGTTATGAACTTCCGAATATTAGAGCGCTTAATTTTATCCTTAATGATACTCTGGGCGGTGGAGGAACGGTATCATTAAAATTTGATGCCCAGGGAAAAACTCTTGCTGCTGCCTTGTTAAGAATGACTTTGCATATAGATGATTAATTTGCAAAAAAAATAATTTTTGTTGATTAGTTTTCTCCCTGATGATCAACGGGAAAAAACAGAAAACCATATTCCGGGCAAGCAGGAATCTAAAATCTCATTTACCGAATAGGTTCCTAATTATATAGAACTGACAAATTGAGTTTTCAATTTTTATTGAAAATTCGGTAGAGTTTAATACAGGAAAGCTAAGAAAGGATAGATAAATGAGATTTTAATACATTTTCCTGGAGGAATTAAATGGATAAAAAAGTCGGTATTATCGGGTATGGTTCATACATACCCAGGAATCGGATCAAGGTTGAAGAGATAGCAAAAATTTGGGGCGCCGATGCTCCAAGTTACAAAAGAGGCTTAATGCTTCGAGAAAAATCAGTTCCCGCACCTGATCAAGACACAATTACCCTATCTGTTGAAGCAACTAAAAACGCATTAAAAAGATGTAATATCGATCCGAAAGATATCGGTGCAATTTACATCGGGTCGGAATCGCATCCTTATGCAGTTAAACCCTCGGGAACAATTGTTGCCGAAGCAATAGGAGCTGTTCCGGCTATTCATAGTGCAGATTTTGAATTTGCCTGTAAAGCCGGCTCGGAAGGTATGTTCGTTGCACATGGTTTGGTTAAAGCCGGATTAATTAAATACGGATTAGGCATAGGAGCCGATACCTCGCAAGGCGCACCCGGTGATGCATTAGAATACAGCGCTTCGGCAGGAGCTGCGTCTTTTATTTTTGCAGATCATGAATTACTAGCCGAAATTGAATTTACTTATTCTTATATGACGGACACTCCCGATTTTTGGAGAAGGGAGCATCAGTTCTATCCGCAGCATGCAGGAAGATTCACAGGCGAACCTGCTTATTTCAAACATATTTTAGGAGCCGCCGAAGGAATCTTGAAACAAAGCGGCACAAAGCCGGAAGATTTTAAGTACGTTGTTTTTCATCAGCCGAATGGTAAATTCCCAATGAGAGTCGGGAAAATGCTCGGTTTTAAGAAAGAGCAAATTGAAACCGGCTGGCTGGTACCAACCTTAGGGAATACATATTCCGGGTCATCTCCTTTAGGGCTTACTGCTGTGCTCGATGTGGCTGAACCCGGAGATAGAATTTTGATGGTCTCTTACGGCTCCGGCGCCGGAAGCGATGCATTTATATTTAGTTGTACTGATTTACTCCCGGCTGCCCAAAACAAAGCAAAACTTACCCGTGATTATCTTGACAAACATCAACGATATATCGATTACGGAACCTACTCTAAATTCAGAAAGAAAATAATTAAGAATAATTAAATCGGAGAAAATTCAATGCGAGACGTAGCTGTTATTGGTATCGGGATGAATGAAAAGTGGGGCGAATTGTGGGAAAAATCTTTTAGAACAATTTTTGTTGAAGCCGCGCTTAATGCAATCGACGATGCCAAAATAGATAAAATCGATGCAATGTATATTGGCTGCATGAGCGGGGGATTATTTGTCGGGCAGGAACATATCGGTTCTCTATTAGCAGATTATCTTGGAACCGGACCAATTCCGGCGACACGAATTGAATCCGCTTGTGCTTCCGGCGGGCTGGCTTTCAGGCAGGCTTTTATCGATGTTGCTTCCGGGATGAGCGATATTGTTTTAGCAGGCGGTGTTGAAAAAATGCTTGATGTTGACGGCGGCGCTACTACCTATGCACTTTCAACCGCTGCCGATCAAGAATATGAATGTTTTCATGGCATTACATTCCCCGGGCTTTATGCGATGATAGCAAATGCACACATGCATAAATACGGAACAACACGTAAACAATTGGCTCAAGTAGCCGTTAAAAATCATAAGAACGGATCAATGAATCCTCGTAATCAATTCCCGTTTGAAACTGATATTGATAGTGTTATTAATTCGGTGATGATTGCCGATCCGCTGACTATAATGGATTGCTCGCCGGTAACTGATGGTGCAGCGGCTGTTATTCTCTGTCCGTTAGATTTAGCAAAAGAGAAATTTAAAGATCATCCGGTTATTCAAGTTATCGGTTCGGGACATGCAACCGACTCAATAGCGCTTCACTCGCGGAAAGATTTAACTTGGCTCAGCGCTGTGGAATTATCGGGCAAAAATACTTATAAAATGGCTGATAAAAATCCCTCTGATATTGATGTATGTGAAGTTCATGATTGTTTCACTATTGCTGAAATTTGCGCAACCGAAGCTCTCGGATTTTTTGAACCCGGCAAAGGCGGTATGGCGGTGCAAGATGATGTAACTGCCATTGAAGGCAAAATTCCTATTAATACTTCCGGGGGATTAAAAAGCAAAGGTCATCCGGTTGGCGCAACGGGAATTGCACAAATATTGGAAATTACGGAACAATTAAGAGGCGATTCCGGCAAACGCCAGGTTAAAGATGCAAAAATTGGCATGACTCAAAACATGGGTGGTTCAGGCGGAAGTTCTGTTTGTCATATATTGGAGGTAAAATAAAATGGGAATAACTGCTAGAAATTGGCGTGAATATCCACAACGTTACCGAATGGAAGCAGCTAAATGTAATAAATGCGGAAAAATATTTTTCCCTCCGAGATTAGTCTGCAATGAGTGCGGTAACAGGGAATTTGAACAAGTTAAACTAGCCGGTGAAGGAAAATTGAAAACTTTTACGGTGATAAGAGTTGCTCCTTCGAATTTTATAGATGAGCAGCCTTACGCAGTAGGTATTGTTGAATTAACCGACGGTGTTTCAACACTGATGCAGATTACTGATTGCGATCCGGATGAACTTTCAATCGGCATGCGGGTAAAAATTGAATTCAGAAAAGTGCAGACTGAAGGTGATGCCGGAATTTTAATGTACGGTTATAAAGCGGTTCCTTTAAGGGAATAAGAGAATTGTTGAGATAATTCTGCATTTTATTTTTTTGATAAGAAATCCTTATTAATAATTACTGTATAAGTCTTATCAAAAAAGATAATGTATTTATAAAAACGTGTAGGGAATTTGTCTACTGCAAATCTATAAATTCAGGAATGATTGCAGGTTAAATCCAGATTTTCAGATTGAAAACCCGGGTTAATACGGATGTGTAATATGAGTTACTTGAGTTGGCTGTAAAGATACTTGTGATTATGAAAACCGTTTTCACAGTTTAAATTGCAGCCGGTGAATTTGAGTGCGCTCACTTTATAAAAAACATCACTGCTAATTGTTGTGGATTATTACTTCCTTTTTTTTGATGTGATACATCCCGATAAAATTGTAATAAAAACCGCATACTCAGATTATACCTATATTCATTATCTTTCCCTGGAATATTTTTAAAATTTTCCGAATAATTCAACCCAGATTTTCCATTGGAAAATCTGCCCTTCAGGCCGACAATTTGTAAGTTGAGAAATATCAGATACTTAGCCAAATAGAAATTTTGGAATTCGTTATATGAGTAAAATATTTCTCTTACAAATTGTCGGGGTTAATCCCGCAACATAAAATGTTTTAATAAAATATTTTATTAGCGGTCTCCGGCAATAATTCGTTTCCAATGAATTTTTTGGGATCAATATGTTATATTCATAATTGTTGGACAGAATAATTTTCATATTCCAGCACACCATTGATGATGATTATTTTTTATATTCCATCTCGCAAATAAAAATTACGGAGCACTAATAGAATGTACGAAGAACAAGTAAGGTTGCTGAAAGGATTTGGATCAAGGATAACAAAATTACGAGGTTATCTTTGACGTAGATAAAAAAGAAGATGAAATAAAGCTACTGCAGAATTTATCCGAGAAACAGGATTTCTGGGATGACCAACGAGAAGCGCAAAAAGTTTTGCAGAAGATAAAAGCATTGCAGGATTGGGTAGATATTTGGAATGAAATAAATTTTAAGTTCGAGACCATAAAAGAATTGGTTGAACTTGCCGAAGCCGATAAAGATGAATCCTTAATTGAGGAAATTGAGAAGGAAGTAGCGCAAGTAAGCAAAGCTATTGATGAAATAGAACTTAAGAGTATGCTCAGCGGAAATGATGATGATAAAAACTGCATACTCACCATACACTCAGGGGCAGGTGGAACAGAAGCTCAGGATTGGGCTGAAATGCTGATGCGTATGTATCTCCGTTGGGGTGAACAAAATGATTATAAAATGGTTATGCTTGATATTCTCGAAGGTGACGGCGCAGGAATTAAAAGTGTTACAATGGAAGTAAGCGGTAAGTTTGCTTACGGTTATATGAAAGCAGAAAACGGTGTACACAGGTTGGTTAGAATTTCACCATTCGATTCAAATAAAAGAAGACATACTTCATTTGCTTCGGTTTTTGTTATACCCGAGGTTGATGATTCAATTGAGATTGATATAAATCCGGCTGATTTAAGGATTGATACATACCGGTCTGGAGGCAAGGGCGGTCAGAATGTAAACAAAGTTGAAACTGCAGTAAGAATAACGCATGTTCCGACCGGAACCGTTGCAGCATGCCAGAGCGAAAGGTCGCAGAATCAAAATAAAACTAATGCCATGAAAATGTTGAAATCAAAGTTGTACAAGTTGGAACTGGAAAAAGCCGAAGCGGAACTTGACGAAATTGAAAAAAATAAAATGAAGATTGAATGGGGAAGCCAGATAAGGTCATATGTATTTCATCCGTATAATATGGTTAAAGATCACCGGACGGATTTTGAAACATCCGATACTCAAGGCGTAATGGATGGTGATATTAATAGTTTTATTAGATCGTTTTTATTAAAATATTCTCAAAATTAATCTAAGATAAGAATATGAAAAAATTTAAAACCGGTGATGTATTGACCAGTGAAGGGGATCAGCAGAATGAATTATTTGTACTGATCAGTGGTAGAGTCGGCGTCTTTAAAGGTGATATGCAGGTGGCGGAATTCACCGAGAAAGGAACAATTATCGGTGAAATGAGCGTGATACTTAACCATCCGCGCACAGCTACTGTTAAAGCGCTTGAGAATACAATCGCTTTGGCAATTAAGGCTGATCTTGATGAGTTGATGGAAAAATATCCTGATATTTCAAAAAAGATAATTAGAAGTTTAGCACAAAGATTAATGAATACTACAGATAATTATTTTGAGTTGGCAGGTATTGCCGATTTGGATGATTTGGAAGGAGGAGAATTATGAAATTTCACACCGAATATTTATGGTTTAATACTGAGAAAAGAAGAGAGTATATTAATATTACTAATGATGTAGAAAATGCATTAAGAAAAAGCGGAATTAATGAAGGAATGATTTTAGTTTCGGCGATGCACATCACAGCCGGTGTTTATGTTAATGATGCTGAATCAGGACTTATACAAGATATTGATGAATGGCTTGAAGGTCTAGCTCCTTTCCGTCAAGATTATCGTCACCATCGAACCGGTGAAGATAACGGTGATGCTCATTTAAAAAATCTTATTATCCATCATCAAGTAATTATACCAGTAACCGGCGGCAAGTTGGATTTTGGTCCATGGCAGCAGGTTTATTATGCTGAATTCGATGGGAAAAGAAGAAAGAGAGCAGTGATAAAAGTAATGGGGGAATAGAATTATTAATGACAGTTAAATCTCGAGAGTCTGAAATATTAACGAGTGCCGTACAAATATTGGTTCAATTTCTTCAACCGGAAAGAATTATCCTATTTGGTTCAAGAGCGAAGGGAACCGGTTACAGTGGGTCAGATTTTGATCTTGCCATTGAAACCGATAAAAATATTGATAATAAATCACTTAGAAGGGTAAAGGAAGAGATTGATCTAGTTGCGGGGCTGCATAAAATCGATATCGTTGAAATGCGAAAAATAGATACTGAATTTAAAGAGATAATTCTTGAATCAGGCAGGGTAGTTTATGAAAAAGGAAGTTAAGTATTCAATTCGAAAATTAACAGATGCTTGTTCTCGATTACAAGACGGTATTGACGCTGCAAATAATGAACTTGGTAGAGATGGAGTTATTAAACGATTTGAGTTCACATTTGAATTACTGTGGAAAGCATTAAAATTATTTCTTTTAGAGGAAGGTATAATTTGTAAATCCCCAAAGGATTGTCTACAGCAGGCGTTTAAATACGGCTTAGTTGAAGATGAAGAGATTTTCCTGGATATGCTAGAAGATAGAAATCTTACTACACATACATATGATCAAAAAACTTCCGATAAAATATATAATAATATTAAAAACAGATATGTGCAGGCAATTATGAATCTTAACGATAAAATGAAAACTGATTAATTTAGTTGGAGATTTCAGGAGTGTCAAATAGCAAGCATGATTTTTTTGATAAGGTTCATAAAGTTGTTGCAAAAATTCCAAAAGGAAAAGTAACAACTTACGGCGCTATTGCCGAAGTGTGCGGAATAAAATCTTCAGCGCGCACGGTTGGCTGGGCGTTAAATAAATCTCCATCCAATTTACCTGCTCACAGAGTGGTGAATAGATTCGGCGCATTGACCGGCAGAATTCATTTTGGTGATCCGACACTAATGGAAGAACTTCTTAAATCGGAAGGCATCGACTTCACTGAGGAAGGTTTTGTTGATATGAAAAAACATTTCTGGGATCCGGGATCAATAAAGATTTAATACTTTTCGATTTCTACAGAAGAAACTCCACCGTCAATTCTGAAATAAATTTTATTTTCAGAATAATCGAAATTATCACTTTCATATACTCCATCATTCACTTTTCTAAAATCTTCAAACTGTCTTGAAACTAAAAACAAGTCGCTCCTTACTCTGCAGCCGGTGTTCCCCGGAACCAATATCTTTATTTTAGCTGCTCCCATGTCAACATTAATATATGATTCCTCGAGTAAGTCACTCATCTTAAGTGTGATGTTGGTAGCCCCGGTTTGAATATTTACTTCTTTTATTTTAAACGGACTTAAATCAAAATAAGCTTTTGCTGCACCCAAATTCAAATCCAAGTCCCAAATTAAATTCGGGTTTAACTGAAGCTCCAGTTTACTTTTAAAATTATTTCTGAAAAATCTAAAATTTTTCTCCCTTTGGTCAATTACAATCTCGTCTTTATTTTCTCTGGAAGTTCTTCTAACTCTATAATCGGCAAATTCACCGGCGGCAGTTCCGGAAATTAAATCCCGGCTGACATCATTAATTATATATTTCCCGACACCTGCATTCAATTCCAAATTTGCGTAAACAGAATTTGAATCATACTGCTCATAAAATGTACTTGATTCCCAGTCATCGATGTCAATGTAATCAAAGTTTCCAAATCCTAAAACATTATGGATTGATCCGAAAATAAATGCGGCGATGAATATGCCGGTTAGTGCAACGATGAAAGGTTTCGCCTGTGAATTCTTCAGCATAACCACAACACCCCAGAGAATAAATATTACAGGCCATAAATCCCAAATAAAATACCAGCTTGTTTCAATCCAATCAAATCTTACGGCAAAGACCAGTGATCCAATAGTAAGGAAAAACATGCCCCAAAATACTTGTCCACTCTTCATTTTATTAACCTCGCTTGCGAACTGAATTAGCCAACAATAAAATACCCAATGCAATTAATAGTAATGGGAAAAAATCAGCGAAATCAAAGTACGGTAAAAACCGTTCAGCTAGGAAAATTCCACCAAGTATGATTAATATTAAACCGGCAAAAAGTCTTCCGCTGCCTGTTCCATTTTCTTTCGATGTATTATTTTCAATTTCCGGTTCCGTCTTCACATTATTTACTTCGGGTTCAGTTTGTTCATTATCTTGTCGTTCATTCTTCGAATCATAAAATCTCTTAGGATTCTCCGGAACTATTATCCACATAATTATATATATAACAACGCCGATGCCGTGAAAAATTGTTAAAAGTACAAAGATAATACGAATTATTACCGGGTCAATATTGAGGTATTCCCCTAAACCGCCGCTTACTCCTCCGATTACTTTGCTTTGTGATGACCGATATAATCTACTGCTCATTATTGCCTCGCTTTTTATTCGCTCATGATTTTAGACGAGACATGTTTGATTAAGTTGCGGTGTATTCCAATTATTTACATCAATTTTATATCGTTTAAAAACGGCAGCTTTTGTCTTATGTCATACAATAAATCGAAGTCAATTTCTGCAGTAATAATTTTTTGCTCACCCTCATTCTCAGCAATAAAATTTCCCATCGGATCAACAACGCAGCTATGACCGTTATATTCGAGTGAAGGATCCTTCCCGATCCTATTAACACCGATAAAATAACATTGATTTTCAATCGCTCTCGCTTGAATCAATTTTCTCCAATGTTCAATTCTTTTTACAGGCCAATTAGCGATGTTAATAATTATCTCAACTTTCTCTTTTGCATAATACCTGTAAAGTTCAGGAAATCTTAAATCGTAGCAGATTGAAAGTCCTATTTGAATTTTATCAATTTTTGTGATAACAGTTTCGTCTCCCGCTGAATAATGCTGCTCCTCATTTGCAAATGTGAACGGATGAATTTTCCTGTAACGAGCGGTAATTAATCCATAATTATCAAAATGGATTAGGTTGTTGTAAAATTTATCCTCGTAACGTTCAATCAATCCAGCAAAAATATGCTTCTTTGTTTTTTGAGCAAGATCAATAAAATACTTTGTTGAGATACCGTCAATATCTTCTGCAAACTTTTCGGATTGCATTGTGAACCCGGTTAAAGTCAATTCGGGTAAAATCAACAAGTCTGTATCTTCTTTACTATCAGCGATTAGTTCATTAATCATGATGATATTATTTTCTCGATTTTCCCAGTCGGGAGAGTATTGGATTAATCCTACTTTCATTTGACCTCAGTATTTTTATTTGCAAATTACATATATTAAAAAACATTTATTATACTGCTTGCAATTTTTATTCAAAAAAATGATATAGATTTTAATGCTTAATTATATATGGACTGCACTTCTAGTTTTGGGAATCGGTGTTGCATTAACAACCGATATTGTTGATAATTCTACAAACACATTTAGAAACGGCGATTCGCTAATTGTTAATCTGAAAATAGAAAATAATTATGAATTAAATTCCAGCAAATCTTTTCAGGGCACTTTCACTCTAAGCAAACTCAAATTCAACGAATTTTATAATCAAGTAGAAAGTAATGATATTGAATCGGGAATTAAGCTTATGAAGCTTAAAAACGATGTTCATTCTTTTGTGATAAATATTAAAGATGATTCGCCTCAGCTATGGAAAATAATGGCGGCAAGTTCGGGGGAACCGGATGAATTGACCGGCAAATTGAAAATCAATAATCAATTGAGCGAAAATCTTTTCCAGGCTGAATTAGTTTTTGAATCAGTAACATTCACTAAATTAAAAGATGTTACAAATGCAGCGATTGATTATGCAAATATCGCGGTAAAAATTGCAATTGGATTGATTGGTGTAATGGCACTATGGCTAGGAATAATGAAAATTGCCGAAGAGGGCGGATTGATAAAAATTATTGCAAATTCAGTCAGACCCGTAACACGGTTCCTGTTCCCGGATATACCGCACGACCACCCTGCAATAGGGGCTATGATAATGAACATCTCTGCAAATATGCTCGGGTTAGGAAATGCTGCAACTCCGTTCGGATTAAAAGCTATGGAGGAACTCGATAAGCTTAATCCTGAAAAAGGAACTGCAACTAATGCAATGTGCACATTTCTAGCAATCAATACTGCCGGTTTAACGCTAATTCCCACAACAGCAATTGCGGTTCGAGCCGCAGCCGGAAGCAGTGATCCGACAATCATAATCGGAACATCATTATTCGGTGCAGCGTGTGCAACTTTTGTTGGTATTACCGTAGCAAAAATCTTTGAACGATTTTCCAAATCCAAAATTGATTTCTGGTCTTCAAACAAAAATATAATTATTTCAATTTTAGTATTTGTCGGCGTGGCTGCAATACTTGGTTTTACGGGAGTGTTAAAAAGTTTCTTTACCTTATTTCAATTTGTTGACGCCGACCTCTTTCGCTCTGTAATTCAAATCATTTCTATCATCGCTATACCGCTGATCATTTTCGCATTTTTGATTTTCGGTTTCATCAAAAAAGTAAAAGTTTATGAAGTATTTGTTGAAGGTGCAAAAGAGGGATTTAATGTAGCAGTTCGGATAATTCCATATTTGGTCGCAATGCTGGTTGCAATTGGGATTTTTCGAGCGGGCGGTGCTATGGAGTTTTTAGTGATGATAATTAATCCGGTTACCAGTTTAATTGGAATGCCTGCGGAAGTTATGCCGATGGCGCTTATGCGTCCGCTATCAGGCAGTGGCTCGATAGGTTTGATGACCGAGCTTATTTCCACGCACGGCGCTGATTCATTCATCGGTGTTTTGTCATCAACAATTCTCGGAAGTACTGAAACAACTTTTTATGTGCTTGCAGTTTATTTTGGGTCGGTGAATATTCGCAGAACACGGCATGCGGTTATCGCCGGAGTTTTAGCTGATATTGCCGGGATACTTGGCGCTTTATTTATCGTTAACTTTTTATTTAGCTGATCGAATGAAAGTATTTATAACAAGAAAAATTTCTAATGATGCTGTGAACCTTTTAAGAAAAGAAGGTTTCACAGTTGATGTGTTCAAATCAAATCGACCGATAACAAAAGTTGAATTAATTCAAAAAGCAAAAAATTCTGAAGGAGTTATTTCACTTCTTACTGATGTTATCGATAGGGATATTATTGACGGTTTGAAGAAATGTAAGGTTATTGCCAATTATGCGGTTGGTTATAATAATATTGATGTGGAATATGCAAAATCGAAAGGGATCGTTGTTACAAATACACCTGATATTCTAACTCACGCAACTGCGGATCTGGCTGTTGCACTCGTACTTGCATGTGCAAGAAATATCAGAGCCGGTGAAAAAATAATGCGTGATAATGAATTCAAAGGGTGGGAACCGCAATTGCTCCTTGGTGTGGAATTGAGAGGAAAAACGGTGGGAATTATTGGTTCAGGAAGAATTGGACAAGAAACTGCCCTAAGATTAAAATCCTTTGGAACGAAAATCATATATTTCAATCGAAGTAAAAAAGCTGAATTTGAAAAATCAACCGGGGCAAAGAAAGTGAGTTTAAATGCGCTGCTGAAAAGCTCAGATATAATCTCACTCCACGTTCCATTAACAGATGCAACCTATCATTTGCTGAACAGAACAAATATGAAATTGTTGAAATCGAACTGCATTATTGTAAACACAGCCCGAGGAGAAATTATTGAAGAAAAAGAACTTATAAAGCTGCTAAAGAAAAACAAAATATTTTCAGCAGGTTTTGATGTTTATGAAAACGAACCGGATGTAAATAAGGAATTATTGAAATTGAAAAATGTTGTATTGCTCCCTCATTTAGGTAGTGCAACAAATGAAGCCCGATCGGAAATGGCATTGCTGGCGGCAAAAAATATAATTACAGTTCTGAAAGGGAAAAAAGCAATCACACCGGTTTAACTGATTTTATTGAATATATCGGCGATAAATACTAATTTAATTTTCATTAATAAATAAATAACAAGAGACATGAGAATAGGCATCCCAAAAGAAACTCTTCTTGAAGAGAAGAGAGTTGCATTAGCTCCTGCGGGAGTAGATGCATTAGTAAAAGCCGGTCATAGTGTATTCATTCAAACAGAAGCCGGGTTAGAAAGTCATTTCACAGATGACGAGTATAGAAAAGTCGGAGCGAATATCGCCTACGAGAGAGATGAAATTTATCATCGTGCAGAATTGATTATTAAAGTAGCGCCTTTAACAGACGAAGAAGTTTCGTTGATGGATGAGGATCAAATAGTATTCTCGTTCCTTCATCTTGCAGTTAGTAAAAGGAATATTATCGAAAAACTAATTGCCAAAAAAGTTACAGCTATTAGTTATGAATTAGTAGAACGAAATAATGAATTGCCTGTTCTTCAAAGTATGAGTGAGATTGCCGGACAACTGGCTATACAAATCGGCGAAAGATATTTCTGCAGTGATTTTTCCCAGAGCCGCGGAATATTGATGGGAGGATTAACAGGTGTTTCACCTGCTGCAGTAGTTATTTTAGGCGCCGGAATGGTTGGCTTAAATGCTGCCCGGGCTGCATTAGGCAGAGGCGCTCATGTTATTGTATTGGATAAGGATCTTTACAGGTTAAGACGAATTGAAAACTATTTGGGGAAAAAGATAACCACAGTTGTTGCTAATTCATATACTGTTGCCAGGGGCGCCAAGTTCGCGGATTTGATGATAGGTGCAATTCGTGTTAAGGGAGAAAAATCTCCCATGCTGGTTACCGAGGAAATGGTTAAATCTATGAAACGCGGTGCGGTAATTATTGATATTTCCATTGATCAAGGCGGATGTTTCGAAACAAGCCGTCCGACAACAATTTCAGATCCCGTTTTTGTTGAGCATGGCGTAATTCATTATTGCGTTCCTAACATGCCGTCGCTTGTTTCACGTACGGCAAGCTATGGTTTAACAAATGCTACGTTGGGGTATATATTGGATATCGCCGATAACGGTATTAACAATGCATTGCTTAATGATAGTGGTTTGGCAAACGGTGTTTGTACATTTAACGGATTTTGTTCCAATGAAGGTCTTGCCGAGACATTCGATCTCGAGTACAGGCGGTTACATATTTTTTCAACAAATTAAGATAATGAGAATAAAATGACTTTAGAAGATGTGAAACCCGGCAGGCAGTTGAATGCAGTTTGGGCAAAAAAATATATGACTAAGATTGTTAGTGCTGAAGATGCGGTTAAAGTTATCAAATCCGGTGATAAGGTTGTAGTTCAACCCGGTTGCGCTGCTCCTCTCGAACTGATAAAACCAATGGTTGATAGAAAAGAAGAATTATACGGTGTTGATATATATCATATTTTAGTAGTTGGTGATTTACCCTATACGAAACCCGGAATGGAAAAACATTTTAGACACAAGGCGTTTTTTATCGGGGGAAATACGAGGAAAGCTGTAAATGAAGGGCGGGCTGAATTTATCCCAATATTTCTTTCTGAAGTAACCTTGCTTTTTAAGAAAGGAATAATTGTCCCGGATGTAAGTTTGATACATGTCTCGCCTCCTGATGAACATGGATTTTGCAGCTATGGAATTGATGTGGGTAATATCAAAACGCCTGCCGAAAAATCCCGGGTTGTTGTTGCCCAAGTAAATAAGCAGATGCCGCGTGGTCTCGGGAATAGTTTTATTCACGTTAATAAAATTGATTACATAGTTGAAGTTGACGAGCCGCTAATGGAACTTCCTCAAGTAGACCCGAATGCTGATAAAAGTACTTTGAAAGTTTATGATAAAATCGGTAGAAATGTTGCTGAAATGATTCCCGACGGTGCAACATTACAGATGGGTATCGGTGCAATTCCGGATTCGGTGTTGAATTATTTAAAAGACAGAAATGATCTCGGCGTTCATACCGAGATGTTCTCCGATGGAATAATTGAATTGGTGGAAGAAGGAATAATAAATGGTGAAAAGAAAACACTTCATCAAGGTAAAATTATTGCGGGGTTTTGTCTCGGTACCAGAAGATCATATGATTTCCTCGATAACAACCCTATAATTGAATTCCACCCGCAGGAATATGTAAACGATCCGTTTATAATTTCAAAGAATGATAAAATGATTGCAATCAATTCTGCAATCGAAATAGATCTTACAGGTCAAGTCTGTTCCGATTCAATTGGAACGAGATTTTACAGTGGTATCGGTGGACAAGTAGATTTTATTCGAGGTGCCTCACATTCTGAAGGAGGAAAACCGATTATTGCTCTTCCAAGCGCAACAAAGGATGAAAAAATTTCACGTATCGTTCCAACTCTAAAACCGGGAGCCGGAGTTGTAACTTCAAGAGGTGATGTTCATTATGTTGTTACGGAATACGGTACGGTTAATCTTTTCGGTAAAACAGTTCAGGAAAGAGCTCGAGAATTAATTAAAATTTCGCATCCGAAGTTTAGAGATGAATTAACCGAATTTGCCAAACAGACATATAAGATCTAATGGTTGCGATTATTGGAGATATTCATGGTTGTTATTTTACCCTGGTAGATTTATACAATAAAATTATTGCAGATCATCCCGGTATAAAAGTTTATACCGTCGGTGATCTTATCGACCGCGGAAATCATAGTTATGAAGTTCTCCAATTTGTAATTGAAAACGATATTCATTTTACTCCCGGTAATCATGATTACATGTTCTACCATTTTTTTCGCGAGCCGACAAGTGTTTTCGCAAGGTCATGGGTTTTTAATGGTAATGAATCTACACTTGAATCTTATGAAAAAAATGAAGAAGCGGTTTTTAAACATATTGATTTAATCAGCAAGGCTCCTCTTTTTTATGATTTGTATGATTGTTTTATTTCACACGCAGGAATTTCCGTGAAGTATAAATCAGTTTTGCCGCCTAATTTTAGAGATGATCTGAGTATTCTTGAGACTTATATTTACAACGATTTTAAAAATGATAACGGTGTGTTGTGGACGCGTGACCCTCTTCTTAATTTAGGAAAAATTCAATTAGTTGGGCACACTAAGCAGCAATCTTTAACTTTAGATGAAGAAGCAAATGCTTTGTATATCGATACCGGCGCTTGTATCGGAAACAAATTAAGCGCAGTAATTGTAGACAACAGTAATATTATCGATACTTACAGCATCTCGACTCATTTGGACGATATTATCTGATCATGCAAAAATTGGGGTACTAAATAATTTTGTTTGATATTATATGCTAAATTCGATAATTTTTCGGGTCATTATTATATATAATATTAGAGGAGGTATTATAGAAAAAAAATTACTATAATTGCGTTTCTCAATTTGATGAAGGTCTTCCGATTAATCATAGGATTTTAGACATACTGTTGAAATGGAAGAGAGTAATTTTTTCTTCCTTATTAATTTTTGCGTTTGTATTACTTGTTGGATTTACTTTCGGAGTCGAGCCTGTAGGGTACTTCAAGCATAATCCCCATTTAGATTACAACAATTTAAGCAACTCCAATTTCCTTGCTGGCGCAGGTTTACATTTTGAATCAGCAATTAAAATAAAAAGTGCTGAATTATTCCTGCCCGGTATTCTTCCGGATTCTACAACACTGAATGATTCTTCATCCCTTCAGGATTCTACCTATTTAGACAGCCTGGCTTTTGCCGATTCATTACTGGCTGATACAATGAAAGTAGATTCAATGGCTCTCGACTCAACTGCTCGAATCAAACATTATAAACATTCAAGAAATGATTTGATCTATACACCATTTAATAGATACAAATCGCCGTCGTTATATTTAAATCCATCCGACAGTAGAATGAAACGTACAGTTGAATTGGATTCTACCGGACAGTATGTGATTATTAAAGAAGTTATTGCAGGAGTTGAACCAAGACCGTATTTAAAAATTCCGCTTGAAGAATATATCGATCTTAGGATGGAGGCTGTTAACCAAGGTCTATGGGAAGAAATAGGTTACGCTTATGAATTGAGGTCGGGTAAAAAAGATTTATCGGAATTACTTACAGACATAACCAATATTAACATTCCTCTTCCAAGCGCATCATTTTTAAGCATATTCGGTCCGCCGGTTATAAGTCTAAGAATAAACGGTTCAGTTGATATTCACGGTGCATGGAGAAATGAAACAACCGAAGGATTAACTGCATCACGTTTGGGCAACACTCGTAATGAGCCGGATTTCAAACAGCAGGTTCAGATAAATGTTGACGGTACGATCGGCGATAAACTTACGATTTCTGCCGACTGGAATACAGAGAGAACTTTTGAATACGAAAATCAACTAAAGATTCAGTATACCGGTTATGATGACGAAATAATTCAAAGCATTGAAGCCGGAAACGTTTCATTACAGACTTCATCTTTGGTTGGCGGCAGCGAGGCTCTATTTGGAATTAAATCTAAATTTCAACTTGGTCCGCTAACTCTTACCGCATTAGCATCTCAGAAAAAAGGTGAAATTGAAGAAGTATCTGTAAGTGGCGGTGCGCAGTCTCAAAAATTTGAGGTTCACGCTTATGAGTATTCAAAAAACCACTATTTCCTAGATGAAATTTATACAGATACATCGGATCTAAATTTCTTCAACCGGTATTACGGAAATGCAACGTATACTCCCACATTGCAAACAGAACAATACCGGGTTAAAGATATTGAAGTTTGGAAATCGACCAACACTAGGCTGGACCCGGCAAATGAAAGAAAAGCAAATGTATATATTGATTTGGAACAGAGAAATAAAGGTGAACTTTACGGCGCAAGCCATCGTGATACCACACAAACAACCGTAAACGGTGAAACGGTGATAAACAGTCGTTTCATTCGTCTCATTGAAGGTGTAGATTTTGAATATAACGAGTACGTAGGATTTGTTACATTCAAAACCCAGATTCAGAAAGATGATATAATCGGTGTTGCTTATAGGCGCGAAGGTCCAACTTCCGATCCAAATGATGATGTATTTTACGGTGAGTTTTTAAACGATGTTTCCACGGATACATCAAGTATTATCGTGTTGAAATTAATTAAACCGAAAGACCTTAAGCCAACTTTTACGAAAGCATGGAATCTTCAATTACGTAATATCTATCCAATGGGTGGAAGAGATATTAAAAAAGAAGGTTTCCAGCTAGATATTAGATACTCTATTCCCGGGCAGGAACCTGTTAATGATTACCTGGGCATTAAACTTTTAGAAGCCTTCGGGCTTGATCAAACCGATGAGAGCGGAACAGGTACATCTCCAGACGGAGCTTTCGATTTTTTGCCGGGCAGAACAATTTTACCTTCAACCGGTGAAATAATATTTCCAACTTTGCAGCCGTTCGGAGTGAACCTTCCCGACGAACTACCGGATTCACTAAAATATAATTCGGTCTACGATACTCTTGATACCTTCGCAAAGCAGGACAGATCAAAAGATAAATTTATTCTAACCGGCGAGTATTCGGCTGCCATTTCTTCGGTTTATAATATTGGGTTTAACGTTGTTGAAAACTCAGTGAAGGTATTACTTAACGGCAGGGAGTTAAACGAAGGTTCGGATTACCAGGTAGATTATAACATTGGTCAGGTTATCATAAGAAATGATCAAGCATTAGTACCGGGTGCTGATTTAAGAATTACCTACGAGCAAAACGACCTGTTTCAACTTGCCTCAAAAACATTGCTCGGATTAAGGGGAGAGTATGAGTTTGATAAAAAGACCCGGCTTGGTTTCTCATTCCTAAATTTGAACGAACAAACGCTCAGTGATAAAGTTAGAATTGGAGAGGAGCCGTTAAACAACTCTATATACGGTGTTGACTTCCAATCCAGTTTCGATCTGCCGTTTATCACCGACGGATTAGATGAAGTATTCTCAACAAGTAAGATGTCGACATTTAATTTGAAGGGTGAATATGCATATATGAGCCCGGATCCCAACACGAAAAAATCTCCGATTTTCAGCGACGACGGGCAGAGTATAGCATACATTGATGATTTTGAAGGATCAAAAAGAATAATTCCTCTCGGAGTTTCCTACGGCGGCTGGCATGATCTCAGCGTTCCCGACAGTCTGCCTTATATCAGCGGCATAACCGAAAAACTTGAATTGATGAATTATAAAGCCAAGACATACTGGTTCAATAATTTGCCTTCGGATGTACAGATTAAAGACATTTGGCCAGAACGCCAAGCAGGTCGTGAAGATCAGCAGGTTACTGTTCTTGATTTTGTTTATAACCCGGAGTTCAAAGGATCATATAACTACAATCAATTCTGGAATCCTGCTGATTCACTTAAGAAAAATTGGGGCGGTATGATGACAATCCTTTCTTCAACTGCTAATAATCTTGTGGAAGAAAATATTGAGTTCATTGAATTTTGGCTTAAGATAATGGATGCCCCGGAAGATGTTGAACTATATATTGATCTAGGTCAGATCAGTGAAGATGTAATTCCCAATAGAAAACTGGATAAAGAAGATCAAAATGATAATGACTTAATTGATGAGGGTGAAGATACAGGTATCGATGGAAAATTCGATGGTGAAGAACCATTTTATGACGCGGTGAACAATCCCGATCCGAGCGGTGATAATTTTTATTTGGATATTAGTTCAAACTTATTTGATAAAATTAACGGAACCGAAGGGAATGCAGCGTTGACCGATATCGGCAGACTGCCCGATTCTGAAGACCTAAACCGTAACTTCTCTATTGATCTACTCGATAGTTATTTCCGTTACAAAATTCCGATTGACACAAACAAAACTCAGAATGAATTTATTGTCGGCGGCGGCGGTGAAAATGACGGGTGGTATCAATTTAGAATTCCGTTAAAAGATTTCTCCTGGACTAAAGGCGATCCTTCTTTTTCAATTGTGGAATATATAAGATTCTGGATCAGCGGTGTTGAAGAAAGGGTACGGGTTAGGTTTGCTGAAATGAATTTGGTCGGTAACCAGTGGCAGAAAGTTGTAATACCCGGAAAAGTTGCACAGGACGATTCCGTATTGAGTGTATCCACAATAAATGTTGAAGATAACCCGGGATATTCAAGTCCACCCGGAGTAATACGTGAAAGAGACAGAAGCAAACCTGATGAAGAGGTGTTCAAAAATGAACAATCTTTGATGATCAATATTGACAGGCTGCCTGATGGTGAAACTAGAGAAGCGGTTAAATATTTGTTCCGACCGCTCGATATTTTTGATTATAAAGAAATGAAATTATTTATTCACGGTCCATTAGATAATCACCCGGGATCAATTTCCAATTATGTTGATGAAACCAATTATTCCAGCGAGATTTATTTTAGATTCGGTACGGATTCATCAAACTTTTACGAATATCGCCAGCCTGTTAAGGCGGACTGGAATGAAATTCAAATTACCTTTGAAGAATTAACGGCAATTAAGCAGAGACGGGATGTTGAAAATAGACTATTTCAGGTTCCGGTCGAAGGTGAGCCGGGACATTTCTACGGAGTTAGGGGAAAGCCAACTCTAACAAGAGTTACATACTTTATGATCGGAATTGTCAATCCCGGCAATAAAGGGAGTGTAGGTGAATTTGTTTCTGGCGAATTATGGATTAATGAGCTTAGAGTACTCGGAGCCGATGATACCCCGGGCTGGGCTTATACTGCCTCAACATCAATGAATTTTGCGGATTTATTTGACGTAAGTTTTAATATTAGTCAAACGGATCCAAATTTTCATAGGCTTTCGGAAAGATTTGGTTCTCGAGTTGATAAAAGAAACTGGGGTATGTCGGTCGGGTTAGATGTATTAAAATTAATCCCGGCTAATTTGGAAGGAAGCAATCTTAAAGTAAATTACCAGCGGTCGGAATCAATATCAAAGCCGGTTTACCTGCCCGGAACCGATATTAACGTTGACGAAGCTGCACGCCAGTTAACACAAAAATTAAACGATAATGATTCAACCAAAGCTGATGCTCAAAAAGCAGCCGAACAGTTAAAATCGGATGCGCAGACAATAAGCGTTTCTGAAACTTGGACATTATCAAATATGAAGTTTAAAATTCCTACGAAATCATGGTTGATTGAAGATACTTTTAACCAGTTGTCCTTCAATTTTAACTACAATAAAAAGAAAGGGAGAAATCCGACTACTCTTAATAATCAATCATGGGTTTGGAATGCAAGTATAAAATACAGCGTAAATTTAAGCAACAAATTATTTTTCAAACCTGTTGATATACCAATTATCGGAACAGTTATTGACTTATTCTCAGATTACAAAGATGTGAAGATTTATTTTGCTCCTTCCAGCATAAATGCCGGAATATCTGCAAATAGAAAATACTCATTTCAAAAAAGCAGGACTATTGGAACGAAATCCAACATTCAGAGAGATTTTACAGCAACAAGAAATTATGGTTTTAATTGGAAGCTTACAGAAGGTGCGTTCTGGAATTTATCATTCGATTTAGACGTAGATATAAATTCTTCGCTGGCATATTTGCTTACAGCCGGTGAAGTTGAGCGCCCCGAAGGTGATGTTTGGAATGATATATTTAACGGGGCTCATTTCGGTAAAGATTACAATTTTAGACAAAATTTTTCAATTAAAACAAAACCTACACTGCCCTCAATTTGGAATCTTGATAAATTCTTTCAATTAACTGCCGGTTACAGTGTTAACTATACCTGGCAAAATAATTTTCAGCAGGAAGATTTGGGTAGAAGCGCAGGCTTTTCGAACAGGATTCAGACAGGTGTAACAATAAGATGGAAATCACTTACGGAACCATTGTTTGCGGAGGATCCAAAAACGGCAGCAACTGCGGGTGGTGCTGACAAACGCGGCTCGAGGGGAGGAACTCGTGATTTGGATGAAGAGATGAGAAAGAACAAGCAAGATAATCAAGATGATGAGGAAAGTGAAAATGATGACTCACAAGCTCAGCAAGTTGAATCTGCAAAGCCCGATTCGATTGATACAACCCCGAGAGTTTCGCCCTTAACGAAGGCTTGGACTTTCATAAAAGGTACATCTAAGTATTTGTTTTTCGATTATGACCAAATTAGAGTTAATTTCTCACAGAGCAATTCTCAATCCGGATCAGGTCTGCTTGGAGAAGGTTCCGGGCAAAAGAATTTTTGGGGATATAAAACTAATTCCAATTATGGACCATCCAGGTTATTTATGCTCGGATTCTCTTACGATGTCGGTCCAAGAGCTCCGAACGGCAATCTTCAGGATAGATATTCGCAAAAAAATAATGTTACATTTTCAACGTCGCGACCTCTTTGGGAAGGCGCAACAATCGATCTCGATTGGAACGTTTCATGGGGAAATAACCGGAATACAACAATACAAACAGATGAACTGGGGAATATTTTTGTTTCAAACATTTCTTCCACGGGAAGTATTGAAAGATCATTTTTGAGTTTTCCGCCCTCGCTCTTTTTAACAATTTTTAAATCCGGTATTTCAAGAGTTAATGAGCTGTATGATGCAGAGTCGGCAAACCCGAATGAAAATCTATCTAATGCATTTGTAGAAGGATTTGAGAGTATGCCGCTGCTTGCGAAGGTGCCTTTCCTTGCTGAATTTTCAAAATTCATTCCGCGCCCCAATTGGCGAATTAATTGGAATGGACTTGAAAAAATTTCCTTCTTTGAAGGTTTTGCAAAACGCGTATCGCTTTCGCACGCATATCAATCATCATATTCGGAAGGTTGGAAAGTCAACCCGGATGGTTTATCTGAAGTACAAACTCAAAAAATTAATTACGGGTTTAATCCATTACTTGGGCTGAATATTACGTTCGATTCGTTTTGGGACGGTAATTTGAACGGGTCAATTAAATATGGAACCAAGACAAGTTATGACCTTGGATTATCAACCAGAAATATTACCGAAACATTTTCCAGAGATATAAATATATCCGCAAGTTATTCGAAAACAGGTTTTGAAATTCCTTTATTCGGACTTTCACTTCAGAATGATCTTGAAATATCATTCTCTTATACAAGCGGTAAAAATTCTGTGCTGGTTTTTGAAATGGATAATTTCAAAGAGGAAGGTAAACCACAGGACGGAACAACCCGAACAACTATGGAACCGCGAGTTAAATATGTAATGAGCAGAAGAGTTACATTATCACTATTTTACAGACGAACATCTGTTGAACCTGAAGGTGCATCGAGAATTCCTCCTACTACTACCAATGAAGCCGGTCTTGATGTTCATATCGCTATTCAGTAAAAATCTTCAAATAAGGAAATTCTATGATAAAAAAAATTTTATGGGTGGATGACGAAATTGAATTGCTGCGATCGCATGTTATTTTATTAACCCAGAAAGGTTACGAAGTTGATACCGTTACAAATGGTGAAGATGCAATTTCTGCGGTAACCGAAAAGCAGTTTGATCTGATTTTCCTTGACGAAATGATGGCGGGTATGGGCGGTCTGGAAACTCTTCAAAAAATTAAGGAAATAAATGCGAATATCCCGGTTGTGATGGTTACAAAATCCGAAGAAGAAAGTTTAATGAATGACGCCATAGGTAGTAAGATTAGCGATTATCTTATTAAGCCTGTTGTTCCGTCACAGATTCTGATGGTTTGTAAAAAGTTTTTAGAAGGGAAAAAAATCTCCGGTGAATATGTTGCAAAGGATTATTTGCAGGACTTCAATCAAATTTCTCATAAACTATTGGATCAGCCGGATTATAATGAATGGGTTGATCTGTACCTAAAATTGGTTAATTGGGACCTTGAGCTTGATACTCATCCTGAAGTAGATTTGAGGCAGACACTTACCGAACAGAAAAAAGAATGCAATAAAGAATTCGGAAAATTTGTAGAATCAAATTACAAGAAGTGGATTAATAGTGTCGGTAGTTCCGAAACACCGATGCTTACTACTCAGGTAATTGAAAAGTATGTGATTCCGCATATTAAAAAATCCGAGGGACCGGTTTTCTTTTTTGTGCTCGATTGTCTTCGAGTTGATCAATGGAATGTAATGGAGAATCATTTACGTGATTTATTCCATATCTCACGTGATTATTATTATGCTATTCTTCCCACTGCTACACCGTATGCGAGAAATTCATTATTCAGCGGTTTATTTCCATTGGAAATCGAACAAAAATATCCGTCACTTTGGAGCAGCGGAAAAGATGATGAAAGAAGCATGAATAAATATGAAAAGGATTTATTGCTGCTTTTACTTCAGAGAAGAGGAGTTAAATTAAACAATGAATTAAAGTATCTCAAAATTATTGATCCGGATGTTGGCAGAAGTTTCGACCAAAATATTCATTCACATAAGAATACACATTTCATGGCAGTTGTTGTAAATTTTTTAGATATGATTGCTCATGGCAGATCGGATTCGGAATTGCTTAAGGAAATTGCACCGGATGAATCTGCTTTCAGATCTTTAACCGAAAGTTGGTTCAGACATTCTTCACTTTTATCAACACTAAAATCCATATCAAATATGAAAAACGCAAAAGTGATTGTTACCACCGATCACGGAAGTATTCGATCTTTAAGAGGCGCTAAGGTATTGGGGGATAGAGAAGCATCATCAAATCTTAGATTTAAATTCGGTCGTAATTTGAAGGTTGATGATAAACATGCAATTTATGTTAAAAATCCCGAAGAATTTAAATTGCCGAAACGAGGAATAACAACCAGCTATATTTTTGCGAAAGAGGATTATTATTTTGTTTATCCTACCGACTATCATAAATATTTAAGTCATTACAAAGATACTTTCCAGCATGGTGGAGTTTCTCTAGAAGAGAATATTCTGCCTGTAATAACAATGGAAAGTAAAGAATAATGAATCTGCCGTTTATTACAGAATCAAGTTCTGTTGAAGATACAATTGCTATTGCGGAAGAATTTTCTGACTTATTAAGAGAAGGTGATATTGTTGCACTGGAAGGTAATCTTGGAGTTGGGAAGACGCAATTTGTTAAAGCCGTTTGTAACTATTTCAAAGCCGGCGATGCTGTATCTCCTACTTTTGCAATTGTAAATGAATATTCAGGTAGGATGAAAATTTATCATTTTGATTTTTATAGAATTTCTAGAGAAGAAGAACTTTTTGATATAGGATTTGATGAATATTTAATGGATGATGAAGCGGTTTTATTTATTGAATGGAGCAATCTATTTCAGGATTTGCTTCCGAAAAAATTGTATAAAATCAAATTCTCTATGATGCTGAATGAAAAAAGAAAAATTGAGATTGTGAAAAATGGCTGACCTTAAAAAAATATTAGCTGTTGAGACATCGGGTAATTTATGCAGCACGGCATTGATGCTGAATGAGAAAGACTTTCTGGAATATAATATTCACAAGAAACACATTCATTCTCAGAAATTATTATCATGCATCGAAAATTTATTAAAGGATGCAAATATGAGTTTGGAAGAATTGGATGCTTTAGCTGTTTCAAGTGGACCCGGATCATTTACAGGTTTGCGTATCGGGATGGCTGCGGTGAAAGGATTAGCACTGGGAGCCGGGCTGCCCATTATTCCAGTCCCAACTTTCGATGCCTTTGCTTTTGAAATCTCATACTACCTGACAGAAGGTTCAAGGTTTGCAATTGCAAATAAAGTAAATGTTGATGAAGTTTATTTTGCCTCGTATATTAAATCCGGCGAGAGCTTTTCATGTACCGAAGAATTGAAATTGATTGAGGCTGAAACAATCGATGAAAGATTTAGTTTAAAATATGATTCCGTTTATGGCGATGCAGTAAAAAATAATATGCGAAATATCTCATCGCCCAGAGCGGTAAGCGTCGGAAGATGGAGTTATATCTTTGGGAAAGATTTGTTAACTTACAATTTCGATTATCTTGAACCCAATTATTTGAAAAAGTTTATAGTAAAGGTGTAATAATGATGACAAAAGTAAAATTTTTAATCTTGTTTGTATTCATTGTATCTCTCTCGCTAAATGCTCAGTTAGTGGGACCAAAAATTTCCTCAAACGAATCAGCATTTGATTTTGGAGTAATTACTGAAGGGCAGATAGTTGAACATGATTTTGTTGTTTTTAATACAGGTGATGATCTTCTAAAGATAGAAAAAGTAAGAGCATCATG
This sequence comes from Melioribacteraceae bacterium, assembly GCA_021740785.1. Taxonomy (GTDB): domain Bacteria; phylum Bacteroidota; class Ignavibacteria; order Ignavibacteriales; family Melioribacteraceae; genus JAIOZI01. The sequence goes on from JAIOZI010000032.1 coordinate 38,851, forward strand.
CGGATGTACGGCAGCTCAGCCCGACAAGACGGAACTAAAACCTGGTGAAAGCGCAACTATATCTGTTAAATTTAATTCCGCAAACAGAAGAGGTACGCAGCGTAAATATGTTTATGTTTACTGCAATGATCCTGAAAACGCTATTTATAAATTATCATTCTCTACATTTATTCAGGCTGAAGGTGATAAAACGGAAAAAAGCGGTCCGCAACCGAAAATGTTAATCGGAAGAAACAGTTATGATTTTGGGACAGTAAAAGAGGGCGAAGTTGTGAAGGTTACGGTCAATTTTAAAAATGCGGGGAATGACAAATTAATAATTAATAATGTCAGAACTTCCTGTGGATGCACTGCAGCATTACTAAGCTCGAAAGAAATTCAACCAGGTGAACAAGGCTCATTAAAAATTGAATTAGACACATCCGGAAGGAATGGAAAATTTACACGTACGATTACTATGTTTACCAATGACCCGGATCACAGACAACAAACAATCACATTATTTGCAAATATTGTAAAAGGATAATCAAATGGCCTGGTTCAAAAGATCAAAAGAAAATATTTCACCGGAAAGTCAGAAAAGAGATATTCCGGACGGTCAGTGGATAAAATGTGATTCATGCAGTGAAATAATTCATAAAAAGCAGCTTGAACTAAGCAACTGGGTCTGCCCAAAATGTGATTTCCATTTTAGGATTGGAAGCGAAGAATATATTAAAACTCTTTTAGATGACGGATCGTTCAAAGAGATGGATAAAAAGATGAAATCCGGCGACCCGCTTGAATTTGAAGATACAAAAAAATATGCAGCTAGAATTGAAAGCACAATGAGTAAAACTAATCTAAATGATGCAGTTAAAACAGGCACCGGGAAAATTAACGGAGCAAAAGTTTCATTTGCATGTATGGATTTCAAATTTATAGGCGGAAGTATGGGGTCGGTTGTAGGTGAAAAAATTGCACGTGCAATTGATAAGGCTTATTCAAGCAAGATGCCGATGATAATTATATCACAGAGCGGCGGCGCAAGAATGATGGAAGGAGCTTTTTCCTTAATGCAGATGGCAAAGACGAGTTCGCGTTTAGCTCGTTTGGCAGAGGCGAAAATACCATATATTTCAATTCTCGCAGATCCAACTACCGGCGGAACTACTGCAAGTTATGCAATGTTGGGAGATGTAATAATTGCCGAACCAAAAGCACTGATTGGATTTGCTGGTCCGCGTGTAATTAAGCAGACAATCGGTAAAGATTTACCCGAAGGTTTTCAGCGATCTGAATTTTTATTGGAACATGGATTTGTTGATATGATCGTTCAAAGAAAAGATTTGAAAGAAACCGTTTCAAAAATGATTGGTTACATGACCAATTAGTTTTTACGAAATTTATTTTTCATTTTTTCGATTACCTCAAGTGCATAATCAATTTCATAATTTGTATTTTTTGGGCTGAATGAAAATCTCAACGTTCCCGATGCATCTTCAACACTTTTATTAAGGGCAAGTATTACATGTGATGGCTTCAATGTTCCCGAAGTACATGCAGCGCCGCTTGAGGCGGCAACACCGTTGATATCGAGAAACATCAGCATTGCCTCTGCATCGGTTTTATAGAATTCATTCTTAAATGTAACGCTGACTATGTAAGGACTGGATGTACCAGCCCCGTTTATTTCAAATGTATCATCATTGATCTTATTTAGTCCGTTCAAAAATCTGTCACGTAATTTTATCACTTCTTTGAGATTATCATTCATTTCAGATTTAGCAATCTTCACGGCTTCGGCTAATCCAATTATACCGGCGACATTTTCAGTTCCGCCGCGGCGGTTTCGCTCTTGAGATCCGCCGAAGATGAAAGGTGAAAGGGGAGTACCCGATTTTACATAAGCAAACCCGGTGCCTTTTGGTCCGTAAATTTTATGACCGGATGCGGTTAGTGCATCAATCCCGGTACTTTTTACATCGATTGGAACTTTGCAGAAACTCTGAACGCAATCTGAATGAATGTAAACGTTAAACGGCTTTACCTGACCGGCAATTTTTTTAATGTCGTTAACTGCACCGGTTTCATTATTTACGTGAATTAAACTAATGAAAGATGTTGAGTTATCAATTGCAGCCATTAATGAGTTTGTATCAACCTTCCCATTTGAATCATTCCTAATGAAACTACAGTTAAATCCTTCATTCTGAAGATGTTCAATGGTATCGAGAACAGCATGATGTTCAGACTGGGAAGTAATGATTTTCTCCTTGCCCGATTCATTGAATTCAGTCTTTGAAATTCCATTAATAATAAAATTATTTGATTCAGTCCCACCACTGGTAAAATAAATTTCACTTGGTATTGCGTTTATAAAATCAGCTATAAATTCACGGGCATCTTCAACAGCAACTCGAACTTTTCTGCCGTAGTAATGAATTGAAGATGGATTTCCGAAGTTATCCTGCAGGTAAGGCAGCATCTTTTCTAAAACCTTAGGGTGCATTCTTGTTGTTGCTGCATTATCTAAATATACTTTCATAAGCTCCTAATGTAAACTAACATCGCCGTAATGAATTCTTTCTGTTCTGTCTTTCATTTTTAAAACTAGGAATCCATTTTCATCTATATCGTCAAAAATTCCGAATTTTGAATCGTCCCCATCAAAAATCTTAATCTTTTCACCAAGCATAAAACAGCGAGACTTCCAATCGTTCAATAATTTTTCAGGATTAGATTTTGCCAAATTTAAGTTTATTTCAAATAGATTCAGGATTTCGCTCATCAATCTTTCACGGCTTACTTCTCTTTTAAATTCCTTCCTAACCGATGTAGGGTGAATTAAAAATTTTCCGGTGAAATTGGGTTGATTTACATTTATTCCAATCCCAATCACTGCTTTCTCTATTGAACTCCCTTTTGAAATTGATTCAAGTAAAATGCCGGCGACTTTTTTCTTATTTATCAAAACGTCATTAGGCCATTTCAATTCTACTTTAAACTGGTATAAATTCTCTAATGCCTGGGCTATTGATAAACTGCTCCCGAGATTAATCAAATTAAGATAGTTTGGTTTAAAGTCTCTTTTGAGCAAAATCGAAAAAGTCAGGTTCTGATTCGCATTACTCAGCCATTCACTGTCTTTTCTGCCTCTTCCTGCAGATTGGAATTCAGCTAAAACGACTGTTCCATCTTTATTAAATTCCTTACTGTTTAGTAAAAGTCCGTTAGTTGACTCTACTTCCTCACAATAAATAAAATTGCGGCTGATGGTTTCGGTATCGAGTTTAATATCAAAATCTTCTAAATTGAACAAAGTATGCTCCTTTGTTTAGTGCGCTAAAATGACATATATTACGCCATAATGTTCGGTAAATGGCAATAATACTGTAAAGTTGTCATTATAGCAATTATTAGTGATAACAAGTCACCTTGATAAGTTGTTATATAACAAACAGTTAGCTGGAATATACTCTTGGCATGTATGTTGTTAATATAATTGACACAAATAATTATATAATGATTTACGAAAAAATTGAATCACAAAACAGTTCCCAAATAATAGAAAATCAATTAAATAAATATCTTGTAAAAATTCATAAAAACAAAAACTCAGAATAATAAAATTTCGCAAAGAATAGAAATTTTTGAATTCAATTACAAAATTTTTTTAGAAACCGAATTGCGGTGGAATCCTAAAGTGAAATCAAAATTACACTGCAAGATAATATATTGAAGATTGAAGGTGAAAAGAAAAATCAAAACAAAAGTTTTGATGGAATATTTTTAAATAGTGAAATACGTTACGGTATATTTTCAAGAACTCTCTTATCCCGGTTGGAATTTATAACAAAGGAGTATATGCTGATTTTTAAAACGGTTTACTGATTATTGAATTAATGAACCATGTATCAAAAATTGAAAAGAAAAAATAATTGAAGTAAAATAAATTAAAGGAGGAAACGAGAATGGGAAAGATTATAGGAATTGACTTAGGTACGACAAACTCATGCGTAGCTGTTATGGAAGGTAATGAACCGGTTGTAATTCCGAATGCAGAAGGCGGAAGAACAACTCCATCCGTTGTTGCTTTTACAAAAAGCGGTGAAAGATTAATTGGGCAGCCAGCAAAAAGACAGGCGGTTACAAATCCTGATAAAACAATATTCTCCATTAAGAGATTTATGGGTAGAAGAATTGATGAAGTAGGAACTGAAATTGAAGAAGTTCCTTACAAGGTTGTTGAAGGGGATAATAAAACAGCGAGAGTTAAAATTGATGACAGGCTTTACTCTCCGCCTGAAATATCTGCAATGGTTCTTCAGAAAATGAAGAAGACCGCAGAAGATTATATTGGTCAGGAAATTACAGAAGCCGTTATTACTGTTCCGGCTTATTTTAATGATTCACAGCGTCAAGCAACAAAGGATGCAGGTGAAATTGCCGGGTTAACAGTGAGACGAATTATTAACGAGCCGACTGCCGCTTCATTGGCGTACGGTCTTGATAAGAAAAACAAAGATCAAATAGTTGCTGTATATGATTTAGGCGGCGGTACGTTTGATATTTCTGTACTTCAGCTTGGTGACGGTGTGTTCGAAGTTAAATCAACTAACGGTGATACACATCTTGGCGGTGACGATTTTGATCAGAGGTTAATCAACTTTTTAGCTGATGAATTTAAACGTGACGAAAACATTGATTTGAAAAAAGATGCAATGGCTCTTCAGAGATTAAAAGAAGCAGCCGAAAAAGCAAAGATCGAATTGTCGTCATCAATGCAGACTGATGTAAATCTGCCTTTCATCACAGCAACACAAGATGGTCCGAAACACATGAACATTTCGATATCCCGTTCAAAATTTGAGCAGTTGGTTGATGATCTGATTCAAAGAACAATTCATCCTGTTGAGCAGGCTATTAAAGATGCCGGTGTATCAGCTTCGCAGATTGATGAAGTTATACTTGTTGGTGGTTCAACAAGAATTCCAAAAGTTCAGGAAACAGTTAAAAAACTTTTTGGAAAAGAACCGCATAGAGGTGTAAATCCTGATGAAGTAGTTGCAATCGGTGCGGCAATTCAGGGCGGAGTTTTATCCGGTGATGTTAAAGACGTTCTGCTTCTTGATGTTACTCCTTTATCATTAGGTATTGAGACTCTCGGCGGTGTGATGACAAAACTTATCGAATCCAATACAACTATCCCGACTAGGAAAAGCGAGGTTTTCTCAACTGCATCGGATAACCAACCCTCTGTTGAAATACATGTTTTGCAAGGTGAAAGACCAATGGCAACAGATAACAGAACTTTGGGAAGGTTCCATCTTGATGGAATACCGCCAGCTCCGAGAGGTATTCCTCAGGTTGAAGTAACTTTTGATATTGATGCGAACGGAATTCTAAATGTATCCGCAAAAGATAAAGCAACTAACAAAGAGCAGAGCATTAGAATTACATCTTCGAGCGGGTTATCTCCGGATGATATTGAAAAGATGAAAAATACGGCAAAAGAACATGCCGCTGAAGATAAGAAGAAAAAGGAAGCTGTTGAAACTCGAAACCAGGCAGACAATTTGGTATTCCAGACTAAGAAACAAATGGAAGAACTGAAAGATAAAATGCCGGCTGAATCAAAGAGTAAGTTGGAAGCTGAAATCCAAAAAGTAGAAGATGCATTAAAAACTAATGATACGGATAAAATCAAATCTGCTACCGATAGTTTGACGAAAGCTTGGAATGATATCGCTCAGAATCTATATCAGCAGCAAGGTCCGCAGCCCGGAGAGCAGCCCGGTGCAGAAAATGCTCAGCAGCCGGGAAGTACCTCTCAAGAATCCGAATCTAAAGAGAAAAGTGAAAAAGAAGTAGAAGATGCTTCTTATGAAGTTGTAGATGATGAAGATAAAAAGGATAAATAATTAAATGAACTCCGGTGAGTGTAAAAGCTCATCGGAGTTTTTATTTAATTTTTGTTAAACTTGACAGAGGGAACCATGACTGAAGAAAAAGTTAATATCAATAACAAAGAGAATAAGAGCTGGGAAGAAGCCCTAGAAAATGAATCATGGGTAGCTCCGCTGATTGATATTTACGAAACATCTGAAGAATATAATCTTATCGCGAATTTGCCGGGTGTTGAGAAAAACGGTTTGAAAATTAAATTGGAAGACGGACACTTAATAATTATGGGAAGAATCGATTACACCGATGCGATGAATAAGAAATATATTTTGAAAGAAATTGAAACCGGGAATTATTACAGAAGATTTAAAATCGCAGATGCAGTGGATGAAAGTAAAATTGATGCATCATTTCAGAACGGTCAATTAACACTCAGTCTCCCCAAACACGAAAGACTAAAACCGAAGAATATCGAAATAAAATAAAGCTGCTAGAAAGGTCGTATCAAAGTTTGTCCGGAATTTATTCTCGATAGAGGTAAATTTTTAAGAAGTTATATTTGTTACGACCTTCTTTCATTTACGAGTATAGAAGTTTATTACGCGTAAAGAACGAAGCGTATTCCATCTGCTTGGTTCCCCTACATTTTCCATATCAAAAAAAGTTTTACCGGGATATTTTTGTTGAAGCTTCCATTTACCGGATTTCTCTCGTTTTTTAAATATCAAGTCCAGCCCATCACTCATTCTTTCATCAAAGGGAATTTTCTTATGTTGGAAGTAATCCATTACCCGTAAAACATCATAATGCCACCGGGGAGGAAACGAAAATTTTGTGAATGTACTGCTTACTACTTTTCCCGTTTTATCAGATTTATACAGGCGATGAGCAAACAAAAATTCATGCGCTTTGGAAACTGAGATATTAATATCTGTGGATTTGTAATCGGAAAAATTTTGAAAATCATCGAGAGCTTCTAAAACTGAAAGAGTAGTATTAAAAGAACTATGCGTTGCTCCTCTGTACCATTGACAATTCCAGCCGCCATCCTTGAATTGGTGATTTAGTAAATGATCAACTAAACTAGTGATTTTTTCATGATTAATTTTAAAATATGATGCTAATGATAAAACCATTCCCGTAACACAAGTTTCGCTATTCTTAAGCGATTGGAAAAAATTAATTCCACCGTCATTGTAAAGACCTTTATCAATTAAAATATTAGCTGCCTTTTTTGCCTGACGATTGTTTGGATTCAACCCGAATCTTTTTAGTAATAAAAGTGTGTATGTAGTTGATGTCCATTTGGGTGTGTAAATCCCTTTAGCCCATAATCCGTTTTCATCCTGAAGTGATAGTAACTTCGCGCCCCATCCTTCGCTTTCAATTTTTGCTCGTTCAATATTAAAAGTATTTTTATTGGCGCCTGCAATATCTCGTAATGTCTGCCAGCGAATTGAGGGATCACCTTCCAGCAGCCAGTTGATTACTTTGGTGTTGTAATTCATTTTTTTATTGAATTGATTTAGGAACTAAGATATTAAAAAAAATATTCAATAAAATTATTTTTACCTTTGAATTTGGTCTATAAGATCAATACATTATTTGATATAGATTTGTTGATAAAAAACGGAGATAACAATGGCGGAAACACCTTCAGTAATGGTTGAACTTGGAACCTCGGCTTCGAATTTTAAGTTGTACGATACAATAACCGAAACTGAAAAATCATTGGAGCAGCTTAAGTCTGATAAGTGTACGGTAATTATGTTTATTTGTAATCATTGTCCCTATGTTAAACATGTTAATGAGGAACTGGTTAGACTTGCAAATGATTACATTCCGAAAGGAGTTTCATTTATTGCAATCAGTTCTAATGATGTCGAAAACTATCCCGAGGATTCCCCTGAAAAGATGAGGGAATTAGCAGAACGATTAGGATATCCTTTCCCATACTTATATGATGAAACACAAGAAGTTGCAAAAGCTTATAATGCTACTTGTACACCTGACTTTTATGTGTACGATGGAAATATGAAGTTAGTCTACCGCGGTCAGCTTGATGATTCACGACCAGGCAGTTCGACACCTGTTACGGGTAAAGATTTACGATCTGCATTAGATAACATTTTAATGGGCAAGCCGGTCGATGAAAATCAAATACCGAGCGTAGGCTGCAATATAAAGTGGAAGCGGTAAGGAGAGATGAACAGAGGATTATTCAATCTGAATTTTTTCTAATAAGCCAAATTGCCCCGGTTATTTTTTCATCAATAAATTCGCATTCTTCTTTTTGTCTTTTTAGATAATTATTTATTGAGTGCAAAAGTTCGGGGCTGCCGGTTTTTAGTTCGTTCCCGCGTTTCTCAATTAGATGCAAAAATTCGTAATTGATTTTATTCGTTTCTTCATCAGTGTAAATTACTTCCGTAATAATAGTATCGCCGAATTTAGAAAGAAGTTTGATAGTTGTTTCTCTATCGGCATAATGCTCATACCCGGATTTACCCGTTTGTACGGAATCCTTCAAGTATCCGTCGTCAATTAAAATGTGTCCACCGACATTAACAGTTTTGCGCAGCTTTTCAATTTTATCATCAAAGTTTCCTAAAATTGGTCCGAGCGATGCAAAGATTGTTAAATCATATTCCCTTTCAAATTGAAGAGCCGTATTTAAATCTCCAACCTCAAACTCACACAGTTTTCCTACTTTATTCTTTTTTGCATGTACTCTGGCATCCTCAATAAACTCATGCATCGCATCAACGCCTTTTACATTACAATCATATTCCTTAGCGATTGCAATTGAGACAGCGCCTTTACCGCATCCCAAATCTAGCACTCTTGAATTTTTATCTAAATTAAGTTTTTTACAGATTCTAGAATATTTGGATGGTGAACTCCCGAGAGCCCATAAGTCCTGAAGTAAATAGGGTAAATGGGGTATTAAAATTTTATCGATCTCAAGTGAATCGGCAATATTTTCTTTTAAATCTTTTTCCATAACTTTTTGATATTTATTTCAAAAAAATGATTGTAAAAATTCCAGTATATGAAATTAATTTTGGAATAATATCAATGATTTACGAGAGTTAAAATTTCTAAAAAAAACTCCTCTTAAAGAAAAGTTTATTGAATAATCCTGTCTCTCATCTCATCTATCATATTACCGAGAATATCCATTTTAAGGTCTTCAAGATGTTTGAACTTTATTCTCCCGTTGTCTAAATCCACATCCCCAAGATCAGGAATATATTTATTCATAACATCTTTATCCGGTATGTATAATTGAAAGTAGCTTTTTCGTGCAGCTATTCCGAATATATCTTTATTGTGATGAAAATATGTTGCGGTATCTAATTTTACAAGTTCTTCCGTATCAGCAGGCAGCCGTTTCTTTACAAACTCCAACACAGTCCGAACAACCTGCGCTTTTGTTGAATCCAAATTTCTAACGTAATTTGTAATTGGACTAGAAATAAATGTCATATCCAATTCCTCAATAATAATTTGTTGTTAAAACCCTACTGAATATAATATAATTTTATTAAATAGGCTAAATTGAGTTCGCGCTAATAACCAAGATGCTTTTTGAGAATCGGCAGACTTACATCATAACCCTTTTTTATCAACTCAGGTACTTGTGATGTATTTCTTCTATCGAATTCAGATAGATCAGGGGTTATGAGAATATCTGCATGCTCTGTTTGAAGTTTATTGGCATTCGAAAGTTTCAAATCGAATGAGGTGATGAGAATATCAATAATGTTTTTTGGTTCACGGTATGATTGCTTCGCACGTAAATCAACTCCGATTATTACATCAACATTATCGTCTCTTAGCGGTGTAATCGGGACATTTTCAAGAACGCCTCCGTCAGTTAAATACATCCCGTTTTTTACAAGCGGGGTAAATAATCCAGGAATCGCAGTACTTGCCATCACAGCTTCTGCAACTTTCCCTTCACGTAGAATTACTTTTTCACCTTTACTAATATCGAGAGCGATCATGGAAAGCGGGATTTTCGAATCACTGAATTCAACATCCCCGATATTATCAACAATAAGCTTACCAAGTTTTTCATTTGAAAGTAACCCGAATTGGGAAAGAGTAAGTCTGGAAATATTCAGCCAGTCAAGTTCCAATGCAATTTCTTCTATTTCCTTCCACGTTTTGCCGAATGCAAAAAAAGTTGCAACAAGCGCTCCAATGCTTGTTCCTGAGGTATGGGTGATTTTTATACCGAGTTCCGCAAGCGCTCTTAGCACACCAATATGTGCAGCACCTAATACTACTCCGCCGCCAAGCGCCAATCCTATTTTTTTATTTTTTAACGAATTATCCATCTATGTAAGTTAATCAACAAAACATTATGCAACAAGAATTGAGAGCGTTTAATTTTCTATACAATTTAAAAAAAATATAAGCGATGAATAAAAAGGCAATTAGCTGAAGAAAGAAAATGAATTATCTGATAGATTAAGTCCCAGAGAGAAAGAAGTTTTTGAATTAATAGGGGAAGGAAAGGGAAACAAAGAGATTTCTGAGTTAATCTATATTGCACCCTCAACAGTGAAAGTCCATAAAAAGAAACCTACACCAATAAGAATAAGAAAAATATTTACTCAAGTGACAAAAGGAGCAATTTATATGAGAGATTCGATTGATGGTATCCCTATGATCAAAAAAATAAAAGTTGAATTAATATTTAACAAGCCCGAAAAAAATGAATATAGATTTACTTTTCGACTATTATCTGTTTCATCTCGTTGTGTTGCCTATGTACCAAATAGCAGAATTTCAAGCTTTTAACCGATCATTTTAATTAACATACTTATAGTGGTGTTACCAACCATGGAATCTCAATGCATATAACAGATTAAAAACAAGATCCAGTTCATAAATTTTTTTGTAGATCATTCTTGCAGAATTGATTATTATTAACTAATTAGTTAACTTTTCGACATAAGTAGAAAAATAATTGCTTATAAAAATTACTTTATTGATTTCTATAAGTCGCAAGAAGCTAAAGTGCAAGAAAAGATTGGATATGTTCTCGACCTTGTGAGATTTGAGAAACATGTTCCTACAAAATTCTTTAAGAGTCTGGAAAATACCGACGGAATTTATGAAGTTCGTGTTATCACGACTTTTAATGCCTCAGGATTCTTTGCTTTTTCGATAAAGGAGACTTAATTGTTTTAATAAATTGTTTTCTCAAAAAATCACAAAAGACACCAGGAAAAGAAATCAAAATGGCTGAGAAACTAAAAAAAGAATATATGACTGAAAAATACAGAGGACAATAAAATGAAAAACATTACAGATTTTGAAGATATTTTAAAAGAGAGTTACGGAGAGAAAGGAACGCCTTCAAGAGATAAATTTGATGCAGATTCTTTAGCATTTAGATTAGGAGTTATGTTAAAAGAGGCTAGAAATGAGGCTCAAATGACACAAGACGAATTAGCCAGAAGGACTGGAACAAAAAAAAGCTATATATCACGAATCGAGAGAGGACAAAGTGATATTCAAATCTCGACATATCATAAATTGATTGAGATTGGATTAGGAAAACATTTAAACATCTCGATTGGATAAAAATCAACTACAGTTGGTTATATTTTATTAATCCCATAATGGCTTCTGTGATACACTAACAGCGAATTTCCGCACTTCTTTTGTCAGTATTCGGACAGAAAATCACCCGCAAATCCGCCACGTAACACATAATTTACAGTTGCCGGCGTCCAAATTCGATTGTTTGATTCGTATATTGTTTCTCATCTAGTTAGGTATTTAATAAGTCAATATATTAATTTGTAAACCAAACTTCATTTTTATTTTTTATCCAAAAAACAAAAATTTCTTGAATACTCTGTTCACTGGTCAGATAACTCCCCATAGTTTTCAAAAAGATTTCCCACCTATGATCTATGATCAAAACCTCCCCCTGGTGATCATGAAAAATACCCTATCCAATTAAAATCATTATCCTGGTTTGAGTATAGAATTATAACTTGAAATATAAATATTAATTTCCTATCTTTTTTTTACTGAGTTTAACGGTTGAAATTTAAAAAACGAAATTACCAGGGGATGCCGGTGGAAGACAGTTCGGAATTCTTAATCTTTTATTCTGATGATGAGAATATAACATCCAAATTCGTTTCATTTTTTAACGGGAATAATAGAAACACATCGGTTTATCCCACCAGTAACTGGGTTGATTTCTGTGATTGCTTCAGCAGGTTCAATCCCCAAACAGCAATAATTGACTTCACAAATAAAAGCGGTTTGCTCTATGAGCTGCAGGAAATTATAGCTAAGAACGGAGAAGTGAAAATCTTAAGTATAGTAAATGAGAATATTGAACATACAGAATTAGCCAAACTAATAATTATTTCTCAAGGCATTTTATCAATCAACGCGATAGAAAATGAGTTAGAAGATGCATACCGCTCAGTAGTCTATAATCTAAAATATGTTTGCGAGAGTATGTTAAGGGTGTGGAATATAATAACCAATTCATAATCCGGGAATACATGATTATTATTAAATGCCTTTTGAAATGTAAATGATTGACTTTTTTATTCCACTCCCTAAACCGCCTTTGCGAAATTCACTTTATAAAAAATAAAAATGAATTATTGGATAGATTAAGTACAAGAGAGAAAGAAGTTTTTGATCTAATTGGTGAAGGCAAAGGAAACAAAGAGATTTCTGAAGCAATCTATATTTCCCGATCTACTGTAAAAGTCCACAAAAAGAATATTATTAAAAAGTTAAAACTAAACAGCACAAAAGAGTTGGAACGTTTAGCCTACGAAAATCAAAAAAAAGGGGGTAGAAAAAATACCCCAAAGGGGTAGGAAAAATACCCCCTTTAGCATTTGACATAAAGAAAATGACTGATTAAATTGAAATCGAAAATTAATTAATGAAAATGCTTACACATAAAATTGAATTAATAAATAGAATTGATAAAGAGGAAATAAGAAAATTATTTTCTACAGTTTCTTATTACCTCATTGCTTTAATACTGCTTTTCACCGGCATAACAAAACTAATTGATCCCAAACCACTGGTTGAAACACTGCAATCCCTAAAATTACTTGCTGATGAAATCACAATCTTTACTTCTGCCACTCTGCCTGTAATTGAGATTGGGTTGGGAGCAATGCTGATGTTAAAAATAAAGCAAGACCTGGCAATTAAATTTTCACTGCCTCTCTTTTTCTTTCTATTCAACCCTACTAAGGATTGGAAAATCATTGTAGGTGCCTGCCCGCAATCCTTTGGTGGGTTTTGGGAGTGAAAAGCAATTGAGAATATGTATTAATAGTATGTAATAATAAATTAAGAAAATATTTTCTTTATGGTGTTTATCCCACATGTATAATTGGTCTTTAAATTAATTTTTTTAAAAAAATAGGAGAAAAGAAAGATGATAATAACAAAAAAAATATTGAAAACTATTCCATCGATATTCGTAGTATTGATATTTGCAATCAATATATTACTAATTTTTCAATCTGAGATCAAAGCTGATTACCCTGCTGAATATGGATGGTGGGGAACAAGTTCAAGTTGCGAGCCCGGCACAATAGTTACATGGAATTGTTATGGAGGTACACCCATTGAATGTATTGTTGGTGAAACTGGAAAGGGATTTTGCCCAGATCACTAGAAGTTAATAATTTTATGGGAGGATAAGATCCTCCCGCATCTTTTGAATGATATTGTCTTCATCTTTAATTAAGGGAAATTGTAAATGAGTCGTTTAAAGATAATACTAATTGCAATACTTACATTTTCTTGCAATAATAACTCACTTGATAAGACTGATAATTCATTAGATACAGTAATTGATACGTTAGGTTGTATGAATTCTCTCTTTGATATAGAAAAAATCCCACTAAATATAAATGAAATTAAAATTCCCTTTGGCAATATTGTTTACTACACTTGTGATAAAGATGAGAACATTTATTTAATTGATAATGATTCTGAAATATTTGTTTTTAATATATATGGAAAATTTAAGAGAAAATACACTAATATTGGCAGAGGACCAGGAGAATATCTGTCAATAGAACGGATGGCCTTTGATAGTTATAATAACATTTATATTGATGATTGGAGACAATTGAGTGTAAAAAAATATGATCTCGATTTTAACTTTATTAATGAGTTTAAAAAGGATCAAGCAATACCCTGTGTTGATATGAGAATTGTTGAAGATCGACTCTTTCTTTTGACACCCTTTGCTTCCGATAATTCAATCTGTGTTTATGATATCAATACATTTCAAAAAGTGGAGGAAACCGGAAAAGTTGATGCTTTACAAAAGAAATTCTATACAAGATTGCATTCCGGTTCCATAATTGTTGATGATTGTATCTATTATAGCTTGCCAAATTATTATCAAATCCATCGAATACGTGAATACGAAAAGAAAGAAATAATTCGGGATGCGCCAACCCATTTCGTGCAAGTATCCGAAAGGATTCAGAACCCATTTAAAGATCTGAATAAACAATCGGCACTTTTTAGAATATATAAAGAAGGGGATTATTTTTTTATAGTTACTTCACCTGCAAAGGGAAAAATTAAGTTCAAGGCAGGATACAAATTCCCAACTGATATTGTCAATAAAAAAGGAGAAGTATTAAAAGAAAAACTATTTTTTAAAAATATTAATAGCATTCCAGTGAATTATGATGATAAAAAGTATGTATCATACGGTTATAATGAGATTATGAATATTGAATCAAAAGGGAATGAGATCAAACATTATATATTACTAATTAAATATAAATATTGAATGAAAATAAATAAATACAAGGTTATAATTATTTGCTTGTTCTTGTTTAAGAGTTATATTAAAAGTTAGTTGAAAAAGAAAAAATAAAAAGAAAAAGAGACTCCAAAAATTAATAAATTAAGTTATCAACAAAATAAAAACTAAAGGAGTCTCTCAATGCAAAATAAAGAAATAACGGGTAAAAATC
>JAIOZI010000101.1 GCA_021740785.1 Melioribacteraceae bacterium
TGCTCCTAGGTTTAACAGAGCGGCAAAACGATTGGCCGAATTATTAAATGAAACTCACACAATATTTCCGGGTACAAATTTACGCTTAATTTTCAAAACCACTGCACTTTCATTTTGCGGGGGGTAAGGTGTTCTGAAACTGGAATACCGAAATGCTTATTTAATCCCTTCATTAGATTTCTGATAAATACTGCATGAAATCAACTTTGAATACGTCGTTTTCAATTAATAATTATACAACTTTTGAAAATATGTCGATTTTTTATTAATTTTAGAGAAATAATTCGGATAATTTTATCACCGAATTGTATTGGGGGAAATAAAAATATTCTATTAACAAAATAGTTGGGGAGTTAAATTATGTTTGGCAAGTTAACCTCTATATTATCAGTAATACTAATTATATTCACTGCATGTTCACGGGAAAATTCAACCGAACCTACAAATGAAAGTTTGATTGATAATAACCTTGTAGGAATTTGGTACAACAGTCAATTTAATGAAGGAATTGAGATTAGTTCGGATGGAAAGGTACGTCCGACCTATGTTGACGGAGAAGGATTTATTAAAAGTGGTTCGATGGGAATAACCATTGTAATTACCGAGACTGTTAACGGTAATTGGACCGGTTATGATTATGTTTCGTCTGATGAAACTTTAAAGGGAGAATACAGTTTCAGCAATGACACTCTAGAATTTTCAACATTGTATAAGAACGACACCCTTTTGGCAGTGCCTTTAATAAATCAATATAAAAAATCTTACGAGGGTGAAAGAGTTGAATTCAATAAATTTCTTTCAGCGCGTATTAACGGTGAAAGCTATTATCCCTCAATCATTGGCGCTACATTTAATGAGGGCGTTCTGATTTTTAACGCTTCCGGAGATCAACCCGGAGCCCTTTCCGTGAGAGTGTATGCAAATAATACAGGCGTTTATGAACTGACAGGCCAGAGTAAAGGAGCGTTTAAAATTACCGACGGATTAACTTATGCAACGAATAGTTACAATACCGGAACTGTTTCAATTGCAACATTAGATACAACCAACCGTTTTATAAGTGGAACCTTTGAATTTGACGCAGAAGCAACAAACGGCGAAGGGTATACAATCTCAATTACCAACGGCAAGTTCGGCGTGCTGTATTGACCTTTATCTCCTAACTTTCAGTTAAATTACTGATTTGATATCTGCGTCTCCCATATTCTTTCGATTTTTATTAAGTTGTGATAATCTATAAACACAACTAGTGTGTTAAATGACAACAAAAGAAAAAATCATCAGCACATCTTTGGATTTATTTTCACAGTTTGGTTACGACGGTACATCCGTTAGACAGATTGCGCGCGAGGTGGGCGTAAGAGAAAGCGCTATCTATAATCACTTTTCATCTAAACAGGAAATTCTGAAGGCGATATTTACTGCTTACAAAAAGGAATCTTCGAGCGCTCAATTATTAACCGATGACCTTATCAACGAACTTGTTTTTCCTCTGAATTTCATGGTCAATTTCACTGAGAAATTGATTAGACAATGGAGCTCAAAAAACGACAGACAATTTCTGCGGCTGCTATTGAAAGAACAATACCGGGTAATTGAAGGCAAACGATATTCGGTTTCGGATATGCTGGATGAAACGCGTTCAATATGGTGGATGATTTTTGATGAGCTGATAAAACACAAGTTCATCAAAGAAGCTGATCCTAAGGATTTGGCTAATGAATTTATTTATCCTCTATTCATGATCAGAATGGAATATCTTTTTGACGATTCCAAAAGCAATACGGATGCTGCGATGGAGGCGGCACAAAAACACGTGCAATTTTTCTGGAGAGCAATTAATAAATGAGCGGCATTCCCTCTAAAGATGAAATAATTTCCGCACACGAGAGGATTAAAAATCACATACACCGAACACCGGTATTAACTTCAAAACAGTTGAATGAAATCTATGGCTGTTCTCTCTATTTTAAATGTGAAAACATGCAGAAAGTCGGAGCATTTAAATTTAGAGGTGCTGCAAATTCAGTCTTGTCACTCGATGATTCCGAATTAACAAAAGGCGTTGCAACCCATTCATCCGGGAATCATGCAGCGGCTCTCGCATTGGCGGCAAAATCCGCAAATGTGAAAGCCTACATTGTTATGCCGAGAACAGCGCCTTCAATTAAGAAGAAAGCGGTTGAAGGTTACGGTGCGGAAATAATTTATTGTGAACCGACACTGCAGGCAAGAGAAGAAACTCTGAACGAAGTAATTGCTGAAACCGGCGCTGCGTTTATTCATCCGTACAACAATTATGCGGTGATCGCAGGTCAATCTACAGCCGCCAAAGAAATTTATGAAGTAATTCCGGATTTAGACTATCTCATCACGCCTGTCGGCGGGGGCGGATTACTAAGCGGATCGTCTCTTTCAACAAAATATTTTTCGCCCGGAACAAAAGTAATCGGCGCCGAACCTGAAGGGGCGGATGATGCATACAGGTCTTTTCGTGACGCTAAAATCTATCCATCAATTAACCCGGATACAATTTGTGACGGACTGCTTACATCTCTCTGCGAAAAAACATTTGAAATCATAACCCGGAATGTGAGCGAGATAATCACTGTTGACGATTCGAATATAATTGCAGCTATGAGAAATATTTGGGAGAGAATGAAAATTATTGTAGAACCTTCCGCTGCTGTTACTTTAGCCGTCATCGGAAACAATAAAGAAAAATTCGCCGGTAAAAAAGCCGCGCTTATTCTTTCCGGCGGGAATGTTGATCTTGATAATCTTCCATGGAGTAAGCTTGAACGTTAAGAAATATCTAGATAGACTTGGAATAAAACCGGATCCTGCGCATTCACTCAAGTTTCTGACGGAACTGCAAAACTCACACATGCAGAAAATTCCTTTTGAAAATTTGGATATTCATCTTAACAAAAAAATAACGATGGATGTGAATCAATTCTATAACAAAATCATAGATGAGCGGCGCGGAGGTTTCTGCTATGAATTAAACGGATTGTTCGGTTCACTTCTTATAGAAATGGGATTCTCAGTCGATTTCCTCTCGGCACAAGTTTTTGAAAATGGTAAATACGGACGTGAATTTGATCACCTCACTCTGATCGTACACCTTGAAAACGATTATCTAGTTGATGTCGGTTTCGGTGATTCATTCCGCAGCCCGCTCCTTTTCCCGGATGGTGAAGTTGAAGATATCAGCGGAAAATATAAATTGACAATAGATGAAAATAATGCGCAGACATTTTACTTGTTAAAATCGGACAATAACGAGTGGAAACCTCAGTACACATTTTCTACAATCCCAAGAAATTTAACCGAGTTTGCCGGTATGTGCGAGTACCATCAAACATCCCCCGAATCATCTTTCACTCAAAAATGGATATGCTCCGCCGCAACAGCAGAAGGCAGAATTTCACTTTCGGAGAAAAACTTGAAAGTAACTAACGGCGGTCGGAAAACAATTACGGAAATTAACGGCAAACATGAATTCTGTGATTTACTTAATAAACATTTCAATATCTCAATCAACCCGGATAAATTAAATGATCTTTGACGAGGAGTACTTGATACAAGTTGCTGGTATAATTGATCAAGCCGAAGCTGATATTCTCATTCAAAACGATGTAAAATATTTGGGATTCCCGCTCCGGCTTCCCGTGCACAAAGAGGATTTATCCGAGCACCAAGCTGCCGCAATATCACTTAACCTGCCTTTTGGATTTAATGCCGTACTCATTACCTATCTCGATAATGCTGATGAAATAATTGAATTTTCAAAATCAGTAAATATGAAAATCGTTCAGCTTCACGGTGATATTTCATTAAATGAATTAATAAGATTAAGGGAGCTTTACCCGGAATTGAAAATCATAAAGAGCCTGGTGATTCGTGAAGATAATCAGGATGAGCTTGAATTTATGCTGACTGAACTGAGTCCCCACGTTGATGCATTTATCACCGATACTTTCGATCCTTCAACCGGGGCATCGGGCGCCACAGGTAAAACACACGATTGGAATATCAGCAGAAAATTTGTTGAGATTTCTCCCAAACCGGTTATTCTTGCCGGCGGACTGAATCCCGCGAATGTTTACAAAGCAATTAAGTTTGTTAAACCTGCCGGAGTTGATGTTCATACCAGGGTTGAAAATGAATCCGGAAGAAAAAATCCTCTGCTGATTAAAAAGTTTGTCTCGGAATCTAAAAAAGCTTTTGAAGAATTGCGCAAGTGAATTATTTCTACATGCAGCGTTTGAAGAAGACTTATATATTTACTTAAGCAATTTATACATCCGGATTTTTATACGTAAAGAAATACAAGTATCAAATTAGATAAAAAAAAGTTTTTTTAATAACTTCCCTTCCCGGTACAACCTTTCCCTGCTGTTGAGGTCTAAACGAACAGAAGCGATGAAAGAAATGATAACAGACGACAATCAATTAATATTACAAGCACAAAAAGGCAGTATGGAAGCTTTTGAAAAGCTGGTCTATAAGTATGACCGGCACGTATTGAATATCGCGCACTCTTTCAGAAATAATGAAGATGATGCAAAAGACATTTACCAGGAAGTTTTTATGCGCGTTTACAAGGGGCTGCAGAATTTCCGGTTCAGAAGTGAATTTTCGACATGGCTGTATAGAATTACAACGAATGTCTGTATTACTTTTCAGACAAGGAAGAAACGACATTCGCATGATTCTATTGATCGAGAAATCGGGTTCGATGAAAGTGATTCGGCAAAAATGAGTGATATGATTGCCGGGGATTCCAGCACCGATGAAGATATTTTTAGATCAGAGCTTGCAGCACAAATTAATACTGCATTGGATAAACTACCGCCGCAGCAGAAAATGGCATTCACGTTAAAATATTATGACGGATACAAAATAAAAGAAATCGCTGAAATGATGAACTGTGCGGAAGGAACAATAAAACGCTACTTGTTTACCGCTACAAATAAAATGAAATTCGATTTGAAAAATTTGATTGAGAAATAAATCTCAAACAGGAAAAAGAGATGAAACACGAAAAATTTAATGAAATGATGCAGCTCTCCATTTACGGTGAACTGACACATGACAAAGAGATTGAATTACAAAACCACTTGCTTGAATGTGAGGAATGTAATACTGAATACGCAGGTTTAAGACAATTATATTCAGCGCTTGCTGAAAACAGACCTGCTGAGCCCGGAGAAAGAATTCTGAATGCTTCAAGAAACGACCTGCTTAGGAATATTCGTCAGATTGAAAGGAAACCCTCAACTACCGAATTCATTTCCGGCTGGTTGAAAGATAAGTTGTTTACGGGATACGGGTTCGCTTTCGGCGGTGTGTTTACATTACTTATCGGAATGTTTGCCGGGTATCTTATATTTAACCAGCAAAGGGATATTAGAGAATTGGCTCAGCAAACTAAAATGATTGAACTCGATAATCTCGATAACGAAAATTTACAGATTGCAAACGTCAGGTTCCCTGACCGGTTCAACACGGACGGCGAAATTGAAATTCAATTCGATGCAGTGAAGCCAGTTACTTATAAAGGAAATGTTAATGACGAAATGACAAAAAGAATTTTAGCTGCTGCATTGGTAAGCACAAGTAACCCGGGCGTAAAACTTCGTACAATCAGCACAATTGCAAGTCAAACGGAAAACAATAATTCTTTCGATCCTAAGGTTAAGCGCTCGTTGATTGAAACGGTAAAAACCGATGAAAATCCCGGGGTTAGAAGAGAAGCGTTAAACCTTTTGATGAGATATCCGCCCGATGAACTTTCACGCGATGCATATCTTTATGTTTTATCTAATGATAATAATTCGGGCAATAGAATTTTAGCCATCAACGCACTTTCAACGCTTCATTTTGAACAGAATAAATTAGATGAAAAAACAAGATCAATTTTGAATAACATGGCAGAAACGGATGATAACGATTTCATAAAAATCCGCGCTGCCTCTCTACTTAAGGAGGTAGATCTACAATGAAAACAATAAGATTATTAATCGTTATTCTATTCACCGTATTTGCTGCAAATGCATTTGCGGGTGAACCAGGGAAAGTTGAGGATAAGACTCAAACTTTCAAGGTAAAGAAAGGGGGGACTCTTTACCTGGAAATCGATCCCGGTGAAATTACAATCAACACATGGGATAAAGAAGAAGTAGAAGTAAACGTCCGTGATATTTCTTCAGATGACCTTGAAAATCTTCGGATGACACAAACCGGAAACGATGTTCATGTTGAATTTTCTTCCGAATGGGGATGGGGAGATGACATTGAATTTATAGTTACGGTACCCGGAAGGTATAACCTTGAGTTGGAAACTACCGGCGGCGAAATTGAAATCCGTAATGATATCGAAGGAACCGTGAAAGCATCTTCATCCGGCGGTGATATTGAAGCAAAAAATATTTTCGGTGAAACTATGCTCTCGACAATGGGCGGCGATATCCGTCTCGGTAATGTAAAAGGTGATGCAAATGTTTCAACACAAGGGGGAAATATTGATCTGGGAAATGTATCCAGCGGTACGGCAAAGGTGAGAACGATGGGCGGAAATATTGAGGTCGGGAATGTTGATGATCAATTGGATCTAACAACCTACGGCGGAAATATCCAGGTATCGCAATTTAATAAAGGCGCCTCAATCAAAACTTACGGCGGGAATATTTATATTAAATCCGCTGCCGGCGATGCAAGTATCGAAACATACGGAGGCAACATTCAATTAGTAAACGGAACTGGAAGTTATGAAGTTAAAACTGCAGGCGGAAACATCTCATTGGATAATATCACCGGACAGGTAAAAGCCAAAACATCAGGCGGAAGAATTTCCTGTACGCTTAATCCTACAACAGGAGAAAGCAGACTTTATTCTTCGAGCGGAAAAGTTTCTGTTTTCTTCCCGTCGAATGCCAAAGCTACCGTCGAAGCTGAGATAAACGCTCACGGCTGGTGGGATGATGATGAATTTGATTATGAAATTATAACCGACTTCCCATCTGAAAATGTGAAAAAGGATGACGGCAAACTTACCGGGACTTACAAAGTGAACGGCGGCGGAAATATTGTAAAAGTAGAAACAAATAATTCAAATATAGAAATAAAGAAAAAGTAAAAACTAATTTGGGGGATTTACAAATGAAAAAACTATCAATGATTACCTTATTAATTGTACTGGGATTATTTCTCGGCGGTGCAACCTACCCGGAATACTTCTTCAAGTTAAATTTTAGCAGTGAAGAAAACCCTGCACTTAAAATGCAGCCTTATGAAAAAGAGTTCGATGTTCAGCCCGGGGAAGAACTTGTTATTGATCTCGAAACCGGCGCCGATATTGAAGTTGAAGGTTGGGATAAAAATGTGGTTTCGGTTGTGTATAATGTAACCGGTCCCGATGCAGACAAAATTTCCGTTGAAATAGAAAGAACTTCATCGGGGGTGGAAATTACAAGCAGAAGAAGTTCTCATAAAAACAATATTCAAACCGATGAATCCGTAACCGTAAAAGTACCGAGAGTTTTCGATTTGGAATTCAGCACAATGGGCGGTTATGTTAAGCTGACCGGCATCGAAGGAGAACTCGAAGGCACGACTATGGGCGGGGAATTTATCCTGGAAGATCTAAAAGGAAACCTATCTCTTACCACAATGGGCGGAGATATTTCCCTTACCGATTCCGATGTTGACGGTAAAGTTAAAACCATGGGCGGTGATATTATGATTGATGATATTATCGGTAATGTAGATGCTTCATCCATGGGGGGCGATATTATTCATAGAAATGTTATGAGAAGAAACGGTGATGTTGCCGGTGACGAGGTAAGCATCAGCACAATGGGCGGTAATGTTGAAGTCGATGAAGCCGAACACGGAGCAAAGGTAAAAACTATGGGCGGAGATATTAAAGTGAAAACCGTTAAGAAATTTCTCGATGCATCAACAATGGGCGGAGATATTAAAGTGATGTCTCTCGACGGTAAAGCCGATGTTTCTACAATGGGCGGTGATATCGAAATGACCGTAACGGGCAGCAGCTTTGACGAATCGGATATCAAAATGAAATCGATGGGCGGTACCGTGGAATTGTACGTCCCTTCTAATTTTTCTATGGATGTTCAAATTGAAATTCGATACGATAAACGACATTCCGAAGATGCTGTAGTTGTAAGTGACTATGAATTTAAAGAAGAAACCCGGGATGCCGAAAAAGACTGGGGGAAATCGACAAAAATCCTCAAAGCTTCCGGATCATTTAACGGCGGTAAAAACAAAGTGTATATCAAAACCGTTAATGATAAGGTGGTTCTAAAAACCAAATAAAATTTTTATTCCGGGCTAGGCTGGTAGTCTAGTCCCGGAGTAATTTATCTATATAAATCCAATTATTAAAAAAATCATTCCCAAGCTTAATTTCCGGTAAATTTTAGGTAATGAGCGATTCAGGCGAATCGCTCTACATTTGGATTTGTTTGATTTGGTATTCAGTCTGAAGGGTGGCTGACATATATTCCGCTCCATGGTATTGACGCTGTTCTTCCTGACGCTGACGCCGTTCTTCCTGACGCTGACGCTGTTCTTGGGAAGGTGTAAAAGTTATTTCAGGACATGCCAGCAGCTCATTTCTTAACTTTTCATACATACATTTAAAATAAATACACATTAATCAGATTAGGAAAATTGCATTGGTTTTATATTTTTTTTAATCTATTGTAATATTTGTAATTATCTTTTTATGTTGATAGATAAAAAAAATATTCGATAATAGTTACTCTCTTATACTTTATAAGACATTTTTATGAGTGAAAATTTAATAATACTGATTCTCGAAGCAATGGCGGTATACTTTCTTGTGCTGTTTGCTCATTCTCTCCGAAAAAAATTCGGCTTATACCATTTTTACGCTCTAATCGGAGGCATTACCGCAATAATGTCATGGATAACAGACGCCGGAGTTAAGGTTGAAGCTTTCGGAATTACATTTATGATCGGTTCGACTGTTTTTTATACTTCTCTTCTTTTGGCTGTTTTTATTATTTATGTTTTCGACGGACCAAGTGAAACTCGGATAGCAATTTCAACAATTATCGTTGTATCAATTCTCGTACCTGTTATTTCTATTGTTCTGAACACGCAGATAAAATTATCCGATGTGGCTCCCAATATGCAGATTCCCATACCTAGCTTAAGAATAAATGCAGCATCGGTTTTCACTACCGCTTTGGATTTGGTGTTTCTGGCAGTTGCATGGGAATTTCTCGGCAGTTTAAAACTAAATGTAAAACTTTGGCTGAGAACATACCTTACATTACTCGGTGTAATGATGATTGATGTTATAGTGTTTAATACCGGGGCATTTGCCGGTAATCCCGAATATTCCCAAATTCTACAGGGTACATTAGTCAGCAGGTTTTTTATTTCCCTTTTTGCTTTCCCTTTTTTACTTGGTTACATATACTGGCAGACATCCAAACACCGGATCGAACCGGAGAGAAGACCTGTGTTTTCAATATTAAAGGAAGTTGCGCAGATTAAAGAGGAATTACAATTAGCAAAAGAGGAACTGAAAAGACAAAAAGAAATTGAAAATACAATTCGTGATTCATTAAACAAACATATTCAGCTAAGTGAGAAACTGGGTAAAGAAAAAACTACTCAGGAATTGCTGCTTGACGTAATCACCCATGATTTACGAAACCCGGCAGGTGTTATCAAAGGTATCGCCGAATTGCTGAAAGATGAATATCCAAAAGACGAAATGGTAAAGATAGTAGATTCGAGTATAGAAAATCTTATGTCTGTTATTGAAAATGCTACCTCCCTTTCTATGGTTTCGAGCGGGGAGGATATTGAAAGATCGGAATTGAATTTAACCGAGCTGCTTAGTAAATCCGTCAAAGAGTTTGAACAAATATTCAGAACAAATAAAATTGATTTAGTAAATGAAATCAGTGATGATATTTTTGTTTATGCAAACCCTATAATAATAGAAATCTTCAAAAATTATTTAAGCAACGCATTGAAATATGCCGCGGATGGGGAAAGGTTGATTATTTCCGGTTCCGTTGAAAATAATACAGTATTATTAGAATTCCGCGATTTCGGCAATACAATTCCAAAAGACAAACGGACAGAAATTTTTCAACGAAATGTAAGATTATCGGAAGACAATAAATTAGGCAGGGGTATTGGTTTGGCAATTGTTAAAAGAATAGCCGATGCACACGATGCCGAAGTAGGTGTGCTGCCTAATGAACCCAAAGGAAACATTTTCTATTTACGAATGAATACGGTATTGCGATATTGACTTATTCACCCTGACATTTTCTATCTTTTATACCCGTTCAAAAATTGTGACTGCACGCGATATTTTTGAGTGACTTCTTCCCGTAAAACATATTCTTAGTTCCAGACAAAAAAAAGTGCTTTTCATTACTATCTGCTTACAATCACTGGGTTCTGTGTAGAATGGACTAAACATTATGATTCTTAGTTTTGAGTGATTTTGATTTCAAGGCGGCAATTTAATGCTTCTAAATATTTTTTTATTGTTGCCAGAGACGGGGAATGTTTGCCGCTGCTTAAAGATGACTCTAATCTAGTTATCGCAGTGGATTTTGTTCCCATTCTTTCGGCTACTTGTGCTTGACTAAGTCCAGCTCTATTCCTTGCCCGAAGCATTTCCCTCAATAATGTAAATTCAGGTTCAAGTTTATCATACTCCTTTTTTACTGATGCTTTTTTTAGCGCCTTATTTTTTAGCTCATCGTGTGTCATTTGTTAATACCTCTTTCATTCTTTTCTTAGCTATTTGTATTTCCTTCTTTGGTGTTTTATTTGATTTTTTGATAAACCCAGATTTTCCATTGGAAAATCTGCCCTTCGGGCCGACAATTTGTAAGTTGAGAAATATCAAATACTTAGCCATATAGAAATTTTGGAATTCGTTATTTGAGTAAAATATTTTTCTTACAAATTGTCGGGGTTA
>JAIOZI010000102.1 GCA_021740785.1 Melioribacteraceae bacterium
ATTAACCCCGACAATTTGTAAGAAAAATATTTTATTCAAATAACGAATTCCAAAATTTCTATATGGCTAAGTATTTGATATTTCTCAACTTACAAATTGTCGGCCCGAAGGGCAGATTTTCCAATGGAAAATCTGGGTTGAAGATAATATTTTCTGGTACAATGCAATACACCATGCAATGCTACATGTAATACAAACTTCATAACACACACAACCAAATTACTTCAACTTTTCTTTGCGTCTTTGCGTAAAGACTTTGTGTGAAACCAAAAAAGGATCATTTATGTCAAAACAATTAACAAAAACTCAACAAAGAATTCTTGATTTCATAATTGATATGAAAGCAAAAGGATTAATGCCTACGCTGGCGGAAATAGCAGAAAAATTTGGTTACCGTAACCGTTCAACGGTTCAGCAGCATTTGGGCGCAATTGAAAAGAAAGGATATATAAAACGAAACCCGAAACTTTCGCGGGGAATTGAGTTGACCATTGAGGATAAGTTCTTCATTCCGAAACCGGTTCTCGGTGAAGTTGCTGCCGGAAACCCGCTGACAATTTATCCCGATTCAATTGATACGATTGAACTGCCGACTATTGCACGAATGCCGGTGGATTCTTTTCTGCTGCGTGTTAAGGGTGACAGTTTGAAGGATGCCTACGTTTTCAGCGGCGATGTGGTTATTGTTAATCCTAACCTTGAACCGAGGGACGGGCATTTTGTTGCAGCAATTTTGGATGATGCCGCAGTGGTGAAGAGATTTTATAGGAAAAAAAATCGTGTTGAACTTCATTCGGAAAACCCCGAATACGAACCGATTATTATTGAAGAAAATTATCTTCGTTTCAAGTTGGTGGGCATTGTAATTGGTATTTACAGAAGTATGGATAGGAAAGTGGGGTAAGTATTCAGCGCACTGAGTGCGGTTCTTAGTTTCACGCAGAGTTCGCAGAGGAAATTAAAATGGAGTTATCATGAACAAAATATACAAGTCATTTTACAAATCGGATATCGGTTACCTGGATATAACCGCAACGGGTGATGGAATCCGGAGTATTGAATTTAGCGATCTAATGCCTGTTAACGGTTTCGAGGTTAATCACCATATAGAAAAATGCTTGAAACAATTACACGAATACTTTAAAGGAAGAAGAAAAAGGTTTACTGTGGATTTAGATCTCGACGGTACAACATTCCAGAAACGGGTTTGGTCTGAACTGCTTGTAATTCCTTACGGCAAAACCTTAACATACCTGGATATTGCAATGGCGCTGGGAGATATGAAAAGTATTCGTGCAGTTGGAACGGCTAACGGAAGGAATAAAATTCCGATTATTATCCCATGTCATAGAGTTATCGGGACGGACGGAAGCCTGACCGGTTATGCCGGTGGAATATGGCGGAAGAAATGGCTGCTTGATCACGAGAAAGATTATTCATCGGTAGAAAAACAGTTGGAGTTGTTTTGATAAAAAAGTCAGTTAGCTTCGCTGTCATTTTATAGTCAATTGATGTCATTACGCTTCGCTGTTAATAAGTAATTAATCAACTGTTTTTAATAAATGTTGGGGTATGATATGAGATTAGAAGAATTGAAAGTATATCAACTTGCAATGGAGTTGGGAGAAGAAGTTTGGCAAATAGTTATACAATGGAATTATTTTGAAAAAGAAACTATTGGTAAGCAGCTAATAAAAGCAGCCGATTCGGTTGCCGCAAATCTTAGTGAGGGCTTCGGGCGTTATCATTTTAATGAAGCGAAGCATTTCGGCTATTATTCAAGAGGTTCTTTCTATGAAACAAAAACCTGGTTAACAAAAGCACATAATAGAGCACTTATTAATGATGATCTGTATGAAAAGTTTACTAAGCAATTTGATATTATTGGTATCAAATTAAATAATTATATCAATTCTATCGGCAAAACGAAATAATTATTGATGGTTATAAATAACTATGACTGATCACCAATGACTATAAATGACCATCAATAACTATGACTGATCACCAATGACTATAAATGACCACCAATGACTATGAATGACAAACTATCGCTATGAACAGCAGTAATAACTGTTAATAACATTCCCGGAGAAAATAAATGACGATTAGTGACAATAACAAAATTCACTTTAAAGAGTTATCAAATTCAACTTGGGAAGATTTCGAAACATTATTCGGCGAGCGCGGCGCCTGCGGAGGATGCTGGTGTATGTATTGGCGAATTAAAGCAAAGGAATTTGAAAAGCAAAAGGGGGACGGGAATAAAAACGCGATGATGGAATTGGTAAAACAGAAGAGAATGACCGGTTTAATCTTTTATATAAATGATTTACCCGTTGGCTGGTGTTCGGCTGCCCCGAGGGAAGATTTTCCGCGGCTTGCAAACTCCCGAATTTTGAAACCGGTTGATGATAAACCTGTTTGGTCGGTTGTATGTCTGTTCATTCACAAAGATTACCGGAGGAAAGGTTTATCCTCTCGAATTCTAGCAAGCGTAGTAGAATTTTGTAAATCGGAGGGGGCAAAAATTGTTGAAGGATACCCGGTTGATCCGTATGAAAATAAAATGCCCGCTGCATTTGCATGGACGGGAATCACCTCTGCATTTAATCAAGCGGGTTTTAAAGAAGTTGAACGCCGATCCAAATCCCGCCCGATCATGAGATTTTATATATAAATCGTTAAATTGTTTGTAGTAGTATTCACGTAAATGGATCAATTATGTTCTACCAAAAAGAGATTAGATTAAAAGCGCGGTCGCGCGGGTTTCATATAATAACGCATGAGCTTGAAAGTCAACTGCCGGAGCTGCACAAAATAAAAACAGGTATGGCAAATTTTTTCATTCAGCACACTTCCGCCTCATTAACAATAAATGAAAACGTATCGCCGGATGTACGCAGCGATATGGAATCACATTTCAATCATATGGTTCCGGAAAACGCCCCGTATTACGATCACACGCTCGAAGGCTCCGATGATATGCCCGCACATATAAAGTCATCACTGTTCGGTCCGTCGTTATCTATTCCAATTACGAACGGAGCGCTAAATCTGGGCACGTGGCAGGGAATTTACTTGTGTGAGCACCGCAATCACGGCGGCTCGCGTAAGGTTGTGGTTACTCTAATTGGAGAGTGATAGAATCAATTTAGGTTTAATACCTGTAATACTGCGATAATTGTTTTATATTTATCATCACTTTTTATAACAATTATTTTGTATGCCGTATTATGGGTCACTTCAATTACATTTTGAAAAAATACTTTACCGATGCAGTTGTTAAAAGAGGGAAAACATATCACAAGTTAAAATTGGTTGAAGACTTTTTCATTAATGAATATGTATTTACCGCTACGGTTTTGGGCGGCACTAAATATATTGTAGAAATTGTGTTTGATGAAAATTTAGAGCCTGCCGAAATGTATTGTTCATGTCCTTACTTTGATACAGCTAATTGTAAACACCTTGCTGCTTTTTTATACTATCTTAATGAGAAAGGATATTTTGACGAGAATAAAAAATTACCCGAATTAAGAAAAATAGCTGACAAAGCATCGGTATTTTTCCCTGTTTCAGTTACAAACATTAATTCATCTCTATCAAAAGAAGAAACAGAAAAAAAGCAAATTGAAGCTGAGACATCTGCTCTAAGATCTACTTTTTCATCATTTATAAACAGCGGGAATAGTAGGAACGGCAGTCAAACCGTAACTTATAAAATGGGTTATGCAATAGAGTTGTCAGGATACGGTTCAACAATAAGACCGGTAAGACAAAGGCTGAGAAGCGACGGAAGCGTGGCATCGGTTGAAGTTGCGTCAAAAATTAATTTTGATAAAATACAGCCTGTTGAATTTGAAGAGAAGATATTACTCGATTATCTTACTGCAAACAGTTTCGATAGATTTTTTGCCGGGTTTGAAACTACTCTTTCGGAATCGATTAGAAAAAAGCATCTCTTTAATGATATACTAAATTTTCTGCCCGGTAAGGATGTTTATTCATCTTCGTATTATAATTTTGAACGAATTGAAGTTATTAAAAACCCTGCCGATGCTTTCTTAAATATTGACAAAGACGAAAAGGATGAAATACTTATAGCAAAATTATCTATTGAACTGAACGGTAATAGTATAACTTTTGAAAAAGCTCCTAAAGTTATTCTTGATGAGCCGCTGTGGGTATTCTTCGATAAATCGATATTCAGAATAAATAATCTCAATGTAAATCAGTTTAATACTTTTTTTGAAAACAACTTCCGGGTAGAAATACCCAAACGGCTGGTAGAAGTTTTCGAAAATGATTTCCTCCCGGAAATTGCATCGCGGCTTCCTATTCAATCAACGAAATATGAAATTATTGAGATGCATGAAGTACCCGGCAAAAAAATATTATTGAAAGAATTCAATTCAACTCTGCATTTAAAAGTAGTTTTTGATTACAGCGGTAATGATCTTAGTTATGATCCTTTAGAAAGTTTTACATCGGTATTTAATGACGGCAAGATAATTACAATTTACAGGGATAAGGATTATGAGGATGCCGCTTATAATATTATCCGGGAGCTGCATGTTAAATCTGTAGATAAGGGCGTTTTTATTCCGAGGCAGAATCCAATAGAATTTTTATTAAATAATTTCGATTATATAAAAGAAAGCGGCTTTGAAATATTAGGTCAGGATAATCTGGGAATATTTAAAGTAAATACAGCCGCTCCGAAAGTATCCTTTAATGTTTCTTCGGGAATTGATTGGTTTGACCTGGAAACCGAAGTTAATTTCAACGGCGTTGGCGTTGCTTTTTCCGATCTTGCAGCGGCTATAAAAAATAAAAAAAATTATGTAAAACTATCAGACGGTTCAACCGGAGTTTTACCGGAAAAGTGGATTCAAAAAATCAAGTATTCGCTTTCAATCGGCGAGGTTCATAATTCTAAGGTACGGTTTACTAACGTTCAAACATTAGCGTTGGATTCGATTATTGAAGAAGCTGATGATTATGAAACTGATGAAAAATTCAAAGAAAGAGTGAGCAAATTAAAATCGTTCGAAAAAGTTAAACGCGTTGCAATTCCAAGAAAACTTAATGGAAAGTTGAGAGGCTATCAAAAAGAAGGCTTTAATTGGTTCTTCTTTCTTAAAGAATATTCTTTCGGAGGTATTTTAGCCGATGATATGGGGCTTGGAAAAACTGTTCAAGCAATTGCGCTTTTGCTGAGGGAAAAATCGAAAAGGAAAAATTATACCAGTTTAATTGTTGCGCCTACATCCGTTGTATTTAATTGGATTGATGAAATAAATAAGTTCGCCCCCTCGCTTTCAGTTCTTAATCATACAGGAACTCAAAGAATTAAGGAAGATGAATCGCACTTGGCTAAATATGATGTGATAATTACAAGTTACGGTATTGTTCTGCGCGATTATGATTTGCTTAGTAATCTTAATTTTCATTATATCATTTTAGATGAATCGCAGAAAATAAAAAATCCCAATTCAAAAACCGGTAAAATAATTCGCAAGTTAAACGCTGATAATAAGCTGTGTTTAACCGGCACGCCGATTGAAAATAATTTATCCGAACTTTGGTCGCAGATGTCATTCCTTAACCCGGGTTTACTCGGATCGTTTAATAAATTCAATAAATCATTTGTAAAGAGCATTCAAAAAAACGGTGATAAGAGTTCGCTGGAGTTTCTTCGGAAAACTATTTATCCCTTCATATTACGTCGCACCAAAGATTTGGTTGCTAAAGAACTGCCGCCAAAAAGCGAATTAATTCATTATTGTGAAATGGAAGAAGACCAGGCAAAAGTTTATAACTTTTGGAAGGAATCGATTCGCTTTGAAATATTACAGGAGATAGATAAAAAAGGAATTAAGAAAAGCGGTTTTAAAGTATTGGAAGGGTTGTTAAGATTACGGCAAATTTGCAATCACCCGGCGCTGGTTGAAAATAAGTATAAAAAGAAATCCGGCAAGTTCGAAGAATTGAAAATTATGTTGGAAAAGGTAATTGAAGAAGATCATAAAGCTATTGTTTTTTCTCAGTTTGTGCAAATGCTCGAAATTATGAAAGGATACCTGGATAAGAAAAAGATTAAATATGAATACCTAACGGGCGCAACAAAGAATAGGGAAGAAAGAATTAAGAATTTTAAAGACTCTGATGAAACCAAATTGTTTTTAATCAGCTTAAAAGCTGGAGGATTTGGGATTAATTTAACAGAAGCCGATTACGTTTTGCATTATGATCCGTGGTGGAACCCCGCGGTTGAAGACCAAGCTACAGACCGAGCTCATCGTATTGGGCAGGATAAACATGTATTTGTTTATAAATTTATTACAAAAGATAGTATCGAAGAAAAAATACTTCACCTGCAAAATAAAAAACGTAAGCTGGTCGAAGATATTATTTTAGCTGATTCCGGTCTGTTGAAAAACCTCACCAGAGAAGATATTAGTATTTTGTTCGAATAAAATAAGGTTGTGATGGATTACTCAGAAGACGCCAATAAATTTTTCTTAAACGAAGAAAACAAAAAGAAAAAGAAGAAATTAGAGGATAAATACGACGCGGTTTTTAGTGAATCCGAAGAGGGAATTGACCCGGAAATCGAGAATCAATTCCTGAAGAATATAGAACAATTTGAAAAATTACATGAGAATTCCCAATATGTAAAAGTTGCAGAGTATCTCGGAAATCCTTCCTTTAAGAAGATTGATGATATCCCCGGTGAAAATATTGTATCGGAAATTGAAAATGTGCTGGATGTTTATGCACAACATCAAGTTAATATTGATATACTTGAAGAAGATGACGTTAGCGATAGAGATTTTTATATATTTTTAACCGAGGAACTTCCCGGTAAAGAAATAGAAAATATTAAAATGCCCGGCTGGACGTACAATTTTATTTACGAAGAATTTCATCCAAACTTAAAATTGGATTCTAAAAATGCAATTGATGATATGTTCATTGATTTATTTAGGAGAGAGAAGAAAGACCGGTTTTATACTTATATAAAGAAATCAAATTTGTTTATTGATGACCGAAAATTTACAGTTGAACAATTCTATGACACTTTGCAAAATTTGTTCAATGAAAAAGGAAATGTAACCGAGCATAAAATAGACTATTTGAACTTTGAACTTGGTGAAACGATAAAAACCAAAATAACGATTCATACCAAACACTTGCGGCAAGAGGGAGATGGCGGATCGATAGTTAATGAATCGAGAAATGTTCTTATTTATCTTAAAGAAAGTGAATACGGCGGTTGTGATATAATTGGTATTGAGATTTAATGTAAAATTACTGCTGCGTAAAGTTGTGGTTGCTCTAATTGGTGAATAAAGAAGAATATAAGTAACACCCGGTTTTTAATATCATATTTCCTATTCTAAAACATTATATTTGCATATATGAATTCAACTAGTTTTAATGAAATATTAAAGCCATTGGGTTTTGATGTTGATTCAGTTCCAAGTGGGTTATTTTTTACATCTCGCGATTATAAATCAAATGAAATTGATTTTAGTGAATTACTTGTTTTGGAAGAGGCTGAAAGGCTAAAGGCTACTGCAGTTTTTTTTAGAAGGATGGAAGGATTACAATCATCTATTCCACAGGTATTTATTTACGATAATACTTCTCAAAATTATACTGAAAATGATTGGGCGGAGATTCATAAAAAAATCTGGAGTAGTGGAATAGTCCCTATCTATTATATCGTTGATAATACACAAATTAGAATTTTTGATGGTCGTAAACCTGTCAATTACCGCAATAACAAACCACAAATATCTCCATTTGATACTATAGAATTAGTTTCTGCAACTCAAGATTTGTATGAGAAATATTCCGCAAATTTATTTCTGAATGGTTCATTTTGGGAACAGGATTTTACGAAAAATCATTTTTTGAGTTCAAAGAGTGCCGAGAATAAATTAATTGAAGGTCTCAGGAAAAGACGCACTCAATTTTTACAAGAAACAAAACTAGATAAAGATTTAGCTCATAGACTCCTTGTCTTATCAATTCTTATTAAATACTTGGAAGAACGAAAGGATGAAAAAGGTAAGCATGTTTTCCCCCCTGATTTTTTTCATGTTTATAATGAATCCGTATCATTTTGTGATGTAATTAGAAATGGGAAACTTGTAGAACTGTTTAAAGATCTGAGCAGCCGTTTTAATGGGAAAATATATGAACTTAATGAAAAAGATGAAAAACAACTTCAAAAAACAAACTTAGAACAGCTAGCAGATTATCTTGATGCAAATATAGAGAATGATCAATATGTTTTTTGGAAGCTTTATTCTTTTGAGTATTTACCTGTTGAAATTATTAGTCGTATATACCAGGAGTTTATTACACATAGAGGCGATGCAGTTTACACTCCTACACATTTAGCTCGTTTTATGGTGGATGAGTGCATGCCGTTAAACGAGGTGAAAAATAATTTTAGGGTGATCGATGTAAGTTGTGGTTCGGGAATTTTTCTGGTTACCGCTTTTAAAAGACTTGTTCAATGGTGGCAAAAAGAACAGTTTGATAAAACCGGTCTTATTAAGAAACCAAAGATTGGCAAGTTAAAATCAATTTTATTACGATCGATTTACGGAATTGATCTTGAGAAAGATGCTGTAAGGTTATCAATATTTAGTTTGAGCATTGCACTTTGCGATATGCTTTCACCAACTGAAATATGGACCGAATTGAAATTCGAGGTTTTAGAAGGCAGTAATTTATTTAACAAAGATTTTTTTGATTACCTAACAAATGATCACCAAGAGGGATACGACTTAGTTATTGGTAACCCGCCGTTTAAGGATAAGATAAATGATTTTGATGGAATTATTTCTAAATACAAACTTGATGTTCCTTATTCAATTCCACGTCACCAGATAGCAATTTTGTTCTTGCAGCAATCCGTTAAGCTGCTTAAAAAAGATGGATTGTTAAGCTTGGTTATGCCGTCCGGTCCGCTTTTATATAATGAAACCGGAGCCGAATTTAGAAGAGAATTCTTCTCCGAGTATGAAATTCCGCAGATAATTGATTTTTCATCATTAGATAAAAAGTCGATGTTATTCGAAAGCGCTGTTGCTACCTCAGTAATTTTTGTAAATAACAAACAGCCTAAGGATGATCATCAACTTTTACACGTTACCGTAAAAAGAACAAGAGCAGCTAAAGATAAACTTTACTTTGAAGTAGATCATTACGATTTACACCATGTTCCGCAAGAGATTGCCATTGATGATAAAATTATTTGGAAAACAAACTTAATGGGCGGAGGACAACTATATTATCTACTTAAAAGATTACAAAGCATAAGAACTTTAGGTGATTACTTAAAAGAAAAGAAAAAGAAAAATGGCTGGAGTTTTGCAGAGGGATATGTTTATGCGAAGGGAACGGATAAAGCTCCTCATTTGACTGGGCAAAAGATGGTCGAAACAGATAGTTTTACCGAAGAAGGTATTCTAGAAACGAAAACTGAAGAAGAGACTCATTTTTATAGAAGTAGTGTTAAAAATAAAAAGATTTTTACTCCTCCTCATTTACTTATTAAAGAAACACCGGGTGAGCGTAAATTTATTACTTTTTTTTCTGAAGAGTATTTGATTTTCAGGAATGAAATTTTTGGAATACATGCTCCAAAAGAATATAAAGAACAACTAAAAAAGATTGAGCAGGTACTTCAAAACAATTACCTTCTTTTTAAAACTTTGCTCTTATCATTTAGTAGTAGAGCTGGAATCAGCAGATCAGCTTCCACCGTGTTGATGAAAGATTTCTTGGCATTACCTTATCCGGAGGACGAAAAAGAACTTAAGCTTACTAAAAATGAAAAAATCGTCATTGAGGATGTACTTAATTATAGGATAGAAGAACTTTCTAAGGGTGAACAAGCTGGGGTAAATATTAAAAAAGTTAATGCAGCCCAACTAAAAGAATTTGGCAAAGTTCTTTGTAGCAATCTAAATTCTATTTATAAAGCAAATGGAAACCAATTTAATCCATTAAAACCAATTCAAACGAAGGCTTATACATGCTATCCTTTTTCATACGGTGGAAATGAAAATGTAAAAGAAGAATTACGAAAATTATCAGAAAAAGATATTGTTGGATTAATTGATAAAGAGAAAGGGACAGCTTACTATCGTAGAGTGCTAAAAATATATCAGAATGAGAAAGAGATATTTTATTTGATTAAACCTAATACTCTCAGGTATTGGCTTAAATCAGTGGCGCTAAGGGATGCAGGCGAGATAATGATAGACCTGATTAATAGCGGATACTGATGATCAAAAAGCAATTACATACTCCTATTCAATCTAATATTGTATTCTCTTCGTTGCCAAAAGAGTTATATTAAAAGTTAGTTGAAAAAGAAAAAATAAAAAGAAAAAGAGACTCCAAAAATTAATAAATTAAGTTATCAACAAAATAAAAACTAAAGGAGTCTCTCAATGCAAAATAAAGAAATAACGGGTAAAAAT
>JAIOZI010000033.1 GCA_021740785.1 Melioribacteraceae bacterium
ACGAAAATTTTCGTCCCCTACAAATGATCACGATGAAAATCTACGACATCCTCGGACACCAAGTAGCAACCCTGGTAAACAAAAAACAAACTCCCGGACTTTATGAAGTTGAATTTGATGGAAGTGATTTACCAAGCGGCGTTTACTTTGCACAATTTATTTATAATACCGTGAGAAAGGAGACTCATAGTAGAACAATTAAAATAGTACTAATAAAATAGTAACACCAACCAACAAGCAATTCCGTGAAATAAAATCACCCAAATCTCCATCTACGCAAAAAAGCTGCTCCAGTGGGCAGGCATTCAATCCCAAAATCGGGTCATGTTATTTTGAATGTTGTAAACATACTTGGAGAAACGGTTATGTCTTTAGTTAATAGATACCAGGAGGTGGGATACTATACAGTGAATTTCAATTCGGCAAATCTTGCCAGCGGTGTGTATTTTTACAAGATACAAGCTGGTAAATATACATTAGTAAAAAAAATGATTGTGATGAAATAAGCTTTCTAAAAAAAGTTCAATGGGCTGCTGGAAATAATTTTGGCAGCCCGGTTTATTTTTATTTGTTAAAGAAAAACTAAGAGCGCAAACAATTTCGATCTTGATACCTAAATACGTTACATGCCGGAATTTATTTTAGCAGAATCATTTTAATCGTTTTGGAAAAACCGGATGCTGTCAATCTGCAGAAATATACATCACTAGGTAAATCTCTTGCGTTAAATTTCGCCTCATAGGATCCGCCATTAAGTGAGCCGTTGACAAGTTCAATTAATTTTTCGCCAAGATGATTAAACACTTCTAACGTTACTTGAGATCTTACAGGTAAGGAAAAACTTATAATTGTCTCCGGGTTAAAAGGGTTTGGATAATTTTGATAAAGCTGATATTCTGAGATTATCTCATTCTTATTATTAACCGGATTAACATAATCTATTGTGAAGACTGAATCCGACATATCATTTATTGAAGAAAAATCGGAATCCACAATCATAATTTTACAATCTTCGGATTGTTGATCGGGGACCAGCCACCGATAGAATCCGAATTCAGCCGGTGTTTCCGGAGTTACAAATGTCCACGAACTTCCACCGTTTGTCGATAATCCGATTGTTACGGCATCAACTTTAAGACTTGTCCATTGTATCTCCTGAACCGTA
The DNA here is from genome assembly GCA_021740785.1 of Melioribacteraceae bacterium. Classification (GTDB taxonomy): domain Bacteria; phylum Bacteroidota; class Ignavibacteria; order Ignavibacteriales; family Melioribacteraceae; genus JAIOZI01. Next base: position 1,166 of record JAIOZI010000033.1, read on the forward strand.
CCGATATCCATCATTTCACCGCCGTTCGGATGAATGATATTTATCTGCGGATTCGTATCAGGTTCATAAATCTCGAATCTATTAATGTTAAACCCGCCATTTTCAACCACAAACTTAAAATCATGCAGCCCTTGCGAAAGAGTAACATTTGATGAAACCGGTACCCACTCCTGCCAATCACCGGTATTGGGAACCGTAATTGAACCGGTAACGTCAACTCCGTCAATCTCAATATGAAAACCGGAGTTTGCATTTTCAGATGCTACTCTAGCTGATATCTCATATTCGGCACCGGATAAAACATTTACAGTATATAAAATCCACTCACCGGCTTCAGTCCACCCGACATTAAAACCGTTATTATCATCGAGACAAACCTCGGTATCAACTCCTTCCAATTTTCTATATGTAAATCCGCTGTTCGGAATTGTATTATCATTATATGCAACTCCGTTTCCGCCGATATCATAATTTTCTGCTTCAATAACTCCGGGAATTTGTGCTGGATTACCTGAATACGGAGCCCGTTCTGATCCGCCTCCGACAATCACATCAGAAGTAAATGATTCACCGCGGTAACCGTCCACAGATACGGCAACAGCTTTAATTTTATAATTCCCGGCTGAAACATTTCGCCATGTCATCTCAAAAGGTTCGAGATCCGTTTCCCCGATCTGCATTTGATCTTGATAAAACTCTACTTTTTCGATTTCGCCGTCATATTCAACTTCGGCAGAAATGGTTATATCCGCAAACTCATCGTAACTTGCATTATCAACCGGATCAGTCAATACGATTCCAGGAATAAGCGAGGCATCCTGATATACTCTCACATAATCAATTTCCATTGTTTGGGGAAATTCGGTTGTTGCATCAGGATAACCGGGCCAGTTGCCTCCAACAGCAATATTCAGAATAATAAAAAACTCCTGGTGAAACTCACTCAACCCGCCGGGGGTAATATCAATCACATGAAATTGAGTTCCGTCAACAAACCATTTTATGTATTGCGGTGTCCATTCGATTGTGAATAGATGAAAATCATCGGCAAAAATTCCTGTTGATAAAACGTAATTACCGCCATACATGGCATGACCGTTATCATCCCAATGTGCAGTTCCATAAGTAACATTATCATTAGTAGAGCCGCCGATCATTTCCATAATATCGATTTCACCGCATGCCGGCCAGCCTACGGAACTGATGTTTTGCCCAAGCATCCAGAATGCAGGCCAAATTCCTTGACCGTAAGGCAGTTTCATTCTCGCTTCTATCTTCCCGTATTGAAATGATTTATTATCTTTTGTAATTAACCGGGCAGATGTATAATCCCTGCCGCCGAAGCTCTCTTCCAGCGCACGGATAGTTAACTTGCCGTCTTGAACAAAAGCGTTAGTATCGCGGTCGGTGTAATACTGCCATTCATTATTACCCCAGCCGCCGCCTCCGGTTTCACGAGTCCATATCGATTCATTCAATTGAGTGCCCGAGAATTCGTCAGACCAAACCAGTGTATAAGTTTGTGCAGATAAACTTATTGTTAATATCAAATACAATGCTGCAACTACAGGTTTTAAATACATATATGTTCTCATTTATTTTTTACTTCAGTAAATTTTTTATTTTTCTTTTCGCAGTCCCAACGCCCACAGATAACCGTTATTCGGGAAACAATTTTCAAACTTTGATTCATCAATAAAATCTTCTAATGCTTTTTTTACCTTCTCGATACCGGGTTTGTTCTCTCTCATATTTGCATATGTACTTCTATCTGATTCGGCATATTCGATTATTAAATCATAGTTACCCGGTTTATTAAATTGAACCGGGCATCTTTCCGTATCCATTTTCTTGTATGTCCAAAAGTGCCAGCCGATATTGTTACTATCCAGCAGCTCTCTGAAATTAAAAATCCACTCATCCTCATTTTCACCGGATTCTCCCATATAAATTGGGACATTATATTTCTCTCGAAAATCAACATATTCTTGAATTTCTTTTTGTTCGGGAGGCATCCAATATTTATGAAATTCATAGATCAGTTTATCATCGAACGGCTCGCCGAAAACAGAAAAATTTGTATTCCACCTTGCACCGCCTAAAACAATTATGTGGTTAGTATCCACTTCGCGAATCGCCGAAACTATTCGTTTATAAAGGGGTTCCAGTTTTTCGTATAAACCTTCATCTTCAAAATAATGTGCAATTGGTTCATTCATCAAGTCATATCCGAGTACCATCGGATCATCTGCATAATGTTCGGCAATCCTTTTCCAAATTTCAATAATCTGTTGTTGTGATTCTTCGTTGATAAACAACCACGGGTAACCATAACTATCATCAATATTATCGCCGGTTTGCCCGCCGGGAGCGCAGTGCATATCTAAAATTATAGGAAGATTTTCACTTCTGCACCATTCAAGTAGTCTATCAATCAGTTCAAAACCGCGCTGAGTTGTATTCCATAAATATGTTTCGTCGCAGAAGAGTTTATAATTAAACGGAACCCTGATTGAATTTAACCCGCTGGATTTCAGATATTTGATATCCCCGGATGTTATATAGTTATCTTGAAAATCTATCCAAAACTTTTTCGCTTCAGCCGGACCAATTAATTCCGTAATTACATCATTAACCATCCGCGGTGAATTTGCTTTCTTAAATTTGAACATATATCCTTCGGGAACAAGCCAGTTACCCAGGTTTACTCCTTTAATAATAAACACGTCACCGTTTGGATCAATTACATTTCTGCCATCAACAGTATAATATTTCTGCTGTGCAGTAATTACTGACGCAACGAAAATCAACAGTATTAGTACTCTCTTAAAACTCATTTCTATCTCCCGGCATCATTATTTAAGAAGCATCATTTTGTTAACAATGTTTTTTCCTTTTGATGATAATCTTGCAAAATAAATTCCCGATGAAAATTCAGTTCCGTCAAATTTATAATTATATGTACCGGGTAAAAGCTGCGCATCGACAATAACTGCAATACTTTGACCCAATACATTGAACACTTCCAAACGCACATGCTGATTTTTAGGATTAGAAAAGCGGATTGTCGTTACCGGGTTAAACGGGTTGGGATAATTTTGATAAAGCATAAAATCGACGGGAACCGCAGATTCTTTTATTTCCGTAAAGATGTCGTTTATTTCACCCGGAGTTCCGTATCCGATCGAAGCTTCCCAGCTTTCAGGTTTCGCATTATCCAGCCATGGGTTTTTAAGCGACAGTGAATGTCCATTCCCATCGGGCTCTTCGGGCCACGGGGAATTATTATCATAAGTAAGTGAATCAATAATTTTGCCGGACGGGTTAAATAATCTTATCAGCTCACCGCCGCTGCTCAATCCGAAATTTAGATCACCGGTAAAATTATCAACCGACGAATATTTTTCCGTGAACAAAAGAGTATCCCGGCATAAAACCAAATAGTTATCCGCCGATATTACTCTTCCTGAAGGGATTGTAAAAACATGCTCATCATCTTCGTCCTTGAAAATCCAGCCCGATAAATCCACCGATGTATCAGCCGGGTTATATAATTCAACCCAATCTTCCGTATCAAAATCGGAAGATGAGTTATAGTTTATCTCATTTATTACAATTCCTAAATCCAAATCCGACTTTTCAAAAACCGCGGTTAAGTTATGAGAGATGGCGAGCATAATTTCTATCTCGGAAGAATTGCTTTCTACATCGCCCTCCCATTCAACAAACTTATAACCGGGGGCAGGAATCGCTTTTATTTTTACCGGAACGCCGCTTAAATAATGCCCGTACCAAGGGAAATCAGTCACAGCTAATTTATTCAACTTTATGTACCCGGAGTTTGGGAGATTAGTATGCAGTTGAATGAATGCAGTGCCGTTGAGATCAAAATAATTTATAAAGTGTCTTCTTATTTTAACCGGTCGTTGTTCCGCAAAATCTCTCATCCGTTCAATATTATTATTCCAACCTGAAAGATTGAATCCGTTCCACCTCGAAATATGTCTTTCAATTTCCGGTAAAAACACATTCTTGAACGAATCGATTTTTGCGATAATTTTTTCCTTTTTGAAAATTGAATTTGTTAGATCGCTGAATCTATTTATAAAATCAGTTTTAAATTCATCATTATTCATAAGTGATCTTAGAAGAAAAGTTGACCAGGGCGGATTAGGCCATTCGGGACCATTTGGTTCGAGCGCAAATTCAAGTGTGTTATTTTCATAAGCGTACGGATTGAAAATTCCGAAACCGAAATCCGTATCATACAAAACCCAACGCCATTTGCCTTCCCCGGATTTCTCCCGCCAATATTTAATATTATTCCCGGGCCAATCCTGGTTATCGATAAATATTTCCGTTAATTCATAATCGATAAAATTATCAACATCCATCAATGATTTTACATATTCATAATTCTCATCAATTGCTGCGTTATGTGTTTCCAAATAAGAAATAAGTTCCCAGTATTTTTCACCATCACCTTCAAGAACAAAACCGTTGTTTTCCAATAAGTCAATATTATCAGCATCAATATTGTTGTGTGAAGCCAGGTACTCTTCGTTAGCTTTTTCGCGGATGTTATGAATTCCCCAGTAAGCGCCGTTCAAAAAAACAACCGCTGTGCGAGAAGCCAGATTTTCCAAATCGATATCATCAACCAGGCTTTGCATCATTGCATCACGGAACAAAGTAAACTCCCAATCATTACCTGAATTACGAAGCACAAAGGACTGGAATGAATTTATCGGCATGTTGGGAAATAATTGATGATCAAATTCTTTATAACCGTATTCACCTCTGGCAAACAATGCCAGCGATTTCTGCGGAAGTCCCCTGCTATATGCACCGTAAATTTTAACACCGCCGTCAGATTTGAAAGCTCTCTCACCATTGTTTTCATAAATTTCAAAATGAATCGGTCGCTCCCAATCCTTCCAAAAGTTTGCCCCGAAATAAGGGAATCCCGGTTCGGCGCTGTCTCCCATCACGTAAATTCCGTATTCATCATCGAAGAAATTTCCGGGTTCGGTTGAAAGAGAAACCACCGGTAATGTGGTTTCGAAATCAATGAAATAGGAGTTTGTAACAATCTCACTCGGCAGGTTTCCATCTTCAATAATTCTCGCACGAATTACTTTTGATTCGGAAATGGGAATAGGTCCCGCATAAACTTCCGACGAAATATCCGGGGGAGCACCGTTTGTTGTAATATATATATCTCCGTTTAATGCCGGGTTATCGATGGTAATAAAAATCGGCTCATTGTAAAAACCGCCGTCAATACTAAAAAGCGGAGGGACGGAAACTCCGGCAAATCCCTCGGTAACATTTGGTTCGCCCGGTGTTGATTCAGAGAAATAATAAAATTCTGAATTGCCGTCAGGCTTTCTTCCGAAGGATATATCAGGAGATAGCGCGGGGAGAATAAGTGAGTCTAATAAATTTCCCGACGCATCACTCACGGTCAATTCTTCACCATCTGCCGATAATTGAAAATTTGTATGCAGTGAAGGTAAAGAGAACTCCAAAATTTCAGGCACACCGTTTGTCGGAGAAGGAATTGAATGCAAACCTAACGTTAGAAAAGGAATAATTGTTAAATCCGAGGATGTGATTCCGTAATTATGCACTTGAATCGAAAGTACGTTTTCACCTTCTTGTATCAAATCCTTAAATTGATTTAGATCGAACCGGACAGGCTTGCCGCCCTGGTAAATTAACGCTTCACGCGGTTCGTTTGCCGATTGATTAAAAGGAGTGAAATCACCGGCAGATCCGATATTTGATCTTGCAATCTCAAATCCATTTAAATACGCGATAAAAGCATCATCAAAATCGACATGCAGAACGCCTGTAATAATTTGTGAAGTATCATCGATTGAAAATGTTTTTCTGAGATAGAGTGAAATTGTTTGATCGATGATTGTGTAATCATCTTCATCACCGTAACCAATGCTTGTATTTCCAATTTGCCATGAAGCATCATTGAATGAAATGTCTTTCCATGCAGAAGGAGGTTCGCTGTCGCCGATTCTATATTTCCATTGGTTGCCCCAATTAATAATTGTTTCCCAATGTTTAATATTACTCTTGCGGTCTTTTCCTGATGCGAAAATTGTGAGGAACTCACCTGACTCAAAAGATAATTCCGGGAAAATCCATTTGCCCGGTTCATTTTCATTATCACTGATTGAATAACCTGATAAATTTATTGTGTTGGGACTGGAATTGAAAAGTTCTATCCAGTCGGGGGTATCGTTGTCTTCATCAAATAATGTATTTGCGTTTGAGGACATAACCTCATTAATGACAATCGATTGTGCATGAACACTAATAAACGTAAAGACAAAAAACAAACTACAAACGAGAATTAGATTAGTTGTTTTGTATTTCCAACTACTCATCTCAATTACTCGGTTCTTTGAAAAACTCTTACGTAGTCAACTTCCATAATTTTAGGAAATTTTGTTGTTTCATCGGGTGCGCCCGGCCAGTCACCGCCAACTGCAACATTCAATAGCAGATGAAATCTTTTATCGAAAGGCCAAGTTTTGTAATTGCCTTCATTATCATTTAAGAATGAGAAATACTTCTTTTCATCTACAAAAACTTCAATACTGTCCTTCGTCCATTCAACTGAATAAATATGAAAATTTTCATTAGCATCCGGAACTATGGTCTGCGCAGATTTTTGTGTGCCGATTCTATGATTATAAGCCTCCGTGTGAACCGAACCATGAACTTTTCCCGGATCGTACCCAACATGTTCCATAATATCTATTTCACCGCTCGCAGGCCATCCGCCGTATTCCCAATCGGTTGGCAGCATCCAGATTGCAGGCCACATCCCTTGTCCATATGGAATTTTTGCACGCACATCAATTCTAACGTATTTCCAATCACCATTATTTGCAGTTCTCATTCTCGCCGATGTGTAATCTCTCGTGGTTCCGCTTGCGGTATAAGTCTCTCTCAATGCAACAATGTTTAATTTACCGCTGTCAACATAAGAGTTCTCCCGTCTATCGGTATAGTATTGTAATTCATTATTACCACCGCCGGATGCGTTAACTTCGTGTTCCCATTTGGTATCGTCAATTTCAGTTCCCTCAAACTCATCATTCCAGATTAATGTATAACCCTCCCTTTCCGGCAATTGGTTTTGATCACCGTTCTGAGTCGGCGGAGTTTCATCCTCGGAACATTTAGCAAATAAAAAAAACATTGATAATGAAATCAGTGCAATCGGTTTTAATATATTTTTATAAATCATAATCATTTAACCTCTTCTGCGTTTTGCATTTTTAATTCTTCCCAAATCAGTGCAGCCGATCCCAGAACGGCAGTATCGCTTTCCGGTAATCCCGAGGGGAGCACCTTAACTTTATTTTTAAATATGTTTAACATATTTTCTTCCATATAACTTTTTACCGGATCAAAAATCAAATCGCCCGCATTCGCTAATCCTCCAAAAAGAATAATTGCTTCGGGACTCAAATACGCCATGCTGTTGGATAATGTCTTACCTAAAATTTCCCCGGTAATTTGAAATGCTTTGTTTGCAAGTTCATCTCCGTCAACTGCCGCTTGATAAATCATCTCGGCACTCACTTTATTAAAATCCATTTCACGTAATTTAGATTTTGTTATCGTGCTTCCGATAAGTTCAGCGACTGTTCTTCTAATCCCGCTGGCGGAGGCATATGTTTCGAGGCATCCTTTCCTTCCGCATCCGCATTCCCTTCCGTTTTCTTTAACTATTACGTGACCAATTTCTCCAGCAAATCCATCATGACCGTAAACTAACTTTCCGTCAACAACAATTCCACTACCTAACCCGGTACCTAAGGTTATCTCGATAAAATTTTTCATTCCTTTTGCGGCACCGAATAACATTTCGCCAAGCGCCGCGGCATTTGCGTCATTTGTTAATGCACACGGCAGTTCCGTATATTTCCTAATATGAGCTTTCACATCTACATAATCCCAGCATAAATTCGGCGGATATTCTATGGTCGTTTTATAATAGTTTGCATTCGGCGCACCAATTCCAATTCCCAAAACTTCATATCGATCAAACAAATCGTTCAATTTTTGGAATAGTCTCTCAAAAAAAAGATCAACATTATCACTTGAATTTGTTTTTATTTTATCTTTCTGAACAATTTCACCGCTCTCGGTAACCAAGCCAAATACAGTATTTGTACCGCCGATATCAATTCCTAAAACAGTTTTATTGTGATCCATTTACTTCGCCTCTGAATAATTTGGGACAGACCCTTTCATCCCGTAATAAGCAATGTATAAATAACATAAAAACGGGAGAATGAAGGCTTGTTGAATTCCAATACTGTCAGCCAATACTCCTTGTGCAACCGGGATTAACGCTCCGCCAACAATAGCCATTATCAATATACCCGAACCTTGACCTGTATGATCGCCCAATCCATAAACTCCCAAAGTAAATATTGTAGGGAACATAATTGAATTGAATAGCCCGATTAGCAGAACCGACCACATTGCAATATCACCTGATGTTAACATTGTTGTTAGAACAAGTATTGCGGCTGCAATTGCGTTGAATGCCAAAACGTGACCCGATTTCAATTTTCGCAGAACTGCTGAACCGATAAACCTTCCGACCATTGCGCCGCCCCAATAAAACGAAACGAATTTCCCGGCTTCGGCTTCGGTGAAGTTTGCGATGTAACTTTCACTCAGATAATTAACAAGAAAACTGCCGATCGCTACTTCAGCTCCCACGTAAACGAAAATTCCAACTGCGCCCAAGACTAGATGTTTGTATTTCCATGCGGAATCATATACTTTATCAAAATTTTCACTGCCCGTTTCTTCCTGTATATCCGCCGCTTTTAACTGTGGTAATTTTAGAAAGGCAAAAATTGCTGATAAAAGAATTAATGCCGCCGCTAATCCAAGATATGGTGTTTGAACCGCTGCAGCTTCCGCTAATTGATAAGCTGTTAATGCCGTCTTATCTAACAATGCTATCTCTTCCGATGTTTTTACAGCAACGGATAGTATTAAAAGTGATCCTAAATAAGGAGCAATTGTAGTTCCTAAAGAATTGAATGCCTGTGTGAGATTTAACCGGCTTGAAGCTGTACTCGGTTTTCCTAAAATTGCAACGTATGGATTAGCCGCAACCTGCAGCAAGGTAATTCCCGCAGCTAATACAAAAAAAGCTGTTAGGAATAAAGGATACCATCTAACGGTAGCAGCAGGATAAAACAGCAAACAACCGATACCTGCAACGAGTAAACCAACAACAATTCCTTTTTTGTAACCTAACTTTTCAACAATCCATCCCGAAGGAATTGATACGACGAAATATGCTATAAAAAACACAAACTGGATCAGCATTGCTTCCGTATAATTCAATGCAAATACAGCTTTAAGATGCGGAATTAAAATATCATTTAACGCGGTTAAAAATCCCCACATAAAAAATAATGATGTTAATACAGTTAACGCAGGAGTAAAATTTCTTTTAGGTCCCGCAGAAACAGCATTAGAACTTACCGAAGGTGCTGTTGCCATATCAATCTCCCAAAACTCGAATGGATAATTTTTTTAAAAATGATATATAAACTAAAGGGTCGTTTCGAAAATTCGCAAATAGTTTTTATAAATATCTACGTGAACACTTTACTTTTGGAAACGACCCCATAAAATCTATTTCAAATAAAATGCCGCTTGCAAATCAGCAACTGCTGCAATAAATTCACCTGGTTCAACAATGCGTGTGTTCTCTCTACCGATGAATGAAAGATCATCAGAATTAAGTGTGAATGAAACTTCCTGTGATTCGCCGGGTGCAAGATTTATCTTTTCAAATGCTTTTAATTGTTTATTCGGACGAGTAACCGATCCGTATAAATCCGTTATATATAGTTCTACGGCTTCTTTCCCTTCACGATCACCAATATTTTTAACAGTAACAGAGACTGTGATTTCATCATCCACAGAAAAATTTTTACCGGATAATTTTAAATCACTGTATTCAAATTCTGTGTAACTGAGTCCATGCCCAAACGACCATTGCGGGTTAAATTCATTTACATCAAACACTTCCAGCGGCTTGTAGTCATATGTCATATACCCGTTCACATTTCTTGGATAAGTAAACGGTAATTTGGCGCTTGGATTTACATCACCGAAAAGAATATCGGCTACGGCTCGTCCGCCTTCCATACCCGGCAGCATTGCAACAACAATACCTTCGGCATGATCAACAATTTTATTAATTACTCTGGGTCTTCCTTCAACCATAACCAGAACAATAGGCTTACCGGCTTTTGCTAATTCTTGAGCTAACATCAATTGTGCATCCGGTAATGCTAGGTCAGAAATATTTCCGGGTGTTTCGCAATAGGTCGGTTCGCCCAAACAGAGAACGACTGCATCAACTTTCTCAGCCATTTTAACGGCTTCTGCCGAATTTATATCTTCTTCGAATGAGCTCCCTTCTCTAAAGATAACATTATTTTCACCAATTTTTTCTTGTACGGCTTCTAAAATTGTATGTTTTTCTTTAGGATATAATTCTTCATTATTGCCCTGCCATGTAATTGTCCACCCGCCGTTCATCACCGAAAGTAAATTTGCAGTCGGACCGGCAACCAAAACTTTACTTGTTTTACTCAACGGCAAAATGTTGTTTTCGTTTTTTACTAATGTAATAGATTCACGTGCAGCATTCAGATTAGCTTCAGTAAATTCTTCGGATGCGAAACCATCAGATAATTCAGTATATGGATACGGATTTTCAAATAATCCCAGCATATATTTTACGAGCAAGATTCTTCTAACAGCATCGTCAATTCTGCTTTCGGGAACCTCGCCATCCTTAACTAATTTCACTAAAATTTCATAAAATGAATAATCATAAGGAACCATGCTCATATCTAAGCCCGCCATTACAGCCATTTTTACAGCTTCTTCCGGTGATTCCGCAACTCTGTCCCGCGTATGCAATCGAATAATATCTTCCCAATCGGATACTATGAATCCTTTCAGATTTAATTCACCTTTTAGGATCTCAGTAAGAATATGATAATCAGAATGAGCCGGAATACCGTTTACTTCAGAAGAATTAACCATAGCGGTAAATGCACCGGTTTTAACTGCTTCTGCAAACGGGGGCAGAAAAATATCGCGAATAAACCGTTCCGGTATCCAAGCCGGAGTTCTATCTTTTCCATTTTTAGGAACACTGTAACCCATGTAATGTTTTATACATGTCGCTACTTTTGTCTTATCACTTATATCTTTTCCTTGCTGACCTTCAACATAAGCTTTTCCCATTTCGGTAGTTAAATGAACATCTTCACCGAAAGTCTCCCAAAATCTTGCCCACAAAGGTTCGCGACCCATTCCTAAAACCGGGTTGAAATTCCAGGGAATACCGGATGCCCGGACCTCATACGCAGTGATGCTCCCGCCTTCTTTTACAATTTCTTTATTTCTTGAAGCCGCCAAATTTATTGCCTGTGGAAACAGTGTAGCCCCGAGTGTATAGTTTGCACCGTGAATCGCATCAATTCCGTATAATACCGGAATTCCTAAACGGGTTTCTTTTGTTGCCGCATCCTGTATTGAAGTAATTATTTCTTGCCAATCATCAAGAGTATTTGCCGCCCCGCCTGTATTGATTATCGATCCAACCTTATAATCGACTATTGCTTCCTTCAATTTATCAGCATCAATAACTAGGGAAGATGCTTCACCTTCCCTGCTGCTTATAACCTCTAATGTTATCTGCGTCATCTGACCAACTTTCTCTTCAATGGTCATCTTTGATAATATTGCATCTATTCTTTTATCTATCTTCTCATCGGAAATCTGTTCATCCGTTTTCACAGCAAATCCTAAATACATTATCGAAATCATTATTATGGTAATATAGTATACTCTTTTCATTATTTCCTCTGGTTTAATTAGCCCATTAACAGTTTTGATTAATGCTTGCAAGCTGCAGCGCATTAAAGGAAATCTATAATATCTTTTACTTGATTTAACAAATATCTTAATAATAAAAAGTGAGCCAGGAAGAGCACCAATACCTGACTCACAAAGACGTTACCAGCCGCCCAATGGAGGTTTACGAAAAAAATTATCAGAAGGACGACGATGGAAATTCATCAGAAATTAATTCCGACTGAAAATTTATGAATTTCCGTCAAGCGCCCGAAAGAACCATAAGCATAATCAACTTTAAAGTTGATGTTACCCATTAAGTACTGCCTGAATCCCGCACCGAACGTATAGGATTCTTCCGATGCATCAAGGAATAATGATTTATATCCGCCTCGTACGGAGAACATTCCTTTAAAGGTATATTCACCTCCGACATTAATTGATTCATAATTATCATTCGGATGCGATGCGTCTAGAGCAAAAATCAAATCATGTGAGTCGCTGATTAACGGGTGATATGCAACGCCGACTTTAAATCCCAGCGGCAAATCCCACGCTTCAGTTGATAGGTTTGCAGGAATTCTTCCGTTGTTCCCGGTAGTTGATTCATCAGGATCATACAAAACCGTAGAGCTTGTGCCCTGCAATTGCATTTTTGATCCGAAGTTTGTTATCGACATACCGAGTGTTATCCCTTTGAACGGAGTATTGTAAAGAATACCCATATCTATTGCCATTGCATAATCCGACATTTTCCAAATGCCCTGATATACTACTTTTGGATTAAAACCGATTGTGAAATCTTCGGTTATGCTGTAAGCCCACGCAACACTCACAGCGATATCCTGCACTGTAAATACTTCTCCAGTTCCCATGGGTTCATCTATTGTTGTTACCTTCATGTCTCCGATATCCGAAGATGTAAAGCTGAATCCGATTGTACCGTATGAACCGAGATGAAGATTAGCGCCGACAAAATTATAACCTATATCGGCAATCCATTGAGTATGATCGAACATTATTCCGTTATCTTTCAACCTGTTAATTCCTGCAACGTTATAATACATCGCCGATTGATCATCCGCTACGGCAACAAATGCACTTCCCATACCGGCTGCACGCGCACCTTGACTAATATTAAGGAACGAAGCAGCTGTAGTACCTCTTTTGGAAACCTGTCCAAATACGATACCGGATATAAAAAGTAACAAAACAATTTTAAAAACTACTTTTTTCATATCTTCACCGTTCCTTATTTAATTATTGCAAATTTGCCAATGTGCTCACCAATTCCCGGAGCATCAATGTGATAAATATATAAACCGTAAGCTACATCCATTCCATCTTCGGTTACCAAATTCCATGAAACCGTTCCATTTGTAGGTCCGTATTCTTTATACAGGGTCTTCACCAGCGCACCGGAGATTGTATAAATTCTTACCGTACATTCAGCAGGCAGGTTAATAAAGTCGATTCTTCTTTCACCTCGACCGGTTTGGTTCAAGTTTCTGCTTTCCCATCTGGCAGTTGAGATATAAGGATTGGGAACAACCGACACTTCAGCAAAAGCATCTTTTGCTTTGGCTGCATCTACGCTAGCAGCTTTTGTGCTGAATTGGAAATAGTCACTTGTGAAAAACGGTTTGCTTGTTTTAATTTGATAAACATCACCAGGCTCCGGAGGAATAGGCAATCTGCCGGGTTCGCTAGGAGCATTATAAGTTATTCTCCAGGTAAATCTCCAGTTTGATGCAACACCATTTAAATACTCCATAACAACTATATCATCACCATAACTGAAAGTTCCGTCACTCAATTTATCATCGACATAAAAATCCGTATATCTTCCCTCCGATTTATTGTATACTTTGAATTTCACTTCAATGTTATTTCCGAAAGAAGTATCAACAATATCATCATAAAACTGAATTTCATAATCAGCGGGCCATTTAACATTTCTATTAGTCGGATTCGTATTATTTGGGAACACAGTCATAACAACATTACTTTCACCGATAAGCCAGCCTGTGAGAGAATCAACCGTTGCTCCTAAAGTATCATTGACGATTGACAGCGTCATCCCGTCAAATGGTGTGCTGAAATTATTTGCTCCAAATTCTGATGAAGGAATACTTGTAATTATGGTATCGATTGCACCTTTATAAGTTCTCACAACATTTGCACTGCTTGTTTCATAGGTTGGAACATCTCCTGTGCTTTCAAACTCCACTTTGTAGGAAGCATCTTCCAGAATCTCAGCGGTGTTTAAAACTAAGAGTTTTATATCACCTGTACCTGAACCTTCGGCTACATCTTTTATATTTCCCAAAATTTCTGGAGGTTGATATCCTGCAGCCGGAACGTTCGGCATAACAACTGCACAGTTAATATCAACGAATTGAAGATTCCCTGCAAAATCAACTGTAATATTCTTCGTACATTCAGAAGGAGTTAATCCTGCAGTACCTTTATTTGGATCGCCTTGGTCATACGATACGACTGCGTAATAATATGTTTCACCATTAACAACATCTTCGTCTACATAAGAATGCTGAAGCCCGGTTTCCGAACCGCGCCAAAAACTTGCACCCTGAATTCCAACAGGATCCGGTCCTTCGATTCCATTAACTAAATCGAATTGCGCAATCGGTCTCCAATATTTGGCATTTCCTTTCGAATCGGTTACGATCTTAATATCATTGAATTCCGGTTCCTTGCTTCTATAAATCATATAGCCTTCAAAATCTTTTTTATACCCTTGCGTCGGGTCATCATTTTCATACCCGAGGAAAGGATCACGAGATTCTTCGGCAATATCATCCCAATACAAAAATACTTTCTTATCCCCCGGTACGGCGGTAACAGTAGGTTTCAAAGGAGGTTTTGAGAAATTATAGTTAGCGTTATAAATCTGCTGAACTGTCTCTTTGTTGAAAACCAGGTCTTCGAAATTATCTCCAAAAACAAGAGCCATTGAAAATCTTTCTCTTCTTCCGGCTTCCAATTCGAAAGGGCCGGATGCGAAAGTCATACTAATATTTGCTCTCTGCAGAGATGTATCGAAATTAGCATAATTCATTCTAGTCCACATCGATTCATCATCTTTCGGCCAGCCGCCGCCTGTTCCACCGTCACCTAACCTGTAGATAGACAAACTTGTCAAACCTATCATATCCGATTCGTCTATATCAGTTTTATCAAAGTTCGGTTCGCCAAAATCCGGTACTCCGTTTCCTTCAGTTCCATCGAGATCAGGACCCGTATACTGTCTATCGAAAGGTCCAATTCCGTCTGTTCCCGTATCACTATTCAATGGTTCGTTTTCATCTGCATCCCACTCACCATTACCGTTTAAGTCAGAAAAAGGAATCCAATCACCGTCATCATCAATACCGTTATCTCTGGATTCATCAACAAGACCATCTTCATCATCATCTATCCCGTTTAAGGCATTACCGGGGCTCTCCAGATATGCATAGCCGAAATACCCGGTTTGCCATGCACCGGGAACACCAACGCCATCTTCATCATAAGCATAAGTTAAGTCGAGAATTGTATCAAACGAAGCGCTGTCATCACCGCTGTCATCTGTACCTCCAACACCGGTATCAGTATAAAACCCGAATAATGTTTTTGTGTAAGTGGCATCTGCTAGATTCACTATATCATAGTGCCAGAATATTATATCTTCAGCTAAAACATGAGACCATTGAAAACCACGAATTTCAATTCTGAGTCCGAGTCCGCCTCTTTCATGCATCGATTCGATGGGGTAATAACTGTATGGAATTCTCGTCCATTCTTTATCTTTCGAATCGTCCATTACGAAGAATGTTTCGAAATCGGAATTCTGTACACCTTTACCAAAATATCCATACCATAAACCATCCCAGGTAGTATCCGCGGGATCAATATCCGGAAGGACGTCAGGCCATTCTGCCGGCCATGTACCGGGTTTTGTATTTATTGCCGGACTTGCAACGCCAGGATTTGAATAATTTGGCAGCGGTTCCATTCCCCAAATAGTTCCATCTCTCGGATCTTCATCCATCCATTCACGGTAAGATGTTTCAAGAGGATGCACAATTTGATTATTACCCGGTGCTAAAATTTCGGCTGAAATTAAAGCTGCAACACCATCTAAATAACTATGCCCGGTACCTTTCGGCCATTCACCCGAAGGTTGAAACGGCCATTGTCCAACTTCACCGTTATTTTGAAACAGGGTTCTAACCTGGTTTCCGTCCATCACTCCTTCCCGCCTGTTTTTAAACGCGCCGAGTGAGTCGGAACGGAATTCCTCTCGTTGGATTAAATCCTGCCCAATAATTGAGGTAAAGCACATAAAAAATATTATAATTACCCAATTTTTATTCATTACAATCTCCACAACTTTTCATTTTAATATGAAAAACTAATTCCCAATCTTATTTGTCTTGGTGCATTATACATACCAGGATTATTTACAAATTGATCTATGGTATTTAACCCGTTTATATCACCGGCAAATTTTGTATTAAGATCAACATTAGCTCTTCCTGTTGTACCGTAAACTCCATACTCGTTTCTAATATCAAGTAGATTATAGACCCAGAGGTAAGTATGGAATGTGATTCCCCATAGGTCAAAAAACTTATCAGCTTTCAAATCAAGATTAAAAGTTGCGGGTTTAATTCCGCCGTTTTCAAATCTGACGCCATTTGATATTCTAATATCCTCCGTATAAGGTTGACCCGAACCATACTGAAAAATTATTCCGACCATCCAATTCCCGGGTTCGCCGACATTTGCGGTTAAGTTTAATGTAGATCTTTGATCCCAATTCAACGGTACCAGTTTCTTTTCTGATTCTACCGGGGGATCTGTTTGATTATCATTATATACTGCAAACGGGTCGGAAGCATTACCTTCTGCAACCTGAAATGTATAGTCTAATTTTGCACCGAAATAATCCGCGAATCTTTTATCGAATGCAACCGTGAATCCTTTAACGTTTCCGTAATCACGATTTATAAAACGGGCATATTTCAGTCCTTCATATGTATTTATAATTTCCATTCCAAGCAGATTTCTAATATCGGAATAGTACGCTGTTAAATCCAAAGAAACATTCGGGAAAATCACCTGCTGAAGACCAACTTCGTACTGAACTCTTCTTTCAACTTTTAAGTTCGGATTTCCCGTATAGGATGAAAGCGATGCGCCTTGACGAATTATGTATTCATCATTTACATAAAGATTCTCGAAACGCGGAATTTGCAGAAAATGTCCGTATGAAAAATATATTGCTCCCTGATCCGAGATGGGAAATGCAACACCTAATCTTGGACTAATCTGCTGTTCCGGTTCTGAATCAACATACTCATTATATCCGGGAAAGTCCTGATTATTTAACGGATTTCTTAAATCAGCCGGCAATGTAGAATTCGAGTTAAAATAATCGATACGCACACCTGCATTAATTATCATCCGCTTATATTCCACTTTATCCTGAATAAATGCAGCCAATTCATAAGGGAATTTTCTGTACTGCTGATTTCCGGGTGTGTGTAAATCCGGGTAAGTAGGTCCGTCCATGAAAACCGGGTTCCCGAAAAAGTCTACGGAATCAGACCTATCACTAATACCCCATCCATGATCAAACATCTCATGAAGTCTTCCTTCAACACCTAACTTAACTTTGTGTTCTTTTGAAACCTGCGCTTCAACGGTCCATTGACCAATAAGTGTTTTAGTCTGACGTTTATATCTCCCGGTTTGGTTTCCGCCCTGTCTGAAGGTATAACCGGAGGTAGGGTTTCCATGAATAGGATGAACATACCTCTCATCGAAAGGATCTTCGTAAAGATATCCTTTATAATCATGCTGGTTATAAGAAAATTTCAAACTGGTAAAAGTCTCAGGAGTGGGGAAAAATGCTATTTGAACACTCTGAATAAAATTATCCCTGTAATGATTTTGCAAACCGTCCGGCGTCCATCTGAAAGAATGATCATAATATTTATTCCAATTCAGATCATAAAATGCCGAATAGCTGAACTTCCATTTGGGCAGTGAATA
Organism: Melioribacteraceae bacterium; assembly: GCA_021740785.1. Classification (GTDB taxonomy): domain Bacteria; phylum Bacteroidota; class Ignavibacteria; order Ignavibacteriales; family Melioribacteraceae; genus JAIOZI01. The sequence goes on from JAIOZI010000033.1 coordinate 19,169, forward strand.
TGTGAGTTTCCCGTTGAATGATTTTTTCTCGTAAGGATTCATAGGAACATATTCACCATCCCCGGTTGGAGTAAAATAATTTACATCATCAACATTATAGACTCTTTTGCCGTATAGATAACCTTCATCTCTAAAATATCTTCCGGTTAAAAAGAAAGTAAGACCGTCTAAAATTTTAGTAGGTCCGCTGATTGATGCCTGCACATCCTTGGGTCCGTCTTTAGGATTGAGCTTATTTGCATTTTGGAATAATTCACCGCCGTCAGCCAAATAACTTCCGACGAAAGCGGATGCATATCCTTCATACTTAGTTGAAGAGCCTTCTTTAGTAACAATATTAACGACACCGGAAAGTGCTTGTCCGTACTCGGCATTAAAAGTACCCGAGATAACTTCCAACTGTCTAATAGAGCTATTTTCAACCTCTACGGAAATATTTCCATTATAAGCATCTGTTACCGGAAGACCGTCAATTAGATAAGCAACCTCGCCCAATCGTCCGCCTCTAAAGTGACCTCCAACGACTCCCGCTTGCAAATTGACAATCTGAGATACATTTTCAACCGGCAGCATTTTAATTTCATCGGATGAGACAGTTACAGATGTTGAAGTCAAATCTTTTTGTATTAATGGTCTTTCGGCTTGTATTACAACTTCCTGCCCTAATTCCAAAACATCCGGTCTCAAATCAATATCAAGCTCGGTGGTGAGATCAATTTTGATAATCACATCTGTGACTCTGGTTTTTTGATATCCGACGGCGCTTACGATTACCGTATATTTACCGGGTTGAATATTGTTTATGAAATAATAACCTTCGAGATCTGCTGCAGCACCAAGATATGTACCTTCCAAAATTATATTTGCCCCGATAACGGCTTCACCCGTTTCGCTGTCAACTATATAACCGGAAAGTTTACCTGTTTGACCAGCCCAAACATTAACACTTAGGAGGAATGCAAGAATAAAAAACATACCTCTTCTTAAAATCTTCTTATCCAATTTCTTATCCTCCGAATGAGAATTTGATAAATTAAAACCGGGTGCAGTTTTAATGTCTGCACCCAGGTAAAAATTACTTCAGTAACAACATCTTCTTTGATGAAGTGAAGTTACCGGCTTGAATCTGATAAATGTAAACACCACTTGATAATTTTGATGCATCAAAATTAACTGTGTGTTGACCTGCATTTAATTCTTTGTTAACTAAGGTCACCATTTCCTGACCAAGTATATTGTATATTTTTAGTGTAACAAAGCCGTTTTCTTTTAGTGAATAATTGATTGTTGTTGACGGGTTGAACGGGTTAGGATAGTTCTGTGATAACTTATACTCATGAACTAAAGCGTCTTCGTCATTAACATCAACCCATTGATCACCAACCCATGTAATAGCCCAACGGTTTACATCTCTCCATGAATAGTCTTCGTTTAATGGTGAATATGTCATAATACCTTCACGGGCATCTGAATTCGGCGTATCATTATCATTGATAGAATAGTCGATCGGTAAACGCATACCAACCAGCCTGTTAAATCTTGCGTCATCAAGAGAAGCTGCTAATTCATCAAGGGAGATTTTTGCTTCAATTGTATAGCCTGAAGGGAATGCTTCTTCCCAGTAATAATCAGCATCGCCTCTTCTTAAGAATACAGGACTTCCATTGTGATCCAAAAATGCTGCATTATAGCCGAATCTAAAATGATAATCAGGTTCAGCGCCTCTTTCATAAGAAGTATGTGACTCGCCTCTAAGATCATACAAACCGATGAATAAATCGGGGCAGTCAATCAAGTAAGATGTGAAAGTTGTATCGTTGCTCACAACGTCATCTTCGATATCGAAAGCTACATACAAGTAATCTTCATCTATCGCGACCCATGAATCTACGGATAGATCGGAATTACCGTCGATTGTTGTATTTGTAACGACAAATCCTGTTCCATTATCCGGGTACATACTGAATGGTTCAATTTCAGACCATTCGCTCAAATCACCATCAGCAGCAAAAGCAACTGTGCTAGGTTCGATTGTTGTAACGCCTTCTGCTAGGTTGGATGTTGGTGTTGCTGTTGCGCCAACCGGACTAACATTCGCAAAATTATCAGCGCATGTTACTGCATAATAATACTCAACAGTTTGATCTGTAGCGGGAGCAATAAGAACGTGATTTACTGTCTGAATACCTTCACCTACACCGAGAGCCAATCCGTATACACCTTCCTGATCTACTTCGGCAATCGGGTCTTCGGAATAATAAACGTTATATGTTTCGCCTTCTTCAAGCGGTACATCCGACCATGAAACTACGTTTAAGTAAGTATCGGAAGCAAATCCCTCAACATTTTCCGGAGCTGCAGGTGGAACTAAATCAATTATAGGATTGCCTGTCCAGATATAATCGAAGTACACTTTATTACCTGCAACTGAATTACCTTCTGCCATAAATTGGAATACAGTAATTTGCGAAGAGTCGAAAGCTGTTGCACCATCGATATAATAGAAATCTCTCAAAGGAATTGCATATTCATGCCATTCACCGTCATTAACAGGATCCCAAGCATGACCTACAACTCCGGCAGGCGATTCAAACTGCATACGGCAGGCTGCAACAGTACCTTCAGTTTTCATTTTGAATTTAAGAGAATCGAGTTCCCATCTGTTTGCAATGTCTGCCGCAGGATCAATATTCCAGCCCGCGCCAGTCCAGCCATTAGCCCATTCGTCGCCTTGTGTCCATAACAAAGCATTGGTAGCCGGATCTTCGCCGCCGCCTTCAATTAATTCTAATGCTGATTGACCCCATGTAAACGCGCCAAATCCGGCGCCAACTGTTTTTCCGTTAAAAATGAATAATGGATTTTCAGCCACTTCGAAAAGTGTGAAGTCATCAAGTACTATTGTACCCGAAGAAATGTTACCTTCACCTCCGCCGCCGATTGAGAATTCAATTCCGTAACCTTTGATCTTATCGAGATCAAGAACGCCGTTACCGCTGATACCAGCCCAGCCGGTTAATGTAAAACCAGCTCCGTCATAAGTGTCGGTTCTAGTCATATCCATTACTATTTCGTTCCAACCGGGTTCCATATCAAGAATATAATGGAAAGAATAGTAAAGCTCGGTAGCATTAGCATCATAGGTATTTGCTCCTGTTGCGGAATTACTTGCATCGTAGAATTGTACTCGAAGATGAACCTGACCCACATCGCTTTGAGGTACTGAATTGTAATACCAAATACTCAATTTGTTGTAGGCTGAGAAATCATAATATGAGTTTGTATCAGGATGCCAGGTTTCCATCTTGTAAAATCCGCCCCAGCCTTCTGAGTTCTGGACTGCATAATCCATCTGCATTGCATTATCTACGCCGTGAACAGGATCATCGATGTACGACAGGTCGAGATATGCAAGCGAGGTATCGGCTGATTCCGATGTAACCATAATTATAGAATCCTGTGGTGCATCAAAACTATTAACCATCTGAGTTTGTGCATTCATGAATCCTACAACTGCAAAAAACAAAAATAGTGCTAGTACTTTTTTCATTAAAAGGTACCTCCTTGGTTTGTTGGTAATGAATATTTATAATGTTTATTAAGCAAAAAAACTCCAAAAAGTTATTGCTGAAAAGACTAATCCAACGATTATATACAACTCAATTTTCTTTACCCTAAGCTTAGATAGTGTTAAACCGTTTTGAGTGATTGTATGGCTTCCGATATAAATTCCGAAATCACTAAGTTTTGTTTTTGCTCCATCTTCATTAAATTCAAGTTTACTTCCGAGTATCATAATTCCGCTTGAAGCTAAAAACAGGAAGATTGCAAAGTGCAGGAAATTAATTTCTGCAAATGAGATTAAGAATTGAGTTGTTAAAAGATCGCTATTATTCAACATCTCAAGCACTAAACGAATAAGTCCAACAATTCCACCGAAAATTAAAGCCCAAAATGCTCCCCTTGCATTTAAACTTTTTCTGAAGAATCCCAATAAAAATACTGCTGCAATCGGCGGACTGATATACGATTGAACGCTCTGAAGATAAACATAGACATTAGTACTTATCATTTTGATCAGCGGCACCCAAATAATTGCCGAAACGACCATGATGGTTGTTGCAAGCCGCCCGACCAATACCAATTTACGCTCGGAAGCATCGGCATGTTTTGGCTTGTAGATATCGAGAGTATAAAGAGTTGAAGTACTGTGAAAAACGCTTGCCAATGAAGACATCATCGCTGCAATGAGCCCTGAAATAACCAAACCTTTTATACCAGCAGGAAGTAAACTTCCGCTTACTAAAAACGGGTAAGCTTCATCACCTGTAATTTCGGGGTAGAGCGCAACGGCAATAAGTCCGGGCATAACAAAAATAAAAACGGGGAACACTTTTAGAATAGCAGCCAACAGAGTTCCCCGCCTAGCAGTTTCAACGTTCTTAGCACTTAAAATACGCTGAACAATGTACTGGTCTGTACACCAGTACCACACTGCTAATATAGGAGCACCGAAAATTATACCCGTCCATGGAAAGTCAGGATCTGAAATTGGTTTAAAAAGTGTAAAATAATCAGAGGGGAGTTTGGCAGTTAGACCATCAATCCATCCTACCTTTTCCAGTCCGAAAAAAGTTAATAAAGTTGAACCGACTAAAATAATAACCGTCTGAAAAACCTGTGTATAAAGCACAACCTTCATCCCGCCGATGACAGTATACAGACCTGTAAGTAAAATCATAACAACGGCAGAGGTAAACATATCCCATCCGAAAACTTCTTTTAGAAGAAGTCCGCCTGCAAACAGTGTAACAGAAATCTTTGTGATTATATATGCAAAAATCGAAACGTAGGTGATATATTTTTTACTTCGTTTATCATACCTCATTTCAAAAAATTCGGGAATTGTAAAAACGCCTGTTTTCAAAAATATCGGGGCGAAAAACCAGCCGAGAAGAATTAAGATAAAAATTGCCATCCATTCGAATTGACCTACTGCCAAGCCTCTTGATGCGCCACCGCCGGCTAAACCTACAAGGTGTTCACTGGAAATGTTCGTTGCAAATAATGATGTTCCGATGGCAATCCAGCCAGCAGATCTTCCGGCTAAGAAGTAATCTGTGGTTGTCTGTTCTTTATCGCTGTGGAGATATAAAACAATTGCAATAATTGCTAAAAAGTAGAGAATAATTACAGAACTATCATATATGTTCAAACTTCCGATCAAACTTCAGCCGTTTTAATTTATTATTATTATCACAAATAGAATGCCATCTCAATATCTTATTATTCAGCTTATTTGAGTCGATTTCTTATTTTTCTTTTTCAACCGGTTATTATTTTGATAAACGATCGATTATTAATTTGATAACCACAAATATTTAAAACTAGTTATGTGATTTTCAAACTTCGAGCTACACAATTCTAAAGACTGTTTATCTGATTAATATCATTTTTCTCGTCTTGGCGCCAAATTCCGAATCTACTTTGTATAAATAAAGACCCGATGCACATTTTTCTCCGCTGTCCCGATTTCCGTTCCATGTGAAATTTTGTTTTCCTGCTGTAATTTCATTTTCAGTAATCACCGAAACCAGATTTCCCAAAATGTCATATACTTTTATGGTTAGATATGTGCCAGCCGGTAAATCGACTTGAATATTTGTTTCCGGATTGAACGGATTCGGGTAGTTTTGATAGACTTTGTAATCAGTTGGTAGTTCTTCCTCAACAGAGGAAGGTTCAATCAAAACAAACTTCGCATAATTAAAATTGGAACCACCTAATACAAACTGAACCATCAATTCCGAACTACCTGCAGTTAGATTGACATTTTCTAAAACATGATCCTGCCAAATCTGCCAACCGCCTGTACTTGCCAAACTGAAAGAAGATCCGATTTGAATACCGTTAATTAAAACCTTCGCAACAGAACCACCGCTTTGGGATGCATACCTGAAAACAATGTCATACTTCCCGGCAGTCTGCACATTCAGAGTGTATTTCATCCAGTCACCATTATCAATCCATCCCACATTAAATCCATTTGTTACATCATCTACACATGCTTCTATATCTACGCCGTCATTTCTGAAACTCCATCCATTATTCCAATTGCTCCCGCCGATATTTTGATATTCTGAATCTTTATAGGCATGATTCAACCGTCCGTAATCATAATTTACTGCATAAATGTACCCGGGAACTATATTTTCCGCGAAAGGGAGAATTGAATTATCATACGGCTGCCTCAGCAAAGCATCAACAACATCATAATGAATAGCACTATTTTCCAGGAGAAGATTTTGAGCTAGTGTTTGGAACGCAAGGTTAGCATATGTTTCGGATGGCTTCGGTCCCCCGTTCCAATAATCCAATACTGCTTGATACTGTGTTGAAACGGGTGTTGAAATTGGTCCGGTTGTGGAAGATACTTTTTTGTACGTCCACCATGCCCATCCGATGTTATTGTCTTCCATTAATTCAACACAGCTTGCAAACCATTCGTTGGAGTTTTCGCCGCTCTCACCAAGCCAGAGAGGTCTGTTTGTTGTGCTTCTTAGATTGAGCAAATAATTTATTGTACCAACATCGGTTTGATTCCAGTACTTATGAAAGCTGTAAACCATATTTTCGTCCCAGGGCGGAGTGAGACCTGCAAATTCGGTTGCAAACCAATTCCCCTCGATAAAAACAATATGATTAGTATCTACAGTTCTTATCGAATCCGTTATTCTGATGAACAACTCACGAAGCGGGGCATTATCGTCACCGAGTTCCCATGCGGTTTCATTTATCAAATCATAACCGCCGATCCACTCTTCATCTTTATACCGTGAAGCAATTTCTTTCCACAGTGCGACTGTTTTGTCTTTATGAGCTTCGCTTTCCCAAAGTGACGGATAACCTGCATAATCGCTTATCGGTTCAGCGCTCTGCCCTCCCGGAGCGCAGTGCAGATCCAAAATAAGATATAATTCATTTGCTTCGCACCAGCTCAAGAGTGAATCTATTGTTTCAAATCCGCTTTCATAATACACGCCGGTTTCATCGCGTGATGTCAATAGTTCGAAATGCATCGGCAGACGAATTGAATTAAATCCCCATTCGGCAATTAAATTAATATCTTCCCGTCTAATGAAATTATCACGGTACTCGTTAAAGAAATCCTCTGTATTAGCTTCACCGATTAAATCGATAATTGCGTTTTTAATTTCAGTCGGAGAGTTAGCGACATTCGATGATTGAAGCATATATCCTTCCGGAACCAACCATCCGCCCAAGCCGAAACCCCGAAGAAGAACATTATCACCGGATTGATTAACTATCTGTTTGCCGTCAACTTTTAGAAATCCTTGTGAGTAGAAATTTGGGCTTGCAAACACAAATACAAGTAAGAAAAGCAGTAGCTGCAAATTTTTCATGTTTCCAAATAATTTTTAGTAAATAATGATAAATGCAATTAAAGTGCCAAAAAGAAAGGCGAAAAGGAGTGGATTATCTTGATTAATATTAGAGGGACGGTATCTCAGGTTATTAAAGTGATAGTTTTAGTTTATTAGTTTAATAATAATTCCAATTTAGAAAGGGTCAATAATTTTTTTTACGTATTGAAAACTATTTTTTACAGGTATGACATGCCTGCCGTTGTGGATTGATAATTGGTGATTTTAAGTCAAGGCGTGGGCCTTGACGCCCGAGAAATAGGCTTTTTTCCATTTTAGTTAAGTATATTATTAAAATGTATTGATACTTTTATTTCTGCCATTGTTCTTACAAAATTGATATTACCATACAATTCCAATCCAAACCCTAATTCAGGAAGGGGCTTAAAAAATAGCTGCGAATTGATAGCAATACCCGCAGTATAAAATTTTTCTATTTGACGATGTCCATAAATATCTAGATTATCGCCGAGTTTTTCTCCCCACACGTATGATGGTCCAATAAAATTACCAAACAAAATGGAACGATTTTTTGTTATATAACCTATTCCGATATTGACCGCATATAATGGGAATTCTTTATAAAAAAGATAAGAATAAGGTAATCCTAGGTCTCTTGATATAAATTGATAACCAGCTTGAAAGTAATAATCCTCAATAAAAGAAAAATTATAATTACCCCCAATATTAGCAACGGAAGAATTGTTTATCCCAAGACCAATATTAAACCAATATTTATATTTAGGATTTTCTTCCTGGGCTGATAATGTTTGGGTAAACACTACTATCATTAAAATAAAAAATGTTTTTTTCATCTATTATTTCCAAATATTATATAAAGAAATTTAATTCCCAGAATAGCACTATGTATTTTTATACCGGGGTGTCGGGAACCTTTATCCACCGTAACTGACAAGTGTAGGCGGGACTTCCCGACACTGAAACTATTTTGCATAATTAATTTAATCAATTTCAAATCCCACAAATTCTTAATCTGTTTTTGCCTTATAAAACTCCAGTAAAAATGCTTTCTTCTAATAAATTTGTACTCCCTTGTCGCTCCATATAATTTTTTCTCTGTTAATGTTTTACGTCAAGGCGTGGGCCTTGACGCCCGAGATATATTTTGAGATTTTTCCTCCTATTCTATCTTTCCATGATAAATTAAATTTAGATTTGTCTCAGATTCGTATACTAAGAAGAAAACTTCTTTCTCAAAAAGCATTGCATCAAATATAATTGTTCTCGGTTTATCGAAATGTTGTAAATACTCCATATCTGCACCATTATAATGTACTAATCCATCTGTCATAAATAGAAAGAGATCTTTTGAACTTCTTCCCCAGATACGCTGATAGAAATTTGAGTTTTCCACACTCAATACCGTATAAAAATGGTTATATCCTCTTACAGCTATTCTATTTCCTAATATAAAATATACATCGCCATTAATATTTTGAATATTCGCCTGTTTCCCTTTTGTCCATACACTGGTATATAATTCATTATATATACCATTAGAGTATTCGTAAATATGAGTACTATCAAAATGATCTGCCCCACCAATTTCGATAACCTGCAAATAAATTTTATTATCACTTTTATTCTTGAAAAGACTTCCAACTATCCCTCTCAAACCGTCAGTATTAATCATCTCCCATTCACTACCTGTATAATGTGCAATAACAGTATTATTGTATGCACCAGTGTATTCTGGATATGCACCAAACGCATATATATCATCTGTTGATTCTCCCCAAATATCTTCAAATATGATATTCTTGTGCCCATCCTTTATTAAGTTCGCTTCCTCTATCCAACCACTTCCATTAAATCTCCATATTTTACCGTTTTCAGCTCCCACAAAAACATTATTACTTGAAAATCCAAATACCGCGAAAGGATCGATTATCCCTTGAATTCCGAAAGATGACCATGATTCTCCATCAAAATGTGAAATAGATTTATCCCAATCTTCATCACTTGTTGCCCATATATCGAAAGGAGAACTACCCCATAACTTAAAAATTGTATTAAAAGGATAATTTAATGTATCAACCGTCCACACATAATCCCTTCTTCCGGGTTGTGTGTTATCTTCAATTGGTTCGGTTGTATCACAGCTCAACGCCGTAAAAAGTAATAGGCTCATTGCAAATATCATAAGTAAAAAGAAATTGAATTTCTTATTAAATGGTTTCATAAATCTTTTCTCTTGAATTTATTGGTAAGGTAAGACGATTTTGAATTACTTGTAGTTGGGCTAATGACAGATATTTTGTGTAATGCCGCATCAATTGATTTTTGTTCTAGTTTTAATCATGAATAACTCCCCGTTATTTATCCAAAAACCGCTGCAATAGTCGTTAAAACATTTAAGTGATCACGTGCTAAAATTAATAATAGTTAATAATTAAATCAATATATAAATTTGTATCTTTTACAAAAAAAAATAAAAATCTAATGTTGCTCAATAAACTGATGATGATAGCATTGGAGCGGGGCAATTGGTGAAGGGTGAAGCGCAGAGGGCATAGCGCAGAGAGCAAAGCGGTGAAAAGCTAAGATGTAAGAAATAAGACTTAAGAAACAAGTAGCAAGTAGCAAGTATCAAGTATCAAGAAATAAAAACAAATAAATCACAAAAACCCCACCTACGCTGAAATTTATGTATGAAATTTTGATTTATTCAAGCTTCGGTGGGCAAGCAGGAACCAGTAACAAGGAACTCCACCTACGCTAAAAGTCAGCTCCGGTGGGCAAGTCGGTGGGCAGGCCCGTCTCTATCTATCGGTAGACAGGTTCGTCAAAAACCGACTTCGCCGTGGCAGGCAGAAACCAGAAGCCAGAAGCCAGAAACCAGTAACAAGAAATCCGCCTTTGGCAAGATCTCGCTTTGCGGACAAATCTCAAATAAATATCAAACAACAATCATCAATTTTAATCACCGTAGCTTTAGCGAAGGTGATCGTCAATAGTCATTCATCATTCATCAGTCGTCATTCATCATTCATCAGTCGTCAATCATCATTCATCAGTCGTCAATCATCATTCATCAATCGTCAATCATCATTCATCAATCGTCAATCGTCAATAGTCAATAGTCAATAGTCAATCGAAAATTGTCAATTTTAATCACTGTAGCTTTAGCGTAGGTGATCGTCAATCGTCAATTTCCTGATCAGATGCATTTGAAATACTCGAAAGGCTGGCTGCAGTTATTACAATAATGCAGTGCCTTGCAGGCGGTTGATCCAAATTCACTTTTTAATATTGTGTCTTTTGATTCACAGAATGGACACTGAACCGGTTTAGTAATTACTTCTTGTAAAAAATCATCCTCACTCTTTCCTTTCGGTGGCGCAATTCCGTAATCTCGCAGCTTTGACTTTGTTTCATCGGAAAGCCAATCGGTCGTCCATGCCGGAGTATATACTGTTTTCACATGACTGTTTGGAAAACCTTGGTCGAATAGGATATCCAAAATTTGGTTTTCTATTGTCTTCATTGCGGGGCAGCCAGAATAGGTTGGAGTAATCTTTACTACTATTTTTTCATCAACAAAATCAATACCTCGAACAATTCCCATCTCTACAATATTGAGAACCGGAATTTCCGGATCTTCAATTTCTTCTAACAAATTCAACAATGATTCTTTATCAACATTCATTTCAGTTACCATTTTGCGTTTGGATAAGAACGGGCAACTATCTGCATTTCGGCAAGTAAATGACCGAGATATTCCGAATGGATTCCGTTTCTTCCACCGTAAATCATTCCGCCATCCCGGGGAAGTAAAATTTTAGCTCTCGAAAATATTTCGTTTATTATTTTTATCCATTCGGTTTTTATTTCATCAGCCGGGAAAATTATACCGGCTTCAATCAACTGTGTATTGATTTCATCCTCGTAAAATAATTCATCAGTAAATTGCCACAGGTCATTAACTGCGCTTTGTACTTTTTGATTGCTGAATTCAGTCCCGTCGCCCAATCTCAACATCCATTCCTTACTATGTCTAAAATGATATTTTGATTCCTTCAACGATTTTGCCGCAATACCTGCAAGATCTTCGAGACTGCTGTTTTGAAGTTTTTCAAGGTAAAGTACCGCAAATGTATCGTAGAAAAACTGCCGGACAATAGTATAAGCAAAATCCTCATTCGGCTGTTCAACTAATTGAATATTTTTAAATTCACGCTCATTCCGCAAATATGCCAGATCATCTTCCGATCTATTTTCTCCTTCAATTTCAACTGCTAACTTAAGCAGGGATGAAGCTTGACCGATGCAATCAAGGGCAATGTTCGCAAGCGCAATATCCTCTTCTAATATTGGAGCATGCCCGCACCATTCGGAGAGTCGGTGACCGAGTATCAGCCGGTCGTCACCAAACCTTATGAGAAATTCGATAATATTTTTGCGTGTATTTTCCTCTGTATTAGTTGTCATCAAACACCTCTTACCCCCTTTGGAGTTGAATAAAATTTTGTGTGACGAAAAATTTTATCATTCGCCGGATCGAAAAAAGGACCGGAATCCGAAGGACTTGTTGCAATAATATTTTCGGAAGGAACGACCCACAAACTTATTCCTTCATTTCGCCGGGTGTAAACATCCCTCGCATTTTGAATCGCCAACTCACCGTCGGGAGCATGAACATTGCCTACATGCACATGCGGATCGCCGCTTTTTGCCTGTACGAATACTTCCCATGATGACCATTGTGTACCGGGTTTTCCATTTTCTGACATCTTCAACTCTACCTGTTTTTCGTATTGAATTTAGTTTTTATGTTTTGCTGCATAAGCTTCAGCCGCTTCCCTTACCCATGCACCGTTTTTGTGTGCATCTCTTCTTGCTTTCAGTCTGGCTTTATTCATTTGACCGCTTCCTTTAACGACACGCCAAAATTCATCCCAATCAATTTTTCCGAAATCCCAATGCCCGGTTTCTTCATTAAATTTTAGATCCGGATCCGGTAGAGTCAGGTTAACTGCTTTAGCCTGTGGAACTGTTAAATCAACAAATCTTTGACGTAAATCATCATTGCTCTGAAGCTTAACTTTCCATCTCATAAGTTCGGCTGAGTTTGGTGAATCGTTGTCGGGCGGACCGAACATCATCAGCGAGGGCTGCCACCATCTATTTACAGCATCCTGAACCATTGTCTTTTGCTCATCCGTACCATCAGCAAGTGTGGCAACAATTTCAAAACCTTGTTTCTTATGAAAATTTTCTTCCTTACAAATTCTTATCATTGCCCGTGCATATGGTCCGAAGGAACTTTTTGCAAGCATGGTTTGATTAACAATAGCAGCGCCGTCAACCAGCCAGCCGATAACACCGATATCCGCCCAGGTTAAAGTCGGATAATTAAATATACTTGAATATTTGGCTTTCCCTTCCAGTAATTGATCAATCAATTCCTGTCTGCTTACGCCGAATGATTCGGTTGCACTGTAAATGTAAAGTCCGTGTCCAGCTTCATCCTGAACCTTTGCAATCAGCGCCATTTTACGGCGTAAATTTGGAGCCCGGGTAATCCAATTTCCTTCAGGCAGCATTCCAACAATTTCGGAGTGAGCATGCTGCGACATCATACGAACGAGCTGCTTTTTATATTTTTCCGGCATCCAATCTTTTGGTTCAATTATCTCACCGGCATCAATCCTTTTTTGAAATTCCTGAAGTTTTTGTTCTTCGCTCATTTTCAATCCTCTGTGTTTTCAAGAGTAATTAATATAACATATCCGTTTTATGCAGTCAACTTTCAAAATGAGATAAAAAAATTTTCATCTATTATTTGTTATTTTTAAGGATATAGTTATCTGCATTTTTCAAAACAGGAATAATGAGAATATGAGTTCGGAAATTAGAAATTTTTTCTATCCAAAATCGATTTGCGTAGTAGGCGCTTCATCGAAAGAGAATAGTATCGGTTATGAAATTCTTAAGACAATGAAAAATTACGGTTACAACGGAAATATTTTTCCTGTTAATCCAAAAGCAGGTAGTATTTTAGGTTATGACTGCTATAAATCAATTGATGATATCAATGAACGGATTGAACTAGCAATAATTGTTGTACCCAAACAATTTGTTTTACCCTCAATTGATTCACTTCTGCAGAAACATGTGAAATCAATTTTACTTATAACTGCAGGATTTAAGGAAATCGGGAAAGAGGGTGAAAAACAAGAGCAAAGAATAATTGATACAGTTAAACTTGGCGGGGCAAGATTAGTCGGACCTAATTGCATGGGGCTAATAAACACACTTCCCGGCATTAAACTAAACGCAACATTTGTAGCCGAAAAACCTGAAACCGGTTCGACCGGATTTTTGAGTCAGAGCGGAGCATTGGGCGCCGCAGTCTTAAATTCACTCCGTGAAACCGATATTAAGTTTGCACATTTCATTAGTGTTGGAAACAAAGCAGACATAAACGAAAACGATTTAATCGATTATTGGCAGAACGACGACAACATAAAAACGATTACACTTTACCTGGAAAGCTTTATCAACGGTGAAGAGATTATTAAAAAGAAAATAAAAGGTGAAATCAGCAAGCCTGTAATAATTCTTAAAGCAGGAAAAACGATGAGCGGAATGAAGGCTGCTTCATCTCACACCGGCGCATTAAGCACACAGGATACAATTGTGAATGCAGTGTTAAATCAATTTGGATTTATACGCGTAAACAATTTGAATGAATTATTCAATACTGCAAAGGGATTTGAAAACTTTCCGATTCCTCATGGAAATCGAGTTGCCGTCGTAACAAATGCGGGCGGACCGGCAATACTAACTGTTGATACTCTTGAAAAGGAAAATCTAAAGTTGGCGGATTTTACTGATGAGACTAAAGAGAAACTAAGAAGTATTGTTCATCCCGAAGGAAGTGTGAACAACCCGGTTGATCTGCTTCCCGGTGCTGCATCGAGAAATTATAGGAATGTAATCGAGACGATTGTGAGAGATGAAAACGTTGATGCTGTTATTTCAATTTTTGTTGAACCGGTTATGGTTCAGCCGTTTGAAGTTGTTGAAGCGGTGAATGGAATTGAATCCGAAAAACCAATTATTCAAGTCGATATGCCGCTGCCCGAATTTTGGGATAAATACAGGCATGAATCAAAAACAAATTTGCCGATATTTAGAAATCCCGAAGACCCTGCAGAAGTGATTTCAAATTTACTCTTTCATAATAAATCAAATGACCGGTTGAATAAAAGTAGAGATGAATATTTATCAATTCTTAACTCGGAAAATGAAGCGCGGTATAATTTTGAAGATGGGTTTTTAAGTCAATCTGAAATAAATAAAATTGCTGAAGATTATAGACTCCCGGTTATAAAACACAAGCTAGTAAAACCCGGTGATTTAATAGATTTCGATGAGAATTTTTACCCGGTCGTTTTGAAAGGTATAAACAGCGAGGTAATTCATAAATCGGAATTACATGCAGTTAAATTAAATATAATGAATAAAAACGAATTGATTAAAAGCGCCGGGGATATAGAAAAGAATTTTTCAAAATACGATTTTTTGGTTGAAGAATTTTTAATTCAAAAACAGGTTAAAATTAAGCATGAGATTTTAATCGGCGGATACCGCGACGCTTCATTCGGACCGGTAATAATGTTCGGTACCGGCGGAAAGTATGTCGAGATAATCTGTGATACTGCGATTAAATCGGCTTACATCAGCGATGATGATATTGATGACATGCTGAATTCAACAATGATCGGCAGAATTATACAGGGTGTTCGCGGTGAAGAACCATGTGATCTTGCCGGGATAAAACGTATAATTAAATCATGTGCACGGATGTTAATCGAAAATCCGGAAATAGACAGTTTCGATTTAAATCCTCTCATCATTGATGAAGATAACCTTCTTCACATCGTTGATGTAAGAATAGAGATTAAAAGAAAAAAGCCAATCAGTTCTTATTAGTGATTGGCTTCAACTCCTTCTGCAACTTCTACGGAGACGAGTAATCTTCCGCAGGCTTCGCAAGTGAATAATCTTTTGTTAGATTTTATTTCCAATTGTCTTTGCGGCGGTATTACATTATGACAACCGGAACAAGCGCCTCTGACAATGGTGGAAATAGCCTGCCCGCCTTTAGCTTTCCTGATTCTCATGTAAGTATTGTAATCAGATTTTCTAACTTTCGCAGCAATTTTTTCCCTTTGATCACTCAGCTTTACTTCTTCTCTTTCATTTGCCTTGATGATCTTTTTCAATTCTTCTTCTTTTACTTTTAATTCCTCTTGAAGGGAAACCAGCTGCGGCTTTACTTCTTCAATCTCCATCTTAAGCTTCTCAACCAAATCTTCTAATTGAACATTTTCGATTTCGAGTTTTTCAATTTCCTCTTCGGAATGATCAATTTCTTTTGTAAGAGCATCGTACTCTTTATTGTTGCGAACCTGGTAGAGTTGAGCTTTGAATTTTTTAAGACTCTCGGATAAACGTTCGATATCACTCTCGTTCACTTTCCTCTTTGCAAGTGAGTCTTTCTTCTCCTGCTCTTTAGTATCAATTTGATCTTTGATACCTTGAATCTGACTGTTGAGATCGTTTACAGTCAACGGGAGATCACCTCGTAGCTCTTCCAGTTGATCTAATTGATCATCGATAAGCTGGAGATTATACATTGTTGATAATCTGTTAATCAATTTAATTAACTCCTTATTTAGTAAAAAACTTTACCGGGTTGGTTGAACCCGTATATTTATAAACTTTTATTTTTTGTTTGCGTTCGCTGATAAGAGAATCAATTTTTTTCTTAACAATATTTAACGCATGAATTTCTGTTTCATAATGCCCGGCATCGATGTATAAAATTTTATTTTCAGCGTCTTGAAAAGCATGGTATTTAACATCTGCAGTTACGAAAGCATCTGCCCCGGATGCAATTGCACTTTTCAAAAGATCAGAGCCGCTGCCGCCGCATACCGCAACTTTTTTAATTTTGTTTGATCTGCCTTTTGTAAATCGAAGATTGCTTGTTTTTAATGATAGACATACATGATTCATAAATTCATCGGGCTTCATACTTTGAGCGAGATTGCCAATGGCGCCGAATCCATAATTTACATTTTTATTTCTCAGAGGATAAATATCATAGGCAGGTTCTTCGTAAGGATGTGCTTTATACATTGTGCTTAGAACTTTCTGCAAGTTCCATTTATCAACAAGCACCTCTAACCTAACCTCTTCAACCACTTCAAAATTCAGCTTATTCCCTACTGCGGGATCGGTATTTTCAGAACCTTCAAATGTGCCATTGCCTTCAACCCTAAAGCTGCATTTATTATATTCACCTATTATACCGCCGCCGGCTTTAAATATTTCATCCGATAGTTTTTCAATATGAGTTTGGGGAACGAATACGACAAGCTTAACCTGGCTTGAATCTTCATTCACGAGAAAATCGATATCTGTGAGTTTTAATGTTTTCGCCAATTCGAAACTTACACCGTCTTTGGTAAAATCTAAATTTGTATGCGCCGAATAGAGGGTGATATCATTTTTAATTAACTTTTCAATTAAATCAGATTTTTCATCTCTATCAGTATCTATTCTTTTGAGCGGGGTAAAAAGGAAGGGATGATGCGTAAAAATAAAATTGCAATTTTTATTTAATGCTTGTTCTAAAACTTTGTCATTTAGTTCCAAGCTAAGCATAATGTTTTGAACCTTCCGCCTTAGTGAACCAACCTGTAGTCCGACGTTATCCTTATCCCAAGCGACCCCCGGGGGAGCCCACTCTTCAATCATGTTTATTAAGTCAATTCCTGTCATAATAAAAAAAAATGCACCCCGAGTTTTCGAAGTGCATTTATCAATCTTTTTTACCTACTATTTAGTAGTTTCGGTTTTTTTCGTATTCCTAATTTTTCTTTTGTAGTTCTCATATATTCTAAGAGTAAAATATAAAATTATCCAAAAACTTTATCAAGCTATATTTTTATTATTTTATTTGGGTTCTGCCCAATTATTATCTTCTTTTATTAGATTTATTAACTCATCCACGGCATATTTTGAGTCGACACTGCGCATTACTACATCTTTTCCGCGATAAAGAGTAATCTTACCTACTCCTGAGCCGACATAACCATAATCAGCATCAGCCATTTCGCCCGGACCGTTTACAATACAGCCCATAATTCCAATTTTCACTCCTTTTAAATGCTGGGTTCGTTTTCGGATTTTATCAGTCACTTCAACCAGATCAAATAAAGTTCTGCCGCATGAGGGACACGCAATATATTCCGTCTTTGAGATTCTGACCCGTGCTGCTTGAAGTATTCCGAATAATGTCCTGTTTATTAAAGTCTGATTTTCAATAAAATCTTTTTCGCTTACATTCGTAACCCAAACTCCGTCACCGAATCCGTCAATAAATAAACCGCCCAAATCAGTCGAGGAATAAAGCATAAACCGGTCTTCGGTTAATCCGGTATAATCTCGTTTAATGATAACCGGGTTTCGTATTCCCATCTCCATAAATCTAAAAAACACTCTTCTCTGTTCAGGCATTCCGTGATTGTTGTTGGTGGTTAATATAAAAACAATTGTTTTATCAATTTTTTCTTTTCTGAATTCATCATAAAATACATCATCAATATTTATCCGTACAAAGTTGAGCCTTTCCGATTTTACCGGAGCATTTAAATATTCTTTATATGTAAATAATGGGTACGTATCTGTTCCCGGCTTAACATCTTTCCATGCATCAAAATCATAAATAACTTTTATATTTTGAGGAGGTTCGAATGGAAGAATATATTTACCTAAATATAAAATATCGCAAGCGGATTCAGTCAAATTCCATTTATCAAGTTCGGGAGAATAATTATACCCGCCGGGTTTGAGATCCGAATAATCATTAATTTTATTTTTACTGTAATCAGCAACAACCACAGGGACATTTGCATCCCCGATTCCATTAATCTCAAAAGTTGAATATTTTTCATACTCATATGGATTTTTGGGAATTCCCTCTACCGGAATTATTGGTTTATGCCCAGCACGTTTCTCGTAACGATCTGCTAAATCAATTGCAACGGGAGCTTCATTTTCCGGAGGCTCAGTAAGCGAAACCCGAATAGTGTCACCGATACCGTCTTCGAGTAAAGTACCAATTCCCACCGCTGATTTAATCCGCCCATCTTCACCGTCACCGGCTTCGGTTACCCCAAGATGAATTGGATAATTCATCGCCTCTTCTTCCATTTTTTGAATTAAAAGTCGGTATGCCTGAATCATTACCTGGGTATTGCTCGCTTTCATTGAAAGAACAATCTCGTGATAATTTAGATCCTCACAAATACGCACAAATTCCAAAGCAGATTCAACCATACCGAGCGGAGTATCGCCGAAACGACTCATAATACGATCCGACAGTGATCCATGATTCGTTCCGATGCGCATCGCTGTGCCGTATTCTTTACATATCTTCACAAGCGGAGAAAACTTTTCGCGTATTCTTTCAAGCTCGGCTTCGTATGTATTATCGGTGTATTCGATAGTTTCAAATTTTTTCTTGTCGGCATAATTCCCGGGATTAACCCTCACCTTCTCAACGATTCGCGCTGCAATTTCTGCGGCATTCGGTGTGAAATGAATATCTGCAACAAGCGGTACATTGTAACCGCGTATTTTTAATTCTTTCTTTATATTTGCAAGATTCTCGGCATCCTTTTTACTGGGTGCAGTAATTCTCACATATTCACAGCCGGCTTCAACCATGCTAATCGTTTGCTCAACCGTAGCCATCGTGTTCATCGTATCGGTTGTTGTCATTGATTGTATCCGGATGGGATTATTCCCGCCCATAGGTATGTTGCCTATTTTTACTTCACGGGTTTTATAACGGGAATATTTTGTTAAACTGCTGCAATATTTTTTATATGAATTTATATCCTGGTATTTCATAATTTCTTAAACAATCATTTCGTGAGGTAAGTTCTGGAATTATAAATTTCAGTTGATTTTTTGTGCAAATGCACGTGCAAAATCGATAGCGTTTACCGGACCTTTGGCAGTAATAATTTGTTTCCCAATTACCACATCCTGATCTATAAAATTTACTCCGTACTTTTCAAAATCTTTTTTGGCATCAGGATAACATGTTGCATCAATATTATTTAGAATACCTGATTTAGCAAGAATAACCGGGGCTCCGCAAATAGCCGCAACCGGTTTAAGCGATTCATAGAATTTGTGTATAATTTTATGAAGAAGCGTGTTCTCCCAAAAATCAACAACCCCTTTACCGCCGATAAAAACTATTCCTCTGAAATTGGATTCATGTACATTATACAATTGAATATCCGCTTTTACCTTTAATCCATTTTCTCCTACACATAATCCATTTGCATCGGATGCAATAAAAAGCTTTATACCGCTGCTCTCGATTATAGATTTAACGCTTAAAAATTCCTGCTCGTTGAAATTTTTAGCGGGGAGTATCATCAAAACATTTCTCATATTCACAAGTTGTCCGTTAAAGGAATCAATTAACAAATATAAGATTTTCTATTCACCTTTAAATGAGAAATGTGATCAAAATTCATTTGAATATTTATTTGAGATAATCAATATTGGTCTTGAGTAAATAAAAGAATAAATTTACTTCATGAGAATTCCCGAACAAAAAATAGAAGAAATCCGAAGCTCGGTTAATATTGTTGATATAATTTCCGGTTTCGTTCAACTGCGCAAGAGAGGTAAAAATTTTATCGGACTCTGTCCGTTCCACCAGGAAAAAACCCCCTCCTTTACTGTCAGTGAGGAAAAACAGATCTTTCACTGTTTCGGCTGCCATGCCGGGGGTAATGTTTTTAAGTTCCTTATGGATTATAAGAGCATCTCCTTTATTGAATCGGTAAAAGAAGCCGCTGAATCAGTGGGAATACAGTTGGAATATGAAAGCGGATCAATAAACGAAAAACAATCCGAGCTTGAGGAATTGTATGAAATTAATGTTCTCGCAGCCAAATATTTTTCGAATAATTTACTATCCAGTGACAGCAGCGAATCAGCCCGTGAATATCTAAAAAAAAGGAGTATCAAACCGCAGACTCAGAAAATTTTCGGACTTGGTTACGCCTTTCCTTTGTGGGATCATTTTTTGAATTATGCAAAAGAAAATCAAATCGATTTGATGAAAGCAAAAACTCTTGGTTTGATTGATACACGCGACGACGGAAGTTTTTATGATAAATTCCGCGGCAGAGTAATCTACCCAATCTTTTCACCAAACGGCAGGGTCATTGCATTCGGCGGCAGAGTATTGGATAATACCGCTAAAACTGCCAAGTATCTGAATTCTCCCGAGTCGGAGATTTATCACAAGAGGAACTCGCTCTACGGTTTATTCCACTCGAAAGATGAAATTAGAAAACTCGACCGCGCAATTTTGGTAGAAGGTTACATGGATGTGATCGCATTGTTTCAACATGGAGTAAAAAATATAGTTGCATCCTCCGGTACATCCTTAACAGATGAGCAGGTTCAATTACTATCCCGTTTCACCCGCAATATAACTGTGATTTTTGATGCCGATGAAGCCGGGCAGCGGGCTTCGATGCGCAATATTGAAATTCTGTTAAAGCAAAATTTTGATGTGAAGGTCATCGCACTTCCGGATGAAGAAGACCCGGATTCGTACATTAATCAATTCGGTAAAAAAGAATTCGAAGATAGAGTTGATCAAGCTAAAAACTTTCTTGAATATCAAACAGCAAGATTCGATAAACTCGGAATGTTCGCTGATCCGGGGAAACAAACGGAAGCGATTAGAGAACTGGTTAAATCGGCATCGCTTGTTTCGGATGAACTTAAACGCAACCTGCTGATCAAAAATATTTCGAAAAAGTTTAACCTGAGAGAAAAACTTATTGAGAGTGAGCTGGATAATTTTCTTAAGCAAAATGACCAAAAAGAAACCCGGGCAATAATTAACAGGCAGAGAGAACAAAAAAGTCCGACTGAAAAAACAAACGATCAAAAACCAGACCGTGCAGCGATTAGTTTAGAGAAAGATATCATTAAGCTTTTATTCGAAGGCAATGATGAAATTCTTGGTAATATTTTCGATCATATTCATCCGGAGGATTTTACAAACAAGGGATTTCAGCGGATTGCCAAAATTGTTTATGACTGCTACACAAAAGATATTATTGCTCCCGCAATGATAATTGAAAAGATAGAAGAAGATAAGCTGAGAAATTATGTGCTTGAGGTAACACTGACTGAAGATGCCATAAGCAAGAAGCAATGGGAAGAGATAACCAATGAAGAGAATAGAATGAAAAGCATGGTGAAATTTTCTGAAGATATTATCCGGAAATACCGAATTGATAAAATCAATATGCTGCTTAAAGAAAACAGCGCTAAAATTGCTGAAACTAAAGATGGAAAGGAAATTGTTGAACTGCTCAATTTAAATAAAGAATTAACGACCGAAAAAAAATCACTACAAATAAACGGTAAGCTTGAGGGATAAATATCATGCATAAAAATCCAAGCATTTATGAAATCAATACGCGGGTTTGGTTGAGAAGATTTGATAATGATAAAAAGGCTACGCTTAAAGATGTCCCGGCTGAATACTGGCAGAACTTAAAAGAGAAAGGAATTGATATAATTTGGCTGATGGGTATTTGGAAAACATGTAAGAGTACAATCAGCAAATACTGTTTTGAAGAAGGATTGATTCAAGAATATAATTCCGCACTAAAAAATTGGTCGAATGAAGATGTGATCGGTTCACCGTATGCAATTGATGTTTACGAGATAAATCCCGATATAGGAACCGAAGAAGAATTGACGGAACTGAAACGTACATTGAACCTATCTGATATTAAATTGGTGCTGGATTTCATTCCGAATCATTTTTCCGCCGACTCATCACTCTTAAATATAAATCCCAACATTTTTCTACGAACAGATGAATTGTATTTCAACAACGATCCGTATACATATTATAAACCATTTAATGATGACCGTATATTTGCTCACGGTCGTGATCCTTTTTTCCCGGCATGGCAGGATACGCTTCAGGTAAATTATTTCAGTAACGAAGCCCGCGAATATATGATCAAAACATTGGTCAATCTTACCAAATACTGCGACGGGGTAAGATGTGATATGGCAATGTTGTCTCTAAACAATATTTTCAAAAATACATGGGGCGGTGTGCTTTCGAAAATGGGGTTTGAAAAACCGAAAGATGAATTCTGGAAAATTGCGATAAATATTGTTAAGGGCGTTCATTCTGAGTTTCTTTTTCTCGCTGAAGCTTACTGGGACTTGGAATGGGAGCTGCAGCAATTGGGCTTCAATTACACTTACGATAAAAAACTTACCGATAGATTGAAAGGCTGGGACGTTCCGAGTATTCATGATCATCTGCACGCGGAATATGATTACCAAATTAAGTCGGTAAGATTTATTGAAAATCACGATGAATATCGAGCCGCTCAAATATTGGGAGTTGAAAAATCCAAAGCAGCCGCAGTGTTAATCAGCACCGTTCAGGGGATGCATTTTTATCATGACGGGCAGTTCGAAGGAAAGAAAATTAAATTGCCGGTTCAATTAGGCAGAGAACCTATTGAATCAATAAATCCGAATATCGCCGCCTTCTATGAAAAACTACTGAGTATAACCAAAGAGGAAATATTTAAGGAAGGAACCTGGACAATACTTGAAACGGAATCTCCATGGGAAAGCAATGCAACTCATAACAACATTTTAGTATGGATCTGGAAACATAAAGCAGAAAAAAGATTGGTGATAATTAATTACTCGGAAAAAGTTGCTTCATGTAGAATTAGAATTGATGTACGGGGCTACCCTGAAGAATTTGAGATTACCGATTTGTTGAACGATCAGCTTTATGTCCGTTCCGCAGAGGAAGTAAACAGCGAAGGTTTATATGTAAAACTCAATCCGTTCCAGAGTCATATTTTTACTTATTGAGAAACAGTAAAAGATTTTTAATAACTGCCGGAGTAAAAAATGACATATAAAGGATACACAGCGTATATAGAGTTTGATGATGATGCCTCGCTTTTCCACGGCGAAGTATTAGATACTAAGGACGTTATAACTTTTCAAGGCACCTCGGTCAAAGAATTGAAAAAAGCATTTAAAGATTCTGTTGACGATTATCTTGCATTTTGTAAAGAACGTAGTGAGGAACCTGATAAACCTTTTTCCGGTAAATTTAATCTTCGTCTTCCCAAAGAACTGCATCGTAAAATGTATATTAATGCAGTAAAGAGTGGGCAAAGCATTAACAATTATATCAAAGAAACTCTAGGTTCTGTTGCCGAATAAGTTTTCCCTGTCATTAATTCACAGAAATTATAAGCTCAAAAGCAGTCTTTTGGACATCGGTTTTACTTATGTTTTTTATCTTCCCCCAATAGGATTTTGTTCTTTCTCTTTTGACATTGTTTTTATAAACCCAGATTTTCCATTGGAAAATCTGCCCTTCGGGTCGACAATTTGTAAGTTGAGAAATATCAAATACTTAGCCATATAGAAATTTTGGAATTCGTTATTTGAGTAAAATATTTTCCTTACAAATTGTCGGGGTTAATCCCGCAACATAAAACGTTTTAATAAAACATTTTATGAGCGGTCAACGGCAAAAAATTTATTTCCAATGAATTTTTGGGGATAAAATAATACCATGCTTTCTGCGTTAGTCTCAAACATTTCCCGTCTTAACAGTAATTTATGTTGCTTTCATTAATAATTAGTTATATATTTACCTAAAACAAAAAATATTACCGTTATAACAGCAAAATGAAGCGATTAGGAAAAATAATACGGGGACACCGAAAGAAAGCGGGATTAACTCAAAAAGAACTTGCTGATCTTTCCGGTGTAGGAAAAACTGTAATTTTCGATATTGAAAAAGGGAAAGAAACCGTTCAGTTAAATTCTTTGATGAATGTTTTGAAAACCCTCAATATTAAATTAAAAGTTGAGAGCCGTTTAATGGATGGTGAAGAGGTAATAAATGAGGAAAGCTAAAGTATATAATTACGGCATTCCGGTAGGCGAGCTTCACGAATTAGAAATGAATTCCGAATATAGATTTACCTACTTTGATAATTATAATGGTAAGCCCATTTCTTTAACGATGCCCGTAAAGCAAAAAGAATTTGCATTCGATTCCTTTCCTCCTTTTTTTGAGGGACTTTTACCCGAAGGAGTAATGTTGGAAAGTTTACTCAGAACAGCTAAAATTGATGCTGATGATCTTTTCCTACAATTACTTTATGTCGGTGAGGATTTAGTCGGTTCGGTAACGGTTGAGGAAATTAGATGAACCGCTGCCCTATTACTTATGAAGAGACGTATGAAATATATTCTTCAAAGGGATTAAAACTACTTTCCAGAAATCTCAATACTTTGAATAATCTTATTTTCTCAAAAGAAGAATTACTTCAAGAGGCATTAACTCGTGCACCGAAGATGTCAATACAAGGAGTACAGCCAAAGCTCAGTGCAGTTCTGAATGTTTCCGATAGCAAGTTTGAAATAGTTGACAAAAAAGGATTATACATTCTAAAACCTCCTCATAATGTTTATGAAGAAGTTCCGCAAAATGAAGATTTAACGATGCGCCTCGCTGAAATAACCGGATTCAAAATTCCCACGCATGGTATGGTTTACGGTAAAGATAATTCTCTAACTTACTTCGTAAAAAGATTCGATAGAACAGGAAGACATAAAAAAATCGCGGTTGAAGATTTTGCTCAACTTTCGGGCGCATCGCGGAATACAAAGTATAATTCAAGTATGGAAAAAGTAGTAAAAATTGTCGACCAATTCTGTACTTTCCCGGCAATTGAGAAATTAAAATTGTTTGAGTTAACTCTCTTTAATTTCTTAACCGGTAATGAAGATATGCATCTGAAAAACTTTTCTTTAATAAGAAATGAAGACATTATTGAATTTTCCCCCTTATATGATTTGGTTAATACGACTATAGTCCTAAAAAACGCACAGGAAGAAATTGCCCTGCCAATAAGAGGAAGGAAAAATAATTTAAACAAATCCGATTTAGTGGATTATTTTGGGAAAGAGATTTGCGGATTAAATGATACAATAAGAAATCAAACTTTAGCAAAATTCGATTCTGTTTTTGAAGATTGGCTTAAGCTGATAGATGTCAGTTTTTTATCGAAAGAAAAAAAAGAAAGTTATTATTCTCTAATTTCAGAAAGAAGAAATCGGATTTTTAATTAAACCCAAATTTTCCATTGGAAAATCTGCCCTTCGGGACGGGGAATAAAAAAATCCCGCCAAACACGAAGGGGCATTTGCCCCTTGCAATTAAAACAGTCAAATTGAGTTATCTTAACTTTTTCAACAGGTACGTTAATAAATCATCAATTGCAACACGTTCCTGTTCCATTGAATCTCTTTCTCTAACCGTTACGGTTTTATCTTCCAAAGTTTGGGTATCGACTGTTATACAGAATGGCGTGCCGGCTTCGTCCTGTCTCCTGTATCTTCTTCCAACAGCCCCTTTATCATCATAAAACACTCGTAAGTGCCGGCGTAATTCAGATTCAATTTCCCTGGCAATTTCCGGCATCCCGTCTTTATTAACCAACGGGAAAATTGCCGCTTTAACCGGCGCTAATTTCGGATGGAATCTTAACACAATTCGCTGTTCGCCTTTTACTTCTTCTTCGTGATATGCATTAACAAGAAATGCCATAAACGATCTGCTCACCCCGCCTGATGTCTCAATAATAAAAGGGATATACTTTTCTTTTGTTTCATCATCAAAATATTTTTGAGATTTACCCGAAAACTCTTCGTGCTTGCCGAGATCGAAATTCGTGCGGTTGTGAATACCTTCTATTTCGCCCCAGCCGAAAGGGAATTCATATTCAATATCCGTTGCCGTCTTTGCGTAGTGTGCAAGTTTATCCTCCGGGTGATCGTGGAAACGAAGCTTTTCTTCGCTCATTCCCAGCGATTTATACCACTCCATTCTTTTTCCTTTCCAATATTCAAACCACTTTCCGTCTTCTTCAGGATTAACAAAATACTGCATTTCCATCTGTTCAAATTCACGGGTTCGGAATAGGAAATTCTTTGTGTTTATTTCATTACGGAATGCCTTACCTATCTGCGCAATTCCGAATGGAAGTTTGTGCCTGCTCGTATTCAGCACATTTGTAAAATTAACAAAGATTCCCTGTGCAGTTTCGGGACGTAAATATATAACATTGCCGCTGTCTTCCACGGGACCGAGAAATGTTTTGAACATCAAATTGAAACTACGCGGCGAGGTGAAACTTCCTTTTGTTCCGCACTGGGGACAGTTCAATAGCTCAAGCAAATTAAATGCAACATCTTTGGATTCCAATGCTTCGGCAAATTTATCTTCAAGGGTATCGGCTTTAGCAAACGCTTCTTCCAGTTTGTTTAATTTATCCGGATCTTCCGCAAACTGCTCTTTAAATTCCTTAATTGTTTTTGTAATTCTCTTTTCGGAAAGTGTCTCTGCAAGTGTATCCAGCCGGAAACGAGCTTTACACTGTTTACAATCTATCATCGGATCGGTGAAGTTTTCAACATGACCGGATGCTTCCCATACTCTTGCATGCATTAAGATAGATGCATCCAATCCTTCAACATCTTCGCGGTAGGTCATTGTTTTCCACCACTCTTCTTTAATGTTTTTCAATAATTCAACGCCGAGCGGACCGTAATCCCAGCATCCGTTTAATCCGCCGTAAATTTCACTTGATTGGAATACAAATCCTTTTCTTTTTGCAAGCGATACAATTTTCTCAACAACACCAGCTTCTTTCTGTGCGATGTTACACCTCTGCTTCTTTTTAGAAAATGCAAATATACGATTTTCGATTTATTAAACGAAAGGGGATATGGATTTGGATGTATAATATTACTCGACCGTTGCCAATAAAGGAAGATATCGGCACATATATAGTAACTCCAAACAGCGATGAAAGGATGCCCGTCTATATAATAAACGGGCTTTATACTAAACCACTATTTAACCAGCAGCATCTTTTTTACATCCGAATATTCACCTGCCTGGAACCTGTAAATATACACTCCGCTCGGTAAACCACCATTGATCGCTGCAGCATTAAATATCACAGAATACCTGCCTGCAGGTTCTTCCCTATTTACAAGTGTTGCAACTTCGGATCCTAATATATCATACACTTTTAATGTTACGGGACTATCCTTCTTAAGTGTGTATTCAATTGTTGTTGACGGATTAAACGGATTCGGATATGCTCCAACCAGTTCAGTTTTTTCAGGTATCAATCCTCTGTTTTCACCTGCAGTCTGTTTAGCGATAAACATGCTGTCGCCTTCCGTGTATCTTCCTGTTACATGCAAAATATATCTAAAATTACCTATGCCGTTATTCGGAGTTGCAAATTTTATGTCGATACCTTCACCGGGAAGAATTTCTGAATACGTTTCATCGGTTGATGTCAATGCATTCTTTACATCACCATACGTTGAATGAACTGCCGATACTAATCCAAGTTCATTTACCCTGGCTGTTTGTTCATCTGCAGCAATCGTGAATAGATCAATTGTGCCGTATTGCAGTATTTCTACCAGCAGCGTATCGCCTAAAGCTGAATCCAATTTTTTACAAACCGTACTCTTGTAAGGTCTTAAGTTGAACAAACCGAAATCCTTATCTTCAATACCATTAAAGCCGGGAGCTTGCTTATTATATTTTGTTTTTATCTCGGCAAATTCCTGTTCTTTTGGCGGAGGTTTATAAGCGTCAACCACAACATACGAAGTAGTTCCGGCTTTATATTTATTTCCTAATATTAACTTTAATACATCGCCATTTTCGAAAGTATATGAATTATCATCCCTGTCTGCAAGAATTGCAGTAACATCAATCGAATCGTTTAATATAATTGTAAACGGTTTATTCGGCAGTTTATAAGAAATAATCTCACCTTCCGGGGTTACGGCAATATTTTCATTCGGTTTCGCTTTTACTTGTAATAAGTCCACATTGTCAAGCCATGTGTGTGCGATTTCCGGTTCATGAATTCTAAACGAAACCTCTTTATGCTGTGGTTTTATTCTCTCATTTACCATGTAATAGTCTTCAATATCCACGCCCGGATTGTCAGGCGAACCTATTAATAGAGTATTATCCGTAAACATTGAATCATTTTCTGTAAATGATAGTGTCGGGCACTCAACTCCGCCGCTGCATGCGGTGGAAAAATAAATTGGCGAGAATTCTTCTCTATCAGAGCCGGTTTGATTAGTTACAGTACATGTAATAGTAGCAGGTGGAATTGGGTCACCGTTAACTGAATTTAATTTGGTGTTATGATATACGAGTGTGCAGTACTTTTTATCATAATTAGGAACTTGAACCAATTCAACATCTTGCGGAAGGTTAGAGGCAGACCAATAATACTTAAGATCACCGTAATCTGTGGAGTTTTCATTTCTTAAGTATACTATAATTCTACCGGTTCCCCCTCTACAAATTGGCTTTGGGTCTTGCACAAAATGATCTATTAACGGAACAGGTATTGGAGATACTGTGAAATTTATTGTCTTAATCCTAAAGCCTTGACTATATTCTTTGTATTGATTATCCAACCAATGTTTAGCGGTTACTCTGAACTGGTAACTTCCCGGCGAGAGATTACTATAGTCTAACGTTTCAGAATAATAACCGGCGCTCCAGACAAACGGAGTTGAAAAAGTATGAACTACTGAGCCGTTCTGTAAAATTTCTACTTTACCAACTGATTCACTTAATAATCTATAATTAAATTCTAATGTTTCATAATTATGCTGCGTGAAAGACAAATCCATCACATCTGTTCCAGGCCAAAATCTTCTAAAACCGTGTGTATCTCCCCATTTGTTTGCGATATACACTGAAGTATACATATGCTCAATATTAGTAAAAGATATATTGGAAATTCTAACCGGAGACGAGAACCACTGTGAATTCTCAAAAGAACAAAGATATTCACCATATCTATTAAATTTATGAACTCTATTTTTATAAAGATCAGGAAACAAATAATTACCGTCAACATCAATACCAACATCTACTACTTTTGAATCCGATTGGAAAACATATTCTTTATAAGCCCTTATAGAATAATTATTACCCCCTTCATAGTCTAAATACCCGATAATTATTTTTTGACCTCTATCATCAGCAATTGCAATTAATGGCGTTCCGGCATCTAAAATTTCTAAGCGAAAAACATGGCTAAATTCCTTGAAATTACCATTTAAATAGTAGCCTGTTATATCCTGGTATTTTACTCCATCTAAGCCGAAAACACAAATTGTTTTTTTATAAGGATCAGTGATAAACAACTTGGCAGGATTTGCTGTTCCGCGTTCTTTTATTGAACTAATATCCGTATAATAAGCATCATCGCTACCATAGTAATTTTCAATGTTAATTAATTGTTTCGTTTCAAAGTTATAATGTAATTTTGAAATGGCTGCCGGTAAGCATGTAACAACATACAATTCATATTTTGAATTTGTGTTATTATGAACAGTAGTAGCCCCAATTACATGCCATTTATTTAATTGAATTTGATTTCGATTTAATTCTCTAATTGTTCTACTTAACAATGACTCAGTTAGATCCAGATACAATAACCTTTGCCACTTTGTATCAGTGATAAAACCAGCCGCATCATTTATTGAATCAGCGTTTGGTTTAAACACCAATGCCATATCAGTTTCATTTAAGTTTGATATAAATTGTTTCCCGCCAAAATTTTGCTCAGCTACTGATTTATTTATATCCCAAAAAGTTTCACCTGTCCATATATTTTTAAAATGCGGAACTGGAATTAATGGATTGTTATTAATCCAGTCGTATGAAACTAATTTCGGTGCTCTTAGCTCCCTGGTTTCTAATGTATAATATTCAATTAATCTACCGATGAATTTAGAGGGACTAATACGCCAATCATTTCCATTCTTTACAAAACTTAATTGGTATATTTGTTTTTTAGTATTAAAATTGCTATAAATTACAAATTCAACTTCAGCAAACGCCTTGTTTCCTTTAATAATTAAGGAATCATATCGAATATCAATTTTACATAAAGAACTATCGGATGTTGTGAATTTATCAAAATCAATGACTAAAGAATTATCGCTATCATCCTTGGAATTATTTTTTGCATCAATATATGTGTTTATAAATCCTCTCGCGGCTGTCTCATTCCCGCTGTTTAACGCCATTTCAAAATCTGTTAAAACATTTTGAATTTTTGCCTTATCACTCCGAGGGAAATTTTTTATTTCTATTTCGTTTGAAAATTGGGAATAGATGCAGGTTGTAAATAGTAAAGATAAAATTATAGCTAATCGCTTCATTTTCTTTCTCCTCTTTTATTTTTAATTAAATAAGGAGAGTTAGTCCGTTCTGCACTTTTTCTGCCCTCTCTATTTCTTATTTTGAGACTAGCATAATATTTCCGCAGATACTCATTTGTTATGACATTGTCGATGTCAACATATTTTTCAATTATTTCATCGCCCATATAAAATCTACCGAAAACCCAAAAAGAATTTTGATGTTTCAGTATTATAGGGATTACTTTTTCGGGTGCGATGTTAATATTATAAACTATTCTTTCACCCAGTAATCCTTCCAGCGGCGTACCTTCATATTTTTCATGGAATAGCTTTATTTCATCTTCAAGTCTAATTTTAAAATCTCGATTTCTCGACTGCCAATATTCAAGAAAAAGTTCATACAATTCCTGGTCTTGATCTGTAGCTTCCAGTACTTTGAATTGTAATTTATTGGAATAGTATAAATCACCATTAAATTTAGTGCCGTCCATAAATTCGGCATATTCCTTGAAAATATATTGTACATAATAAGTTCCCGGCTTAAATGAAGAAACCGGGTATTGTGAACCACCATGTCCAAAAGAGTTTATATGCATAAATGAAACATATGTCTCTCTGCTTTTATATTCATAATAACTGCCTATACTAACCTGTTCACTTATTAAAGTTACTGAAGTAGGACTATGTACGGTATCTCCATGCTCATTTGTAATTAAAGTACCTTCCCATCTAGTTGGCTGCCTGTATAAAATATCCGTTGATATATTTTTAATTTCAAGGTACACTACAACCGGTTCGTACATGTGGTAGACTTCTTTTTCGAGTTCAATAGCAACATTGCATTTTTGTGCATATAAACTTTGTGAAACCATCACTATTATTATTAATAATATTCTCATTGTCAGCCCCTTTTATTATTTCCACGATATGTTTAACAGCATTTGAATATGCCCTTGACAAAAATTTAATGTGGTCGTTTGAATTTCCCAAAACGCATTTGCATCGGAAGTATTTATCGGAAATCCAAATCTATCTAGCGCAGACATAATACAATAGTCATTCTCAACTTCATTATTAGAATCAAAGTACTGGTAACAGCCGCTGTTATGTCCGCCTGTATGGTTATTCCAGGTTAACCAGTTATTATTTTTGCCTCTTGCATGACCTAACTCATGCGCAATTAAAACCGCTCTTAGCTTTTTTAATTTAGCATTATCATTACCCCAGTTTGTGAATTGA
>JAIOZI010000103.1 GCA_021740785.1 Melioribacteraceae bacterium
TTCGTTCGACAGAATCCGTCGCAATCTGACGATCGGACTCTGACGAGATTAAGGTGAGTTTACGATTAACTAAATCTGAAAACCAAAAAAACATGAGTATGTACCTGGAAATCCCGCCTACACTTGTCGGTTTCGGTGGGTAAAGGATTCCGCCACCCGGGCAATGAAGATGAAGAATAAGATAAAGAGCAAGAGAAAGATCAGTTTCTGAATCTTAATCACTCGTTCACCAAAATAGCTCCGTCATTTATGGCGGAGATAGATAAATTGAAAAAAGTAAGTGGGCTTTAGCCCAATATCTAGGTCGTCAAGACCCACGCCTTGACGATAGGACAAAAAGCAAGTGTCGGGAAATCGCGCCTACACTTGTCGGTTATGGTGGATAAAGGTTCCCGCCACCCGTGCATATCAAAAATATCGTACAGCAATGTTCTGCATCTATCAGCCTTCAACAATATTTTTATTTTGTGTTTTCTTTACGAAAGTGAATATGATAATGAAAATAAACAAAATACCGAGTCCAACAGTTATAACAATAGACCAGGTATTTACAGCTCTTGATTTAACATTCATTTCAAAGTCCATCGGTAAAAACTGCCTCGATTCAAAATTCCAAATTGCTTTGTTTCCTTCAATGCTTTTTGCATTCGTAGAAATTATTATTCCGGGCATTGTTACTTCATTAATATAAGTGCCGTCATCTTCCATTACTAAAACTGTTTTTTCTTCAATATCATTGAATAGATTATCAAATTCAGTTTGGTATCGACTGAAATCTTTTCCCCGGAACATTTCATTCAGTATTGCAATTATATCCTCTTCCGATGCATCCTGCTCTATTATAGCGCTGTAGAATTCTTCACTTTTCATTTTCATTTCGGATTCGGTCAATCCCAAATCAACGCTGGAAGAAACTGTTTTAATTATTTGATTGTAATAATATGCAACAATGTTCCGCATTTCCCATTCATCCAATTTGGATTCTAATTCATCATCAATGTCGCCCTTCTTAAAATTTTCTATTTCCTTATCAGTGAGAAATTTATCCAGGGGAATATGTCGAAACGGCATCGATGATTTATATTTTTCACGATAAGTGTAATAGCTGTAAAACCATCTAAAATCCAAATCCATGCCTACTTCAATATTTATTTTATCACTCTTTCCATTGAACTCAAGGTTTAATTCCTCAAAATCCTTGAACTCTTTCGTAGCTGTATATACGAATGTTTTTTTTTCATCTTCCAACCGGGTTTTTTCTATCAGCCATGAATCATCCTTTGGGATGGGGAAAGAACTTTTGAGCAGACTGTTTGAATCTCCCTTTACGATTACCGTTCTTAACAGCGTACCGTCATCATTCACGATTGTTGAAATTTGGTACTCACGGCAATTAGTTAAGGCAAGTATAAAAAATGTAATTGCAATAATATTAATTAATTTTCTCATTTTAATTCCCCATATTTAATTTTTCTAACTTTTCTAATTCTTCCAAAACATGTTCGTTACTCTTAAAAATTAATTCAAGCTCTCTCTTATTAATTCCATCACGGAATGAAAATTCATTACCGAATTCTTGTTTCTCAATATTTATTAGTGAAGCTGATCCGTATTCAAAATATATTTTTACAAGTTCGTTCAGAGTGCTCTTTTTAATAATTATGACATCATCGGATAAGTCCGCATAATTATCCTCACCGGAAACAAAATTGTATAAACCGGATACTGTTTCAAATATTTCTCTTTGTGTTATGATAAGGTTATCCAAACCTGCCGCAGAATAAATTTCTTGATTATATTTTTGCTCAAGGTCCTTAATTGAATTGTAATCCTTTACTGAGGTAAAAATAAATAAGCCGGTTAAAACTATTAATATACTTCCAAGTACAAATCTCACTTGAGGCGCCAGTAAAATTTGTATCATTCTATCAAGCAAAGAGACCGGGGGATAATAACGCAATGGTTCTGTATTGATTGAATTAATAACTCTTTCTGCAATTTCATTCTGATCAGATAAGCCAATGTCAATCATGCTGAGCTTATTTATAATTTCTGAAGTTTCCGAATACTCATCGAATAAATCACGGCAGTTCCTGCACACGGCGAGGTGAGATTTCAAAACAGTTTTTTCTTCAGAGTTCAATTCATTATTGAGATAAATCAATTTCTCAATATTCTCACATTTCATGATGCGCCCCATTCCACTTTCAGTTTTTTCAATTTTTTGTTAATGTTTTTCCGGGCATAAAATAAATTCACTTTAACAGTATTTTCGGTCGAATTCATCAATTCCGCTATTTCATTAATCGAAAGACTTTCAAAGTCTCTTAGTGTGAAAACTATCCGCTGCTTCTCATCTAGTTGATTGGTTAATTCATTTATAATTGATGCCATATCTTTGTTCTCAATATTATTCTGCATGGAAAAATCGGCGTCAAAAATATTATCAAGTATGTGATTATCAAGTTTATTATTTGCTTTGCGTTTGTTCATCTTAATTTTATCCATACAACTGTTAAAAACAATTTTGTAAAGCCATGTCGTGAATTTTGATGAATAATCAAACTTGTGGAGGTTTTTCCACAATTTAATAAGTGATTCCTGAACGGCATCTTTAGCTTCATCCTCATCAAGCAATATTCGAAATGCTATACGGAAACAATAGTTCTGGTGTTGTCGTATCAATTGTTCAAATGATCGCTGGTTCCCATTTTTACTTTCCCAAATTAATTTTTGGGTTTGTTCCGTCACAGGTTTTTCCTATTACTTAAATCGATTATTTATACATTCATGATACGACACAAAACAGGAAAGGTTAAATGCAGAATACAGATATTTATAAATTCATTTTACTTTTGAATTCATCATTCAACATATGTTCTATTTCAGAATAGGGGAGTGTAATAGCCGTACTGCCGAAAGCATAGGGCGCTATTTCATATGAATTGAAATAAAAATTTATACCGTTTTGTTTAATTGTAAAATTATCATTCAGAGTAAATTCATTATCCGGGAACCAGAAACCGGCGCTGTCGAGAGGTTCGTTTTCCTTAATATTATATAATGATCGAAGTTGTTTTTCACCGAGAATATTTAACTCATCCATATATTTTGAATCAACAATATCATGAATTGATAAGCATTTAAGAGTATCGGTAGAGTAGTTAACATAATAAATGAATGATACCGGGTGAGCTCCGCCGGTGAACATTGATTCCTCCATCCCAATCGATAAAAAAGAGTTCTGATTGAAGTTTACTTCAACGTTTCTATGAACAAACCACTGATGATTATAATCCGGGAACTCCTCGCGTACCGAATCATAATTCTTTTTAAAATAATTGTACAATGTGAAAACGGAATCGAATTGTTCATCTTCAAAAATAGCGGAAAGTACAAATTCATTAATTGTATCATTAATTCTGCTTACATCAATTCTATCAATTTCCTCAATCACGGGAAAATCAATAATTATTTTCACGCAGCCGGTATCTTGATTCTCACAATTTCCCCCCAAATTATAATGCTTGTAACTATAGGCTAAGGTGTCGACAAAAGAATTACCGGGAAGGGAATCATCCTTACATTTCATAAAAAGAATTGAAATTGTGATTATACTGATTAGCGCAAAAATATTTTTCATTTTTATATCCTTAGTCTTTTCTTTTTTCCACTGTTTATTTTATTAATTTTGCAGACAATATTCTAATAAAAAGTGAACATCGATGGATCAATTAGCAATTTTAAGAAATAAGATAAACAAATTGGATGAATCGATTATCGAACTTTTATCTGAAAGAAGAAAACTGAGTGAAGAAATAGTTCGTGTAAAGGGTATTTCCGATAAACCGATTCGGGATAAAGAACGTGAAAAACAATTGCTCGCAAAGTTGAGAGAAATTGCCGATGAGAAAGGTATTGATCCGGGTTATATTTCCAGGGTGTTCCATGAAATTATTGAGGATAGTGTTAGACTTCAGAACAGTTTTTTGCAGAGGCAGCTCGGCAGTCAACTCCTTGACGAGAATAAAATTAGTGTTAGTCTGCAGGGCATTGAAGGATCGTATAGTTATCTTGCCGCGCGGAAATTCTTTTCGCAGATGAAATTGGAAATTGAATTTATCAGTAAGAAGAGATTCGAAGATGTTGTAAAGTCAGTTGAAAATGGTGAATCCGACTATGCAATTCTCCCGATCGAAAACACAACCAGCGGCGGTATAAATGAAGTTTACGATTTACTTCTGCATACAACATTATCGATTATCGGGGAGGAGACTTTCCAGGTTAAACACTGTTTGGTTTCCACCGAAGAGATCGAGCTGAAAAAAATAAAGAAAATATATTCGCATTATCAGGCAGCAGCTCAATGCAGCAAATTTTTGGATTCATTGAGTCATGTACCGATAGAATATTTCGCGGATACCGCATTATCGGTACAAAAAATTAAAGAGGAAGGAAAAGCGGAAAACGCAGCAATTGCCAGTCAAGAGGCAGCCAATCTATTTAATGTGAAAGTTCTGAGAAGAGAAATAGCAAATCAAAATGAGAATTTTACAAGATTTATAATTGCTTCGAGAAAATCGATTGAAGTAAGTAAGAGAATCCAATCGAAAGTTTCGTTGGTAATGTCTACTGCACACAAAGCCGGATCGTTGGCAGATGCCCTCACAATATTCAGCACACATAAAATCAATCTCACCAAATTGGAATCCCGCCCGGTTCTCGGTAATCCCTGGGAGGAGATGTTTTATATCGACTTTGAAGGGAACTTAGCTGATCAAAACGTGAAAAACATGCTGGATGAATTGAGAAAGCAGACAAGATTTATTAAAATTTTGGGCTGTTATCCAAATCAAAATTTACGCTCAGAGGATAAAAAGTCCTAAATAATTCCTTCATAAAACCTCATTTATGACCCATAAAGTTAAGTCTCAGCTAGAATCTGATAAAAAGATAATTTTCACTTGTAAACAAATAATTCGTTATTTATATTTGGTCTAAATAAAAATAACCTTATTTTAGAATTAGGTAAGAGGAAGTTATGAATAGAAGTATTGTTTCAATGTTTTTGTTTTTAATAATCATGAGTATTTCGGTTTCTGCACAGGATATGAATTTCTTTGAACCGCGAACTGAGGTCGGGGCATACGGAGAACTCCACCTAAATTCGGTGAAGCCCGAGAATGCTCAAACAAAAAGTAATTTAGATTTTCACAGGTTTGTGGTCTTTTTATCACATTCGTTTTCAGAGAAATGGTCATTTAAGTCGGAAGTTGAATTGGAGCATAATTTTGTAAACGACGGGCAGGGCGAGTTGGAACTTGAGCAGGCTTATGTTAATTATCATTACGCAAATTATTTTGGTCTGCAATTCGGAGTTGTGCTTCCATCTGTCGGTTTGCTGAATGAGTTTCATGAACCGCCGTTATTCTTGAGTGTTGAGCGCCCGGATTATCACAGTAAAATTATTCCAACAACCTGGTTCGGAAACGGCGCCGCAGTTTACGGCTATTACGAAGGTTTCGATTATAAATTAACCGTAATGGAAGGTTTGGACGGAAATAAATTTGATTATAGTTCCGGAATTCGCAGCGGCAGAATGAAGGGTTATAAATCCGATGCATCGAGAATGCTCTATAATGCCCGTGTGGATTATATCGGATTCAGCGGATTAAGAGCCGGCGCATCTTTCAGTTACAATAATGCAAAAACAGATTCAGTTTCTATCCCGTTGTCGCTGATTGAATTTCATGCACAATATAAAGCAAATAATTTAGTCCTCGTTTTTGAGTACGGAAATATTTCTTACGGTGAAGGGGACTTGAAAGCCTCTCGCGGATTTTATGGCGATATCGGTTACGATGTTGGAAAATTGGCTGGATGGGAAAGTCAATTAATTCCATTCTTCCGTTACACGCAGTATAATACCGCAGCAGATACCGAACAAGGGGGAAGCATCGAAGAAGTATATAGTTATGCTAAGTGGATGATCGGCGTATCATTTTTGCCGCTTGAAAATATTGTTTTCAAGATGGACTATTCTATCAATTCCCGCGAACTTGATGATTTTAAAACCAGCCAATTCAACCTTGGTGTTGGTTACATGTTTTAAGGAAAGGCAGTGTTGATGTATCTGAAAATATTCGTTTGTTTATTATTTATCGGATTATTGGGTGAGGTATTCGCCGGGAATGAAATTAGGGAGAAGTCTGAAAAAATTATTCACTCCCGTTTCGGCGAATCGAGTACTTTTGAATTGATCAAATACCAAATTTCCGATGAAATTAAATCGCAGATTGAAAATAAATGCGGACAAAGATTCTTCAAGAATTTTGTGTACCTCTATAAAATTAAGGGGAGTGAAGGTGAAAAAGCCTTCGCTCTTCTTGATAATGTTTACGGCAAAAGTATGCCGATAACTTTTATGGTAATATTTAATACCGATGGTAAAATTTTAACTTCGGAAATTATTAAATACCGTGAGCCTTATGGAGGCGGAGTTGCAAGTTCCGAGTGGAATAGCCAATTTATTGATAAAGATGCGGGTTCGTCTTTCGAAGTCGGAAAAAATATTGATTCAATCAGCGGAGCTACAATTTCAGTCCGCTCAGTTACGAAAGGGATTAATAAGCTCGCCCTGTTAATTGATTTAATCAAAGAAAAAATATGAATTACGAATTACGAACATTTCCGAAATTATTCAGACAATTAATAGCAGCCTATTTGATTGTACTATCAATTGGTGTTACAATGGG
This sequence comes from Melioribacteraceae bacterium, assembly GCA_021740785.1. Classification (GTDB taxonomy): domain Bacteria; phylum Bacteroidota; class Ignavibacteria; order Ignavibacteriales; family Melioribacteraceae; genus JAIOZI01. The sequence continues at coordinate 6,756 of JAIOZI010000103.1, forward strand.
ATTAGCCTTTGTAATGGAGACAACCGATGCTACTCCGAAAGGAACAATTGAACGGTTTAACGGGAGCCAGCTTTCCGATGATGATTTTGATATACAGGAAAAATATCCCAAATCAACCCATGAATTATTGATGACCACTCATAATCATATAATCGGATTCTCGTTTATTTTCATAACGATGGGTTTGATCTTTTACTTTTCGCAATCTGTAAATAGATCACTTAAGAAGTTCATAATTATTGAACCGTTTTTATCAATTATTTTAACGTTCGGTTCAATTTGGGGAATGCGGTTTGTACATCACAGTTTTGTTTACGTAATTATCATATCTGCAATTCTTATGTACGGTTCATTCTTTGTGATGGCTGCCGTCTCACTGTACGAATTATTCACACCGTGGAAGAAATCTAATTAGATAATTTAGATTTTCGAATTCTTTCTTGACTCAATCTTGTAACTCTGACAATAGATAAAATCAAAATTAAACCGCCAATCCACTGAACACCGTCGAGCAGTTTATCATGAAGTAAAAACTCCAATAAAACAGCGGTAAGCGGAAATGCCAATTCACAAATTGTTGCTACTGATGCGGAAATGTTTTTCAATCCGTAGTAATATAAAAATATTGCTAATCCGCCGGTTGTAAAAGCAATCAATAAAAATATTAATATTTGCTGGGTAGAAACTTCCCCGATTTTGGTAAGATCACCTGTAGCCGAAACAATAAAAAACATAATTATGGTTGTAACTAAAAATCTCAAATAAGTCCCAAGTTCAAAACTTACATTTCGCAAAGCTCTTTTGCTCAGCACAGTAGAAAATGCGAAACTAAAAGCTGCCAGGAGTGCAAAAAGAGCAGCGTAAACAGTCTCTTCGCCGGTATCTAAATTCGGCATTCTTGTTCCGAACGTAAGAAAATATGCACCGATGATAGCAGTAACAGCCCAAAGAAAAAATATTTTAGGGAGCTTTTCCTTTAGAAAAATCATTGCAAGTATCAACGCGAATACCGGCTGCAGCTTCTGCAGAAGAATCACAATTGAGAGGTTCACAAAATTTACGAAGAAGAGCGCTTTTGTAATTGCCATTGTTCCGATAGCGCCGCCGAACAATGCTACGCCTAAAAATGCAACCAAATCTTTTTTATCGATTCGTGTAATGTTTTTATAACGCCTCATGAAGATAGGTGAAAGTATTATTGCAACAATAGCGCTTTCGATAAAAACAACCAGGGGGACCGGAAGAGAGTATAAAGATGGTCTTAAAATAATTCCGTCTATTCCCCATAAAATCGCAGCTACTATAACAAAAATCGGCGCTAATTTTAACATAATAATGTGAACTCTCTCTCTAATAACTATGTTTTTAAAACTATTAAATGAACAAAATGTGAGACAAATATAGCTAATTATTTTCTATCTTAATAAGAATCGAACTAAACATAATAGAAAGGAAAAATTATGAGTGATATAAATGAAAGAGGTTATACGAACCCGGAAGTATTAGTATCGACTGAATGGGTCGCAAGCCATCTTAATGACGAAAAAGTAAGAATTATAGAATCAAATGAAGATCCGCTTCTCTATCCCTCAAAGCATATACCGGGGGCGATACAAATTGATTGGACTACTGATTTAAATCACCCCGTTGTTAGAGATTATTTGGGCAAGGAAGCATTTCAAAAACTTCTTTCGAAAAATGGAATTGATAATGAGACAACTGTAATTTTTTACGGTGACAAAAATAATTGGTGGGCATGTTACTCACTTTGGGTTTTTAGATTGTTCGGTCATACCAATTCGAAAATTATGGATGGCGGAAGGCTCAAATGGGAAAAAGAAAACCGGGAAATGACGAAGGAGGTCCCCAGCTATCCTGCGGTTGAATACAATGCAGGGAATAGGGATGATCATACATACAGAGCTTTCCGCGAAGATGTGCTGCATCATGTTCAGCGCGGAATGCCGTTAATAGATGTCCGCAGCCACGAAGAATTTACCGGGGAAAGATTACATATGCCTGATTATCCGAACGAAGGAGCATTGAGAGGCGGACACATTCCCGGGGCTGCGAGCATTCCTTGGGCAAAAGCCGTGAATCCGGAAGACGGAACATTTAAACCGGCAGATGAACTGAGGAAACTTTACGAGGGAGAGAATAATTTGAATCCCGACGATGAGATAATTGTCTATTGCAGAATAGGTGAGCGCAGCAGTCACACCTGGTTTGTTTTACATTACTTGCTCGGTTTCAACAATGTGAAAAATTATGACGGAAGCTGGACTGAGTGGGGGAACTCTGTTGGTGTTCCGATTCAGAAATAGTTATTGACTTAGAGGAATTTTAGTATGCAATACCCTGAAAAAATCATGGAAGTACTCAATACAATTGATTTGCTGCCGGATCAAAACGACCGGATAAATTATCTAATTGAAATCGCTGAAAAATTTGAACAGGTTCCGAATAGGATTGCCGAAAAACCATACGAAATGAAGAATAGGGTAGAGTATTGTGAATCGGAAGCGTATGTATGGGTAGTGGAAAGTGAAGAAGGCGGATTTGATTTATATTTCGCGGTAGAAAATCCGCATGGCGTTTCAGCTAAAGCGCTTGCGGTAATTTTAAAGGAAGGTCTTTCAGGAAAATCTGCAGAAGAAATACTAAAAGTGGATCCCGATATTGTGCTTAAAATATTCGGTAGCTCACTTTCGATGGGAAAAAATTTGGGATTGACCGGGATAGTCAGAAAAGTACATCAGCTAGTTAAAGAGAAAGTTTCTGCTGTTTAATTAATCCCAAAAAAATTATTGGAAATGAATTTTTTGCCGTTGGTCGCTCATAATGTGTTTTATAAAAACATTTTATGTTGCAGGATTAACCCCGACAATTTGTGAGAAAAATATTTTACTCAGATAACAAATTCCAAAAAATCTTTATGGCTAAGTATCTGATATTTCACAACTTACAAATTGTCGGCACGAAGGGCAGATTTTCCAATGGAAAATGTGGGTTAATTGCATTCATGCTTTCGTATTTACCGGACAATTAATTATATTTACAATCTTAAAAAACGGAAAGGTGCAGGAGTGGTTGAACTGGCACGCCTGGAAAGTGTGTGACTGGCTAACGTTGGTCCGTGGGTTCGAATCCCACCCTTTCCGCCAGCCTACGCTGAATAGTATTATTCAAAAACACAGTTCTTTACAAGCTTCGGCTGACTTACCAGCCTACGCTGAATAGTATTATTCAAAAACACAGTTCTTTACAAGCTTCGGCTGACTTACCAGCC
>JAIOZI010000113.1 GCA_021740785.1 Melioribacteraceae bacterium
ATTTTTACCCGTTATTTCTTTATTTTGCATTGAGAGACTCCTTTAGTTTTTATTTTGTTGATAACTTAATTTATTAATTTTTGGAGTCTCTTTTTCTTTTTATTTTTTCTTTTTCAACTAACTTTTAATATAACTCTTTATTTGTCTCTGTAATTTGTTGTTTTTATTGATTTTATTTTTGCCCCCGAATCGCTGAATAAAATATCCAAACAAATCAGCAGTTATTCAAGAATAAAAATTTCGACAGACACCGGTTCAATCTGCAGATCAATATTTTTTGTATAATCTGTTTGCTCGTTTGTTCTCATATTGGTAATCGATGAAACATCATTCATCAGCAATATTAAAAGAAATTGATCCGCAAAAAGTAGTATTTGCCGTTGAGATTTCAATCAACCTCTGGCAGAAGTTATGTCATTTCCTCCACAAAAAAGGCTTTACTGTATTGATGGTAAGCCCTTTATATACAAAGCATGAACGTCCCAAGATGGATAACACTTATTCGAAAACCGATCCAAAGGACGCTCTTGCAGTAGCAAACTGTGCTCGCCAAGGTTACTTTAATTTTTACAAGGAATATTCCAATTCTTCGGATGCGATGCACAGATTAAGTATTACTTATGATAAGCTCAAAAAACAAGTGGCTCAAACCAAACAACGAATACGATCCCAAGTTGAACTTATCTTTCCAGAGTTTAATAATGCCGATGATATTGATACCGATACAGCACGTGAACTTCTTAGGCGGTATCTTTCCCCAAAGGAATTTCTTCAAATGAATATTTATTCAGAAACTATTATCATTGAAAAAGTATCACAGAGACAGCATGGCTTAAAAACATTAAAACGATTACAAGAAGCTGCTGCTAATAGTATCGGTCTAACCGTATCGGATGATTTACTCTTTGCCGAAAAACTAACAATGCTCACATGGCTTAATCAATATCAATTATTAAAAGAACAAGTGAAATTAGTACTCGATAAACTAATTGAGCTTGCTGAACAAACCCCATTATTTTCAATACTAACAAGCTTAAAGGGAATATCGGGCATTACAGCATCAAGGTTTATAGCCGAGTTAAGAGATCCAATGTTATTTACAAACTATAAGCAAATAGAAACTTTTGCGGGTATGAGTCTTAAGCTTTCACAAGCGGGTAAGTATACCGGTTACCGCAGAATAACACACATTGGCAACCACAGATTCAGAGCAATTATTTACACAATGGCAGAAGAGACAAAAAATCATATACCTGAAATACGGATACGTTATCTAAAACGACAGATGAAACAAGCCCGGTATAAAAAGAATGTAGTAGCTTGTGCCTCAAATATGCTTAAACTAATTATGTCAATGTTAAAAGATAACCACACTTATCAGTATAGAGATAAATCAGTAGAAGAACTAAAACAACTGGAAGAAAAGTATCAAGAATTTAAGAATAAAAAGAAAATAAAAAAATCAGCCTAAGAATTGTACCGATTGAATTGTTCTTTAACATATTTTTGAAATAACAAGAGAAGCTGTAAATAAAGGAAAAGAGCATATGCTGTAATTCACAGTCATAAATCCGGACCAATAGCGGCTAAAAAGATTGGTTAATTTGACTTTAGTTTTGAAAATGTCGAAACAAATAATAAAAAGTCGAAGGAAATAACTTCGGCTTTCTTAAAGCAAAATTTTTGTCACTGTAAGTAAAGCATTTTTCCAACAGCCATAAACCCGTTAAATGAAACGGTATAAAGATAAACACCGCTTGAATAATCTGAAGCATCAAAATTTACAATGTGTCTCCCGGCTGTTTCTTTTTTCTGAAGCAAGGTTTCAATTTTTCTGCCTATAATATCGTAAATCTTTACCGTAACCAGTCCTTCTTTGGGTAATTGATAATTAATAACGGTTGAAGAGTTAAACGGATTTGGATAATTAGGTCCTACGGCAAATTGCTCCGGTGTGCCAAGGGTTATATTTACTATATCCCAATATTTAAAATTTCCATTTACATCAATTTGTTTTAATCTGTATGAATAATCATTATACATCAAAAAAGTGTTGTCAATAAAAGAATAGGACTTTGGCGAATTGGAATTTCCACTTCCGTTTACAAAACCGAGTTTTTCCCAATCTCGGTTTTTCCCTGATATATTATTTTCGGCTCGTTCAATATCAAATCCGTAATTATTTATTTCTGTTGCGGTATTCCAATTAAGAACCACTCTATTTTCATTAAGTTCGGCAGTAAAAGAAACCATTGAAACCGGAAGAGTGCTTGTACCATTCGCATATGTCAAAATGTCACCGCCTCCTTTCCCAATAAATGCGTCAAGATCTCCGTCATTATCTAAATCATACAAGCTGACAAATGATGAATTACCAACAGCTATTGAGCCAAATGGATTGTCGGCAGAATTTAACACAATCACGGGATCAACCGCATCACCAGTATTTTCCCCATAATAAATTGAACCATTTCCATTACCCATAAAAGCATCCAAATCACCATCATTGTCTAGATCAGCCAGGCAAACTGCTGAATAATTTCCTCCCATATTATTATCTATATCTTCAAATGGACTAGTTGGGAGTTGTGCATATGAGGGGGATAGCGCTGTACCTGAATTATCATAATACTTTACCTTTGCATTTTGATTGCCTGAGCAAAAATCCAAGTCGCCATCACAATCAAGGTCAACAAATCTCGGTGTTGCATAAAAGTGAGAAACACTATTTAGCGGATTATCCGTACCGGTTATTTTATTGAAAATTGGGCTTTCAAAATCTCCATCGTTTCTATAAAAATTGAAACTTCCGGATGAGTCTGCAATAAACGAATCTAAATCACCGTCGTGATCAATATCCCCGAAACAAATTGAAGTAAAAGACCCTTCCTGCACGCCATCAAAAGGATTTTCCGCTCCCGTTATTTCCCCGGAAAATGATGGTGAAACAGCGGTTCCGACATTTCTAAAAAAATGTATAGTACCGTCATAAGCACCAACAAACAAATCAGCGTCACCGTCATGATCCAAATCTGCAAATACAGGAGTTGAATAATATCCGACATCAATTCCATTAAGCGGATTATCGCTTCCGGTAAGTTCTGTAAATGTCTGTGCTATGTTATTTAGAGAACTGAATAGTATTAAGAAAATCATTAAATATAAATATCTAAAATAATGTAATAAAAGAGTAAATTGATTGTCATAATTCATTTTGCTAACTCCTTGTTTTAATTGATATAACAATGAGACATCTTTTATTTTATGTGTTAAAATCAAGCAAAATAATCCACTAACATAAACATGGATTATATTTCAAATGAAGCTATAAATAACGGCGTTGTGCCTAAGCCGAAGCCCAACACAACAATGCAACATTTATTAAAAAACTTTTTAATAAGAAAAAACTATCATTTACAAAATACACTAAACAACAAAGCCGAAACGGAACACAAAACTTTTAAATTGCACAAATGCCAAATGCGAACCTGCCTGCCGGTAGGCAGGAACGGCGTCGGCTTGAGCCAAACAAGATGCCGATGTCATCAAATACATTTCAAATGAACCGTAAAATAATTATCATCTCTATTACTTTCCAGGCGGTTGTAGCTGACAAGCCAATTGGTGCCAATAGGCTAGTTATTGTGCCCGCGCTTGAGCGTTGCTTCGAAGGATTCTGTAATAGTTATTGGTGGCATCCCGGGAAATTTTCTATTCATCATCTCAGGTAATCCCCGTTTAGCAACGTGATTTAATTTTATATCCTTCGAGCCTGTTAAGTATTTTATTATTTGTTTAACTATTTATTGGAGATTATACAATGGCAAAAAGAAAACAAAATCTCACTGTTATTAAACAACATACTGCCGGTATTGATATCGGCAGCAGAAAAATCTTTATCGGTATTGCCGGTATGCCGGTTAAATCTTTCGATACTTTCACTTCATCATATCAAAAAGCCATCGAGTATTTGAAAGACAACAACATCAAATCTATTGCTATGGAATCTACCGGAGTCTACTGGATTACTCTTTACGATATGCTCGAAGAAGCCGGCTTCGAGGTTTGTCTTGTAAAGAGCAACTCAATTAAAAATGTGCCCGGACGTAAAACCGATGTTCTCGACTGCCAATGGATTCAACAACTGCATTCATATGGTTTACTTAAGTCTTCCTTTATTCCGCCGAATGATATTCGTACCCTTAGAAGCTATACCACCCTTAGACGCAAGAATATTCAACTTGCCAGTGATCATATTCGCCGAGCTCAAAAAGCTTTAGATCTTATGAATATCAAACTTCATTTCGTGATCTCTGAAATTCACGGTAAAAGCGGAATGAGAATTCTTAAAGCAATTCTTAACGGTGAACATAATCCTCACAATCTCGTTGAATTATGCGACAAGCAAATTCTTAAACATAAACGCGAGTCTGTTATCGATTCACTTATTGGTAATTATAAGGATGAGTATCTTTTTGCACTTAAGCAAGCTGTTGAAGGATATGAATATTACCAGACCAAAATTCTTGAATGCGATAAACAAATTGAAAAACTACTGGATGTTTTAACAAAAGATTTACCCGTTCCCAAGAAAATCAACAAACCCAAAGCTATCAGGAGAAATAAACCCAACATTAAGAATCTGCACCTTAGTTTAATGAAATTAACCGGCGGGATTGATCCTTCTCAAATAACAGGCTTTACAGATGCAACCTTGCTCGACATTATTTCAAGAGTTGGTCTAGATATGTCCTTTTGGAAAACCGCAAAACATTTTTCCTCATGGACCGGACTTGCACCCAATCTTCATGACTCCGGCAATAAAAAGAAAAATAAGAAAGTAAAAAATAAATCCTCCGCCGGGCAAATCTTCCGTATTGCCGCTCATTCTTTAGCTAACAGTAAACATAATGCTTTCGGAGCTTTCTACAAAAGGATTAGAGCTAAGAAAGGTAAGCTATTTGCAATGAAGGCTACCGCTAGGAAATTAGCCGTTACTTATTATAACATTATGACCAAAGGTGTTGATTACGTTGAAGAAGGTATTACTCAATACCAACAAAAAGTCAAAGAACAAAGAGTAAAATATTTACAAAAGCAAGCGCGGTATTTTGGGTTTTCTCTTACCCCTAATTAGGTATTTATAAATTTTCTTTCCCAAAATACTTATAGTCTTTTTTAACTCTTTCTTTTATGTCATCCACAGACAATTAAACTATTATGTCCTTTTTAATATTTTCTACACCAATTTGTCATTTAACTTATCTTTTTGAGCACTAATAATATCACTTTTCCTTTTCTTCTGTATAAAATAAACTAGTTCACCTTTCTATTAATTATTGGTTCATTAGCAGCGGCTTGTTATATTGGCTTCTTGACAAAATCAATTTCAACACTTATATTTGCGCATAGTTGTATAATGTTGTATAAACTTAGGTAAACTATGGAAAAATTGTATTCTATCGCTGAAGCAGCTGAAATAATTGGAGTTAACAAAGAAACTCTTAGAAGATGGGATAATAACGGCAAATTTCCATCCTCTCGCCACCCAATTAATAATTATAGAGTATATTCTGCGGAAACTGTGAATTCTTTTGTCAGAGAGTTACAGTTAGAGTTTACAGCAAGGAAAAAAGTTGAAGCATTACCGAAACCATTTTTTGAAACTGAATTAGGAAAATTATATAATTTAGATGTGTTGAAATTTTTTAACTCAATTGAAGATGAATCTATTGATTTAGTTTTTGCTGATCCACCATACAACATTAAAAAAGCAGAATGGGATACTTTCCAATCGCAAAAACAATATGTTGATTGGAGTATGTTATGGATCAAGGAAGCACACCGAGTATTAAAACCAACAGGAACACTTTATATATGTGGATTTTCGGAAATACTTGCTGATCTTAAATGGTCTGCAAGTCATCTTTTTAAAGGTTGTAAATGGCTCGTTTGGTTTTATAGAAATAAAGCAAATTTAGGTAATGATTGGGGACGTTCGCACGAAAGTATACTGCATTTTAGAAAGAGTAAAGAATATACATTCAACCTTGATGAGGTTCGAATACCCTATAATGAGCATACTTTAAAATATCCAATCCACCCGCAGGCTGAAACTTCCCAGTATAATAATGGTAATGGCAAGAAGTATATATGGGAACCCCACCCGAAAGGAGCAAAACCAAAAGATGTTATGGAAATCCCAACATTGTCAAATGGCTCTTGGGAAAAAACAATCCACAGTACTCAAAAGCCAGTTGAATTAGTTAAAAAATGCATCTTATCGTCATCGAGTAAATTTGATACAGTTGTTGACCCATTCGGTGGATCTGGAACTACATATGCAGTCGCTGAAGCTTTTAATAGAAAATGGCTTGGAACAGAATTGGAAAAAGAGTTTTGTCAAGTTGTCAAAGAACGAGTTAGCGACAAAGCTAATATTCAAAGAATAGCTTCACAAAAAGATGAGTTAGAAGCTATTAAAAGACGAAAAAAACTACGGACGAAGTAATTGCCAAATATCATTTAGTAGAAAACGTGAAAAAGGAAAAATATGTTGATTGAATGGGCTTTCAAATGCACGTGAAGGTCTATCGAGATAATAATACCCCTCAAGTTGAATTAAAAACCTTGTATAAACCATAAACAGATTAGAGACAAAAGTATAACTTATTTTATCATCGCCTTTTCGTTGAATATCATTCTGGGAAATACCAACAACACGAACAGGATGTTGAAGAAAATTTTCTAATAATATTTTGTCTATAAATATTTTAGGCATTCTATCTTTTGTGGTTGTTTTCAAAGAGATTATTAATTCATTTTGGTCAATATTTTGGGAATTTGATCTGACTTCATTGAAGGGAGAGACAACAACGTCGGTTTCGCACTTGTAAAACTTTTCCCCTTCGTCGGTTTCGTAAGGAATGTTTATAACAATTTTTTTCAAAGAAATATTGACTTCAGATAATAAAACTCTTATCAATTCTTCAAATCTGTTCCCAACGTGTTTTCTTGCACTGTTACTCTCAACAAACAAATCTAAACCAATTCCTAAAGCTTGTTGAATTGTGTAGATTGTTTTATCTATAACTTGATAGTCTTCATCCTCAAAATCCCGATTATTGCTTTTCAAATTTTCCAAAATATTCGAAAAGACATCATAATGTTCGCCAAATTTATCGGCTTCTCTTAAAAATAAATCATTATTAAACGGGCGTATTTGTTTTCTTGTTCCAGCAATATTTGAAGAACATAATTTGTAATTGCGGTAATCAGACTCTTCGTTTATTACATTTGGAAGATATTCGAGAATTCTGTGAGTGATATCTCTAAACTCATCTAAATCAGTTTTAGTAATTTGTACATCTTCTGCTAATGACATAGCAATTCTCCAATATCAGTAAATTTAATTATCAATATAATATTTGTTTAACTAAACTATTCAGTTTGCGGTAAATGATTACTGCCAATATAACGGCGTTGTCTATAGAAAAGAAAGTCAAGAGAAAAAAGCATTCCCTACGGGTTATTTCATCCGTTTTTTTTGACTTTGGTCTCACGTTCAACTACCGTATGATTATTTCTTCTGAACAAATATTTTTTCTTTTTTAAGTCTAACTTTCTTTGCTCGTTTTATTTCTTTAGCTTGTTTTACTACTCGTCTATTTGAACTCTCTTTGATGGCAATGCCATCTTTGGGCTACGGCAAATTTTTAGTATAAACTGGGAGTGGTTAACCCTGCCTTTGCCGGCAGGCAGGCGGACATTAAAATGTTCCCATTGCTGCCGGGACTTCAAACGCCGTTGTGAACTCTTTCTCCCGCTAATTTTAGTTTTGCTTTTCCTTCTTTATTTATCTGTTCTGCTATTTTATAATTTTTCACTAAAGTCTGCAATATTTTTTATATAATTATTATGCTGCTTCTTTTCCTCGTTTCTTGTAGGGTTGGTACTTCTTGCCGCTTTTTATTATTCCCAAACTTACCTTGGCTATGTCCCTTGCTATTGTATTGACTGCGTTTTTTTCCATCAGCTTTTTTTCCGTTACTAAGTAATCATAATAATCTCTTACCGGGTTATCATGATTTACCGCTCTTATTGCAGCTGACTTATATACGCCTTTCAGCCTTCTGGAGTACCGTGGCTTTCTTTTTCCGTATGATCTACCCCCGGTTAGTTTTTCGTAGTTTACTAATCCGCAATAAATTAAGTAATGATTCGGACTCTTAAATCTTCTCCTCTCTATTACTATTGATAAAATTGTTACGCTGCTTATCGGACCGATGCCCGGGATCGTAGTCAAACTTCTTAGTGTTTTATTTTGCTTGATTAGTTTTTCAAATTCTTTTTCATAACTTTCTTTTTTTGCTCTGTATAATTCTATCCCTTCTTCTATGGAAGTTAACACGAAGTCTTTTATCCGGTTTCCTTCTTCCATCTTATCTTTCTTATATGTTTTATGTTCGGCTCTGTATATTGACGACCTCTGATTCAACAATCTTACTCCCGCTCTTACTTGATCTTCATAAGCGCTTACTAACATTCTTAATTCATACAGCGAATCTGTCGTGTGATATACTTCCTTGAGTAAACCGTTCTTTAGTAACAAACATAAATTCCCGGCATCTATCTTATCTGTCTTTGGTCCATCGCTTAATAGCCGGTTTCTATAAGGATCACATATTACTATTTGATCGAGATATTCTACCAACTCAACATATAACCACTGACTTGTTGTTGTCTCTTCAATAGTCAATATTTTTTTGCCGGTGAGTTTTTTGATATAATCCTTCAGATTTTTCAGATTAGCCGGTACGTCAATAACTATCGGTTGTTTTGTTTTTCGGGTAAGTCTTGCAATCGACATATTTTTCATTGACCAGTCCAAAGCTATGTAATGATCAAACTGATCGATGTTATCCGGGTAGCTATTGTCTTTTGTAGATTTTACCATTATTTTCTTCTTAGTCATTTGAGGTCTCCTTGCTTTGTTTGAGATGCCATAATTTATTCCGATATTTCGGAATATGCACCTGCAAAGTGAGTGAGACCTTCTTTTCTAAGTTACCGCGCATAACCCGACGCCCAACTTGTCCCGCTGCCTTTTAGCGGGATAGATACAATGACGAGTAGAACGACAACCCGAATGATTTAAAGCAAAAAATGTTTAACCTTGTCCACCGAAGCTGTTTTATAGCGTAGGTGGGTTTTTCCACAAGCATTTTTTGCAGCAATTTTATTTAGAATGACAACCTTGCACTACAATTTATGTTAGAACGACAAGCCAATTACAATTTTCAAAGCTCGCCAGAGTTCGGCGGAGTCTGACGACCCAAGCAGAATGAAGTTTATCCGCCGAAGTTCGTTTCTCAGAACGAAGGAGGGCGGTCGGCTCGCCCCGATGTATTTAATCGGGGTTGATGCGCTTTTTAGGCTGTTTTATTACTACAACTCATACTTAATATCATTACTATTCTCATTTTTTATTACTTCAAGCCATTCATATTCTATTTTATCGCTGGAGCTATCATAAATATTTTCTATATCCTTAAAACCATTTTCCCAAAGTAGTTTTAATTTTTCATATCCATATTTCACATACAAATATTTTATGAAACTACCAGACTGAGGATAAGTTAATAGTGGCGAGTATTCTGAAAAATTATCAGATAATTCTTTTAAGCTTAGTAGTTTTCCTTTAGTAAATAAATAATTACATAATGGATGTAACTCATAACCGTGCCATTTATCATCTGAATAAACAGCAAATCCTTCAGATAATAAATTATCACTAGGCATTCCCCACATATTATGAACAATTATGTGGTGAAATTCGTGGTCACCAACTGCTTTTAATTTTTCACTATATACCGAATACACAGCATTAAATCTTGGATATGCTCCAGCATTAATTTTATGCTTAATTAATTCATACATCCTTTCTCTAGATTCAACAATGAAGA
>JAIOZI010000034.1 GCA_021740785.1 Melioribacteraceae bacterium
AATTGAATATATAATTCCTAACTCTGTAGGGGACGAAAATTTTCGTCCCCTACGTATGGTTAAATTAAAAGTGTTTGACGTTCTCGGTCGCGAAATAAAAACACTAATCAACAAACCAATGCAGCCGGGAAAATACAAAGTTGAGTTCGACGCAAGCGAACTTTCAAGTGGAGTTTATTTCTATACTCTAAGTTCAGGTGAGTTTAATCAAACAAAGAAATTTATGTTACTCAAGTAACTCCAATTCCACAAATTTGTACTAAAATACGAAATGGCATTCCGCAAATTCGTATAAATATCGGGATTTTAGATAAGCTTCATGCGGAGCGATTTTAGGAGCGGTTCAATTTCGGGTGAATAATTAACCGCCGTATAATTGCATAGTTCGCGTCTTAACGGATAATTCTTTCGAAGCTTATCGAAATATTTCTCAACTGAAATTTCAGATTCATCCAACAACCGTTTCAGCATTTTGTCATCTCTATCAATGGGATAGATTTGATCAAATATTTTTTTCAGAATTGTTTCTTTATTTGTCAATCCGTCAAGATCAATCAATTCATTATCTGCTTTCGGCATATCGGGCTTCCAGGTTGGGTTTATATTAATTTGGCGGCATATCGATTCATAAATCATAATCGTACCGTTAACTTTGCCTTCTAATGTGTAGCCAGCAACATGCGGTGTTCCGAGTTCAACATTTGAAAGTAAATCCAAATTTATTTCAGGTTCACTTTCCCAAACATCAAGAACAGTTATCAACTTATCATCATTTTGTAATTTGTTAAGTAACGCCGTGTTATCAACAACTGCACCACGAGACGAATTAATAAGAATTGCACCCGGTTTTACTTTCGCTAATGTTTGTTCATCAATCAAATGATGGGTTTTGTCCTCACCATCCATATTCAGCGGAACGTGTAACGTGATGATATCCGCAGTTAATGTTTCATCCAAACCAACAAATCCACTACCACCTTCGCGCTGTTTTGGCGGATCGTTCTTTATAACTTTTAATCCGAGCGCTTCTGCGGTCGCTGCAACCTTACTGCCGATATTTCCCACACCGATCACACCGATGGATTTTTCTGATAAACTAAAATGAAATCTATTCGAAAGATACACCAGCGCACTCAAAACATATTCGGTTACAGCCCAGGAATTGCAGCCGGGTGCACTTGCAAACCCGATATTGTTCTGTTCCAAATATTCAACATCAACATGATCAGTGCCGATAGTAGCAGTGCCGACAAACCTCACGCTTGTTCCATTCAGCAGTTTTTCATTCACATTTGTGATTGAGCGGATTATCAATGCATCGGCATCTTTCAAAATTTCATTTGTTATTTCTCTGCCGTGCATTAATATCACATCACCGAACCGAGAGAAAGCTTCTTTTCCGTATGCAATATTTTCGTCAACAATAATCAGCATTATTTAATGATATTTGTTATGAGATCTATTATTACTTATTTTTGTAGCTCAATTTAATGAAATGGAGATAAACTTAAAGATGAATTTTAATCGGCGGACACATACATGCGGAGAGTTAAGAGAATCAAATGTTGATGAAAGGGTGATTTTAAACGGATGGGTACAGCGCAGGCGCGATCTCGGGAATTTAATTTTTATTGATTTACGCGATAGATACGGAATTACACAGGTAGTGTTCGAATCTACAAATGAAACGACTTCGTATGAACTTGCAAAGAAACTTCGTAGTGAATTTGTTATTTCAATTGAAGGAAAAGTGAGAAAACGTCCCGATTCCAATCCCAACATGCCGACCGGGATGATTGATGTTCTTGCCGATCAACTTATAATATTGAATGAAGCACAAACACCGCCGTTTCAAATTGATGATGAAGTTGAAGCGAATGAGGATCTGAAACTGAAGTACCGTTATTTGGATTTGCGGCGAAACAGTATGAAGCAGAATATACTGCTGCGTCATAAAATGTCGCAGGTTACGCGTAATTATTTTGACAGCCGTGATTTTGTTGAAATCGAAACGCCGGTTCTGATGAAAAGTACACCGGAAGGCGCCCGCGATTTTCTCGTGCCGAGCAGAATTCATGCCGGTAAATTTTATGCACTTCCACAATCACCTCAGACTTATAAGCAATTGCTTATGGTATCGGGATTCGATCGTTATTTTCAAATCGTGAAATGTTTTCGTGACGAAGATTTCCGTGCCGACCGTCAGCCTGAATTCACTCAAATAGATGTTGAGATGTCTTTCATTGATCAAGAGGAAATATTTGAAGTTGTTGAAGGCTTCATGAAAAAACTTTTCAAAGATATTAACAACTATGAATTGCAGACTCCAATACCGCGGCTGACTTTTGCAGATGCGATGGAAAAATACGGCAGCGATAAACCTGATCTTCGTTATGATCTGGAGATGAAAACAGTGAACGATATTGCAAAAAATTCCGGTTTCAAAGTGTTTAAAGATACTGTTGACGGAAATGGTATTGTCACCGCTCTTGTTGCAAAAGGATGTGCTGAATACAGCAGGAATCAAATTGACCAGTTGACCGCACATGTAAAAAATCTAGGGGCTGCAGGTTTGATCTGGATGAAACTAAAATCTGATGGATTGAATTCACCGATAATTAAATTTCTGAGTGATGAAGAAAAAAATGCAATAGTTGAACGAGTTAATGCCGAATCGGGTGATTTAATTTTCATTATTGCCGGACCGAAAACAAAAGCTTTAACTGCTATGGGCGGGCTAAGAATCGAAATTGCCAAAAGAGAAAATTTAATTAATCCCGGCGCAACTCCTTCCCTTTTGTGGGTTACCGATTTCCCTCTTTTCGAATGGGATGATGAAACCAAAAGATTTTATGCAATGCATCACCCATTTACCTCACCAATGTTAGAGGATGTTGAATTACTTGATACCAAACCGGGCAATGTAAGAGCGCGTGCATACGATTTAGTGCTCAATGGAAATGAAGTCGCCGGTGGAAGTATAAGAATTCACAATTCCGATCTACAGGCGAAGATGTTCAATGCTCTTGGGATATCAGCAGAAGAAGCAAATGCTAAATTCGGATTTTTGATGAATGCTTTTAAATTTGGAGCGCCGCCTCACGGTGGAATTGCTTTCGGTTTTGACAGGCTTGTTATGCTTTTTGCAGGTGAATCCTCTATTCGAGAAGTAATTGCATTCCCTAAAACTACTAGCGGTTTTTCTCTTATGGATGAATCACCCTCAATAGTATCAGAAGAGCAGTTAAAAGAATTGCATATTAAAAACCGGTAATTATTGCCGGTTGTTGTAATTCATTTAGTAGTAATTGATTATAATTACATAGATTAGAAGCTTTTTCCATCTTTATCGGTAATTTTTTCCTTTTTCATATATTTTTTTTACTCCCTTCACAGAAAGTTGTGAATATTTTCTGTATTCAAAGGATTTTCAGAATTGAATACTTGGTTTGATATTTGAGTCAGTTGTGTAAACCAAAATTTAAAACGGGAATTTAATGGGTCAGCAACAGCTACTTTTAATTGTTTTAGGAGTAATAATCGTTGGATTGGCAATAATTTTAGGAATAACCTACTTCCGGCAGCAAGCTATCGATTCCAAACGAGACGCAGTAATCAATGAATGCATAACAATCGGCAATTATGCACGTGGATACTATAAAAAGCCAACAGCGCTGGGCGGTGGTGGAAACAAATTTACCGGTTTTTCCATTCCGCCATCCATGCGATCTACCGGGAATGGTTCATATTCTGCTACTATTTATGCTGACAGCGTGGTTTTAATCGGAACCGGGAATGAAGTTGTTACGGGAAATGATTCTGTTCAGGTCAAAGTAACGGTTACACCTGATACATATAGAACCAAAGTGGTAAATTAGGTAAAAATTACATGTAATTATTACTTATATTAATTGACACAGTATTCTTTTTTTGATATTATGGTTGTAATCAAATTTTTAGTGTTGGCATGATTATTTTAGTGTAGTCTGAAACAAGTTTTTAACTAACATTCACAAACCAAATTAGAGGAGTTGTATAATGGGTCAACAACAATTATTGCTCATCGTATTAGGCGTTATCATTGTTGGTATCGCAGTAGTAGTAGGTATTAACGTATTTACAGCCAGTAGTATGCAGGCAAACCGGGATGCAGTTATCAGTGATTTAACAAACTTAGCATCAATGGCACAGCAGTATTACAGAAAACCATCTGCTTTAGGCGGCGGCGGTAATACATTTACAAGTTGGACAATTCCTGCATCGTTAGACACAACCGGCAACGGAACTTATTCTGCAACAGTAGCTGCTCAATCAGTTACACTTGTAGGACTTGGAAATGAGAATGGAGATGACGGTACGAACCCGGTTAAGGCGACGATGACGGTGACGCCAAGCGGGGCTCCGAGCACCGTAATTAACAACTAATTTTTATCTTTTTTTTTATTAAATTACAAGACCAATAGAACACTACGTTTTATTGGTCTTTTTTTTCTATTAATCGGTGTAAATTAATGATTGAATTAAGATTTAATGCGACCAAACCCAACGGGCAGACAATAACCGGTTCTATGAATGTTGCCTCCTTCAGTGAAGGTAAAAAAAAGATTCAGAAACTTGCGGAAAAGAACAGCCTGAAAATTCAATCAATTGACAAAAAAGTTACCTTCATTTATAAAATCAAAAGGGGCGGCGACAAACCGATTTCAGGCGAACAGAAAGCCTATTCAAAGGAAGAAGTATCAACCGCACTTCAAAAAATGGGCTACCAGGTTGTATCGGTAAATAAAAAACTGCTCGATTTCAGTGCCAAACCGCCTATGGCAGATATCGTTGCTTTTGTTAAAATCAGCGCTGAACTGCTGGAACAGAAACTCCCCTACAGCGAGATTCTAACCTTGTTAATTAATGATATCCAAAACAAAACACTCAAGGAAACCTTAAAACAAGTCAACAATGATCTTAAAAAAGGCGCAGACAGTGAGCAAACTTTTTTAAGATATCAATCGGTATTTGGAAAATTCACCGCCTATATGCTCGGCTTGGCTGCTAAAAGCGGTAACATGTCGGAAATTTATAAAGCCACCGCAAAATTTCTTGAAAGACAGCAGCAGTTTAGAAAGGATTTGAGAAGCGCACTTATAACTCCCATGGTAACTATGTTCATTTTACTTCTTGCAGTACTATTTTATATTGGGTATATATTCCCGGAGACTGCAAAACTATTCGTAAAGTTTGATATTCCGCTGCCGCCGATGACTGCGGCTACACTGGGATTAAGTGATTTTTTAATCAGCAACATTCTTTTAGTTATGGTTGTTGTAATTGTTCCCCCCATTATACTTTGGCGATTTGCTGCTACTAAAAAGGGAAGATTATTTTTAGACAAAGCAATATTAAAGATGCCGATAATGGGCTCATTAATTCATAAGACAACTATTGAAGTTTTTTGCCGGGTTTTCTACACTCTTTACAGCGGTTCGGCTGAAAGCATCGAGCCGATTAGAATAGCTGCCGAAGCATGCGGCAACGCCCACTTTGAGAATCAGATTAAGACGGTAGCCATTCCCATGATGATTAAAAAAGGAACCGGTATTACGGAAGCTTTCGAGGCGGCGGGTGTGTTCACCGATACCGCAATATCAAGATTTCATTCGGGAGAAGAAACCGGAACAATAAAAAACACTGCCCAGCAATTAGCAAATTATTATGAAAGCGAAACTGTATTTAGAATGAAGAACGTAATTGAATTGGTACAGGTTGTTATTGCAATGGTAATAATGATTGTTATGATTGGTTTAACTCTTGTATCTGCCGAAACCGCTACAATTAGTCCAAAATCTACTACTATGTAAGGAAATAAAAAGGGTGTTTAAGTTATGATTGATGCACAACTTGAAATGACTGACAAAATTGGTTACCTGCTTCTGAAGAAAGGAATTATTGATACAAAAATTTTAGAGAAAGCGCTCCAGGTTAAGCAAAGTGACGACAGCAAACTAAAAAGAAATCTTGCTCAAATACTTGTGCATGATTTTAAGTTCGACCATGATACGATTTTCCGTGAAGTTGCCGTTTTATACGCTTTCAAAGAAATGAATATTCACCCGGAATCTTTGGGAGAAGATAAGAAAGAAGAAATTAAACGTACTATGACCAAGTTCGGCGACGAACTTAAAAACATGTTGATTGAACATAAAGTTATTCCATTCCGCCCAGCAGAAAAAACCACTGATAAATTGATACTAGCTGCCGTTGATCCTACTGATAAAGCTCTTAACAAAATTGCCTACAGCTTCAACGTAAAAAAGTTTGAAATAAATTATCTGCGGAAAAAAGATTACGATAAATTAATCGAAAGTATTTTCCCGCCGGAAAATGAATTCCTAAAAGCAATTGAAGCCAGCGATGATGAGATTACCGTTGAACAGGATGAAGCCAGCGTTGATGAAGAGGAACTCGACGCTGAAATCAATAAAAGCGCTCTTATAAATTTAATCGAAGGAGCTTTGGTTGAAGGTGTAAGAAAAGGAGTCAGCGATATTCATATCGTTCCGCAATCCGGGAATAAAACCGATGTAGTTTTTAGAACTGATGGTAAATTATTGAAATGGCATACCCAGGAAAATACAATGCCCGAAGCCGTTATGGCGGTAGTAAAAGACCGCGCAAAAGGTTTGGATAGATTTGAACGGGAACGTGCACAGGACGGCTTTATTCAACGTGAAATTGATAATCATATAATAAGGTTTAGAGTTTCCGTATTACCGATGGTCGGTACGGAATTAAAGAATAAATTCGAAAGCATTGTTATTCGTATTCTTGATGATAGAAAAGTAATAAAAGATCTTAGTAAACTTGGTCTAACAGGTTATGCTAAAGACGCATTTGAAAAAGCCATCAATCAGCCGCAGGGGATGATTATATTAACAGGTCCTACCGGAAGCGGTAAAAGTACAACTCTTGTTGCCGCGCTTTACCAGGTAATAGATCCAACTAAAAATGTTCTTACTGTAGAAGACCCGGTTGAATACGTAATTGAAGGCGCAAGGCAGTTGAAAATCGGTTACAAAATGAATTTTGAACAAGCCATCCGAGCAATACTAAGGCATGATCCCGATATTGTTTTGGTTGGTGAGATGCGCGATAAAGAAACTGCCGAAACAGCTATCAAGCTTGCGAATACAGGTCACTTAACATTTTCTACACTCCACACCAACGATGCTCCGAGTGCAGTTGCGCGATTATATAAAATGGGCGTTGAGCCTTTTCTTATTGCATATGCAATCAATATAATTGTTGCGCAGAGACTTGTAAGGAGGCTATGTGAAAAATGCAAAAGAAAAGTAACTAGTTTTGATGAAAAAATAATGAAAGCCGCCGGACTCGATATCGCAGAGTGGTCGCAGTATGAAATCTACGAACATGTAGGATGTGAGCATTGTCATGGCTCCGGGTATAAAGGTAGATTAGCTATTCACGAAGCATTATATTTTACTAAGCCGATTCGTGAACTTATTGTTAGATCAGGTGATGAAGTTGATGAAGAAAAGGTACGAATACAAGCAAAGAAAGACGGTACTCATAACTTACGCGAATCCGGGTTAGAAAAAGTAAAACTTGGAATGACATCAATTCAGGAAGTTATTGCCAGTACTATGGAAGAATAATATTGTTTTGTGTTTTTTCATAAGTTACATTTATTAAATTGATTATTTCACAAATAAAGTTTTGATATGTTTTCAGAAGCTAAAACAGTACTATCAAATTTTGCACGAAAAATTCCCGAGACTATTCTCGGACCTGAACGCGTCTCTTTTATAATCGAGAACATCGATGAGATTCCTAATGAACATAAACTTATCATTCTCAAATCTGCCAATCATATACTTAGTATGATGCTGGAAAAAGAAGCATCGGATATTGAATTGGGCGGACACGGAACAGAAGGATATGTCTGGCTCAGAACTCATGGAAAAAAAGAAAGAGTAAAAGAAATCCCGCAGCTCACAGCAGATGAAGCCGGCACTTTGATTGTATGTCTCCTAAATAAAAATCAATGCCGTCATTTATTGGCAAGCAGAAATTTAGATTTTAGTTATTCGTTTTGGTATGACAAAGCAAAGAAAAATGTTCGATTCAGGGCAGATGCATACTTTGATCTCGACACACTTGCTCTCAACATGCGAGCAATTTCAGCAAGTGTAAGACCGATGGAATCGCTGGAGTTTCATCAAAATGCAATGAAGATGATGAGTCACAATTATGTTAAATTCGGACTCTCACTCATTACAGGTATAACCGGTTCGGGTAAATCATCAACACTTGATTCCATAATTCATCATCATAATAAATTCGACCCGGCACACATCGTAATAATCGCGGCGCCGGTAGAGTTTGTACACAAATCAAATGCTGCAATTGTACGCCATAGAGAAGTCGGGCGTGATGTAATGTCGTTCAAAGAGGGCGTAATACAAGCTCTGCGTCAGGACCCCGACATCATTGTGATTGGTGAAATGCGTGATCCTGAAACTATTTTAGCTGCCCTCGAAGTAACGGATACCGGGCATAAAGTTTTTTCAACTCTTCATACTTCTTCTGCAGTTGAATCAATCGATCGTATAATTGCGGAAGTTAACCCTTATGAACAAGAACGTGTAAGAAATAGGCTGGCTGATGTCTTAATCTCCGTCGTCTCTCAAAAACTCGTTCCGACAATTGACGGCAGAAGAGCTTTGGCGAAAGAAGTATTAATTGTAACTCCAAGCGTAAAGGCTGCAATTAAAAATGATAATACGAGTGAAATTTATATGATGATAAATCAAGGTGCGCCGCAGGGAATGATTACAATGGAACAGGATTTGCTGCGATTAGTTAGACATAAGAAGATCACGGCTGATACGGGATTGGCTTATGCCAACAACAAAACTAGATTTATGCAAATAATGAAGGCTCTGTAAGTTAATGAAAAAGCCTGTTATCTGTATTTATTGTGAAGGCAGCGATACTAAATTAGGCGTCTTCACAAAAGAAGAGAATCAAATCAAGATTCACCGGTTATTATCGGTTGATATTGAAGCAGGCGGAGGCGATTCCCTAGCAGAAGACTCTCTTGGTTCGGAATTGGAACTTGGCGACCTTGGAGACGGAATTGATCTTGGCAATGTTGAAGGTGATTTTGGAAATGTACCGGTTGAGCAAGAACAGGAAAAAGAAGGTCTTGACGCACTTGTTGCCGGGTTATCCGATATCAAACTTAGTTCAGCCAGCTTCGTTCCCGTTATTACCGAACCTATTCTTACTTACCACCAATATGAAGGCGAGAAACTTTCCGATAAAAATAAATTCCGCGACGTTTTAATTAAAGATATTCTGAATACAAAAAATATCTATGTTGCAAAAGACGGTATTGACTTTATTGATCATGATGAGACTTCCGTTTTAACAGCCTTTATAGAAGGCGATATTCCATGTGTTAATGTTGTAAACAGGCTCGCTCAAGCTAAGAAAAAACGATATTATAAAATTGATTCAATAAAAAGTGCGGAAATTGCGCTTGCTCATTATGTCTCTAAAACAAACAAATACTTCCCCGAAGATTATATACTGATAATTTATACCGGTAAAGAATACAGCAAATTAATCTTTTTAGAAGGTCAGAAACTCAAACACATAGGCTCAACCCTCGATATCGGAACCAAAAACCTCCAAACTTACGATGTCTATTTTTCTAAAATTTTATTGGAAATGGAAAACGGCGGTATCCCCCGTTTAGATAATGTTGTTCTGTGCGGTGATGATAATTCAGAAAACTTACTCCTCTCCTTCTATGGTACATTCCCGGAAGCAGAAGTTGAAAGTATAAAATTTAACTCTCTTGATTTAAGTTTACTCGAAGAAGAGCAAAAGGAGATTCTTGCAGCGTTTGCTATGCCAATTTCTGCAGCAATTGAATTTTTTGAAGAGCAGGAAACTAAAAAACCGATTGGTATTAACCTATTACCTGATTACATAAAGGAAAATCAGAAATTCCTGCAGTTCGGCTGGCATAGTTATGCAATGCTTCCTGTATTATTTGGTTTAACAGTCTATTTTACAGTAACACTTCTCTCAAATGTTCAGACAATAAACAGTATCGATAATGAAATTGATTTTCTTCTCGTTCAACAACAGAAGAACCAGATGCTGCTTGACCAGATGAACCCGTTATCCGAAAGAATATTAAGCTTCGATAATACCAAGGAAATCCTGGATTCCGCAGCGGTCGGAACAGAGGTTTGGACAAACATCTTCACTAAGTATGCAGATTTTTTCGAAAGACGTAGAAATTTTTGGTTATCGAAAATGCAGGTTGTTGACGGCAGAGAAATACTTTTAACCGGTTATTCGCTTTCGAGGACAGTCCTTACTGAGTTTGCAAAATTTACCGGTACGGCTGAATTAAAAAATATAATTTTTGAACCGTTGCGCGAAACCAACGCATTTACTTTTACAATAACAATTAAATTAGAAAATTTATTAGCGCCAGCAGGAAAGAATGGACCGTAAATTATTAAATACATTACTCCTTTTGGGAATTGGTGTCGCAATTTTTCTCGGCGGCGGATTCTTCACTTTCTTTCACCAGGAAGGAATTATTGAAGAAAAAACCAATAAGCTGGAAGAACTAAAACGAAATCAGTATGACACCAAATCATTGGAGGAACAGCTCAACATATTGAAAAAACGTGTTGCGGAACTGGATTCTATTCTCGCTCTAAGAAAATTTAATATTCCGGTGGACTTGCATCAATCGGACTTTTTTAATTTTGTTAATAAGGTAAGCTATTCATTTTCTCCCGATTCATACGTAAATATTGAATACATGGAATCAAAAGGTACCGATAATTTCCAATATTATGTTTATACACTGAATGGAACAGCATTCTTTAGAGATTTTTGGAGTTTAGTTTACGCAATTGAACAGAGCAAGCAACTGAAAAAAATTGCCAGTATTTCAATTAATAACCTGGTCAAGGTTGATGAGAACAGTATTCCGAATTACATGGTAAATTTTTCTATCGTCGCAACTACCTACTTCTCCGATAGTGATCGCTTTGCACCTTCGGATGTACAAGAAAATAATTTAAGACCCAACCAGATCTATGATGTTTTTTATCCGTTAATTCGTAATGAAATTCCGCCGAATACCGATCGACTTTTGGATGTTCAAACAGCAAAACTTCTTGCACTCATTCCCGAAGGCGCTTATCTATCGGATGCAAACGGAAATACATTCCTGCTCTGGGAAGGCGATGAAGTGTACCTTGGATATTTAACTAAAATTAATTATGAGTATAATGAAGTATCGTTCATTTTGAATAAGGGCGGATTAATTGAGCGTGTAACCCTAACATTAGATGGTGAAAAAAAATCAGAGTAATACAATGATTAAAACAATAAAAATATTTTTGATAGTTCTTTTAGCTATGCCTCTCTATGCCCAATGGGATAGAGAATCGCAGCAGTTAAGAGATTATATCAATCCCGAAGAATTAGTTACACTATCAGAAAACCTTCCATTCGGAACGGCTGTGGAAATTTTAAGCAAGGTTAGCGAAAAGTTGACCGGAAAGCGGATTGTTTCTATGGTCGAGTTTAATGAACCGATTGGAATCCAAATTGATAAGATGCCATATAAAAAAGCTCTCATCGTTATTGTTCAGTATCACGGGTTCTTCATTAATGAAAAAGCCGATGTTATAACCGTACAAAAAGTAGCTCAATCCAACAAAGAATTGGATCAAGATGTTTATGCTTCTATTGATACGCGGGAAGTAAAAATTTCGGCAATATTTTTTGAAGCTAATGTTAATGAAATGCGCGAACGCGGTATTAACTGGCAGTGGCTTTTATCAAAAGAGGGAATAAAAATCGGGACTAATTTTCAAACATTCGCCGAATCAAGCGCGGAAGCCGATGCTTCCGGTGGAACGGGCGGTGCAGGTGAAAGCGGAGCCGCACAGGATTTTGTTGATTTTTCAGTAACCTCCGAAACTGATTTTAGCGCCGGTAGTTTCAGCGGAAATGCGTTGAATGTATTTAAATTCTTTGAAACCGAAGATCTCGGAGATATAATCGCAAGCCCCAATATTACAGTAAGAGATAGAATGAAAGGTAAAATTCAGATCGGTTCAGATATTTCTATTAAACAACGCGATATTGCCGGTAATGTTATCGATCAATTTTATTCTACCGGTACAATTATAGATGTAACGCCATATATATACAATGAGGAAGGTATAAATTACGTGCTCCTCAAACTAACAGTTGAAAGAAGTTCTGCAAAACCGGATGTCTTAAGTACGGAAATCACCAAAACTGAAGCAGTTACAGATATATTAATGCTTGATGGCGAAGAAACTGTGATTGGCGGTTTATATGTTAACCAGGAATCAAATGTTAGGCGGGGTATACCGATTTTAAAAGATCTGCCATGGTGGTTTTTGGGTATCCGTTACTTAACCGGGTATGATCAAAAGTCAATAACAAAGAAAGAAGTAATAATTCTTATTAAAACAGAATTGGTACCGACTCTGAAAGAAAGAATGAATAAGTCGAAAGAAGAAAATTTAATTAGAAAACAAAGATTAGAAAACATGATAGAATATCAGAAATATAAAACCGATTCACTAAATACTATAGGAGACAAATAAGCACATGGAGTCAATTCTGATAGTCGACGATGATATACAGCTTTGTGAGGTTTTAAACGACGAACTTTCTGAAGTAGGTTATAATTCGAACTTTGTAAACAACGCTGATGAAGCTATAAATTATCTTTCTCAAAACAGAACCGACCTTGTTCTTTTAGATCTGAAAATGCCTGAGAAAGATGGATTTTTTGTACTAAGCGAAATCAATAATCGCGGCATTAATACTAAAATTATTGTTCTAACTGCTTATGCCGATGTGAAAAGCGCTATTGATTCAGCAAGAATGGGTGCCGCCGATTTCGTAAGTAAACCTTATGACCTTGACGAGCTTATAATTACCATAAGAAAGGTCTTGAATAAAGAAGAAAATGGGAATTAATTTACGATTATTACTTATTACTCTTCTCATTGTGTCACTTGCCACAGTTTCCTCAACGTATATATTTTTCACGCTAACAAATACAATACTTGAATCACAGCAGACAAAAACCTTACTCAACTCTGCAAATGATTTTATTTTTGAGATTGAAAAATCCCTCGATGAAACAAGGGAAGATTTTCGCAAATCTTTTAAAGAAAACGGACAGCTCGTCTTAAGCAACGCCGATAGTTCATCAGTCGATTTCTATTTTACATTGATCGGCGATTCTGTAATTTCCAAAGAGAATTTCTTCATAAAAAACTTTCTTTTCATTAACGATACAAACCGCTCACTCAAACAATTTATATCAGATAATCCAAATATCATACTCTTTTACAGAAACATACAAAATGGTAATACTATTTATTTCGGGAAAGTAATAACACACGATTTTCTTGAACAACTGGCAGAAAAAATAAGAGCAGGAATCGCTCTTATTTCAAACAGCACACCCGTTGAATTCAGCAACAAAATGCATGGAAGTGAATACCTAATCAATATCATTAAAGCGAGCAAAGAACTTCGTTCCAAAAACAACTTCGACATTTTTTATCAAGAATTAACAGATGTAGATTTCCGGGCTACTTATTATGATGCTCCGAAGTATTTATTGACCGGCGCGAAAATCGGGTTCCTCGTTTACAGTACCTCCGTTGAAGCTGTTGAATACAGATCAACAATGAAAATGATTATTGTAATTGTTCTCATTGCGGGAATTGCGCTATCACTTATTTTTACTTTGCTATTTACTACAAAATTAAGACGACAGATTAATATCCTAAGCAGAGCGGCATCAATAACAAGTCGGGGCAACTTAAGTCACCGCGCTGAAATAATTACAAAAGATGAAATTGGAAAATTAGGAGAAGTATTCAATAAGATGCTGGATGATATCGAGAGTAAGGAGAGAACGGAAAAGGAATACACTGAATTTATAACACTGATTAACCAGAAGCCAACGCTGCGCGAAATTTCGGATGCCGCACTCGAGAAAATCATTAGTGTATCAAAACTTACTCTGGGGGCTTTATACATTGTTCAAAACGATGATTTTAGATTAATCTCAACTTACGGAATTACGAAAGAGTCGGTTGTTGAATCGAAGAATATAAGCATTTACCAAAAAGTTATTGAGAAAAAGGAAGCAGTTGAATTTAATTTTCAATCAAATAATCCTGTTGTAAAAACAGGCCTGGCGGAAATAAAGATTGAATATATGCTGATAATCCCGATTATCTATAATAAAGAAGTAATTGCAATTGTTGAATTAGCTGCAAAAACAGAACCAAAGGAAAACTTAAAACATTACATTGAAAGCATTCAGGATCAGCTTGCAGTAGGTTTATCGAATGCAAAAGCGTTCGAGCAGCTTGGGGATTTTGTTGATGAATTAAAAAAGCTTAACGATGAATACCAAAAACAAAACACTCAAATTACAGAGCAGAACCGCGAATTAATAAAACTTCATAAACAGTTACAGGAAAAAGCTGAGGAGCTTGAAAAGCAAAAAGAAAAAGCAATTGAATTGACTAACGTAAAGTCAAAGTTTTTAGCCAGCATGTCTCATGAATTACGAACACCGCTTAATTCAATACTTGGCTTAACTGATCTCGTATTAAATGACCGGTCTACTCTGCCTCAAACAAAAGAGAAACTCGCAGTTGTATTAAGAAACGGGAAAAAACTGCTAAACCTAATAAACAACATTTTAGATTTTTCAAAACTTGAATCGGATAAAATCGACATTCGTGAAGAGCAGTTTTTCCTCAATTCATTTTTGGAGGAAATAAAAACTTTTATTGAACCGCTGGCTATTGAAAAGAAACTGCGATTCGAAATTGATTTCCCGGCAGAGTTCGATTACCTGGTAAATACTGACAAGTCAAAACTTGATCAGATATTAATAAATTTATTAGGTAATGCAATCAAGTTTACAAAGAAAGGTTATGTTAAATTCAGTGTTGAAATTGACGACAG
Organism: Melioribacteraceae bacterium; assembly: GCA_021740785.1. Taxonomy (GTDB): domain Bacteria; phylum Bacteroidota; class Ignavibacteria; order Ignavibacteriales; family Melioribacteraceae; genus JAIOZI01. The sequence goes on from JAIOZI010000034.1 coordinate 15,094, forward strand.
CAATGATATCATCTTGTTTATAGTAGAAGACAGCGGCATTGGGATGTCGGAAGAAACACAGAAAGCTGTTTTTGATGAGTTCTATCAGGCTGACTCAGGCTTTTCACGTAAGTATGGCGGAACCGGTTTGGGTTTGGCAATCTCGAATAAATATACTAAGCTTCTTGGCGGAAACATGCTGCTTATGAGTGAAATGAATAAGGGCTCGAAGTTTACTCTTGAATTGAAAAATATAATTACGGAAAAAGTAAGTGTTATATCTGAAAACTTATTCCCGGAAAAAGAAATTTCTGAAAACTATACTATAGAATCCAATCATTCTGAACTAACTGCTTTAATTGTAGAGCCTGATTATGAAATTCAAAAATTCATTGGTGACTATCTTATTTCAAACGGTTATAAAGTAGATTTCGCACTATCTAAAAAGGAAGCAGAAGAAAAAATTAAATCTAATACGTTTGCTTGCTTCATCATTAATTTCAAAGTTCGTGAATCGCAGGGCATTGAAATACTTTTTTATGTTAAGGAACACTCTAACAATACCGATGCACCAATTATATTTACATCCTTCTCCCCGGGAAAGCAATTCGGATTTGCACTTAAGGTTTTTGACTATTCAACCGGAATAAACCAATTAAATCTTGCACTGGATTCTGTTAAAACTTCACTGGGGAAAAAAAATATTTCGGTATATACCGTAAGTGATTCAAAGAATATTTCTTTTGGTGAAAATTATGAGCTGTTCTTTTCAAGAAAAACTTCAAATATATTTGATGAAATTACGAGTATCCGTCCCGATGTAACTGTGTTCGATCTATCATCAAATCCAAAAGATAGGTTGGAATTAATTCATAAACTAAATCGCAGCCGGTTGACTAAAAACATCCCTGTTATTATTTACTTTTCCGAATCGATTACAAAGGAAGAAATTGATAATATTATTATTGCGATGGACAAGATAACCGAGGAATCCCAGTATCATCCACTCGATACACTAAAGATTATTCGAGACAGGTTAAAACTTGAGAGCAATACAGATCTTCGTAATAAATTAATTTCCGAAGATACGGGCGATCAACAATCAGAAATTTCGAGCGAGATAAATGAAACAAAAAATCGAGCCGAAGTTTTAATTGTTGATGACGATAACGATACGTTGTTTACTGTTGGGGAAATGATTCAAAACATGGGATATAAATCCAGCTTTGCAAGAAACGGTATCGAGTGCCTGCTGACATTACGAAACATTAAACCGGATTTAATTTTACTCGATATTATGATGCCGCATATGGATGGATTTGAAACCATTAAACAAATTAGAAAAGATCCTAAATTAGATGATATTCCTGTATTTGCACTTACAGCTCATGCAATGCTGGATGATAAAGAAGTGATTGCTAAAAACGGGTTCGATGATTTAATTACTAAACCGATTGATTCGAAGATACTCGATTTCAAAGTGAAGAAAGCATTATTCAATTTTCCCGGGAAAAATAAATGAAAAAAATTCTTGTAATTGACGATCAGCCGGATAATGTATTTATACTTCAGGACCGGTTAGAAAAAGAAGGCTTTGAAGTATTAACAGCTTACGATGGCGAAGCAGGAATTAAAAAGGCTATTGAATTATCACCGGATTTAATTCTTCTCGATATAATGATGCCGGGAATATCGGGACTCGAAGTCTGCCTGGATCTTACCAACCGGATGGAAACAAAAAATATTCCCATTATTTTGGTAACCGCTCTTAACGATGCAAATAATCTGCAAGAAGGTTTTAAAGCCGGAGCATTCGACTACGTAAAAAAACCGTTTAACCGGGTTGAATTAATTGCACGAATAAATGCTGCTCTCCGCTTTAGAGATGCGAACAACCTTCTGCTTGAAGTAGAAAAAATGAAAACCTATGCAGCAACGATTGTAACTGCAAACCATGAGATAAAACAACCGCTTACACTTATAAATCTTTCTATCACAGCAGTTAAACGTGAGTTGAATAAAGAGAGTATATCAAAAGATGCAATTCAGAAGCGTGTTGAAATTATAAGTGACGCCGGTAAAAAAATAATTGAAATACTAGATAAACTCAGCAATATTAAAAAACCAATTATAGTTGATTACCTGAACAATATGAAAATGATTGATTTGTCGAAGGATGGATTATCTGAATTAGACAATTAACTTTTCAACTAAGGAGAGCAGCTGGTTAAAATCAAACGGTTTATAAATTATTTCATCAAATGCGTGACGGTTTTTATTCTCAAATTTAGAATCTACTGATCCTGTGATCATTATGATTTTTGCTTTACCGTTTTTTTTACGAATCTTTTCTACACATTTCAATCCATCTACCTTCGGCATTTTTTTATCAATTATATAAAGATCAATTACGTTATCCTTTGCTTTATTAATAAGCTGCTTACCATCTGTAGCTTTCAGAACATTGTAATCATAAGATTCAAAAAGATCCGACATTAATTCCAGCAGAGATAGTTCATCATCTGCTAAAAGTATCGTCTTTTTATTTGGATCAAATTCCGCTTCCTTATTCTTAACCAACGGCAGGTATATCTTGAATTCCGTCCCCTTTCCCAATTGACTTTTAACAAAAATATATCCGCTACTGGCTTCAATAATTTCCTTTACAACCGAAAGCCCTATCCCCGATTCCCTTTTCTTCACTTTAGTTGTAAAACCTCTTTCAAAAATATTATTGATATTTTTTTTGCTTATTCCCGAACCGTTATCTTTTATCGATATTAATAAATACTCCATCCCGTCTGTTTTGCTTTTTAATTCCGCTATTCGCTTCGTCTCTTTTACCGTAATATCAATTTTCACTTTCTTCTTTAAAGTTTCCGATGCGTTGTATAATAAATTTAATATTGCCCTGTAAAGATTGGTTCTGATGGACTTAACATAAGCGGGTTTTAGATTTCCAGTCAGATTAATTACTGCATTTTCACCCGCCGAAGATTCTGCCGTATTTACTGCATCTTTAATTATTGATACAACATCAACTACATTTTCCTTTTCCCAAAAGTATGGACCAGCACTTAATCCCTCATCAATTATATCCGCGGCATTTTTAGAATTTCTTGCGATGTTGTCTAATAGATTTACAACTTTTTGTTCGTTTATATATTGCCTCTTTAAAAGAGTAACGGAATTAATAACACTGGCTAGAATATTATTAATATCATGAACCAGTCCTTTAATTTGAGATTCACTTTTTGAAAATTGCTTACCGGTTTTTGATCCGAGAAATAAGAAATATTTTTTCCTTTTCAATTTTACCGGATGAATATCAAAATTAATTTCCGATACATGATAAAAATATTCCGATAATTCATCGAGATCACTTGGAGTAATTCCTAAAACGGGACTAACACTTCTACCCTCGGCATTTTTACCGATAATTTTCACGAATGATTTATTACACTTTACAATTATGCCTTTGGAATCAACAATTAAAGATGGGAATGCCATTCCGTTTAATAGTTCTGCAATTGTTTTTTCATTAAATCTTTTAGAAGAAATTGATGTGTTCATTTTACTTTAGATCGTATTTTTTGATTTTTGAGTAGAGTGTTTTTTGACTAATTCCCAAAGCCCGTGCAGAATTCTCACGGTTCCAATCGTTCATATTCAGAACATTTTTGATGTGCACACGCTCGATCTCTTCCAGGCTTAAAATTTCACCGCTGCTTTCTTCAACTTCCTTTTCATAAAATTGGCTGGACTCATCCTTGGGCAATTTCAAATCCTTTGGTTTTATTTCATCGCCGTCCGAAAAAATAATTGATCTTTCAATAACATGTTCCAGTTCCCTAACATTACCCGGGAAACTGTAATTTATCAATTCTCTTTCGGCTTCAACGGATAATCTTTTCGGCGATCTTACGGGAGATTTCTTTTCAAGAAAATACTTAGCTAATAAATTAATATCCTTATGTCTTTCTCTTAAAGGAGGAACGGTAAGAGTAATTACATTTAAACGGAAAAGTAAATCGCGTCTAAAATTCTTTTGCTCTGCTTCTACCATTAGATTTTTATTTGTTGCCCCGATTACGCGTACATCGGATTTTAAATTAGCTACTCCCCCAACCCTTCTGAACTCACCTTTCTCAAGAAAGCGGAGTAATTTTGGTTGAAGCGTTAAACTCAATTCACCAATCTCATCGAGGAATAATGTTCCCCCGTCGGCAATTTCAACCAAACCCTGTTTAGAAGTCTTCGCATCGGTAAATGCGCCTTTCTCATAACCGAAAAGTTCACTTTCAATAAGTTGATCCGGCAGTGAAGCACAATTAATTGCAACCATTGGCTTTTCTGATCTATGAGAACTTTGATGAATAAACTCCGCGAATAATTCCTTACCGGTACCCGTTTCACCCTGCAGCAAAATATTAGAATCCGATTTAGCCGCTTTTTCTGAAAGCAATATCACATCTTTAATCTGTCTACTTTCACCAATAATTTTTTGTGATGTAATTTTACCGACCTTAGTTGCAAGCAATTTGTTCTTTACAATCAAATCTTTATGCTCAAGCGCTCGATTAATTGTAAATAAAAGCTGCTCGAAATCATAAGGTTTTGTTATAAAATCATATGCACCCAGTTTAATACATTCGATGGCAGTTCGCGTTTCGGATTTTGCCGTTAGGATGATCACCTGCAATGTGGGATAAATTTCTTTTACCGACTGTAGAATGTCCTCCCCGGCGCTATCTTTAAGTTGCAGATCGAGAAGGATGAGGTCATAATTTTTACTTTTAATGCTGTCTAATGCCTTCTTTCCTTCAAATATGATATCTACAAAAAATCCTTCATTAAGAAGTTCTTCCTTAAGCAGATAGCATAAAGTTTCATCATCATCAACAATAAGTAATCGAGAATTTCTATACATAATACTTTTCAAATAGATTTATATGAAAATAATAAAAATAAGCAATAAAACCGTGTTTTAGTAAATAATATTATTTGTTGTTCGTTTTTGGTGACAAATATGACTGAATTCACAAATTACCGGGTGGAATTTTGCGGGTCGGACTAATTTGCATTTATTTGTAAGAAATAATATCTTAAGAGTCTAATTTTTTTGGATTGGGCGCGTAGCTCAGTGGTAGAGCATCTGCCTTTTAAGCAGAGGGTCGGTGGTTCGAGACCACCCGCGCTCACGATAATTATAAAACCCCGGATTTGTTTCGGGGTTTTCGCGTTTATGAAGAGATTTTTCGTTTACATAATTTATTCACCCGTAAAAATGATTTATTACATCGGGCATACTTCCGATCTCTATGATAGAATTAATAGGCACAATTCTAATAGAAGTAAATTCACTAAAAATAAAGGGCCATGGGAATTAGTTGAATTTACTGTCTGTAAAACTAAATCCGAAGCTTATCAACTGGAAATGAAATTGAAGAGAATGAAGAATCCTAAGAAAGCTATCCAATATTTGAAAAAACTTAACAGCTCAGTGGTTGAGCACTCCGACTGATAAGTCGGAGGGGTCGACGATTTGGGGCAAGCCGCGCTCACGATAATTATAAAACCCCGGATTTGTTTCGGGGTTTTCGCGTTTATGAAGAGATTTTTCGTTTACATAATTTATTCACCCGTAAAAATGATTTATTACATCGGGCATACTTCCGATCTCGATGGTAGAATTAATAGGCACAATTCTAATAGAAGTAAATTCACTAAAAATAAAGGTCCCTGGGAATTAGTTGAATTTACTGTCTGTAAAACTAAATCCGAAGCTTATCAACTGGAAATGAAATTGAAGAGAATGAAGAATCCTAACAAAGCTATCCAATATTTGAAAAAACTTAACAGCTCAGTGGTTGAGCACTCCGACTGATAAGTCGGAGGGGTCGGTGGGGAGTTTATCCCGATGTTTTTTATCGGTAAGACCACCTCCCGACAATGTCGGGACAAGCTGCGCTCACGATAATTATAAAACCCCGGATTTGTTTCGGGGTTTTCGCGTTTATGAAGAGATTTTTCGTTTACATAATTTATTCACCCGTAAAAATGATTTATTACATCGGGCATACTTCCGATCTCGATGATAGAACAAGAAAACAACTGATTTTTAGAAACGCTATTTGACTTAATTTTGTATGGGGAATCTTTCTGAAAACTATGGGAAATTATCTGACCCGTGGATAGTCAACTTAGTGAATTCGTTAATAGAATAAACCTACCGCTCATCGAATATCTATCTACGGTCTTTTGAACCCCGACAGGGGTTCAATGTGAATAGCCTATATTAAGAAAAGAAATGCAACCACGGAGTGGATGAATATGAAAGAACATGTTCAACCCCGCTGGGATTGTTTTAATCAATTTAAATTCATTATCTATGCACGTTTAATCTCTTCGAGATTTTATGTCGAGAAGAAGTGTTGTTAAATCTAAAAAAAATCATTAGAAATGAATTTATATCTCGGACACAAAAACTCCTCTTTTTCTCTGTTTCGATCAGAGCGACCAGTTTAATTGCGTCATGCTGAAGAAGTGTAACTTTACGGTTTTTGTATTGGAGTTGCATGACTGAAGCATCTGTAAGACTACTTTAGGTTCTCCGTTCGGTTTTTCACAAAACTTATCTCAGATTTATTATATTTGCCGAACTGTAAACTAGATATTCAATCTCAGTTAGGAAATTCATGAATAAAAAATCGTTTTTTGATAGATTTTTAGGCTTAATTGAGAAAGTCGGGAATGCACTTCCTCATCCGGCTACTCTCTTTTTTCTTTTTGCGGCAGGCGTTGTAATTCTTTCGGGAATTATGAGTCTGTTTGATCTTTCCGTTAAACATCCCGGCACCGGTGAAACGGTTGAGGTTTTTAACCTTATGTCGATTGAGGGAATACATCTCATACTCACCGAGATGATCACAAACTTTACCGGGTTTGCACCGCTCGGAACCGTTCTTGTTTCAATGCTCGGTATCGGAATTGCAGAGAGCAGCGGGTTGATCGGAACCGCATTAAGATTACTCGTAATATCAGCGCCGAAAAAACTTTTAACATTTGTCCTGGTATTCGCAGGCATTCTTTCAAATACCGCAAGTGAAGTTGGATACGTTCTGCTTGTGCCGCTTGGTGCAATTATATTTCTTGCAGTCGGAAGGCATCCGATTGCCGGAATGGCAGCGGCTTTTGCCGGAGTTTCGGGCGGATACAGCGCCAATTTACTGCTCGGAACAATTGATCCGCTGCTTGCCGGTTTGTCGCAGGAAGCTGCCCGGATTATCGATCCCGAATACCAAGTGAATGCCGCAGCAAATTATTTCTTCATGTTTGTTTCAACTTTCTTCATTGCTTATGCCGGAACCTGGATTACCGAAAAAATTGTCGCCCCCAGATTGGGTGAATATAAAGGTGATGAAAAACCTGAAGAGCTGCGAAAACTTACGCCGGATGAAAAGAAAGGTCTGCTCTATGCAGGTATCGGCTCCCTGGGATTTATTGCAGTTTTACTTTTCGGAGTTATACCCGAAGGCGGATTTCTGCGTAATCCCGAAACCGATGAAATTCTTCACTCACCTTTCATGGATGGAATTGTTGCATTTATTTTTATCGGCGCCGCAATCGCAGGTGTTGCTTACGGTATCGGGGCAAAGACTTACAAAAACGATTCCGATGTGATGAAGGGTATGGGGAAAGCGATGGAAACTCTCGGAATCTACATCGTTCTGGTCTTCTTTGCCGCACAGTTTGTTGCTTATTTTAAGTGGACGAACCTCGGATTGATAATTGCAATTGAAGGAGCCGAATTACTCAAGGCTTCCGGCTTCGGTGATATTCCTCTAATGCTTGCGTTTATTTTGCTTTCGGCTGTGATTAATTTATTCATGGGAAGCGCCTCCGCCAAATGGGCTATTATGGCGCCGGTGTTTATTCCGATGTTTATGCTTTTGGGTTATACACCGGAATTGGTTCAGGCAACCTACCGAATCGGCGACAGTGTTACGAATATCATTTCTCCGATGATGTCTTACTTTGCATTGATCGTTGCATTTATGGAAAGGTATGACAAGAAAGCCGGTATGGGGACTGTCATTTCAACTATGCTCCCTTATTCGTTTGGATTCTTATTGATCTGGGCGGTTCTATTAATTATCTGGCTGATATTCGGAATACCGTTAGGTCCCGATGCGGAAATGTTATTAACTCATCTTACTCAATAAAATCGCGTTTGTCATATTGAGCGGAGCGAAATATCTAAAAATAGTGCATATTCGAAATTTAGAGATTCTTCTCCACAGGAGTCCTTTGGACACTCCACTTCGTTACGTTCAGAATGACAAACTCTGCGTAACGAAAGTTATTAAATTAATTTACAAAGAGACGGTCTGTATGTGATCGTCTCTTTATTTTCATGAATATTTAGTTATCCATTCATTCACAATTTTTTCAAACGGTTCTTTGATTGGAATTCCGTTAGCCAAATCCTGGTTAATAAATGAAGCATCACCAGTCTCAAGAAATTTTCTAAATCCTTCTTCGTTTGCCCAATAATAAATTCCCCAATTTTCCAGGTTCCACTTCTCTTCATACGAATTAAACTCGTAATCAATGTAATACATTTCGTTGTTATTAATAACAAAATTTGCCGGGAAGTAATCGAGATGAATTCCGTTTACTTTACATTGATGAGCAATACCGAACAATTTTTCAATTACCTTTTCATCAAAATTTCCTTCAATAACCCACTCTGTTCCTGTAACACCAGGAATATATTCCTTCACTAAATAATTTTTCTCTATATCGTGAAATAAAAGGTTGGGAATTTTTATACCGATCGATTTCAAAAAATGATAAGCATTTACTTCCAAATTTGTTTTGTTTCCGCTGAAATTGTAATAGGGCACCGGTTCGTCATGCATGATTTTCAAAACATATTTTTTACTGGCAATATCAACCAAGTATGAATAACCGGACTTCCCCTTCCCCAGCAATTCGATTATCTCAGTACGCCCAAGACCGGTTGGGAATTTATTTCCAACTTCAGGCAGATTTATCATTTAGATTTTCCCTAGTGGAAAAAATCACATGCAATAACTCCGTTCATTTCCACCACCTAAGATAATGAGTCGATGCACTCAACACCGTTTCCCATACAAGTGACCAAAACTAATTCCTAATCAAAGATGAACCAGCATTCACAAAATCAAAATCACTTATAAATATAATTCGATTCCAATTTTACGTAATCCTCAAATGCTTTCGCATCGTGATAAATTAAAGATTTCGTGCTCTTCAAAAAGTGCATTTTCATATCAATATATTCATGTGACGTTTCAACACATTTATTTTCAAAATCATCCTGCGGCAAAAATTCATTTCCTAGTTCAAATTTCTTAGCTTCTTCGGCATTGATTATTCCGCCTTTCAGCAGGTACTTAACAACAAGCTGCTGATTCAAAAACTTCGGAAGTGTAAACGGAAGCAGTCCGCTTGGATGCAGACCAAATTTAGCATGTGCAAATAAAATTTTAATATCATCGCTAAAAAAGCGGAAATCGCTTGCCAGAGCCATACCGAAAAACGGGGTAACAATCTCGCCGTTTACAGCAGAGATATAAATTTTCTTGAAGTTCACAATTTTTCGAATAACATTAACCAGCATATTGATTTCAATCGCCCTGATTTCGGCTTTTTCAAAATGTGTTATTCCCTCCGAGTTTTCCTCAGTTAAATCTCTCCCCGCAATTTTCGAAAGAAAATTTCCGTATGCATCTTCGCCGAGACAATTTCTTTCGCTGATTGATAAAATTCCTTTCAGCTTATCATTTTTTTCAACAGTATCAAACCAAGGGAGAACTTTATAAGCGTTTTCGAGTTTTGTTAGTGAATCAAATGCATTACACTTAAGCTTAAGAACCGCGATGTCATCTTTTAAATAACACTTAACCTCGTCGAGTTCAAATTCCAATTCTTCTATCTTCTTCATAGCTCCTCCAACCTTTGTTGGAAAAAATTAGATTTTATCTTCTACTGGTTTGCTTCTCTTTTTCGCCGTTACATAATAGAACGCCGGTATTACAAATAACGTTAATATTGTTGAGACAATCAAACCGCCTATACTAACAACGCCGAGCGGCATTCTCATTTCCTTTCCGGCATCACCGATACCTAGAGCCATCGGCAGCATACCTAGTATTATTGCTATTGTCGACATCAATATTGGTTTTAATTTTGTCGGGCAAGCTTCTATCAAACCTTCCTTAATTTCCATTCCTTCTTCACGTACAAGCTGATTTGTATAATCCAACATTAGGATAGCATTGTTCACAACAATACCGATTAACATGATAATTGCCATCAAAGAGGTTATAGCAAATGATATCCCGGTATGATACAGAGAAGCAAATACACCTATCATTGCAAGCGGGATGGTTAATAATATAAAGAACGGCTGAAGAAAACTTTCAAGGATTGCTGCCAAGAGCATGTAAGTAAGAATTATTGCAAGAATAAACGCGAATAACATATCGCTGATCATTTCATTCATCATTTTAACATTTCCGCCCCAAGTGAATTTATAACCCGGGGGAAAATCCATTTCGTTCATTCTTTTTTCAATTTCCGAGGTTACGTTTCCGAGTGGTACATCGGGTGAGGATGAGCCGGTAAATTGAATAGTTGTATATTTATCCCTATGCAGAATTTTTGTGTAACCTTGTGTGAAATTTATATCGGCTATTTGAGAAGTTTTATATATCACGCCTTTACTCGAAACTATTGGAATGTTTCCGATATCCTCAGGTGTGTTTACGGATTGATCTTTCATCGTAATGGTGATATCATATTCGTTACCGCTCTCCCTGTACTTTGATGATTCCAGTCCTGCCACAGCCGATCTCAAAGTGAGAGCCAGCATTTGAACAGTTAAACCTGCATCAGCAATCATTTCACGTTTGGGAGTAATTGTCATTTCAGGTTTACCGGCACGTGAGCTGTTATCGAAGTTTACAAGTCCGGGCACATCCTTACATTCCTCAATAATTTTTTCCTTCCATTCTTCAAGTATATCAAGATCCTGACCCTGGAAATAAAATTGAACCGGTGCGCCTCCTCCGCCGACTGATGAACCGTAATCAACTGCAATTTTTGCGTTCGGCACTGCCGATAGATCCATTATCAATTGTGAAATCATTGCCGAGTGTGAAATCTCTCTCTCTTTTTCATCTACTAGCTGAACATCCATTCTTGCCATATTCGCACCGGTATTCAGGTCGCTGATTTTTCCGAGATTAGTGATCATGTGTACAACTTCTTCATGCTGCTTAACAATATTCTCTATATTCTCCAATACTACTGCTGTCTCGTTCAAATTAAATCCTTCAGGTAATTCTACTTCAATTTTTATTTTACCGTCATCAAGCTGCGGCATAAACTCAAAGCCTATTCGCGGACCATAAATTATTGTTGCAGCAATAAATATTGAAAAAGCAGAGCCGATGACAATCCAGCTTCTTAATTTGGTTTTGAGAATTTTGGTTAATATTCCACGGTATAATTCATCCCAAGATTTGAAAACTGCGTTTAACTTATTACTTATTTTGCCGGCAGAAAGTTTTTGCGGCAAGATTAATGAAGCGAGCATTGGAGTTAAAGTGAATGAAAAAATCAATGAAAATAATGTTGCAAAAGAAGCCGCTAATGCAAGCTCGCGCAAAAATCGTCCGACAATTGAAGTCATACTTGCAATGGGAAGAAAAACAACGAGGTTAGTCATAGTAGCTGCCAATACAGCGACAACCACCTCGGTGGTACCGATGTAGGATGAACGTTTGTTGTCCTTTCCCATAGATTTATGCCGGAAAATATTTTCCAGAACAACAACAGAATTTGCGACCAACACTCCCACAGAAACGGAAAGCCCCATAAGCGTCATCATGTTTAAGGTAAGACCGAATGCCTGAAGCAGAAGAAAAGTTGAGATGATTGATGTCGGCATTGTCAGCGCGACAATAATTGTTGAGCGGATATCTGTTAAAAATATGAAGAGCACGATCGATGTAAAAATTATACCGAGAATTATATTACTCATCGTATCATCAACCGTAGCACGGATGAATGTCGACCTATCGGCAACAATTTCCAAATTAGTATTTTCCGGCAGCGATGTTTTAATTACGGGCAGCGCTTCTCTAACAGCATTAGCAACTTTCACTGCATTTCCATCGGAACTTTTAATAATTCCAAGTCTCACAACATTTTCATCCCTGGAATTTTTTTCGGCATTAAAATAAATTGTTCTTTGCCTAACGTCCTTACCGGTATCTGAGACTGCTGCAAACTGGCGAAGTTTTTTATCACCGAATGGTGTGGGAATCTGCAGTTCCCTTAATTCTTCCAAATCTTTGAATTCGCCATCCAGGCGGACTGTATATTCCTGATCTTTTATTTGAAAGTACCCGCCGGGCATTTTCATGTTATGTGCGGCTAGTGTCTGCATCAACTGCGGAAGAGAAATATAATTTTCATAAATTTCTTTATTGTCAAGTATTACTCTTATCTCGCGTTCCTGTCCGCCCGTTATATCTACTTTTGCCACACCCTGTATCTGGGAAAACTTATCCTTCAAAGTTTTATCTGCAATTTCAAAAAGAGAACGGGGATCGGTATCACCGCTTAAAACCACATCAATAATTGGGAAAGCGCGGATATCCACCTTTTCCACGATCGGGTCATGAGCATCATCGGGAAGCTCGTTTAATATCTGATCAACTTTATCTTTTACTTCCTGGTTGGCAATATCAACATCCTTTGTCAGGTCGAATTCAAGAATTACGATTGAAACGCCATCCAACGAATATGATTCAACACTTTCGATTAAACTGATTGTGGAAACCGCATCTTCAATTCTCTTTGTAACCAGAGTTTCAATTTCTTTGGGACCGGCGCCCGGGTAAACCGTTTGAACAGTAACAAAAGGTATTTCTACATCCGGCATTTGGTCAAGATTTAAATTCACGTACGCTAATATTCCGAAGATGAGAAACACAAAGATTCCCATCGTTGTCATTATAGGTCTATTTATAGAAGTTTTTGCAAGAATCATAATTTTCCTCTTAATCTACTACGTTCACTTTTTGTCCGTTCGAAATTTTACTCCCGCCTTTTACAATGAGCTGCTCACCTTCTTGAAGACCTTTTTGAATTTCAACTTCAATACCGGTTGATTCTCCCAGTTCTACATACTTTTGTACAGCTTTCCCGTTTTCCAACACAAAAAGATAGCTGCCGGCAGAATCGTTCATAATTAGATTTTTTTGTACAACAATCGCCGCGGGATTTGAATAAGCTGCAATTTCCACCTCTTGAATCTGTCCGGGACGTAATTTCATATTAGGATTATTAAACTCAACCTCTGCGTAAAATGCCCGCTTCATGAGATCGATTGCGATTGATTTATTTACGACCTTGCCGGTAAGTGTTTCGCCGTCATAATAAATCTTAGCTGCATTACCAATTTTAATTTGCTGAATCTCTTCCGCAGTCGCCCAAACTTTAGCTTTCATTTTATTTAATTGTGCAACTGTAAATAACGGATCTTTACTTTTAACTCCGTCACCTTCATTCACCATCAACTCAACCAAAACACCATCGTACGGAGAATCAATGAATAGAGCTTGTTGAGCCATTTCGTAATTTCTTTTATCTACTAAATATTTTGTCTCCGCACCGTCGAAACTTGCCTGCGATGTTTCGCCTGCATCAAGCAAAGCTTTCATTCGTTCGAATGTTTTTTGTGAATTTTCGAACGCTTGTTTTGCCTGCTCATATTGAACGGCAGGATTATCAGTTGGAAATTGAACAATTATATCATCCTCTTTAACCAAATCACCTACTCTAAAATTTATTTTATCGATTCTTCCGCCGACCGCCGCACCGCGTGTTGTCTGCTTTATTCCTTTTAGGTCGGCATAGAATTTAAGATACTTGTTGAATTGAGTTTCCCGTATTGTGATAACCTTAACCGGTATTCCGTTTTCGTTTTGAATCTCTTCAATACTGAACGATTTTTCTTCATCCTCTCCGCTGCAATTAACAATTACAATTACAGATAAGAGAATCAGTATTTTCGATAAACATTTTTTCAAAGCTGTCATCCTGCTGATCTCCATTTTCTATTTTAATTTTCTCTGTCGTTAACAATATCGAGATATTTATCGTCAAGCCTGCCGGTTAATTTATCGAACTCGGCTTTCGCAACGATGTAATCATGAATAGCCTGCAGCCTGTTAACCCGCGCGGTTTGTAATTCCAGGTTAGCATTTTTTACTTCCAGTTGTGTTGCAGTTCCTTCTTTGTAACGTGTATTGGCAATTTTATAAGCTCTCTCCGCCAGTTCTACGTTTCGTTCAATAACATCAATCTGCATTTGTACTTTTTGAAGATTATTCAGAGTCTTTTTAACCTCAGTAACTATATAATCTCTCAAAGTTCCTATTTGTTCTTCCGTCTGCTTTACCCCAATTAAGGATTGCTGGACTTTATTGGAAGTTCTTCCACCGTTAAAAATATTCATACTGAGAGAGATACCAACTGTTGTAGAATTGTAAGTCTGGAACTTCCATTCATCAGAGGAACCGGCATAGGAAAAATTTCCGAATGCTGCAAGCTGCGGCCAGTAGCCGGCTCTATCAAGAGCAACGAATTCTTCATCGACTTGTCGTTTAACCTGCAGAGTTGTGATATCATAATTTGATTTTAATGCCATATCTAATGCTTCTTCAACTCCGGGTAAGATTTCCTTTACATATTTTATTTCGCCCGTAACTTCAATTTCTTTTGATTGTTCATATCCGATTACCATCTTCAGTTTGTTCAATAAATCGCGGTAAATGTTCTCTAACTCGTAAACTTTCGGACGAATATTTTCAACCATTACTTCAGCCTGCATGGATTGGAATTCCGATGTTAATCCCTGCTCATAATAAGATTGAACATTCCTCAAATTCTCTTCAGCATTTTTCAAAGTTTGATTTGTTATATCCAGCATCTGCCTTGTTAATAAAACTCCGTAAAAAGCTTTCTTTGTGTTCAGAATTACTTCGGTGGTCTTAGATTTCAACTGTTCTCTCGACAAATTCAGATAGATTTGTGATGCCCCGATCCCTCTGAAAACTGCGGAGTTAAACAGAATTTGAGTAACCGTCGCACCGGTTTCGAAATTGTTGGTCTGCGCAAATGACTGCAGCTTTGTATCCATCGGAAGAAACTTATTTTTATCGTATGGAATGACCCCCTCATCAAATAAAATTCCGTAAGTGGCATTGGTCAGCATTGCTTCAAAATCCGGGAACGCCATTTTAGGCTTTGAGAGAAAGTGAGAAAACTGTGCAGATAAATCCACCGACGGCAAAGCATAACCGAATGCCTCGTCAACAGCTTCTTCGGCTTTAATAACTTCCATCTTTGCGATTTTAATTTCGCGGTTATTATTTAAAGCCGTGCTAATAACATCATCAATAGAAAGACCCTGACCGCTAATTACACCTTGCAGTAGAATAATGGAACTTAATATCCATTTATTGATATTACTCTTCATAAAAATACTCATCATTATCTGTAAAAATTATTTATGTAATCCGGTGATTATTAGATCAACAAAATTACTGAGTTTCTTCTTTATTTTTTTATAATCTATCTCGTAGGAAAATTGAGCGTTGGAACGAAAATACTCCGCTGTTTCTATTGCATTTGCGCTTTCAAGAATCAAACTTCCAATTTCACGCGTTTTGTGTTTTCTAAACTCGCCCTTTTTAATTCCTTCGACTAATATTTCGTCAAGTATTGATTCAACCTTATCTATAAATGATTGATAAGATTTGAATACCATCTGATCAATTTCCAGTAAAGCTGATATTGAAACTGCATCTTTCTTCGAAGTTTTATACTCAGGCAGAATTATTGTCTCTAAAAAAATCTTTAACTTTTCCATACTCGATTCAGCTTCTGCAGCTTTTCTCTCATATTCGCTGATAATTTTATTGAATTCAAGAACAGTTATTTCATGGAATAAATCTTCCTTGCTTTTAAAGTAATAGTAAAGACTGTTCTTTTTTATCCCGACTTTTTCTGCGATGTCATCCAAAGTAGTTTTTTGATATC
Organism: Melioribacteraceae bacterium; assembly: GCA_021740785.1. Taxonomy (GTDB): domain Bacteria; phylum Bacteroidota; class Ignavibacteria; order Ignavibacteriales; family Melioribacteraceae; genus JAIOZI01. The sequence goes on from JAIOZI010000034.1 coordinate 31,237, forward strand.
CAAAATATCCAAAAACAGATTTTGCGGATTTCATTATCTGATCGCGCTTCTGCTCAAATCCCTCCGAACCCTTCTTCATTTCATCCATCGACATTTTCACATTTCGAACTTTTTAATAGAATGTTCGAAAACATAACTAATTATTCCTGGAATTTCAAGCCGTATTTGTGTGGAATCTTTGAAATTTGAATTCTCTATTCTGATCATTATTTGTTGTAATAATTATTCACCAACAGCGAATATCACAAAGTCAATCCAAATAACTGAATAACCCAATAACTGAATCCTCCGACCTGTCCCCCGAAGCTAACCTTCACTAATTAATACTGCTGATTAATATTAGTGAAGGGGAAAGCACGAAGTGCGTAGAAGGGCAATAACTCAGTAACTAAATAACTCAATAACCCAATAACTCAATAACTCAATAACCCAGCCTGGACAAGCCAGAACTAAATTATTAGATTAGCATAGTATCCTCAACCATATTTTTGTTTTTTTTGGTCAAGATTTAAAAATGAAATATTGTTCACAGCCCAGGTGATTGAATGATTAGTTGAATGAATGATTGTGAAAAACATTCAACCATACATCTTCATTCAGTCTTTCTCTCGTTTTATCTATCTCATTAAACCGCCTTTCGCAGTATCTGTGATTGAATTGCCCCAACATTTTTGTCGATAATAAAATTAACAAGAAGAACTGGGCTTTAGCTCAATTTTAGCAGCCAATTTGGCTAAAGCCATTAACTTTTTTTGTTTATTACCCCACGACCTGAAGGTCGTGGCTATTCAAAAAATTATTTTGCGTAAGGTCTCTAATTAATATTCTGCCATAAAATACACGAACTATTCTGATAAGGTACTAATAACTCAATAACCCAATAACTCAATAACCAATAACCAATTCCAACTTCATAAAATAAATTGTAAATTTTACTTTGTAATTAAATCATGACTAATAAATTCCGAATCTGAGGTTAATAATGACTGATCAAAATCTTCTCGCAATGAATCCCCAAGAATTAAATGAATACTTAAACGAAAAGGATATCAAAAAGTTTTACCTAATTTACGATGACAAATCATCACAAATGACCGCTTCGCACCCTGAACTACAACCCTTAGCAGATTTTATCAGTAACGACAAACGCGATTTCGATAACCATGAGGGCATTTTCGTAAAGTTAAGCAGCGCATATAATTCACTGCTGGCAGTCTTTGTACACAGAACCGACCGGGGTCAGAGCGCCGGCGGTACAAGATTCTGGCATTATTCAACTACCGAATCTTTTCTTCGTGACGGAATGCGTTTAGCGAAAGGTATGACTCATAAAAATGCACTCGCCGGTTTGTGGTGGGGAGGTGGGAAAGGTATCATAACTCACGATCCATCAATTGATAAAACGAATCCGGATATTAGAACACTTCTCTACCGTGAATTTGGAGAATTCATCACAACTTTACGCGGCTGCTATGTTACTGCAGAGGATGTCGGGACAAATGTCCGTGATATGGCAGAAATATTTTCACGCACGAGATTCACCACATGCATCCCCTTTAAATTCGGCGGAAGCGGAAATCCTTCGGTACCAACGGCGCGTGGAGTAGTCTCCGGAATAGAAGCAGCGCTCAACTTTTTGAATATGGGCGAAATTGAAAGCAAAATTATTGCTGTTCAGGGATTGGGAAATGTCGGAAGACCATTAATAAAATTCCTCTTTGAAAAAGGTGCGAAAAAAATTATTGCTCATGATATCGATACTTATAATTATGAAATTGCTGAGAAGGAATTTGAAAACGAGAACGTTGAATTAAAACTGGTTGACAAATCCGATACTTCAATATTCGGAATGGAATGTGATATATTTTCGCCCTGCGCTGTTGGAGCCATATTAAATCCGGAAACCATTTCATTGTTGAAATCCAGAATTGTATGCGGTGCTGCAAACAACCAATTAGAGGATCCGGTTCGTGACGATAAACTATTAGCTGAAAAAAATGTTTTATTTGTCCCCGACTTTTTAACAAACCGGATGGGAATTGTAAACTGTGCCAATGAGCAATACGGCTATGTTAATGATGATCCTTACATAGAAAAACACTTGCAGAAGGATTGGGAATATTCTATTTATCAGATGGCAATGAAAGTATTTAATCAATCGAAAGAAACAGGTGAATCACCGGCAAAAGCAGCAGTTAAAATTGCAGATGAATTGTCATTTATTGAACACCCGATATTCGGTCACAGGGGCAGACAGATAATTAATTCACTTGTTGAAGACGAATGGCATAAAAATTAATTCTTATAAATGAAATCAGTGAACAAATTACTTGCGGTAATTATTACTCTATTCGTTATCCTTATGTCAGGCTGTTCGGCAGACGGGAAATTATCACAAAGCGAATTGAAAGAAATAGCATTAAAACCTTTCTTTGAGTGGAATATTGAAGACTGCAGCGGAATAATCGCAGAATACAAACGCACCAATGTTGAGAACAGATCAACAACCAACCTCTCGGATGTGGATGTTGTTGTCAGCGCAATTCCCATGAATCTTGAAGTGATTAAAGCAATGACAATGAAGGAAACTCTGCTGAAAAGATTATCTAATGAGGAATGCGAACACCGGTTGAAAATTTATCTCGAGGAATATACAAATTACACATACCTTCTCGAAGAAAAACAGATTGTACCTAAACCGACACCGGATTCAGCATCAATGAAAGGATTTTCATTTGAAGTGATATTTGAAAATATTACCGATCCTTACCACCCGATAGAAATATTAAACGGCTATGAATATTTTTTTTTAGAGAATAGTGACGGAAAGTTCAGCCGTGTTGCAGAAATTTCCGGTAAGTATGTTGACCAGGATTTTTACCTGGACGGTTTTTTAACTGTTCATATATCCTTTTCCCCATTTACAGATGAAGGGGAATTAATCTTTCCCGATCAAAAGAAGTTGAGTGGAACTAAATTAATATTTAATGCGATATCGCAAAAACCAATTGAAATAGAATGGGAATAAGTATTGACTCAAAACAATGAGAACCACCTGATCCCTATATTACAAGCTATCCTTGTTACTTTGCTTTGGTCGTCGTCGTTTGTGATTATCAAAATTGGGTTAGATGAGATTCCCCCTCTCCTTTTTGCCGGTTTGAGATATACACTTGCATTTATATTTCTTCTGCCTCTATTTATCAGAAGATCGAATTTTGTTTTAATAAAGGAAATCAATAAAACCGAGTGGATAAAATTGATTATGCTCGGTCTAATTTTTTACACATTCACACAGGGCGCCCAGTTCTTAGGTTTATCGCTGCTGCCATCGGTTACTGTGAGTCTTCTTCTCAATTTTACTCCAATCGTTGTTGCGGTGATGGGAATAATTTTCCTTTCCGAAATTCCGATCACCCGGCAGTGGATCGGCTCAGCACTTTTTATTACCGGGGTGCTGGTATATTTTTATCCTATCGACTTAGCTTCCAATACGCTGCTGGGAATATTCGTGATGCTGTTCGGAGTATTGGCAAATTCAGGGGCGGCAGTATTGGGAAGAGATATCAACAGGTCGAAAAAATTCTCACCGGTATTCATCACGACAATCAGCATGGGAATCGGGGCTGCTTTCCTTTTGGTTCCGAGTTTATTAGTTGACGGTCTGCCGCAAATCAGTTTAATGAACTGGCTGCTGCTTTTATGGATGGCAGTTGTTAATACCGCTTTCGCATTCACTTTATGGAACAAAACATTGCAGCATCTAACTGCTATTGAATCCAGTATAATAAACGGTACGATGCTTATACAAATTGCAATACTCGCATGGATCTTTCTCGGTGAATCAATCAGTTTAAAAGAGGGTATCGCGATGCTCATCGCGGCGGGCGGCGCCGTACTGGTACAAATAAAAAACAACAAATAGCCTATTAACGATTTCACTTCTTCTGAATACTTAACTTGATTATCTCAGTATATTTCAAATCACAGAGCGAAAAATTCTTTATAAGAAATTTGTTATCTTTGCACTCATTTTTAAACATCGAAGCGGCTTGTTATGTTAAATACAAAATCACTAATACTGTTCATGGGTTTTTTATCTCAAATAACTTTTGGGATGAATCAATTCTCAGTTTCCGATACATTAATAAATTTCGGTGAGGTGTTAACGGGAACTTCAAGCAGTGAAACTATTGTAATTACTAATTCCTCAGATACCGGTATTCAAATTCTCGGCATTTATAACGAAGAGATAGAATTCAAAACTAATTTGGTTGAACAAACAATTCCTCCGGGCAGTGAAGTGAATTTTGAAATTAGTTTTAAACCACGGCATAATATTGATTATACTGATTTCCTTTTCATCGCTATGAGTGATACAAATGCTGTGATTACAATTGAGATGCACGGAACCGGGATTTACCAGGAAAATTATTATTCGCTTACCCAAAATCTTTGGGGAGAGGAATTGAAATCTACATTAACCGGCATAATCGACAACCATTACTCGCTCGGCTACACCGCAGCGCGCGATAATATGTATGCAAGTATTGATAACCACGGCGGATCGGTTGAATGCGTCTATACCGGCAGAACAGCCGAATTTAATACAAGAGCAGGCGCAAACGAAAACAGTTTTAATTGTGAACATACAATTCCGCAAAGTTTTTTTGACTCAAACGAACCGATGAGATCGGATATATTTCATCTTTACCCGACAGATGTAAATGCAAACAGCAGGCGCAGTAATTATGACTTCGGGATTGTTACAAGCGGAATTACTTGGCAGGAAGGCGGATCAAAACTTGGGAAAAACGCACAGAACCTAACCGTGTTTGAACCCCGTGATGTTCATAAAGGCGATGTTGCACGATCCCATTTTTATTTTATGATTCGATACGACGGCTCCTACGACGGATACCAAAACTCACAGGTTTTAGAAGAAGTATTCAGGCAATGGCATTTGAGCGACACCGTTGATGTTGGGGAAAAAAACCGGAACCAGGCGATTTATAATTTACAGAATAACCGCAATCCGTTTATTGATCATCCCGAACTTGTTGAACGAATACCAAAATTTTTCGGTACTCAGTCTTATCAATTCCATCCCGAAATTTCATTGCCGTTAATATCAATTGATATGGATACGGTATTTCAATCGGAAACAAGTGAATACATATTTACTATTGCCAATACTGGAATGGCTGAATTGTCAATCTCCTCAATCATTTTATCCGATACAAATTTTTCCGTGATTTATGATCAGGATATAATTGATGCCGAATCGAAAATGAATGTTATAATTAAGTTTAACGGTGTGGAAGAAATTACATCATACAGTTCCATTGTTACAATCGTAAGTTCGGACGAAGATGAACCGGAAATTGAATTGCCGGTTTCAATTGTCGTTGAGGAATTGACATCGGTTGAAGATTCAAGCTTTCCGGTCAATTTTTCATTGGAACAAAATTATCCCAATCCGTTTAATCCAACAACAACAATAACCTTTTCTGTTCCCCAAAATGAATTTATTGTTTTGGATGTTTACAATCTACTTGGAGAAAAAATAACTTCTCTTCTTAACGAAGAAAAACCAGCCGGCAGATATGAAGTGTCTTTTAACGCTTCGAATCTTCCAAGCGGGACTTATTTCTATAGATTAAATACCGGAAGCAATTCGTCAGTAAAAAAGATGATTTTGTTAAGGTAGATTGATTTCATGAACTAGAGGCAAGTGCGATTTGTGAAGAGCAAAGCGCATAGAGCAGAGGGTGAAAAGCTAAGACGTAAGAAATAAGAAGTAAGAAGTAAAAGAAAAGCTAAGGATGAAGAGTTGTTTTTGAATGGGAGAAAAGAGCATTAGAGAACGGGGAAATGCTAAGACATAAGATTTCTTTTATCAATTGTCAATAGTAAATAGTAAATATTCAATTATATATTTTCCATCCCATCAATAACTTAATTACAGTTTAAAATCATCAGACCAATTTTCACCCGGAAACAACTTCGATATCCGGACTAACCTCGCGCCTTAATAATTTTTCAATTGCAACCAACGTACCACGAATTGAACTGGGACAAGAACCGCAGGCGCCCTGGTATTTTATTTGTATTCGAGTTCCTTCAATTCCAAGAACTTCCAATCCGCCGCCGTCACCTGCTAACGCAGGTCGAACTTTCTGATCGAGTATCAGATTGACTTTTTTGAGCAATTCTGTTTCTTCAACTGAATCGGTTTCAATTTCTTTTTCAGGCGGAATTACCGCTACATCAAAGTTTGAGAGAGCATTAACAAAATTTCTCTGTATCATTCCCCACGAAATATTCGGATCCTTTTCAATCGTAATAAACTTGTCCATATAAAAAACAGAAACGATACCTTCGAGTTCGAAAATAATTTTCGCCAATGGATCGTTTGCAGCTTCTTCTTTACTCTGGAAATTTCGTGTTTCCCTCGATAACAATCGTTGATTTACAATAAATTTCAATGCCTGCGGATTTGGTGTTAAATCCACATCCTGAACAATTAACATTTCTTCCTCCATTTCATGTTTACCACTTTAACCGGGCAAACGAAATTTTAGTTCATTTTATATTTATGAGTCGAATCTAAAAAGCCAATTTGATTATTTTTGATTTCGATTTTATTGCTAAATCAAACAATTTTGATGGTAATTTTACCATTTTTGAGCAAGCTCATTTATAACAATATCAAATTCGGAACAACTTTGCAATAGACGAAATTCTACATTATAAATTATTTCTTAAACTTCCTGTTTTCAATTAACAGAACGAATTCTCCTTTTAAGTTTTGTTTTTCAACATAGTTTAAAACTTCAGAGACTGTTCCCCTTAAAAATTTTTCCCCGGGCATTGTAATTTTATACCCTACAACAATAAACTGTCCGTTTCCGAATGTGTTTAGAATATCATGCAATAATCTTTTCAGCCGGTACGGTGTTTCGAGAATTACTATCAATTCATTTAACTTTTTGATGTAATTAAGTTCCTGCCTGCGAACTTCCTTTTTAGGTGAAAGCCATCCGAAGTAATAAAATTTTTCGATATCGAGTCCCGATGCGGTTAAAGTCGGCAGCAGCGAATTAGCTCCGGGAACCGGAATAATATCAACGTTATTATCGATGCATAATTCTACCAGGTAATGACCGGGATCGGAAAAAAGCGGTGTGCCGCCATCCGAAAATAGAGCGGCTGTTTTTCCACCTAGTATTTCCATCAGAATATTTTTTGCAGACTCACTTTCGTTATGCTCATTGAGTTCCACGGGTACTGCTTCAATATCGAAATGTGATAATAATCTGCGCGCAGGTTTAATCTCTTCACAGATCAGCAAGTCGGCTGTACGAAGAATTTTAAGTGCCCGAAAAGTAATATCGTCATAGTTTCCGATTGGAGTAGAAACCAGGAAAAGCTTACCGTTTGATTTTCCTTTCTTCATATTAGAATTCATATAATGCTTTCAATAAAAGAATTAAACCCAGATTTTCCAATGAATTTTTTGGGTTAAACTAACTTTTCCAGTTCTTCGTATAAATTATCGAGGGAAACCTTCATTCTCTCGCCGGTTCTTCTAACTTTCACTTCAACGCTATTCTCTTTCAATCCTTTGCCTCCAACAATTATCTGCACAGGCATTCCGAGCAGATCGGCATCATTAAACTTAAATCCGGCTTGAACATTATTCCTATCATCAAATAGAACTTCGAAACCTTTTGCAGTTAAGTCATTATAAATTTTTCCGCATGCATCTATAATTTCGTCAACTTTCATATTCAGTCCCATCAGATGAAATTGATACGGCGCGAGATTGTTATCCCAAATTATTCCGTTATCATCATAATTCTGTTCGAGATAACATGCCAATACCCTTTCAACACCTATACCGTAACTTCCCATAACGATCGGGTGAGCTTTGCCGTCTTCGTCCAAATAATTTGCACCGAGACTTTCGGAATATTTTGTTCCGAGCTTAAAGATATGTCCAAGTTCAATAGCTTTAAATACTTCTAAAGAATTTCCGCATCTAGCACATTTCTCCCCGGTTTCGATAACACGCAAATCGAAATATTCAACTGAAGGGACATCACGTTTCAAATCAATTCCACCGATGTGATAATCATTTTTATTCGCACCGCTGTAAAGATTGTTAGCATCTTTTAATTTTATATCTGCTAGAATTCTGTATTTGAATCCAACCGGACCAATCGAACCTGCATCCGCGCCAGTAATATCTTTTAATTCCTCCTTATGACCAGGGCGCACGGTTCCGCCGAGAATTCCCTCTAATTTACTTTCATTTACTTCATTGTTCCCCTGCATTAAAATCAATACCGGGTTTCCGTCATGAATGTATATTCTGGATTTAGCTGTTTCCTCTTCATCAATTTTCAGAAACTCGCACAACTCATCAATTGATTTTACATTTGGCGTGTGGATTTCATAAACCTCTTTGCTCTCATAGTGGCGAACCGCACCATCAACAACAGACTCGGCAACCTCAATATTAGCAGCATAACCGCAACTTTCGCAGTAAGCAACCGTATCTTCACCCGCATCGGATTTAACCATAAATTCTTCGGATTTACTTCCGCCCATTGCCCCGCTTGAAGCTCCGACAACAAAATAATTTATTCCGCATCTATCGAAAATTTTTCTGTAAGCTTTATCATGCAGCTCGTAAGAAATATCCAGCGCATCAGTATCTACATCAAATGTATAAGCGTCTTTCATTAAAAATTGTCTTCCTCTAATAACACCGCTGCGAGGTCTCGGTTCATTTCTGAACTTGGTTTGTATCTGGTACCAGATCTGCGGTAAATCTTTATATGATTTCAAAACACCGCGTGCATGAAATGTCATTATCTCTTCATGTGTTGGCGCTAAAACATAATCTCGATTTTTAATATGAAATAATGTATCGCCGAAGGCTTCAACACGCCCGGTCTCCTCCCAAATCTCAATAGGATTTAGTGCGGGAAGATGAAATTCCTGTCCGCCGATCGCATTCATTTCTTCGCGGATTATCTCCGTAATTTTTTTAATCACTTTATACCCGAGCGGAAGGAATGAATAAATTCCAGCTGATACCTGTCGTACCATCCCGGAACGAATCATTAAAACATGACTTGGAATAACTGCTTCAGTTGGAACTTCTTTTAAAGTAGGGATAAATCCTTTGCTTAATTTCATAAATATCTATCTGCCATTATTAAATAATCTGCAAAAATAATAAATATATGCGCCACAAACATGTTTTTAATACAATACTTATTAGCGTTCATTGAAGTCTTAATTCAGAAAGAGGTGATGTAATGTAAACCTTTTTTTATTTCACAACTAAAAGCAATTTATTTAGATCAATCTATGATACAATAATAAATAAATATGATTATAAAAAATCCCGATAAAATTTTTAATCTTAGTTTCATACAAAACCAATAATTTGTTTTTATTAAAATAAGGATAAGTGAATTAATATGAATAGACCTTTATAAATATTATTTTGCGAAGTAAAACATATAAACAATGGTTATTTCAATATGAGCAAACGAGAAAATATTTCCAGCGGTACAAAATGGGAAATGGAATTCGGTTATTCGAGAGCTGTTAAAATTGATAATCAATTATTCATTTCCGGTACAACTGCCGTTGATTTTGATGGAAAGATCGTCGGACCCGGCGATGCGTATCTTCAAACTAAATTCATTCTTCAAAAAATTGCTTTTACTTTGCGGGATGCGGAGCTTACTCTTGAAAATGTTGTGCGGGTAAGAATTTACACTACCAACATTGATGATTCCGAACATATTGGGAAAGCATTTGCAGAGTTTTTCAAAGATATTAAACCGGCTGCAACTATGATAGAAGTAAACAGGTTAATTGAAGATGACTTGCTTGTAGAAATTGAAGCCGATGCGATAATAAAATAAGGTACTGTTATGAAATTTGATCCTGTTATTCAAGATCCGCCGGAGATTGATCCGAAATATCTGCCGTCAATGACCGCCGTAACATTCGAAAGCAGCGGTTCCAAATTGATAGGTGCATTCCTTATTGCAAATGGAAAAGGTCCGCATCCTACCGTAATTATGCTGCACGGATTTCCCGGGAATGAAACCAATTTTGATATAAGTCATGCAATACGAAGATTTGGCTTTAATGTGTTAATCTTTCATTATAGAGGTTCATGGGGAAGTAAAGGAAAATTTTCATGGCTAAATTGCTTTGATGATGTTAAAAGTTCCGTTAGGTTTTTAGAATCGGAATGGGCAATAAATGAACTGCGTGTTGACCCGGAAAGGATAATACTGATGGGTCACAGCATGGGAGGATTTTTGTCGTTAATAAAAGCCGCCGACTTTGATAAGATTAAACATATCGCTGCTTTTGCTCCTTTTAATCTCGGTTACTTTGGAAAGTTGATTATGCACAACGAATATGCATTTGCACTAACAAATGAAAATATTTCTTATAACTGTGAGCTGTTAAACGCCTCACCGGATGATTTAATTTCGGAGATGATCGAACATTCGGAAACTCTCAACTTATTTAATTATATAGAAAAGCTATTAAATAAGAACATATTATTAATCGGCGCCGACAATGATTTTATTGCACCCGCTGAATTGCATTTCAATCCTTTTACTGAAGCGCTTGAGAATGCCGGGTGTAAAAATTTAACCAAAATAACATTTGATTCGGGGCATTCTTTTTCCAATAAGAGAATTGAACTAACCTACAAGATAATTGACTGGCTAAAGGCTAATAAAATTTAGATGGAGATTACATGTCCAACATTACAAGAGATATGTCGGGAGATGACTTTAAAAAATACGGTTATGAATTAGTTGATTGGATTGCAAATTACCTAAGCGATTTGGACAACATTCCTGTGCTGCCGGATATTGTTCCCGGAGATATTGAAAAGAAACTCCCGACCAAGCCGCCGTTTTCAAACGAGACTATGCAAAATATTTTAGCAGATATTGATAAGATAGTAATGCCCGGAATGACTCATTGGAATCATCCGTACTTCAATGCTTATTTCAACTCGACTGCAAGCTCTGCCGGAATTCTGGCAGAATTTCTCTCTGCTGCATTTAATGTTAACGGTATGGTTTGGAAATCTGCGCCTGCGTCGAATGAAATTGAAAAAGTTACTGTTGATTGGATGCGCCAGATGCTTGGTTTGCCTGATTCATTTTGGGGAATTATTTACGACACTGCTTCAGTATCATCAATGCACGCAATTGCATCTGCACGCGAAGATTTAAAAGGGATGAATATACGGGAATTGGGAATGTCCGGTAGAACGGATCTTCCGCTACTGCGTGTTTATTCATCCGAGCAAGCTCATTCATCAATTGATAAGGGAGCCATTATACTCGGACTAGGATTAAAAAGTTTGGTAAAAATACCAGTCAACGAAAAATTTGAAATGCTGCCGGATAAATTTGAAGAAGCAATTCTTCAAGATAAAGAGGAAGGTTATTTACCGATGTGTGCAGTTGCAACAATTGGAACCACATCAACAACAAGTGTAGATCCTGTAAAACAAATTGCGGAGATCTGCAAAAGACATTATGTTTGGCTTCATGTTGATGCTGCTCATGCCGGTCCGATTGCCATGCTTGATGATTACAGCTCATATTTTGACGGATGGGAAGAGGCAGATTCAATCGTAATGAATCCGCACAAATGGATGTTCGTCCCAATTGACTTAAGCCTGCTTTTCACCAAACACAAAGGAACATTAAAATCAGCATTTAGTTTAGTACATGAATATCTTAAAACAACAGAGGATGATAAAGTAGATAATTTGATGGATTATGGTATTCAATTGGGTAGAAGATTCCGTTCTTTAAAATTATGGTTTGTAATTCGTTACTTCGGAGTAGAAGGAATTAAAAATATTTTAAGAGAACATTTAAGAATGGGAAAGAATTTTTCTGATTGGATTGAGAGTCACCCGGTTTTTGAAAAACTTGCTCCAACTCCTTTCAGCACAATCTGTTTTAGAGCAAAACCGCCAAAGTTAAATGAAGATGAACTGAATGATTTCAATCAGCAGTTGATCGAAAGAATTAATGCAAAGCGGAAGTTATTCATTACGCATTCAAAATTGAACGGAAAATTTACAATCCGTTATGTAGTTTCCGGTATAAGAACTCATGATGAACATGTTGAAAAGGCAAAACAAATAATTGAAGACGAATTACATGATATTATGAAAGATTGGGGATTGAATGACTAATTTATTTGATTTCGGGTTACTTGCATTCACATCATTATTCACAATGCTGAACCCACTTGGAGTTATTCCGGTCTATACCTCCTTAACGAAAGATTTGTCATCTGCCGAAGCGAAGAAAGTAGCAGTAAAAGCAACAATCACGGCGCTGCTGATACTTTTAATTTTTGCATTCACGGGTAAGTTCATTTTTGATTTCTTTTCAATTTCGGTAAACGGATTGCGCATAGTTGGCGGTGTGATTTTTTTTATGACAGGTTTCGATATGCTTCAGGCGCGTTTAACTAGAACAAAGCATGATGACGAAACAACAAAAGATTATGCAAGCGATATCGCAATAACTCCGTTAGCAATTCCAATGATATGCGGACCCGGGGCAATAACTGTTTCAATAGTTTTGTTCAATGATGCCGTTGATTGGTACTCCAGATTTTTACTTTTAGGAATAATTATTTTGATGATGATCATAACTCTTATTTTTCTTTTGAGCGCTAGAAAAATAATGCGGTTCCTTGGTGATAATGGGAATAAAGTAATGCTTAGAATAATGGGATTAATTGTAATGGTAATTGCGGTTGAGTTTTTTATCAGCGGATTAAAACCAATCCTAAGAGATATACTGATAATAAAATAAAATGCCGGAATGAATCCGGCATAAAAAAATGTGCGAAACAATAGATAAATATTACTTATCCACAGCTTTCACTTCCTGAGCTTGGGGACCTTTTTCTCCTTCACCTAAAGTGAATTCTACTTCCTGCCCTTCTTTGAGAGATTTGTATCCGTCATCAACTATTTCGCTAAAATGAACGAACACATCATCGCCTCCTGAGCGCTCAATGAACCCATATCCCTTTGAGGCATTGAACCATTTTACAGTTCCGGTAACACGCTCTGACATTAAGACTCCAAAAAAATTAATAATACAACTAACTAACTCAGAGATAAATATCCCCCGTAGTATTAACCTTTGCTAATAACGGCAGGATAAACTCTCATTAACATCAAAAATAAATAAATTGGTCAACAAAACAAATGATTTACACTAATTTTTCTTCTTCTTTAGTTTAAAAAAACTTTTTCGCTTATTTGATTGTTCCAATGTTGGCTTTCTTGGGTGATCAATTCCTTTTGAATTTTAGTAATTTTTAAACCATTTTAATAAATGAAAAAGTCATTTTGATGTGAGGATATACTATGGCATTCAATTTTAATAAGCTGACTGTAAAAGCTCAGGAGACAGTTCAAAACGCAGTTGAGATTTCTCAGAATTATAATAACCAAATTATTGAACCCGAACATATACTTGCGGCAATGGTTCAAGAATCCGAAAATCTTGCCGGTTCAATCTTACAGAAATGCGGGGCAAATCTTAATCAAATAAAATTAAAGATATCCGGAATACTTGAGAACCTCCCAAAGGTTTCGGGTGCGGGCGCCGGGAATCAGCAGATGTCTCAACGCACTTCACAGCTTCTGGAAAAATCGTCAGAAGAGGCACGTAAGCTTAAGGATGAATATGTTTCAAATGAACATCTTTTGATTGCATTAGCCGGCGACAGCGGTGAAGCCGGAAGACTGCTAAAAGAAAACGGCATAACTGTTGAAATAATAATGAAAGCCCTCATGGGCATACGCGGTAATCAAAGAGTAACTACACAAAATCCAGAGGATACCTATCAATCATTAAAAAAATACGGACGGGATTTAAATGAGCTTGCGCAGCAAAATAAACTCGATCCTGTAATTGGTCGGGATGAAGAAATTAGAAGAGTACTGCAAGTGCTTTCAAGGCGGACAAAAAACAATCCCGTACTAATAGGTGAACCCGGTGTGGGTAAAACAGCAATCGCAGAAGGGATTGCTCATAGAATCATTTCAGGCGATGTTCCGGAAACATTAAAAACCAAAAGAATTGTTGCGCTTGATATGGGTGCGCTGGTTGCAGGGACACAATTCCGCGGTCAATTTGAAGAAAGAATTAAAGCCGTAGTTAAAGAAGTCCAGGATTCGAACGGTGAAGTAATTCTATTCATCGATGAACTTCACCAACTGGTTGGCGCAGGCAGAACCGATGGATCGATGGACGCAGCAAATATATTAAAACCTGCATTAGCAAGAGGCGAGCTACATGCGATTGGCGCAACAACATTAAATGAATTCAAAAAATATATTGAAAAAGATGCCGCGCTCGAAAGAAGATTTCAGCCAGTACTCATTTCCGAACCAAATGAAGAAGATGCAATTTCCATTTTACGCGGATTGAAAGAACGTTATGAAGTTCATCATGGAGTACGAATTACCGACGCCGCTATTGTTGCTGCAGTTCAGCTTTCCAATCGATATATAACAGATAGATTTCTGCCGGATAAAGCTATTGATCTCATTGATGAATCGGCATCCAAATTACGAATTGAAATTGATTCAATGCCCGAAGAACTTGATGCAATTGAAAGAAAAGTAAAACAACTTGAAATAGAAAAGGAAGCGCTTAAAAGAGAAAAGGATACTGATTCAAAAATTCGGCTGGATGAATTGAAAAAAGAACTAAGCGACTTCGAAGAAACGCGCAACAGATTAACCTCACATTGGCAGCTTGAAAAGGAGCGCATTCAGAATATTCGCAAAATGAAAAGCGAAATAGAAAATGCTAAAGCGAATGCTGAAAAATATGAGCGAGAAGGAAACCTTGGAAAAGTTGCGGAATTGAGATATGGTGTAATTGCCGGTTTAGAGAAAAAACTGAAGATGGGAACCGAAGAGCTGATTAATATTCAACAGGACAGCAAAATGTTGAAAGAAGAAGTTGAAGCTGAAGACATTGCCGAAATTGTTAGTAAGTGGACCGGCATCCCGGTAAATAGAATGCTTGAAAGTGAAAGAAGTAAATTACTGAGAATGGAAGATGAACTTCATAAACGGGTTGTTGGTCAGAATGATGCGGTAGCAGCCGTTTCAAATGCAATTAGAAGATCGCGCGCCGGACTTCAAGATTCAGATCGCCCCATAGGTTCATTCATTTTCATCGGTACAACCGGTGTCGGGAAAACCGAGCTGGCAAGAACATTGGCTGAATTTCTTTTCAATGATGTTCACTCAATGATACGCATCGATATGTCTGAATACATGGAGAAGCACTCGGTTTCACGGTTGATCGGTGCGCCTCCGGGCTATGTAGGTTATGAAGAAGGCGGACAGTTAACCGAATCGGTTCGAAGACGTCCTTACTCGGTTATTCTTCTAGATGAGATAGAAAAAGCTCATCCGGAAGTTTTCAATATTTTACTTCAGGTGTTAGATGAAGGACGGTTAACAGACAACCAGGGTAAAACAGTTGATTTTAAAAATACAATAATCATTATGACATCAAACCTTGGCTCACATCTAATCCAGGAAAAATTAGGTGCGATAAGTGAAGAAAACTATGAAAGTATAATGGGTGAGCTTAGAACAAAGTTATCCGAGTTACTGCGAAAAACCATCAGACCGGAATTTCTAAATAGAATTGACGATATCGTTTTATTCAAACCTCTGCTTCAGAACGAATTGAAAGAAATTATCGATATTCAATTGCAACGTGTAAATAAAATGCTGGGAGAAAAAAATCTAACTTTAGAAATATCTAATGAAGTTAAAGAATTCTTGCTGCAAATCGGGTATGATGTTACTTACGGTGCAAGACCGTTAAAACGCACTATACAGCGGTATATTGTTAATCCTCTTTCCACCTCATTATTGATGAATGAATTTCAAAGCGGTGATAATATATCAGCAGAATATCCCGGTGACGGTAAAATAATCTTTACGAAAAAGGCTGCTGATTAGCAGCTTTTAATATTCAATAGTATTCCAAAAATTTTATTACATCCAGCCAATTAAGTAAGGCGGAATAAGTAAAAGTAGACCTAGAATAAAAAGTAATAATTGCAGCGGCAGCATCCATCTTGCCCATTTCTCCCATGGCACTTCAGCTAATGTCAAAACACCCATTGTAACAGCAGAAGTTGGAATAATTAAATTTGAAAACCCGTCGCCAAATTGAAAAGCGAGCACTGCTGTCTGCCTCGATACACCCACTAAATCACCTAAGGGAGCCATGATCGGCATAGTTAAAGCTGCTTGACCGCTTCCCGAAGGGACGAAGAAATTAATAATTGACTGAACTGCGAACATTGCCTGGCTTGAAACAACAGGATGCAGTTCGCTAATCGGGGCGGATAACGCATATAAAATCGTATCGATGATTCTTCCCTCTGTCGCAATAATTAAAATCCCTCTCGCTAAAGCAATTATTATTGCAGTGCCTATTAATGCTTTTGCACCATCTATAAATGAGTCTGATATTTCTTTGATCGATAATTTCCCGATAACACCGACAGCCAGACCAGTAAAAAAGAATACTGCGCATATCTCTTTAATGAACCATCCGAAATTCAAAACACCGTAGACAAGTACAAGCAGTCCGAGCAGAAATACAAACAAAACAAATTTATGTGTCCGATCTATACCTTCAAATTCCTCAATACCATCAATGTGTAAATCTTTACGTTTTTTCTTATCAATTTCATAAGTGATGCTCTTTTCCGGGTTTGCTTTTATTCTATTTGCATATACAGTAACAAAAGCAATTGCAGTTATAGTTAGAATTACCCAGACTATTATCCTGTATTCCATGCCGGAGAAAAGCTGCAAGTCAGCAATTCCCTGTGCTATTCCTATTGTAAACGGATTAAGAAATGCGCCTGCAAAACCAACACCGGCTCCAACAAAAGGAATGGCAATACCGGTTATTGAATCGTATCCGAGCATTAAAGCCATTGGAACGAATATCAGGATGAACGGAATTATCTCTTCACTCATTCCGAAGACAGCGCCGGCTAAAGAGAAGAAAGTCATGAAAATCGGTATTAGCAGAGAACGAACCAGTTTGGAATTTTTATGAGCTTTTGCAACTGACTTTATTGCAGAATCAACAGCTTCGGTTTTTTGAAAAACACCAAATGCTCCACCGACAATTATCACAAACCCGATAATCAATGCTGCATCAACAAAACCATTTATCGGCGACATCAGCACATCATCAATATTTTGCGGATTCCTTTCCACATGATGATAAGAACCGTTTACAACTACTTCCTTACCGTTTTTTTCAACACGGTCAAATTCTCCTGCGGGGATAATCCAGGTTGAAACTGCGATCAAAACAATAAGTGAAAAAATTATGAAATATGTATTCGGCGCCTTTAGTTTGGATATTTTCATCAAAGCTTCTTTCTAGTTTTTAAATTAATTTTAACACCATTCAGAAGTATATGCATTTATATATTACATGCGCAAACGAATTAGCAATAAAATTTCCTGGACGCATATACGAATCAAAAACATAACCATTTTTAATAGCGCCGTTCAATTCAATATTTTTTAAACCTTCGAGCGAAGTTTCCTCACATGTTGTGAATGCCACGATAAAATCTATCATGGAAATCTTTTCACTAAATATTTTTTCAATTAATCTCAGCAATACCGAAACACCAACATGGTTATCGACTCCTAAAATCTGCGGCGCTTCGATTGCTGTAACTTCCTCAAATATTTCGGGTTAATCTTGGAGCGGACACTTGTAAATAATATTACATATTTATTGATGAATGTAGTTTCAATTACATAGTAAGAAATTCGATGTGGTTTTGTCAAGTGAAAAAAATAAAATCAGACTGTCTGTGCCATTTGTGGAAGATATTTTTCAATATAGCGTTCTCGTTTTTCAAATTTGATTTTGTCAACGTAAACTAAAATAAATCCATCCACGCAATTTTCAAATGATTGGTCGATTCCAAAATCCGAAAACTGAACGCCTTCGTGCTCACATAATTCGGAATAATGCTTTAACAATACAGGCACACTAAATCCGAACGGTTTCAGCATCATTTTTAGAATTCGATAGTCTTCTTTATAAGTGCTGCCGTTAAAAACCGATTCAAATTCAGAAAGAGTTCTTTGAGAAATCAGAAATTTATTTTTGGAAACAGCAAATTTTTTATCATTACTAAACCACTTATTAAAATAAAATACAATAAGCTGCTTTGCAGTTTCAGGATAATTATTGCTGATACTCACCGCACCAAAAAGATAGCGTATATTCGGTGAATTTGCCAAAAATGCTCCTATACCCTGCCACAAGTAGTTAAGTGCATTTGTGTTCCAATATTTCTTTTGGACAAAACTTCTGCCAAGTTCAATTGATTCATTCAGATATTCGTCGGTGAATGCATTTGAGTAATTGAACAATGAATTTGTATAGAATCCTTGTCTACCATAATTTTTAACCCAACTTGGCCATTAGCAGCAAAAAACCAGTGAAAATCGAGGAAGGTGGCTGCCAAACAATGCGATTATGCTCCAAAAACGTTGTTGGTGATGCTGTTCCGTGATTGTAGTGAGGTACGGTACTTGTTTCT
>JAIOZI010000104.1 GCA_021740785.1 Melioribacteraceae bacterium
GATTTTTTATATTTTCGTAGAAATATGACTTCCTTTTCTGTTAATTTAATCTCCGTTCTTTTCATAGCATTAGCCTTTTTTTACAATTATACAAAAACTATTGCTATGTTGCAAAACTATATTGTCAGTACACTAGTTGCTGGTTTCTTGTCACTGGTTTCTAGTAGCTAGTCTCTGGCTTTTTGTTTCTTGTTTCTTGTTTCTTGTTTCTTGTTTCTTGTTTCTTGTTTCTTGCTACTTGATACTTGTTTCTTGAGTCTTATTTTTTGCTTTTCTCTCTGCTCTCTGCTCTATGCCCTTTGCTCTATGCGCCACGCCCTTTGCCTTTAACCCTTAACCGTTCACCTTTCCCTACTTCCCCTTCCTTCCATTCAAAAACAACTCTTCTTCCTGCCCGTCACAAATTCACTAATGCATGAGCAAGATGCTGTCTTTGACAAATTGTTGGTATAATACTAATATAGTTGACTGGATTAATTCGCTGTTGTAAAAATAAGAAAACCAGACTCCCGGCAAAACCAAACTCTTGTCTGCGCGCCGGGCGCCCGGTTTCTAGAGGCTCTTTGCTGCACTGTCTTTGCAGCTATATCATATTGATGGGAACGGTAGATGCATTTGCATCTGATACAAATATACAGTGACCATTTTCCAAATAAATCAGTATAAGTACGTAGATTAATATTTTTTTTGCGGATTATGAAAAGCTCAAATTACTTCGAAAACAAGCTAAAAACACAATAAATCACGTTCGGAAACACATTTTGATAATAAATATTTAATATGACGTTTAGTCTGGAAGAGGTTTGGTAACGGAAGAATATCAATGCTAATTTGTGCAAATACTTATTTTGTTGATTGGTTAATTACAATAAATTGACTATAGGGTTAAAAGTTGATTGAAATTTTCCAGTCCAAATTTATTGTCGATTACAATTGATTCTTTGTAATCCGGAGTTTTGCTGCTAAGCAATGTGTTTATGCGGAATTAAAATTAATCCAGATTTTCCATTGGAAAATCTGCCCTTCGTGCTGACAATTTGTAAGTTGAAAAATATCAAATACTTAGCCATATAGAATTTTTGGAATTCTTTATTTGAGTAAAATATTTTTCTTACAAATTGTCGGGGTTAATCCCGCAACATAAAATGTTTTAATAAAAAATTTTATGGGCGGCAACGGCAAAAAATTTATTTCCAATGAATTTTTGGGGATTAATTAATTCCTCTGTAACTCCGGATCACTAAGAAATTTTTATTTCAGTTTATTCTTTACGCCATCCGGCACGGCATTTTTGTGAACCATAATCGCGACGGTCTTCAGTCGCACAAAAGGTTCGGACATATAAATAAATCCATCGTACTTACCCTTTTCACCCCATGAATTTTTCGTAAGGTAAAATTTTGATCCGTTTTGGTTCTCAGCCAACCCGGTGATATGCATCAGGTGATCATCGGTCGTGCTGAAATTATCAAAGGTTTCCTGGCGCATTTCCTGGGTTATTTCTTTTTCTTTTTCCGGTCCTTCATTTTCCTCTTCGTCCAATTCCTCCTCTTCCATATCTTCTTCATCATTCTCATCTTCATCTTTTTCAGCAGGTACAATAGCATATCCTTCATCCATGCTGAATTCCTTTTCGCTCACATCGCCGTCCCAATCTACGGAGTAACCGTTTTCCAACGCATAATTCATTACGGAAATCAATTCATCAATCGGAAGGTTGTAGTACAGGTCGTGCGACCAGTTATCCGGAATTTCGAGATTTACCTTTTCGAAAAAAGGATAACTTTCATAGGATGTGAATTCTATATAATCATCCGGATTAAAACCAAGCGCATCGGAAAATTCTTTCGGTGTGTATTCATTTCCATCATAATTAATTTTTTCAGGCAGTTTTCCTAAATAAATATCCAATACTGCTTTAAATGCATCATCCCATACCGGTGAAAGTTTTCCCCCGCGTCTTTTCATTGCGGCATCCAGCATACTGTTTAATACAGAATGCATTTCACTGTGATTGTGAATTTCCGGGTCAACTATTTTGCCCGTATAACTTGTTTCGGGTACAAATCCAAATTCGCGTATTACATTCATTACATCATGCGCTTGACCGCCCGGACCAAAATTAAAACTCCCGTGATACCGCATGTACTTTTCCGCCATCTCCAAATACGGGAAATAAACAAAATACATCTCCGATAAATCATGTTCACCCTTACCCATATGGAGAAGTTCAGTCTCAACGAAAGATGTTGTTGCAAACGACCAGCATGTACCGCTTCTATCCTGACTTTTAACCGGGGTAGTAGGAATCTCATAAATCATTTCGAATTGCTGCTTGTCTTTATCCTCATTCTTTTCATCATCATCTTGTGAGATGATATTGGCTGTCAGCAGAAATGAAAAAGTCAAAAAGTATTTTATCAGTTTCATAATTATTTCCCGAAGATTGTTTGGTAAACGTTTTTTCAAATTTATTATATGTTGAAGACTTTTCATAATCAGCATAGAAGTTTCGGAAATAAAAATTGCTTTTTAATGCTTTGTGAAATAATTTGACAAGTCAACGAAATTAATCGATTAAAACACTCAAGGAAATTTCAATGAAACAAATCGTAATCGTTTTACTCGCCGGTCTTTTAATGCTGTCATGCGAGCAGCCAAAAGAAAAAACCGAAACAAAAAAGAAAGCAGAGTTTGCAATTGTAATTCACGGAGGTGCCGGGTATATGCGCCGTGCGGGAATGAGTAAGGAAAGAGAAATTGAATACCGTAAAAAACTAGCCGAGGTGTTGAAAGTCGGATATAAAATTTTGGAAGACGGCGGAAGCAGTTTGGATGCCGTTGAAAAAGTTATAAACACAATGGAAGATTCCCCGATGTTCAATTCCGGTAAGGGCGCTGTATTTACTGGCGAAGGGAAAAATGAGCTGGATGCTTCAATTATGAATGGTGAAAATTTGGAAGCCGGTGCGGTTGCGGGAGTAACGATTGTTAAAAACCCGGTTTCATTAGCGCGGCTTGTAATGGAAAAATCTCCGCATGTTCTGCTTGCCAGAGATGGCGCAGAGAAGTTCGCCGAAATGCAGAATGTTGAACTGGTTGAGCCCGAATATTTTTATACGGAAGATGCATGGAATGCTCTGCAGAGAGCTAAGGAATCCGAATTGAAAAAAACCGACGAAGATCAATCTGCACTTCATGATTTCTACGACAGCAAATTCGGGACTGTGGGTTGTGTTGCATTGGATAAAAACGGAAACTTAGCAGCCGGAACTTCAACCGGAGGTATGACAAACAAAAAATGGGGACGAATTGGTGACTCACCGATAATCGGAGCCGGAACTTATGCAAATAACAAAACATGCGGGGTTTCATCAACCGGGCATGGCGAATTTTTTATCCGGTATGCAGCCGCTTATGATATTTCCGCTTTAATGGAGTATAAAAATATGACAGTTTCCGAAGCCGCTGATTTTGTGGTGAATGTAAAATTGAAAAATGCCGGCGGCAATGGAGGCGTTATTGCTATGGATAAATACGGAAATGTTGCAATGCCTTTTAATACCACCGGAATGTTCAGGGGTTATGTGAAGAATGGTGAAGAACCTGTCGTAAAAGTATTTGCTGATGAATAAAACTAATAACGTGAGTATAAAATGAAACACAAATTATTATCAATCTTTATCATTTTGATTTCAGCAGTGATGTTTGCAAACGGCGGGAAGGATAAAAAACAAACTTCAACTGAAGAATTTCCATTCAGAAATTCCTCACTGCCGATGAATGAACGTATCGCCGATCTGATCTCTCGATTAACATTGGAAGAAAAAATATCACAACTTCTTTATGACAGTGAAGCAATTCCGCGGCTTGATATTCCATACTATAACTGGTGGGGCGAATGTCTTCACGGAGTTGCCAGGTTCGGGAAAGCTACTGTATTTCCGCAGGCTATTGGACTT
This sequence comes from Melioribacteraceae bacterium, assembly GCA_021740785.1. Lineage (GTDB taxonomy): Bacteria > Bacteroidota > Ignavibacteria > Ignavibacteriales > Melioribacteraceae > JAIOZI01. Next base: position 3,963 of record JAIOZI010000104.1, read on the forward strand.
GCCGCCACTTTTGATGATGACCTGATTCAAAGAGTCGCTTCCGCAATTTCTGATGAAGCCCGAGCAAAATTTAATGCAGCTAAAAAACTTAATAATGAGGGGAGATATATTAGTCTGACTTTCTGGACTCCCAACATAAACATTTTCCGCGATGCCAGATGGGGACGAGGACAGGAAACTTACGGCGAAGATCCATTTCTAACTTCCTACATCGGGAAAGCTTTTGTTAAAGGAATTCAAGGCGATCATCCCAAATACTTAAAAGCCGCATCCTGTGCAAAACATTTTGTAGTACATTCGGGACCCGAAGGTATTAGACATTCTTTTAATGCGACACCTTCAAAAAAAGATTTTTACGAAACATATCTCCCCGCTTTCGAATCACTTGTGACCGAAGCAAATGTTGAAGGTGTGATGTGCGCTTATAACCGCACGTACGACGATCCATGCTGCGGAAGCTCCTTTTTAATGCAGGATATTTTACGAGACCAGTGGAAGTTCGATGGTTACATTGTGTCTGACTGCTGGGCAATTCATGATTTTTATAATTATCACAAAGTAAATAAAGATGTAGTTGAATCCGCTTCCCGCGCTTTGTTGGCGGGTGTAAATGTAAATTGCGGTACAAGCTTTCGGAGCCTGCCCGAAGCAGTTGAAAACGGTTCGGTTTCTGAAAATGATATTGATAACGCACTTTCACAATTGTTAAAAACCAGGTTCCGTTTAGGTTTATTTGATCCCGAAAGTGAAGTCCCTTTCAATTCAATTTCACCTGATGTTGTTTGCAGTGAAGAACATCAATTGCTTGCTAGAGAAGCAGCTCAAAAATCCGTTGTGTTGCTGAAGAACAAAAACAACGTTCTGCCGCTTGATAAAAAATCAAAAAATCTTTTTGTGCTGGGACCAAATGCCGCCGATGTTGATGTACTGCTCGGGAATTACAACGGCGTAAGTGAAAATATTGTAACGGTTCTCGAAGGTATATTCGGTAAGATTGATGCCGGGACAAACATGCAGTATCGTAAAGCTTTTCTTCTTGAAAGGCAGCATGACAATGAAGCGGGATGGGTAATCGGGGAGGCAAAATATTCCGATGCGGTTATTGTTGTAATGGGTTTATCTCCTTTACTCGAAGGGGAAGAAGGAGAATCCATCAGTTCGGTAAACAGGGGAGACAGGGTAGATATCGGGTTGCCGGAACATCAAATTGCTTACTTGAAACAGATGCGTGAAAATTTAGAGCAGCCGATAATTGCGGTTATCATGGGCGGGAGTCCGATTGCAATGCCCGAAGTTCAGGAATTAGCTGATGCGGTTTTGTTTGCATGGTATCCGGGTGAACAGGGCGGAAACGGAGTCGCCGATATTTTGTTCGGTGATGTTAATCCATCAGGCAGGCTGCCGCTTACATTTCCCAAATCAGTAGATCAGCTTCCCCCGTTTGAAGATTACTCGATGAAGAACCGCACTTACCGTTACATGACGGACGAACCGCTTTACACGTTCGGTTTCGGTTTGAGTTTTACAAAATTTGAATACTCCGACCTGGTTTTGGACAAGACGGAAATCAATTCATCCGGCATGATTAACTGTAAAGCAACAATCACTAATGTTGGTGATTATGACGGCGAAGAGGTGGTTCAGTTCTATATTAAAGATGTTGAAGCTTCCGTTGACGCACCGTTATCCTCACTGAGAGGAATTAAGAGAGTATCGATAAATAAAGGGGAATCTGTTACCGTAGAGTTTACGATCACGCCCGCTATGCTTTATTTGATTGATAATAACGGGAACAAAATACTTGAACCCGGAGAGTTCAAAATAATAATCGGCGGTTCGTCTCCCGGAAATCGAAGTATTGAATTAGGCGCAGCAAAACATTTAGAGGCTGCATTCATGCTGTCTGAATAAATTACAAGAATGAGTTTGTAGGGGCAGCTCGTCACTACCATGATGAAAGCTGTCCCTACAACCTAAGATAAATTATCATAAAATATTAATGAAGAAGTATGAGCGATTCAGGCGAATCGCTCTACAGCCGGGATTATTTGTGAAAGCGTGCGGGCTGTTTTTTCATACTTTTTAACAATTACCGGGTCAAACTCTCCGTTGTGCTCTCGAGGTACAGTAAGTTCTATTTCTCCGTTGTCGTTCTTCAAAGTTTTGTGAGTTTTACCCCGCCTTAATGATTGACGGGCAGGCTATTTCTGCTGTTGCCGCGGTTTATACCTACAGGTGAGTATTGTTCATATCCGAGATGTTCGGTAAGTTCACTTTCGAGCATTTGTTCAAGGGTTTTTCCTGATGAACTTTTTTATCGCTCCGTCTTTACCCATCAGATCGTTGTATTTTTTGCTTTGGAAAGATCAGCTTAAAGCTGTTCAATCATCTCATCGCTTAGATCCATTTTGTGCTCCGTACAATGGTTAAAGAATTTGTGAATTTTATTCGACTAATCCAAGTCGAATTTGCAAAGGCTAAGCTTCGCGACGCTACACTTCGATTAGCCTTAATCTTTACTTTAACCAATTACACAAATCATTTTACAATGATCAATCCAAATTATCTAGGGAATAGCTTTGTGTTTCTTTAGCGAGCTTTATATCCTTTTCTCTTAGATCGTATCCAGACTCCAATAATGATCTTAGATTTGTTAAAAAGTAACACCACCCAACCATACAGCTCATATTATGATTAACATGACCATACTCATTATCAGCCATATTTTTCTGTATTAATTCAATTTTGCTTTTTTCCCCATCTGTTGAAAAAGATAGTTCTACAATTATATCTTCATCTAATTCTGCATCTTTCTTTCCAAAGGTGAACGCTAAAAATTCATTTTCATCTATCTTTAGTATTTTCCCCTTCATCGTAAAGCCCTGAAAGAATGTCCAAGAGTATTTATCACCTGCTTTGATTTTTTCATCCGGTTTTCTAATCATATCATCATAACTGTATGTTGCTTCTGCTATAAACCATTCGGTAATATCTTTAGAGGTTGTCCACTTTTGAAAAACCTTATCTTTTAGTGCCTTAATGTATTCAACTTGTTTAAATTCAGTCCACTTATATTTGTCTAAGGGATATCTGCTCGGCGCATCAACATGCATTCTATCACCGTCTTGTATTCTTAAATCATTTCCAGTCTCGCAAATACTTTTCAAATTGTTCATGTGGAACATCCAGCCCATGTTACAGCTGATGTAGTAATTAACTTTGCCATACTTACTCTCAGACATGTTTTCCTGAAGAATATCGAAAAAACATCTTCCATTCTTTTCGTTAATCGTTACCGTTACAATTACTTCTTCGTCCGAATCAACATCCTTTTTGCCGAAAGTAAACTTGAACAATGAATTTTCTTTTACTTCAAGAACGGTTCCTTCAACTACCGATCCGCGATGGAATTTCCACCAATATTTATCCCCGGCTCTTACAATTTCATCCGGCTTTCTTTTTGTATTATCTCCGTACTTGTAATCTGCTTCTTCAATAAACCATTCCGTAATACCTTTTGGTGTCGCCCATTTCCTGAATAGTTCTTCTTTACTACAGTTGTTTATATATATTCTTCTTTTGAAATATGTCCAATCAAATTCTTTTTGTTTCATTGTAAATCTCTCCCCAAGGTTGTGTTAAAAACTAGTTTAATTTCCGGTTTCTTGTTATTGTTAGCTGTTTGGCAAGCCATGTCCGGTTTCACATAATTTTTTCAAACTGTCTAAATAGTATGCCCAATGAAAACAGCATTCTCCCGCATACTCCGACTGAGATTTCCAATTGTAATGAGAGAAACAAACTTTTGTTTCCCCACCGTCACTTCTGAGCTCAAAGGATATTTTTGTGCCTATCCACTCCTCATGTCCATCAACACAAATCCATTCAACTTTATTCTCGCTAAGATTTTTAATTCTCATTTTATTAAAAGCGCCGGATGTAAATCTAAATATAGAAATTTCACCGACATTATTTTTAACATCTAAATCGGTTGTCCACCACCCGGCTAAACCTTGTTCTTCGGTTACAGCCCAATAAATTTTATTTAAAGGTGCCTTTATGTTGAGACAAATGTAGATTTCTTTCATACTGTTTAGTTAATTGTTAGTGTTTGCAAAATTCTCCAGCATTTTCAGTGTTGTTTGTTTGTAATGATTGCCGATTGGAATCGTTTTCCCGGGCATAGTAATTTCCGCAGCCGAGTAAGATTTTATTTTGTTTATTGAAATAATATATGACCGGTGAACTCTTATAAACTTATCCGACGGTAACTTTTCAATCATATAGGTTAAAGAGAGATAACTTATAATCTTTTCCGTAGTCGTAATAATTTGCAGATACTCTTTCAATCCCTCTATGTAAAGAATTTTATCCAGTGCCACCTTAACTTGTTTCTTGTTTGATTTAACAAAAATGAACTCCTGCTTACTTACTTCCGGTGCAGTTAAAATGCTTGCCGACTGCTGATTAAGAGTAATCTTTCCTATTGCTTTTAGAAATCTTTCAAATGAAATGGGTTTTAATAAATAATCAATTACACCGTGCTCATAACTTTCAACAGCGAAGTCACGGAAGGCGGTGGTTAGAATTATTTGTGGTGGATTTGTTAATGACTTCATCAATTCCATCCCGGATATTTGAGGCATTTTGATATCAAGAAAAATTAAATCGATTTTTGAAGAGTTCAACTTGTTGAAAGTTTCCACGGCATTTGAGCATATTGCAACTAGTTCAAGCATATCTACTTTTTCTATGTAAGATTTGATAACGTTTGCCGCGAGCGGTTCGTCATCAACCACAAGACATCTAATTTTATTTTTTATCATCACTTAAATCCAACTGTAAAATTATTATAAATGATTCGGAGCTTTTAAGAGTTTTTAACTTATGTTTATTATGGAACATCAACTCTAATCTTTTTTTAACGTTGCTTAAACCGATGCCGCCATTTTCCTCGTTTTTTGTACCAACCTTTTCATCAATACTGTTTTCCACTTTAAAAGTCAGATGATGGTTTGCTTCATTCAAATTAATGTGAATCCAGCTGCTCTCAAGAGATTCTCCGGCACCATGTTTAAAAGCATTTTCAACAAAAGGAAGCAGCATTAATGGGGGAATGGTGATATCGCTTGATCTAACTTCATAATTAAATATTACTTCAAGCTTATCTCCGTATCTGAATTTTTCAAGTTCGATATAGTCTTGTAAATTTTGAATCTCTTTGCTTAGCTCTATTTTATCCGCATTGCTTTCATAAAGCAAGTAGTTCATCATATCGGAGAGCTTAAGCAATGCTCGGGGTGCTTTTGCTGATTCCTCAAGTACCAATGAGTAAATGTTATTGATTGTATTGAACAAAAAGTGAGGGTTAATTTGGTTTTTCAAGTATTTTAGTTCCGCTTCCAATTTTCCCTTCTGAGTCTCTAAACGAAGCTTTTCCTTTTTAAACCACTCGTGAACTACAAAAATAATTAATGCAGTTGTAACAACTGGATAAATATACACGGTGGAGTGAATAAGACCCTTAATATTCCATAGTCCCACTTGGTCATAATTTAGTTCAGGAGCAAAAGAAAAAATCAATTCAAATAAAATTATTCTGCGGACTAATACTGTTACAATAATTGAAACTATTAGCCATAATAAAAATCCAATGATTTTTTTTTGAAATAAATATCTTCGAAGCACAAAATAGATTGTAATATATGTGGCGGCAATGCGGATAGGCAATAAGATCAACTGAGTATAAAATTCATTATTGTCATACGTGTAAAGAACAAAAGTCAAACTTAGTTGAAATTATGAGACCCCAAAATAATCATGCAACTTTAGATTGCTCTAATTTCAATTCTTTTTTAATAGCAATTCTTAATAAATCTAGTTTTTGGTAATTGTTTATTTTTCTCATTC
>JAIOZI010000035.1 GCA_021740785.1 Melioribacteraceae bacterium
TCGATGCTTCGCTAGTGGTTGTCTTTTCAATTTTCAAGCTTTTGCCCATTGATACGAATTGATCTGTTGCCCAGGTTAATGTTGCTCCACCCGGCTCGGCTCCTTTCGTCCAATACGACGGTAAATCTTGCTCGAAACTACCGACTTCGTTAATGCCGCTCTGAGCATTTAACGAGATAAATCCTAGTAAAAGGATAATTAAAAACCCATGTACCCACTTAAAGGTTTTAATTAATTTCAGCATAACTCCTCCTCTTGTTGTTTGTTAATTGAGATTTAATAACATTGGAACGATTATCTCTTTTAAAAATATCATTGATATTCTTCAGCGGGATTTGATTTGAGACTAATCTGGAAACATCTATTTTACCTGTAATCAACAGGTTTACTGCTCTTTCAAAAGTAAACGGGTTTAAAAACGAATTGTGAATTTTTATTTCTTTCCTGAATAATTCATGCAGATTTAGATTAACATATTCATTTGATTGTGCGAGACCGAAAATAACTACGCATCCGCCTTTATTCACTAGGTTAACAGCTAGTTCAACAGATTCACTACTACCTACACACTCAATTGCAACATCAGATCCACCGTGTGTAAATTCATCAATAATCTCTTTTATATTATTTTCAACCGGCGATAGAGTTAAATCGGCTCCGTACTTTTTTGCCATATCTCTTTTGAATTCAACAGGCTCAATAACAACGATTTTCGAAGCGCCGGAAAGTTTAGCGAGTTGCATCATCATCAGACCAATTGATCCGCCGCCAATTATTACTACCGAATCACCCGGCTGTATTTCTGCCTGATGAATTCCCCTCAAACAACAAGAAAGCGGCTCGGCAAATGCAAGCGCTGAAAGATCAGAATTTTCAGGTAATTTATAAATTTGAGAAGATGGAACAATTGAATACTCAGCAAATCCCCCGTTTAAAGTTACACCGAGCGCTTGATGATTTTCGCAGAACTGCACAAGCCCTTTTCTGCAAAATCTGCAATAACCACAATAAATATTTGGATCGATTGCTACTTTATCACCGGCGGAAATGTTATTAACATCATTAGCTTTATCGATTACCGTACCGGAGTATTCATGTCCTAAAATAACCGGAATTTCAGCATGGGCATTGCCGTTAAGAATATGAAAATCAGTTCCGCAGATTCCGCAATAGTTCACCTCGATAAGCACTTCACCTTGCTTCAGTTTCTCCAATGAATATTCTTCAATGTTGAGAAAACTTGATCCATTATAGACTGCAGCTATCATATAGCCTTTATATTTTTCTTGTTGATTTACGAATAATTAATTCCACCGGAACAAGGACTATTTTTGATTTTGTTTCTTTATTCTGTATCGATTCTTTCATTATCTTAAATGCCTCAGCGCCGAGATCAAACTTTGGTACTCTTATTGTTGAGAGAGGCGGATCCAATAATAAGTCTGCTTCAACATCATCAAATCCGATAATAGAAACATCATCGGGTATCGAATAACCGTTATCTTTTAAGTAGTGCATCACCCCGATAGCCATTGCGTCGTTACAAGCAAATACTGCGGTTATATTTTTATTTTTTGTGAAAATACTTTTTGCCGCATCATATCCATTCTGCCTATCCGGGTAGGGGGATATTGTGTGTATAATATTCTTATTGAAATTAATTCCAGCATTATCAAGAGCACGCGTGTACCCTGTGAGGCGGTCTCTTATACTCGGATGAGAAATATCACCGCCGATAAATGCAATTTTTTTATGTCCATATTCAATTAAATGATTTGTAGCGAGAAGACCGCCATGAATGTTATCAATCAAAACGACAGGATATTTTTGTCTTTCCGGTTTATAATCAACAAAAGTTAGGGGAAGTTTGTATTCGGATAATTTTGAAAGGAGTTCTTCAGGGACTTTACCTGCAACAATAAGTCCATCTATACTCCGCTCAAGAATAAATCTGGGAAGAGAATTATTATTATTGTAAGTAGAAGGAACAGTTGCGAGTAATATATAATAGTTGGTATTGCCTGCTTCAAATTCAGAACCAAGAAATATTCTGGTATAAAAAGGTTCTGTTCGTAAAAAGTGATCGTCTGTTAAGAGGAAACCAATGTTACCGGTTTTCTGTGATACAAGATCGCGAGCTGATTTTGAAGGGTGATAATCGAGTTCTTTGATTACCTTTAGTACTTTTCTCTTTGTTTCAGGTGATATTCGATTATTGCCGTTAATTACTAGTGACACTGTGGCGGTTGAAACTTTCGCTTTAAGAGCTACATCTTTAATGGTAACTGCCATCGATTTACCCGTTTAATCGTTTAACTAATTATCAATATAATTATGGAATTGGCTTTTGTCAAGTATTATTTTTCCCCATGAATAAAGCTTATTGCGACCTACATCTCCTATTTGTTAAGTTAAACGATTAATTTATTCTTCTTTTTGAGCTGTATTACCTCCAATTAAATATGAATTCTTTTGACATTTATCCATAATTAAAAATGATTTCAATAAATCATTTATCCCCTTTAGCGGCAAAGCTAAAATCATTTTTCAACGTATCCTTTATCTTGATATAATCACTTTCCACATTATCATAAATATTCTGTTATAGATGAAGTGAAAGATTTTTATCTAATCAAGTCAATGGTTACATAAAGATAGGTTTGTGCGGAAACGTTTAGAAATATTTCGTCAGCAATTTTAGTTTACTTGTTGTGATGTTTAATCAGAAAATAATTGCTGCTAATTATTTAGTTTGATAACAGTTCTAAGAAAAATGTGTTTTATACTTTTTGATATGTGAATAAATGACATATCAATCACAAATTCACTTATTCTCATTAAATATATATGATACAAAAACGGTCAAAGATATAAGATACAAAGTGATTTCAAGAAAAGTATAAAGGTATATTGAATATTCAATGAACAATTAACAATTGGATAAAAGTGTGAAGGGAAATCAAGTTTTAATAAATTATCGGTAAGGAGCCGCACACTATGAGGTGGGCTGCTAATTGGGGAGTCAGATCACTTCACCGAGTTTAATGCGGTTTTTGGTGCGACCCCTTACCAAAAAATAAATTTTATTCTGCTTCTTATTATACCAAAACAAATAAATCTTGTTTCTAGTTTCCTAAAATACTAAAAAAATAATTATAAATCTGACCGGTAATAATTCATTTCAAGTATAAAAATATACTCGGTCATTAATACCGATCAGAATTGTCTCTTCTTGCCCACGAAGCCCTCGCCGGCAAATGTAATGATCATATTTTTTTATTAATATTTTACTCATTACTTAATTAATACCATCTTTTTAACATCGATAAAATCATTCGCACGGATTTTGTAATAATAAATCCCGCTTGATAAATTCGAAGCATCAAATTTTACATTATGATGACCTGTACCTAATGATTCATTTAGAATCTCTCCAACTTTTTCTCCGATAGCGTTGAATACAATAATCTCCACTTTAGAATCTTCAGGTAAATCAAAGCTAATAATTGAGGATGGATTAAACGGATTCGGATAATTCTGATAAAGCAAGTAGTTAGAAATTACCGCATCATTGCTTACGCTTACTATCGAATCTCCGGCAACAAACATGTAGGTACCGGATCTCACCCAGTTCCAGTCCTCATCATTCTGATCAATTATAAAATAATAAGTCGAACCTGTTGTAAGATTATCTAAAGTCAGTGAATGCTCGAGCACAAATCCTTCCGGTTCCATTGCTTCAAAAGGAAAACCGCTCGATGTATCGTTCTCGGCATAGAAGATAAATCCGTTTGCAGGTACTGTTGTCTTCCAATCAATTTGAGTATCGGTTTCGCTGATGTTTGTCATCTCAACATCGTATATTTCAAATGGCGGAGGAGTTGACTGACCAACATAGATTTTTCGTGACGATGCACCGTCAACTATACACTGATACATACCGAAATTATCTTCCGAAAGCCCGGTGTTAATGGTAAGCTGATTTGTAGTCTCACCATCGATATCAGTTCCATCCTTCTGCCATTGATATTCGGTACCTGTTAATTCTGATTCGAATACAGTAGAAAAACTGCTGTATGTTCCGGCAGGTAAAAGAATTTTTTGATCTTCGGTACCAACCAATTTTGTTAATGCTGCGCCATAATTTCCGTCATTGATAAGATCGCCGTAGACGAAAAAGTTTATATCGTAACTCGAGGGATAAATCAATCCATGATTTGTAAAATTACCGTATGAATTAACCGATGAGTTTCCCATGTTGGTTAAAGTATCGGCGTTAATTACTTCGCCATAAAATGATGTTCCGGTACCGTTAACCACAGAATATCCTTTCAACACAACATCATATAAATTACATCTTAAATAGAAAGATTGAAAAAAATCACCGCTCATATGGATAGCGTTTCCGCCGCCGGTAATTTTAGTTGTAATATCGGCAATATTCGATCCGACTCTTACATTTTCAAGATACAAATCGTAACCGTTTGATAGATCAATATTCTGAGCAACGATATTGTTGAGGCTAGACTTCAAGTAAAGATCACTCGCTGCTATTACATTGCTTTCAAGCGCATTGAATCCGGGATAAAAATCAATCCAATTTCCGTTAAGTGTAGATAAATTATGGTCATTAGTACCCATAAAATTTAGAGTGTTAACCTGGCAAAGACCATCATTGACAAAATCATTATAAATGTTAAACGATACCCTGTAACCGTTCTGCATCATAATTTCACCGCTATTGGTAAAGTTTCCGAATACATCAACATAGCGTTCATGGTTAGCATATATCGTATCGATGTTAGTTACTTCACCGTAAAAATCAACATCTGCACCAATTACGGAAAGACCTCTCAGATAAACATCATAGAGTTCGCAATATTCATAAAATGAATTAATACCGCCGCTCATAAAAATCGAATTTCCTGCCCCGGTAATTTTTGTTTTTATGTCTGCAGAAGTCCAGCCTAACCGCAGGTTATTTAAGTAGAGATTGTAACCACCGCTTAAATCAATATCTGCGGCAACCAGATAATTTAAATTTGCCATTAAATAAAGATCACTTGCAGCAATTACTTTACTTTCCATTGCGTTGAATTCGGAAAAAAAGTGAATCCAATTCTCGCCAGAAGTTGTAACATAATGATCGTCGGTTCCGAGAAAATTTATATCATCAACTTCACAAATCCCATTGTTAACAAAATCATTCCAAAGATTTAGAGAAACTCTATAACCGCTGTTGATAAGTATTTTACCGTTATTCGTAAAGTTTCCGTTTACATCAACATAACGGTAATGATTTGCAACCAACGTATCCGTGTTTACCATTTCACCGTAGAAATCAACATCCAATCCTATGATTGAATAGCCCGTAAAATTAACGTTATATAAATCGCACCTTTCATAATAGGGCGTGTTACCGCTCATATGAATAGAGTTTCCGCCCCCGGTAATTTTGGTTCTAATACCCTCGTTGGTAAAGTAATAGTCACTTCCTATTCTAACATTTTTGACGTATAAATCGTAACCGCCCGAAATATCGAATTCGGTGACCACTAAATTCGGGAAAGCATTTGCAGTTATATAAATATCAGAGGTTGCAACCACCCTGGATTCAAATGCAAAAATGTGATTATAAGGATCAAAGATTACACCGGGTGCAGTACTCAGATGATGATCAGCCGTACCGGTAAATGTTAAATCCCCCGTCCAATCAGCATTAATCGTAAGATCACCACCTATTTCGATTTCAAAATTTGCTCCGGCTGTACTATTCAGTGGTCCATCCATAATTACATTTTCGGTTATTTTAATTGTACTGTTCCAGCCGTCTTCAAGACTGCCGTCGGCTGTAACGTACAGATTTCGAATTGTTGGGACATCAAAATTAAGAATTACCGGTCCTTGTATCACAACCGAATCCGTGCTTGTTGGAACATCCTCCCCTATCCAAGTTGTTTGATGCTCCCAGTTTCCACCAACAGTTGTGGAGTATATTACTTGTGCTTTAAGCTCTCCGCTTAAGAAAATTGTTAATAGAATTAGTATCATTTTTGAATAACTCATTCTATACTCCTATTTTTATTAAACAAGTCAATTACTTCAGCAACAGCATCTTACGAATCAGAACATTAGTATCAGTTTGAAGCGTGTAAAGGTATATTCCACTTGCTAATTGTGAAGCATCGAAAACTATTCTATATTCACCTGCTTTTTTAAATTCATTTACCAGCGCAGAAATTTCCTCGCCAATTGAGTTGTAAATCTTGAGCTGAATGAAATTATCTTCCGGGATCGAATAACTAATTATTGTAATTGGATTAAACGGATTCGGATAATTTTGATATAATTTATAATCAGTTACAATTTCACCCGAAGATTTATTTTCTTTCACATCAACTACACCGCCGTTAGATGTATGAATGATTCCATCCTTAGCCGCCCACATATTCGATCCGTCCTGCACATGCAGATCAACAATAGGACCAATTATATTCCAAGTGCCACCGCCGTCATTCGATTTGTAAAAGATTCCTTGAAAGTAAACATAAACGCTCGACGTACTTTTCATAATAATCTTGTTACGATAAAACAAATCTGTACTGCCGTTTCCGTTGAATAGAGATGGAGTCACATCAGTCCATGTATCGCCGCCATCCGCAGATTTTATTATAGTGTTTAATCCGACGGCAAAACAAACATTTTCACCATAACTCATAACTGCGTTGTACGAATCATAAGGAGTTCCGGGTGTGCGGCTGTCCCAAAGCAATCCACCGTTCGTGGCTTTAAGAATTGTATTATTATCACCGACAGCCCAGCCGGTATTTTCGTCATAAAAATAAATACCTCTGATGGATTGGGAATTGGAACTTATTTGTGGACCCCACGTTTCTGCGCCGTCGAGAGTTTTATAAATGCTACCCAAATATCCTGCAGCCCATCCGTATGTTTCATCAACGAAATGGAAATCGAAAGGATTATTTTCGAATGTATAATGGTCCCAAGATAATCCGCCGTCAGTAGTTTCTAAAAATCTTGGCGCTGAAGTAGTTGCATCCAACTGCATATAACCGATTCCAAATCCTTTATTGCTCGTTAGGAATTGAAATTTCCGAATATCATTTAGTTTTTCTTCGCCATTGTTATGAATAAAATCAAATGCTTCCCACCTTTTCCCGTCGGTTGTTTTTAATAACTGTTTATAATTCGATGCCCAGCCTTCGGCATTATTTTCGCGCAAATACATATAGTTGATGCTATAATCATATTCTTTAAAATCATCACCGCCATTAGTTGTTGCAAAAAGCTGCATTCCTGCGGTTGAATTAGACCAACATACAATTCCCCTGCTCTCATCAGAGAATACTGCTTTTCTTGCTAGATTAGTCCCTTCGTAGGTAAGGCTCCAGTTTTCAGCATGATTTGTAGATTTATATAAACTTCCGTTTAAGGTCATATAAACCACACCATTTACGAGATAAGAAAAATGGGAAGCCGATCCAGATAAGCCGGTTTCTAGCGTCTCCCAAGTTGATCCACCGTCGGTAGTTCGATAAATGTAGCCTGCATTTCCTGCAATCAATAGACCTTCATTATCATTAATAAATTTGATATCATAAGGAACACCGAGTAGACCGGCATCAACGTCCGTCCATGTTGAACCCATATCAGTAGATTTAATGAGAAAACTTGAACCGCCGCCTGCCCAAATTATATTGGATTCCGTTATTTCAATTGCTTCGAATAAACTTGATGATTCGTAAATCAGTTCCCAACTATCTCCGCCATCTGAGGTTTTAATTAAAATACCGGTATATACTCCTGAATCGTAAGCCATACCAACAACAAAACCGATTTCGGAATCGACAAATTTTACATCTTTGAATTGAACCCAAGAAAATGGTAGAGAAGGATTCTTGCCATGCCAAATTGTACCGCCATTAGATGTTTTTACAATTAGATTTGGATTACCAACGGCATAACCATACATCGAATTCGGGAAATGTACAGCATTCAAATTTTCTTGGGGATACTCCTCATTAATGTCTCGATTAAATCCAGGATGAAATCCCTCCCAAGATTTACCAACATCAGTTGAAATCCATATTCCGTTACCTACTGCAACAGCTTTATTCCATTGAATAAAATGTATATCGCGGACATATTTCGGCGTTTGATAATACCACCCTTCTTGAGCAAATGCAGTAATTGTGAATAGCGATATTAGAAGCAATATTAATCTTTTCATTTTTTCCTCTTATTATAAGTTTATTTTATCAACAGCATTTTACGTGTGAATATTTTTGCATCTGTAATTAGAGCATATATGTAAACACCGCTTGCTAATTGTGTTCCGTCAAACTCTACATTATAATTTCCTGAAATTTGATTTTCATTAACCAGGTTAGCTACATTCTCACCGAGTAAATTATAAACAGCTAGTTGTACGTTAGAATGAACAGGAAGCGAATATTTTATACTCGTAACCGGGTTAAACGGATTCGGATAGTTTTGTGATAAACCAAACTCAGTAGGAATATTTTCAAATTTGCTGTTAACATCGGAAACAGGATCTATTGTTTTGAAAAGCCCGAGACCTAATGTACCCGCGTACATTATTCCTCCTCCAGCAAGACCTAAACATAAAGTCTCTTTTCCTGCGCCAGGAATGCCAACGCCTGAAATAAAGTCACTCCAGTTTGTGCCATTGTTAGTGCTTTTGGAAATACCCCAATTATGTGCGGCGTAAATGTTACCATCGTTGTCTGTTATCAAAGCATTTATATGTGCCGAAATCCAGCCGGCATCTTCCCATGTAGCGCCATTATCTGTTGAACGTTTTACATTTCCTCCGCTTAGTCCTATAAAAATTTCACCGTTACTTCCTATAGTAATAGCGCGGCAGCGATTGTATTCTATTTTTGTCCACGCTATATAATCGGTAGCCGATGTAAATACACCACCGTCGCAAGCGGCAATATATTTGTTCATCTGCGGACTGTAAGCTATATCATAAACAGCGCCGGAAAGATCATTTGTGCCGCTGTTCCAGTTATTATTTGACTCGAGAAGATAAAATGATGCGTCCCCGCCGCCGAAAGTTTCCAGAGAGAATCCCCTTGCACTAGTTATTAATGAATATATTTTTGCTGTTGCGGGAAGAACCGACTGCCATGTCGTTCCATAATCGGTTGATTTAAATGCACCCTGGTTTGTTGCGGCAAACAGGTTATGATCAACATCAAAAACAAGATCGTTTATAACTAAGTTTGTTAAACCAGAATTTATCTGCGAAAAACTATTGCCGTTGTTAGTGGATTTATAAACTCCGTATCCACCGGTACCAAGATAAAGATTATTAAATTGGTCGAAGGTAATTGCGGTATAATTTGTATGACCGATTTGTACATAAATAGCATTATCTAAAATATTTGGTGCTTTATATATTCCATTGTAGAGTGAAGCAGCGGTAACATCCTGCAAATCGGTAATTTCAAAATCCATCGCGGAATTTTTTAACCAGTTCGCACCCTTATCGGTCGTATAAAATATTCCGCTCTGTGTACCGATTCTAATTTTTTCATTTTTCATAGCATAACAATTAACCTCGGTATTCGTTAGCCCGTTGTTCCGCTGTTCCCAAGATTTAGTAGAATCCCCAACTTCATTGTAGTTTATAAAAAAACATCCATACTCTGAAGTTATCATTAACACATTTTCGCTAGCGTAATAGCCAACTCTGGTGATGCCTCTTATTCCAGATATTGGCAGACCATTGTTAAAATCATTCCACGTACCACCGCTATCAGTGGAAAACCTAAATCCTTCGTTTGTTACTATGCCCCACCAACCTACGTATATTCCGGTAAGGTCATTTATATCTGTGAGTGAGTTTAACGCAAATCCGCTCCAGGTTTCGCCGTTATCAGTTGATAAAAACATTCCGCCGGCAGAAGCCGCATATAATTCGGCTGAAGAATAACCGAAACGAAATTTATGAACCCTGCTGCTCAAGGAAGGTGATTTTGTCCAGTTTACTCCATCACTTGAATAATAAACTCCATTCTCAACAGCCGCCAGATAATTTGACCCCGCCTGAGTAATATCATTTATTTTATTTCCTTTTAATCCGATGAATTCCCATGTATTTACGCCGGTTTGTGCATAAATACCGTCGTCTGTACCCACCCAGCCGCCGTTAACGCAATAAATTTCTTTATTAACCGGCCCATCTAATGCATCCCATATTTGCTGCGCAAATGTGAAAGATGTAAAAAAGACAAATAAACTCATCATTAATGTTTTCATTATAAACTCCAAATCGTTTTGATACTTCTATTTCAGAAGCATCATTTTTTTTGTTATAAAATTACTGCCGTATGTAATTTTATAAAAATAAATTCCGCTTGATATTTCTCGGTTGAAGGATGATGTTTCAAATTTAACCTCATAAGTTCCCGCGGTTTTTTCTTCGTTAACGAGCGTGGCGATTTCATTGCCGAGCACATCGTAAACTTTAAGAATTATGATTGATGATTGATTATTTATGATTTTGGGCACCGAATATTTTATTGTGGTGGATGGATTAAATGGATTCGGATAATTTTGTTCTAATACAAAATCAGTCGGTATGTTTAAAGAATTTTCTACTGTAACGATTACAACTTCTGAGTATTCAAAACTACCATCCAAATCTATTTGCTTTAATCGATATTGAATTGTTTCTCCGTTAGGAGATTCATCAATAAAATTATACTTCTTCGGTGAATTTGAATTCCCGGCACCTTCGACGAAGGCAATAGTTTGCCAAGTTGCCCCGGCGAAGTCCCTATTTTCGGGACGAAGACGGGCTCTTTCAATCTCAAATCCATAATTATTAACTTCTGTAGCCGTTTCCCATGCCAGGTTAACATTGCCGTTTATTAGGTTTGCTGTGAATGTGGTAAGTTCAACCGGCATACCTCCATCTTCCGAATGTAAAATTGTCCCATAACCACCAACCATCCAGCCTTCTAAGTTGCTAAGGAAGAATACGTCACTCAAGTTATTCGTTGTACCGGATGAGTGTATTTCCCATGTTGATCCGCCGTCCGATGTCAGTAATAACTCACCATTGTTTCCACACACCCAACCTGTGTTAACATCATAAAAGTGAATACTATTTAGTCTATTTGTTGTTCCACTAGTTTTCAGAGTCCAACTTGAGCCGGAGTTCGTTGTTTTATAAATTTCCCCAGCATCTCCAACAATCCATCCGGTAGAACTATTTATAAAATATACATCCAGGAAATCTGCAGTTGCATCAACTATCAATGTTGCCCATGTTGATCCCCCATCCGTGGATTTGGAAAATACACCTGAAATACCAACAGTAAAAAAAAGGCTGGAACTTAGACATTGAACAGCAGTTAAATCGGATGCGCCACTAATTGTATTTGTCGTCCAATCAGTCCCCCCATTCGTTGTATTTGCGTAAAAGCTACCTGACCCAACAGTGCAGCCAAAATTCGAATCATAAAAATCAATTGCATAAAACGCCACCCCTGTTGGTAAAATCCAATTATAGTTTTTATAAGACCAATTACTTCCGCCATCTGTTGTTTTATATATTTGAGCTGCATAGGGATGAGAGTTATATCTTCCAACCAACCATCCTAAATTCATAGAATGGAAATAACTACCCCCGAATTGAACAGTTCCACTGCCGACAGAAATCTCCGTCCAATTTTCACCACCATTAGTAGTCTTGATAAAGGAGTTATATGACCCGGCTACTCCTGAACTTGTATTAATAAATTGAATATCGAATAGAGCGGAGTTATTAGCTAAATCGCTTTGATATATTTTTGACATGCTGGTACCATTGTATAACCAAATCACACCTCCAATTCCAGCAAAGAAAACAAGATTAGGATTATATACATCCAGACAATTAAATTGATTTCCCGCAACATAGTCTGCAATTTTCGTCCAACTTGCACCACTACTAGTAGTTTTATAAACCTCTCCATTTTGATTTGTAATATAACCGGTAACATTGTCGGAGAATTCTATATCCAATAGATAGCTGGCTACAGCGTTGCTGACAATACTCCAGCTATCGCCCCCATCAGTTGACTTTAAAAACTTATTATAATATCCAATTGCATAAATTGTATTAAGGTCAACGGCATCTAGAGCCGGAATAAAATCAGAAGAAATTCCCGGTACTTGCGCAACCCAAGTTTCACCTCCATCTGTCGTCTTATAAATCGTGGTTCCACCGCATACCCAGCCGACATTTACAGAATAAAAATCAATCCCACTTAATGAATTACTCGAACCTGAGATTGACACTTCAGTCCAGATATTCCCTCCATCAGTAGTCTTTAAAACAACAGAGAACCAAGTTGTTATTTCTGATACGTAGTAATAATCCCCAATAGCATAACCATTATTTCCATCAACAAAATACACTTTGTTCAAATTTTGTGTAACACCACTAGTTTTCTGTGTCCACGAGTTTCCTGCATCAGTAGTTTTTAGTATTGTGCCTCCATCCCCAACAACAACACAATTATTCTCATCTAAAGTAAAAACACCATTTAAATTTTCAGTCGTTCCGCTTTCCTGAACTGTATAGTTTGTTAATAAAACCTGCCGTAAAATTGTACCTCCTTCACCTACTGCCCAAGAATAATTATAGTTACTATTCATATAACTGATATCATTTAGCGTATTCCCTTGCGGAAGAGGATTCTGCCATTCCCACTGACCTTTTGCGGTTGTTGAAAGGATCAAAAGAATGAAAATCCTTAATAATATTTTCATGATTATGTATTTAAAACAAAATTCGCTTTTCATTTTTATTCCCTCCCGGATACTCTTCACCACAAAATTTACAATGATGCGCGTAAGGATTTGTAATCTCTTTTTTACAACTAGGACAATTCTCAATCAACTTGGAGCCGCAAATGGAGCAGTACTCATCCGGCTCTAAAGTGTTGCAGAAAAAATTGCAATCCGGACATAATTTGTAAGTGTAGTTTGCTTTATTCATTTTTCCCAATTTGTATTTTAATAAAATGTTCAAAAGATGTACCGGATAATCGATCGGATTATATCTTTACAAAACAATCACTTAATCCATTTTTTATTGCTCATTCTTTTTGTGATGTGTTGCATAACTGTGTATCATTGATACCCTGCAAAGCTACATATCTGGAGCTTATTATCACTTTTTTATCTATATTCGTTTTATGAGAAAGTTTGCCTTTATATTGTTTTTAATTTTAGCCGCTATTTGTACCGCTCAAAGTGAATTAAGAATTAAGTGGGAAACTCTGAAATCACCTGCTAATTCAAGTCTAACAATCCTCAAAGGAAGCAGCATCTCGGATTTTTGGGTCTATGACCAAAAAGGAACTATTTATCATCATTTTGAGAATGAGTGGCGCAGTTATTTCCCCGATCTAAAAGAACAGATTACAAGTAATAGCTTATTCAAATTTATTGATGATAGTTTTATACTATTTGCATGGGATACTGACTGGCGTACACACATAAAATATTTCGAAGATGGTAAATGGACGAGTGAAAATTATATATGTAATCTTCCTTTGCAGGGGATTATTAATATTGATGATCAAAACACTTACGCTTACGGCAACTTTGGAACATTTCTAAAGTTCGAAAATAATACTTGGAAAGAAATCGAAACTCCGTTTGAAAATCATATTCAAGCTACAGCATTTATTTCACCGCATAGCATTTGGCTGGGAACAAAGTATGACGGCATTTATGAATATGACGGTCAGAAATTTAAATTTTACCCGTTTGATGATGGCAACAACTATAGCGTTCTTACCTTGAATTATACAGAAGAATTCGGACTTGAAGCAATAACCTCGATTTCAAAAATTTTTCGTTTAGATAACGGAAAGTTTGTTGAAATTCCAAGATCAAAAAGTAGTTATAAAAATTCAAGAGGAATGAATATTGAGCAGTACCACCAAACACTTTTAACTGATATCGCTGGAAATATTCATTTTATATTTCCTCCTGAAAAATTCAAAGTCCGCGGCAGTAAATATTTAGATGACGGAACTGTAATCATCACATCAATTGACGGGCAAATTCGATACGGTTTACCTCAGGATGATAATTTCTTTTATAACGGCGCTAGGATTTATAACGTGCAGGGAAATGCTGATGCATCAACACTTTTTGGAGCGGTTCTGGATTTGAATAACGATAATCAGAATGATATTTTTCTTCTACAGACATCACGATTTTTTTCAAAAATTTTCTGGGTAAACGATCCAGGTCAAGCTTTTATTGATGTTACTCAAAGCAGCAATATCATTAAAATAATTCCTTCAACAACTACCTCAATTGTATTCGGCGATCTTAATAAAGATTTTCATCAAGATTTTACAATTTGTATTACGGATACCTCCGGAAGCAGAGTTGAAGTATATTTTTCCGACGGCAGCGGCGGATTTGAACTTTCCTCGATAATTATACTTCCAATGGAATTTTCCGAATTGTATCCTAATTCTATTTCACTATTTGATTATGACATTGACGGTGATCTGGATATTAATCTTACATTTTATTACGGAACAAATACCCAACGCGGAACAAACGTCATTCTTGAAAATTCATTCTGGGGAAATTTTTCTGTTATCGATACGGCTTTAACGAAGGCTGCCAACGGTTGGAATAGACAGTCAATCGATTTTGATGCAGATAATGATAACATCAATGAAATGTTCATCTCCACATATTGGGGAGTGAATAAATTTTTGGTAAAAGAGGGTAATTTATTAAAAGATAAATTTGATGAGCGGATGGATAAAATCGAAAGAAACGAGTCCGACGGCAATGGGGTTTTTGATTTCGATTTAGATGGTGACCTTGACATTTTTGTATTAACTACAAAGAGTTTTATTGAAGTTTATCAGAATGACGGGAACGGGATGTTTTCGGAAATTTCGGCTGAGTTATTCGATGATTCTCTTCGTACAAAAATTATTTTACAACAGGAAAAAGCCAGTATTAATTTCGGCGATTTTAACAATGATTCCTACGTAGATATTTTTTGCTCCTACACTATGAGTGAAACATCCCAAAACCTTCTGCTGATTAGTGATTCCGCAAAGTACTTCGTTGATAAAACCGAGCAATATGAACTTCATAAAAACTATGTTCATGGATCGCTCGTCGCAGATTTTGATGGTGATGGTGACATTGATATTTACGGTTATCGTAATGAAGAAAATTTGCTTTTGCTCAACAATTTAAACGACAGGAATTTTCTTCAAATTAAGCTCGTTGGTGTCAAATCAAATACGGATGCTATCGGTTCCAAAGTATGGATATATAGGTCCGGGCACTTGAATGATCATGAATACTTAGCCGGATTCAAACAGCTTGGAACAACGGAATTTGGAATTAAGCATCAAAATTCATTCATAATGCATTTCGGACTAAGCGCAAAGTTCAACTACGATATTAAAGTTCAATTCTACGGCGGCGAAGAGAAAATAATTGAAAATGTAAATCCATCGCAGCTAATAACAATAAAAGAAATTGAAGGACCGGCAGCGTTCGCATACCAGGTTCCGGCTAATCTTTACAGAATTTTTAGCAGCACAAATGTTCAATTTTATCTTATTACTTTCATTCTTGGAATGATCACTCTTTTTATTGGAGTTAGAATCGGCATTGAAAAATTCAAATGGGATATAAAACTGTCGCTAGCCCTTGTTGTCGTCAACACAACAATTTTTTGGATTATCCTTTTGCTGACTCAAAATTCAGTAAACGAATTGATAAAGTATGCACTTCCTTATACAGTTGTGTTTGTAGGAATTGCATTACCGAATTTATTATTTATTTGGATGAACCGTAACGAACGCACCAAATCAATTGAAGAATACGAAGAAGAGCTTCTGAGTATTGTTGTAAACTTTTCACATGGTGAGTGGGCATTACGAAATTTAAACAGTCTAAAACTCTTGTGTGAGAATGTATCGACGCATGTTAATAAAGAGAGCAGATTCCAAGAAACTCTGCTTGAAAGAATTAAAACTTTCACCGAGTTAACCTTGCCGAACATAAAAAAAATTATTTCACTTTCACGGTCGATCGGTTATAACTATGAGAAAATTGATGAACTAAAAAAATATTCGGATAATGTTGAACTCCAATGCTACTCGATAAAAAATGATAGACCGGGTATTAAAAAATGCAGGATGATTTCGGAATCTATTACAAAAATTAAAAATGACATTTCCGAGATCGCGAGTTTTATTAAAACGAAATTCTCTTGCACACCGGAAGAAATAATAAATGATGTTTCCAATGAATTTACCGATACATTTACTAAGCAAAATATCGAACTGATAAAATCGAAATCTTATATTGATAAATACAGGGTTTTAATTAGAGGCTTTGAATTAGCCGATATACTTGATAATGCAATTCAGAATGCAATTGATTCATTTGATAAGAATAGTAAAAATTTTATAGAAATTACCTTGTACCGATCAGCGCCTAAAATATTGATTGATATCCGGAATAACGGGAACTCGATACAAAAGGAAAATTGGGATAAAATATTTGAAGCCGGCTACTCTGAAAAACAAAGTACGGGTTTCGGACTGTTCAATGCGCGAAAAGCTTTATCAAAATACGGTGGCAGAATATTTGTAAAAAACAGCAGTGAAGAAAACGGAACAACTTTTACAATTGAATTAAACGAAGGCAAATGATATGAAAACCAGTTTGTTAATAATTGACGACGATAAAGAATTTGTATCCGACTTTATGCTCCTTTTGGAAAGTGATTATGAATGTATTCATACAACAGATCCGGCTAAGGGTTTGGAGATGCTTAACACAAAAAGTCCGGATGTCATTCTTCTTGATCTCATGCTCGGGCAAGGTGTAAGCGGTTTGGATATTCTGAAAAAAATACAGACAATCGATGAAGACATCCCTGTAATTATGATTACCGATTACGGCTCAATTGATACAGCCGTTGATGCAATACATCTGGGTGCATTCGATTACATTTCCAAAACTCCCAATCTGAATGAACTGAAAATTATAATTGAAAAATCAATAAGCAGAAAAAATCTCGTATTCAAAAACCGTTCATTAGAGATCGAATTAAATAGATCATTTGATAATATAATCGGTAGCAGCAGCGCTATTCAATCCGTGAAAGAAAAAATTAAACTTTTTTCTCAGAATGATAATATCGTTTTAATTACCGGTGAGAGCGGTGTCGGGAAGGAATTGGTTGCAAGACAAATTCATCAAAAAAGTAATAGAAGAACCAAACCTTTCATAGCAATAAACTGTGCGGCTATTCCGAAAGAATTGACTGAAAGCGAATTGTTCGGACACGAAAAGGGATCATTTACAGGTGCGGATAAAAGGAAACTCGGTAAGTTCGAACTTGCTTTAGACGGCACAATTTTTTTGGATGAAATTGCTGAATTAGAACTTTCTGCTCAAGTAAAGCTCCTGAGAATCCTTCAAGAAAAAGAGTTTGAACGCGTGGGCGGAACAACAACAATAAAAACAGCGGCTCGTGTAATCGCTGCAACAAACCGGGATTTAAAATCTCTATTAAAAGAAGGAAGATTTAGAGAGGATTTATATTACCGGCTTGATGTCCTGCCGATCTTAGTTCCTCCTCTCCGTGATAGGAAAGATGATATTCCTAACCTCACCGATTATTTCACAAAAAAATACTGTATAGATTTGAAGATAGATGAAAAATTTTTTGATGATGATGCTAAGAAAAAATTAATGAATTATAACTGGCCGGGTAATATAAGAGAACTCCAGAATTATATTACAAGAACATTGCTTATTACAAAAGGAAAGTTAATTACTGCAGATAAAATAGAACTTACAAAAGAAAACAACAATGTAAATGAGATCGGTTTTGATAAAATACCCGAGACTTGGGAAGAGATGGATGAAATGAGAAAGGATGCTGCCGATAGAGCAAGCCGCACTGTTGAAAAAATATTTTTAGAAAATCTTCTCAAACGTTTTGATGGCAACATTTCGAAGGCTGCTGAGCATATCGGTATTAATAGAACAAACCTTCATAGGATGATAAAGAAATGTAATTTGGGAGAATAAGTTATGGGTATAGATTTTATTAACCTATACCCATAAAAATTTATTGAGAAGAGTTAACAGATTTATATCCTTCAATGAAATTATTATAATCGCCGTTCAGTTTATCGTAAACAAAATTTTCCGAACCCAATAAATCCTGCAGAGTAAGATTATTGACCACATGATCGACAGCATCTTGAACAATTTTCCATAATGATCTGATAGAACAATCTATTGTATTAGTACAAATCGGCATTGAACCGGAATGGGTTTCACAGAAAGATTTATCAAATAATCTTCCGCCTAGAACACCTAAAGCATCACCTATAAAGATTTCCTTCGGAGGACGTGTTAATGTATAACCGCCTGACTGTCCCCTCTCGCTATCCAGAAAACCGCCAATTCTGAGTGTGCGCAGAATCTTTGCAACGTTATGCTGTGAAATTCCTTCGGCTGCACTTATTTCCGGAATCGTAAGAGCTCGCTTCTGATTATAATACTTCCCGATTTGTATCAAGCATCTTAAACCATACTCTTCTTGAGCGCTAAATTTCATTTAATTTATTCCGATCGTTCAATTAGTTATTTACTTCATTTAAAGGAATTTTTGATCCGCATGCACGCGCGTGAACAAGCTTCGCGTATGCCTCCTCGCTTATCGAGGGACCTTCGTTATTACAGTGTTCCTCGTACTTCTCTATTAACGCTTCCGAAATCTCTTCAGGAGTTCTGCCTTCGATGTGATGCCGGGGCATAGTAAATAAAACTTCACCATTTTTCACCAAAGCCATAAACGGTGAAGAAGGCGGAAAGTTTTCTAAATATTTTTGTCTAAGAAAATCTATTGCATCCCTGTCTTGACCCGCAAAAACCGTTATGAATTTATCTGGAATAACATTATTCTGTAATGACAATGTAGCTCCCGGTCTAGCGCTTCCTGCCGCACAACCGCAAACTGAATTAATCATCACTAAAATTGTTTTGTCATTTTTCTCCCCAAGAATTGATTCAACCAATTCGGGAGTTGTTGCTTCCTCAAATCCTACGTAAACCAGTTCATCACGCATTGGTTGAACTGCTTCGGGATCATACAATGGAGGTCTTGTGTTATTTATTTCAATCATTCTTAATCCTTTCTTTAATACTTATTATAAGAAACCCAATTCAAATTTTGCTTCTTCCGACATCATATCTTTATCCCACGGCGGATTCCAAACCAAGTCGACGTAAACATCGTTTACACCCGGAACATTTCCAACTCTGCCCTTTACATCACCCGGTAAACTTCCTGCAACCGGGCATGCCGGAGAAGTTAAAGTCATTTTTATATATACGTTAGCTTCTTCATCAATTTTTATTTCGTAAATCAAACCCAGTTCATAAATATCAACCGGTATTTCAGGATCGAAAACTGTTTTGAGTGCACTAACTATTTGCTGTTCCATTTTACCTTTATCAAATTCTTTCATAAAAATACTCACTTAACTAAACATTCTTTTTACTTTAATTAATCCGTCATGCAGTTTATCAATTTCTTCCTTGGTATTGTAAAATGCGAATGATGCTCTTGAAGTTGCCGGTAAATTATATCGTTTCATAATCGGCTGAGTGCAATGATGACCGGTTCTCAGCGCTATTCCGTCAGTATCTATTATAGTACCGATATCATAAGGATGAATTCCATCTATTGTAAACGAAATAACCGGTGTTTTCATTTTGGCTGTACCGATAATTTTCAGCCCATCGATTTCAAGCAATCTTTCTGTAGCATAATCGAGCAAACCTTTTTCGTGCAAAACGATCTCTGAATTATCAAAACTATCGATATAATTTATTGCCGCGCCGAGACCGATACCGCCGACAATGTTTGGTGTGCCTGCTTCGAATTTATTCGGCAGATCGTTGAAGGTAGTACCTTCAAATGATACTGTTCTAATCATATCGCCCCCACCTTGATACGGCGGCATAATTTTTAAGAATTCTGTTTTACCGTAAAGAACACCGATGCCAGTTGGTCCGAACATTTTATGTCCGGAAAAAACATAAAAATCGCAATCCAGATCTTGCACATCAACTTTAGTATGAGGAACCGCCTGTGAGCCGTCAATAAGAACCGGCACTCCGTTATCGTGTGCTGTTTTTATAATTTCTTTAACCGGGTTAATTGTTCCCAGCGTATTGGAAATATGAACAATAGAAACCAGCTTTGTCTTTTCGGTGAAGAAATCAGAAAGATTATCCAAAATTAATTCACCGTCATCATCAATTGGAATCACTTTTATTTTGATGTTGTTATTTTTTGCAACTATTTGCCAAGGAACAATATTAGCATGATGTTCCATTTCAGATAAAATCACCTCGTCTCCGTCATTAAGCAATCCCCCGCGGTACATTGATGTAGCGACAAGGTTTATAGCTTCGGTTGCGCCGCGAACGAAAATAATTTCAGAAACCGAGAGAGCATTAATAAACTCTTTAATCCGGAGCCGGGCATTTTCAAAAGATTCTGTGGCAAGTTCACTTAGGAAATACAAACCCCTATGAATATTTGCATTTTCAAATGTGTAATAATTTTTAATAGCTTCTATTACGGAGTTTGGTTTTTGAGTTGTTGCGGCATTATCAAGATAGACTAATGATTTTCCGTTTACGGTACGATGAAGCAGAGGAAAATCCGCACGAATCTCATCTATATTAAAGATTCTCTTAGATACCTCAACTATTTCTTTATTTTCCACAAGCATATCAACAAAATAATTTATAAATGTTAGTATTTGGATATATCTGTAATTTCGACTCTCTGAAGATGTTCGAAAATAAGATGATTCAATTGTTCCTTAACTTCCTCTATCTTCACATTGTCAACCACATCATTTGCGAAAGCTCTAATCAACATCGACTTTGCCAAATCATCGGGTATTCCCCTTGAACGAATATACATATAGGCTTCTTCATCAAGACTGCCGACAGTTGCACCGTGCGAACATTTTACATCATCAGCATAAATTTCCAACTGTGGTTTTGAATCTATTGTTGCGGTCTTAGATAACAGAACCGCCTTATTTGATTGATAAGCATTTGTTTTTTGAGCATCCTGACGAACCATAATTTTACCGCTGAAAACACCGCGTGCTTTGTCGTCTAAAATTGTTTTGTATAATTCATTACTTTGGCAATTAGGTTTGGCATGATCAACAAATGTATGTGTATCAACATGTTGATTTTCACGGGCGAGATTCAAACCGTAATAATTGCATTCCATAAATTCGCCTTCCAGCTCGGAGTTTATATCACTCCTGACTAATAAACCGCCGAATGAAAACGCTGTATGGCTGAATACACTCTTCCCCTTCTGATTAATATCAGTTCTATCGATATGATATGAGTTCGTATTTTCGTGTTGAGTTTTGTAATAATCAATTATTGCACTTTCATCAGCAAAAATTTCCGTAACAGTATTAGTAAAATATGGTACATCGCCATAGCCGGCATAGTTAGCCAGTATTTTAGCTTGTGCATTTTTCCCGGCAATTATTAAATTTCTAGGTAATGACAATACTTTATCTGTACCGTTTCCGCCTAAATAAACCAATTGAATTGGTCTTTCAAGAATTATACCGTCCGGTATAAATATTACAGCGCCGTCAACACCGTAAGCATTATTTAATGCATTAAATGCGTTTTGAACCTTTGTAAGTGTATTGAATTTATCCTTAATTAAATCGGGATTATTTTTTATCACGTTATTGAGACTATCAACAACAGCCCCACTCGGAAGTTTACCTACTTTAGATAATTCATCATTAAACAAGCCGTTGACAAAAACCAGAATATCGCATTCAAAATTTTCAAAAATATATTTGCGTAGATCTTCAGAATTAATTTTAGGATTTTCAAATGAATATGTCGGGAGAAAATCATTTTTTAACAATGGTGCGACATTAGTGTACTTCCATTCTTCATCCCGTGTTGTGGGAAACTCCATTTCATTCAATCTATTTATTGCATCTTTTCTTATTGTATGAACGAATGATTCGGATTGACCATTGAGCTTGCTTTCGAACTTCTCAAAGTTGGATACATACCATTCGTTCGGTCTAGTTTTATTATTCATTTCTTAAATGTCCTCCTTATGCGGATTCGGTTTCTAATTGTTCATCTTTAATCCAATCGTAACCTTTTTCTTCAAGCTCAAGCGCTAAATCTTTACCGCCGGATTTAATTATTCTCCCCTTATAGAGTACGTGTACATAATCCGGAACGATATAATTCAACAAACGTTGATAGTGTGTAACTAATAAAACTGCATTTTTATCGTTGCGGAAAGCATTTACTCCTTCGGAAACTACCTTTAATGCATCAATGTCTAAACCGGAATCCGTCTCATCCAATAATGCAAGTTTGGGATTAAGCATAAGCATTTGGAAAATTTCATTTTTCTTTTTTTCTCCGCCGGAGAATCCAACGTTTACTGCGCGGCTGATCATTGCCGGATCCATTCCGAGAATCGAAGCTTTCTGTTTCATTAAATCCAAGAATCCTTTTGCAGTTATTTCCTCTTCCCCTTTGTGTTTTCTTATTTCATTCAATGCGGTTTTCAAAAATGTAGCATTTGTTATTCCCGGAATTTCAATTGGGTATTGAAATGCGAGAAACACGCCTTCTCTTGCCCTTACATCAGGGTCCATTTCCAGAAGTTCTTTTCCTTCATAAATTACTTCACCTTCTGTAACTTCAAAATTTTCATTGCCCGCGAGTACATTTGCTAATGTACTTTTCCCGGAACCGTTCGGACCCATAATTGCATGAACTTCACCGGCTTTAACTTCAAGATCAATTCCTTTCAGAATTTCTTTGCCATCAATATTCGCATGTAAGTTTTTTATCTTAATCATTATTATTTCCTTTTGTTTTCGTTTTCAAGCTTTTATTAACCGACGCTGCCTTCAAGACTTATTGCAAGAAGCTTCTGTGCTTCGACTGCAAATTCCATCGGTAATTCATTAAACACCTCTTTACAGAAACCGTTTACTATCAAATTAATTGCGTCTTCTTCCGATAATCCTCTTTGCTGAAGATAAAAAATTTGATCTTCACCAACTTTCGATGTGGTTGCCTCATGTTCAACGGTTGCATTATCATTATCGATTTCAAGATACGGGAATGTATGTGCGCCGCATCTATCGCCCATCAACATAGAATCACATTGTGAAAAATTTCGTGCGCCGTCTGCGTTTTTACCAACCTTTACCAATCCTCTGTAAGAGTTGTTGCTTCTGCCGGCAGAAATTCCTTTTGAAATAATTGTACTTTTTGTGTTTTTACCGATATGAACCATCTTTGTGCCGGTATCAGCCTGCTGATAATTATTTGTAACGGCTACAGAATAAAACTCGCCAATGGAATTATCTCCTTGAAGAATGCAGCTTGGGTATTTCCAAGTAATCGCTGAACCGGTTTCTACCTGTGTCCATGAAATTTTTGAATTCTTTCCTCTGCATGCGCCTCGTTTAGTAACAAAATTATAAATTCCGCCCTTTCCTTCTTTGTCACCCGGGAACCAATTTTGTACTGTGGAATATTTGATCTCTGCATTATCAAGCGCTACGAGTTCTACTACTGCTGCATGAAGCTGATTTGTATCACGCATCGGGGCTGTACATCCTTCGAGATAGCTGACATAAGAATCATCTTCAGCAATAATCAACGTTCTTTCAAACTGACCTGTATCCATCGCATTAATTCTAAAATAGGTAGATAATTCCATCGGGCAGCGGACACCTTTAGGAATATAAACAAATGAACCGTCGCTGAATACGGCAGCATTTAGGGAAGCATAATAATTATCCGTGTATGGTACAACCGATCCTAAATATTTTTTTATTAAATCGGGATGATCTTTGATTGCTTCTGAAATTGAGGAGAAAATAATTCCTTGCTCTTTTAGAGTTTCTTTAAAAGTTGTTGCGACAGAAACCGAATCAAAAACCGCATCAACAGCAACTCCGGCTAAACGTTTTTGCTCTTCGAGCGGAATTCCTAATTTTTCAAATGTGTCTAGTAATTCAGGATCTACTTCATCCATGCTATCCAATTGCGGCTTTTTCTTTGGGGCTGAGTAATACCGGATATTCTGAAAATCAATTTTGGGATATTTTACATGTGCCCAACTAGGTTCTTCTAAACTCAGCCAATGTTTGTATGCTTTCAATCTCCACTCGGTCATCCAGTCTGGTTCATTCTTCTTCGCTGAAATGAACCTAATTATATCTTCATTCAATCCTTTCGGGGCTTCATCAGCATCGATTTTTGTATTCCAACCATATTTGTAATCGGATTGGGTTACATCATCGATGATTTTCATTTCATCAGTCATTAAATCTCCTTTCGAATTTGAACTGTAAACCTAATCAATCTGGAAAAAAATGTCAAGATTAAGATTGATATTTGTAATCTTTTCTTTATAAACAGCAGTTTTTTCGAGAATGTTCAATAAGTAAACTTTTTTTTTGCTAAAATGACTTATTACCAAACTGGAATTTTTATCATCAATTTGAAAAAATGGAAGCGGTGTAACTAAACTTGAGGTTTTCCAACTGTGTTTCTCTGACGCACAATCTCGTATAAAATCACACCTGTTGCAACCGATACGTTTAATGATTGAATTTTACCCAGCATCGGTATCGAAACTAAAAAATCGCAGTTCTCTGCAACTAATTTATGCAGACCTTTTTCCTCATTCCCAACTATTAAACCGACCGGCATTTTGTAATCAACTTCGGTATAATGCTGTGTCCTTTCGCTTAAATATGATCCGACTACCCAAAACCCCTCATCCTTAATTTGCTTGATTGCCTGATTCAAATTATGAACTTTGCAAATCTTCAAATGAGAAAGTGCCCCGGCTGAAGTCTTCTCAACAGTTTCGGTAATTGGTGCGGAATTGTGAGTTGTAATTATTACTCCATCAACTCCCGAAGCTTCGGCGGTTCGTAATATTGCTCCAACATTATGCGGATCTTGTATTGAGTCTAAAAGAAGAAGCAGCGGAAATTTTGATGATTTGGCGGAGGAAATTATTTCTTCAAGAGAGTAATAATTTTGAGAGGACTTTATTGCAATTATGCCCTGAGAATTTTTGCCTTTTTCAATTTCTTTGAATTTTTTTGTGGAGAGTTCGGAAAATTTAATGCCTTTTTTCTTAGCCAGGTTTTTTATTTTATAAATTATACTTCCCTGCTGTCCGAATGAAATATAAATCTGCTCTAATGGTATGTCTGATTCAAGCGCTTCAATTACAGGTTTTCTGCCAATTATGAATTGCATCTATAATTATTCCTCGAAAGTAAAGCGATCTTGATCAACTTCAAATTTGGCAAAGAGTCTGTTATTCTTTTTCTCAGGCTTGAATTCGCGCAGTAACTTAATAGTCCGTGCGACAGTGTTAAAAGAATAAACTGCTGAATTAATGCTGCCGTCCTGTTTAACAACATTAACCGTAACTTCACCAAGCAAATCATCAAAACGAATTTCGGAACGTGCCGGTTTTACATTAGCCACAACATTGGATTTGGCTTTCAATCCCATCAACACAATAAAGATTGATTTCTTATCACGAATCACATCATACGTAATTTCATAAGCAAAGCTTGTGAATTCAACTACTGTCTCAACCGAGATAGTAAAATACTGCCGCTTAGCGGTGCTGTCATAATCGAAATAAGTTTTTACAATGTATTCCAACTTGTCAGGCTTCTTTTGAGGTATGGCTTTAATAGCAGCTTCGGCTTTTTTCTTCCTGGTCTTCGGGATTTTCGGAATTTCATCGGGATTTTTTAACGGCATTTACTCACCAATAATTTTGCTGATAATTGTTGAAAGATCTTCCAGATTTATATTCTGCTGTTCACCGTCGGACATATTTTTCAAAACAACTTCATTCCGTTCATATTCTTCCCCCCCGATAAACAGTACATACTTTGCATTAAATTTGTTTGCTTCCCTCATTTGAGCTTTTACACTTCTCTGCAAATAATCAAGTTCAACAACCAAATCATTCCTGCGTAAAATTAAAGAAAGATTATACGCTGCATTCTGCAATTCTTTATCCAATCTTACCAAGTATAAATCGATTGATTCTGTAGGTAGATCAAGACTTTTTTCATTTTCACATGCGAGTAAAATTCTCTCAATGCCAGCGGCAAACCCTACCCCGGGAATTGCGGTGCCGCCTAATTGTTCCGAGAGTCCGTCATATCTTCCGCCTCCGCACAATGCACTTTGCGATCCGACTGATCCGCTGAGTATCTCAAATGTTGTGTGCGTGTAATAATCCAAACCGCGCACCAGTTTAGGATCAATTTCAAACGGAATCTGAGCATGAAGCAATATTTGTTTTACCTTTTCAAAATTCTCCAAGCTATTGTCGTCCAGATGTTCAATAAGTAAAGGTGCGTCTTCCATTATTTTCTGATCGTTTTCCGCTTTGCTGTCAAAGATGCGAAGGATATTTGTTTCAAATCTTTTCTGACTATCTTCGGACAAATTCTTTAAATGGGGTGTTAAATATTCCCTTAAAATATTTTTATAATTTTCCCGCGAAACCGGAACTCCAAGCGAATTTATTTTTACGGTAAGATCATTTAATCCTAAGGATTTTAGAATGTCATAAGCGATTACAATCATTTCCGCATCCAATGCTGGATTATCGCTGCCGATTGCCTCGGCGCCGAATTGATGAAACTGCCTGTATCTGCCGGCTTGCGGTCTTTCCTGTCTGAACATTGGAGAGATATAATAGAGTTTATTAAGTCCTTGTTTTTTATCAAGCGAATGCTCATTTAATGCGCGAACTACTGAAGCCGTCATTTCCGGTTTCAAGGTTACACTAGTTTCACTTCTGTCGATAAACGTATACATTTCCTTGCTTACAATATCCGTCGCCTCTCCGATACCTCTTGCAAAAAGTGAAGTCTCCTCAAAAACCGGTGTACGAATTTCCTTATAATTGAAACATTCCATTATATATGAAACAATCATTTCAAGATAATGCCACCGAGCAATTTGATCGGGTAAAATATCCTTTGTAC
The DNA here is from genome assembly GCA_021740785.1 of Melioribacteraceae bacterium. Taxonomy (GTDB): domain Bacteria; phylum Bacteroidota; class Ignavibacteria; order Ignavibacteriales; family Melioribacteraceae; genus JAIOZI01. The sequence goes on from JAIOZI010000035.1 coordinate 27,219, forward strand.
CTGTAATAGCTTTAATCATATTATAATTTCTACCTAATTAGTAGCATCAATCATTGTTTTTTTCAGTAAAACGAAATTACAACAAAATCGAGTGTAATACAATTTTACTTTTCTGCTATCAAACAATATATCCAATGTTTTCAACTTTGCATAAGGAGAATAATTCTATTGATTAACAATCCTCTTTTGAATATTTTCAATATATTAAAAGCCAAATAAAACTAATTGGAATTAATCAAAATAATATGGAGGAAAAAATGGCTAGGAATGAAAAGACCTCTAAGCGTGTTGCGACAAAAGCATCAAAACTCCTTAGAAATCCTAAATCCTCAAAGACTGTTAAGAGTGTTGCAGCCTCAGCCTTAACTCAAAGGCCCGATAAAAAAAAGGGCAAAAAGTAGATTTCACTTTATCGTTTTATCTTTGATATCGGGCAGATCGACTTGAGCAGTTTCTTTGATTATCCTCAAGTTTAGGAAAGGAAATAATTGAGCAGGTGGATGATATGAATGTCCATAATCATATAGTTATTCACGATCACCAGCTAAGAGCTGAATTCCAAAGAATGATTAAATCCGGCATGAAGGTAAAAGATGCTTGAGAGCAGTTAGCAATTAAAATCCTAACCGGTCCGGACGGAAGGTGCTACATGCTCAGTATGAAAGCAATTGAGAAAATAATTTACCGGTAAAACGCCCAAGTTTGACCTAGGTGCCACGAGCTAAGAAAACACACAAGCATCTCCATACCTCGGCCCGATTAATCAATATTAGCACACGAAAATTAAAGGATGTGAAGAAAAATAATCATACCAAGGACTCAAATCAGTTCACAGAATTCATTGAAAAGGAATTCTAAAAAATTTAATTTATATATGTATTCACCAATACTTAGGAATAGATCAAATGAAATCAACCGATATAATTGATACTCTCATCCTATTCAATGAAAAAGCTGAGATATTAAAAACAAGCAGATACTTCAAAGAAATATTAAAAAGCGGCAGTAGCCTTAATATCTCTGTTGAAGCCTGGGGAAAAATTACGGTTGATCTAAAAGGTCCAGATGATGAATCTATCAGGTCTTTTGCTTTAACCTTTAGATTTTTTATTCAAGACAATGAAAGATGTTCCATTAGGAACATTTCCGATATATATAGGGAATCCATTATCCCTCAATTAATAAGGATTGAATTCCAAAAGCACTATACTGAAATTCAATCATTTCTTAAGACTGAGTCACTCTTAAAAGTAAACAAAAAAAGAATCGATTATAAAAGTATCCTGGAAATATTTTTTTATGGTAATTTAGCTCATGCAAATAAAGTGAAAAAACAAATTTTTGATTATTGGATGAAAGATATAATTAAGAAAGGGATTTATATTTCAGATTTTCATATTATACTATCCACGATGCTTAAATTTATACTCTTCGTTTACGAAAAAAATACTGAGATTATTAGGTTTATTGAACAACAATCTGAGGATAAAAAAATATCCAAGGGGATTTAATTATATGAAAATACTCTTAGTTACTTTTGTGATTTCAATTCTTTTTATTTCTGGTTGTAATCAAAAGTTGAAATTTAATGAGATCAAGGTCGGTATGACGTATAATGAAGTCGAGAATATTATTGGGAAACCAATTTCTCAAACTCGTGGAGCTAATGAATTGCGCTACGATTTAGATAATATACCTTATGAAATACTTTCTAGAATCAGACAAGATGATCTAACAACAAACCTTGATACCAATCGTTGGATTGTACCACACGAAATAAAAACCATTGGTAATCTTATTTATATCAGTTGGCATTACGATGAATTTAAGACTGATACATTTTATACCGTACTGGATGAGTATAAGACGGTAGCAGATACAACATTTAATAAATACCCGGTCTATTTCATTGATAATATTAGGGTCTCTAAACATGATTATGATAAATCGGACGGCTACGAGTATAGATTACATGACAACAAATTAGTAGACAAATCCCTTTATGATGCCTATAAAAAGGCAGGCTATTATAAATTGCCGCCGCCCCGGAGAGTTTCGAAAACAATTGAATATCGTGATGATATGAAGATCAACTACATTGAAGTCAAAGATTCAGTTGAAAATCTTTATTATGAAGTGGAGTATCAATACTGTATTATTTTTGATGCCTCGAGTGGCCGTGTTACAACTAGCGGATATTTTCCACTTTACTTGAAGAAGTTATGAAGAGCTAGAAAATTAAGTAGTGATGCTCTTCAATAATTATAGGTCCTTGATTTTGTTAATTTCACGTGGATATTTGCATTCACTGGTATTAAAAAATATGCAGAATGATGCATCACACTCTGTCTTGTATTCCTTTAAACAATACTTCTTAAATAACAACTGATCAATATCACTTTTTAGTTTTTCGTATTTTTTAAAAATTGCCTCATTATCTTTGACAAATAATTTCAACTCTTCCAATTTTGATTCAACATCATGCTTCATAATCAGTTAGAATTTATTTCAAATTTTTTACTAGTATAATTGTAACCAAATAAATCCTGCTGTTCTCGAATAGTTAAAAGATAGGGGGACATTATTGAATTCATAATGTTTTTAATATTGCTAAATACAACTTCTTCGTTTGGAGTACTATCAATTAATTGTATATAGGGAGCTTGTAATTGCTGAAATATTTGTCTTGATTTTTCCAATGCATCTTCTTTTTCAAAATGATTTGGTGTATCCCCTCTTGAATATTGAATTCTCCTAAGTCCAATATTAACTGCACAATCAAGAATGATTACAATATCTGGGATAATTGCAATTTTTTCATTTTCTTTTAGTATATACTTGGGGTCTAAACCTAGGGCGCCCTGGTAAGCGACCGAAGAAATAAAGTAGCGATCAATAATAACTAATTTTTTTTGATCTAATGCAGGTTTAATATTAATTTCACAATCCTCTTTTCTGTCCTCGATAAATAATTCTAACTCATATTCAGGTGATATATTATCGCGTCCATTTTTGGCTAACCCCCTAATCATTTGTCCATATTTGCCATCTGTAGGCTCTTTAAATTTAGCGACATGTAACCCTTTATTCTTATAATATTGATGAAGCATATTTACTTGTGTAGTTTTCCCTGCTCCATCGATTCCCTCTATAGCTACTAATATTCCTTTACTCAAAGTATATTTAATTGACAATTCTACTCCATAAAAAATTAATTTAATGCCTTCCTTGTTTTTCCTTTTATTAAATATATGAATATGAATTCAAACCCACAAATTTAAAATCGCTCATTAATTTACTCAATCTTCGGATTCAACTCTCGTTATGCATTAATTTCATGAAGTATTCTCAAATAAATCAATTTTGCTGCTTTTCATCTGATCATAATTGTAGTTTAGCTCTCTCCATTGAAATTCTTTATCGAGCCTAATTTTTTGAGCTAACTCCATAATTCTATTAGGCTCTTTTACTGGATCCTTGGGCTGGAAATATAAACCCAATGATTCATATTTTCTTGGATGCCCTTTCTTGAAATAGCTTAAATAGAGAGCGATCTTTACATGCTTCCCGTTTCTCTTGATTTTTTTTTGGATAACCTTAACAGCCATTAGTACACTTCCATTGATCTGAAGAGTAACATTTATTGTTACTCATTATTAATGTAGTAACATTTTGGTAGCACGTTTTTTCTAAACTGCTTATTACCAAATAAAAAGATATGGGACATTATAGTAAACAGAAGCCAACAATATCAAGGCTTCCCTTTGAGTCGAGTTCGATTAGTATTGAAGTAACTTAGATTAAGAATCTGTTGATCTACCTAATTTCGAAGTGTTTATTTTCCTCTTCCGAAAAGATTGATAATATTTCTTCGGAAGACTTTGCCTCGGACAAACTTTTGCGGAATTCCTCTTTGTTCATCATTCTTGATATTCTGCTTAATAATTTTATATGGGGACCCACTAAATTTTCTTTCCCTACCAATAGAAAAATGAGATTAACAGGATTCTGATCAAGAGCATTAAAATCAATAGGTTCTGAAGTTTTGGCAAATGCGGCAATCATTTCTGTTACGCCGTTAGTTTTAGCATGTGGAATTGCAAATCCCTGTCCAACCCCTGTAGACATAATCTTTTCTCTATCATGAACAGCATTTCTAACTACTTCCAAATCTAAAACTCTATCGTCATCTGCGAAAAGATCAATAATTTCATTAATTATCTCGGTTTTATCTATCTTTTCAAGATTTGGAATTATCCTCTCAACTTTTAGTATGTCGCTTATTTTCATATTTAATCAGCTCTATCTTTTTATAGGTACAAACTCAAATTTAGTTAAATCACATGACTAATTAAAATAATTTATTCGATGACCACAGACGAATCCTATTTCTCTTGCCTCGTTATTTCTTAAAATGTAACTTTAACATTCAAACAAAAATGAATTGATGAGGAGTTTATGGATATTCAAGGAAAAGTAGTATTGGTAATGGGCGGTTGGGGTTTGGTAGGTAATGCTCTTACTCGTAAGCTCATGGTAGAAGAGCCAAGACAAATTATTATTTCATCATTAAGAAAAGAAGAAGCTCTAGAACAGGTGAACAATTTAAAGAAAGATTACCCCGATATGCCGGATGATTATTTTGTACCGTGGTGGGGAAATATTTTTGTTAGGTACGAATTTAAGGATGAGAACAGGTTCGAAATATTGAAGGACCCGGATAAGCGAAAAGTGCTGATGCATGATTTTATGGATGAAATGACACCCGACATACTGGAAAATTCTTCCGTTTACAAATTAATAACTGAACACAATCCTGATGTAATTGTTGACTGTATTAATTCCGCAACGGGAATTGCATACCAAGATATTTACACAACCTATCACAACATTAAAAAAACAATTAACAACAATCCAACTGTTGAAAATCTGGCTGAAGAAACAGAGAAATTACTTTGTACACTTTACATCCCGCAATTAATAAGGCATATTCAATTGATGTACGCATCAATGAATAAGGCTAAGACAAAAATTTATATTAAAATCGGAACAAGCGGAACCGGCGGAATGGGTCTCAACATTCCTTACACACACAGCGAGGAAAAACCTTCAAGAGTATTGCTGAGCAAGTCATGCGTTGCCGGCGCACACACACTACTTCTTTTTCTAATGGGTAGAACTCCGGAAGGAGCAATTACAAAAGAAATTAAACCTACCGCGGCAATTGCTTGGAAGCGAATCGAATTCGGAGAGATAACAAAAGGCGGTCAGCCGATAAAACTTTATGAAGTTCCTTTTGATCAGACTACCAAATTGGAAGGCAGCCTTTCACTTCAATTGGAAAATGAATTTCCCGCAACCGGTGAAAATTTAAAATCCGTATTCATTGATACAGGTGAAAACGGAACTTTCTCTCGCGGAGAATTTGAAGCAATTACTACACAGGGTCAGATGGAATACGTTACTCCCGAAGAAATTGCAGAAGATGCAATATTCGAAATTAAAGGAGGCAATACCGGGCATGATATCATCAACGCGCTAGACAACGCAACATTGGAACCGACATACCGCGCCGGTTACCTTCAGCATTCAGCAGTATCTAAATTAAGACAATTGGAAAAACTAAACGATAAAGATAGTGTTGCATTCGAGCTGCTCGGACCTCCGAGACTATCAAAACTTTTGTATGAAATTTATCTCATCAAAAAGGTTTATCCGAAATTTAAAGAGATAATCAATGCCGATCACAAAGAACTCTCTGCGAAAATTGTTGATATAATTAAATCAAATGATCAGTTAAGAAATGAAATTACTTCTATCGGGATGCCGATCTTACTTCCGGACGGTAAATCTTTAATAAGGGGAAACAAAATAAAAATTCCCCCGTTCCGCGGTGAAAATGAATATGAGGTTACTGATGAAAAAATCGAGATTTGGGCTCATGACGGATGGATAGATTTAAGAGAAAAAAATATGTTGAAATGGCAGAAACGATTGCAAGAGATTGTCGATATCTCAGAAGCAATACCTGAAAGCGATACCAGTTCTCACTTTGTTAGAACGAAACAATACTGGAACGAATTTGATGAAATTGATATCGGTAAAGTTGTCGGCTGGCTTTTTATAGATGAAGAACACGGGAAAAGGATGAAAGCATAATATAACAATTCAAATCCGGTCGGGTTCGTATAAAACGAATTCGACCGGATAATAAAATCGTCCCAACTAAAAATTCGTTGTAAATTCTTTTCCCTTGTGAAATTCATACATTATATTTGCCGCTTCTTCAGGATCATCAGTAACGGAAAAAAGATTCATATCATCCTGACTTATATATCCTTCAGCCAGCATCTTTTTCTTTACCCAATCAATTAATCCTTCCCAATGTTCTTTTCCCATAAGCACTACAGGAAATTTAGCTGTCTTTCCCGTTTGAATTAGTGTAAGTACTTCGAAAAATTCGTCAATTGTACCAAAACCTCCCGGTAACAGAATATATCCCTGAGCGTATTTAAACATCATTGTTTTGCGAACGAAGAAATATCTAAAATTAATAAGTTTATCCCGGTCAATATATTTATTTGCACCCTGTTCATGAGGCAGAATAATATTTATACCACAGGAACTCCCTTCTGCATCGGACGCGCCTTTATTTGCAGCCTCCATAATTCCGGGTCCGCCCCCTGTAATAATGCCGAATCCTTTATTTACAATCGATCTTGTAGTTTCAACAGCGAGTTTATAATATTTATGTTCGGGTTTCGTTCTAGCCGAACCAAATACACATATACTTGGAAGAATATTGCCCATCAATTCGAATCCATCAACGAATTCAGCCATAATTCTAAATATCCGCCAAAGGTCTTCTTGTGAATTTTTTAATTTTGTCTGTGAGATCTGTTCGAGTTTTACAGCCATATTATTTCTCCAATTGTAAATCAAAAACTAAATAATAATTATAATTTTGTTGAAGTCAAATAAAATTGGCGTGGAATTAAAGATCAAAATGAAGGAACTAATTGAGCTGTGCTGTTAGACGCATACGTTTTATTCTTGCGTGGTGAAATGATTGATTTAACTTAACCGCCTCGTCATAATATTCAATTGCTTCATACCATCTTCCTAACTTTTCAAAAGCTTTACCGAGACTATAATAAATTCTAAACCTTTTAGCGTAATGTTCGTCCTCTAATGCTTCGAACAGCCAGAATAATGATTCCTCATAATTCCTAAGTTCAATATTGTATGAGCCTATGTCACTATATGCATCGGTGTTTTTTCCATCAAGGTAGATTGCGGATTTACATTCGGTAATCGCTTTTTCAAATTCACCTTTCATAGCGAATAATCGACCGAGATAAATATAAGCTCTCGCGGTAGGATAAATCTCAATCGAAGTTCTCATATTTTCAATTGCCTCATCTATCTTGCCGTCTTCATTAAGAGTTATGGCTTTTTGAATCAGGTCCTGAGCAATATTTACTTTTTCTTTTTCTATCATTTTAATTCGTTCTTTTTTCAGATGTAACACATGCATAATTGGAGAAGTTCAATCCCCAATATTAATTTGCTGCTGTCTTTGGATAATAAAAACCCGCCTCTTTTGCTTTTTGTTCAATTTCGTTATTACCCTTTTCCGAATTAACATCACTATTTAAAATTGTGAACCGGGGTTTCCTTTCATAATATTTGCGAATCATGTTCTGCTTTTCTGTTAAACTGACTTCTGATTTATCTCTCAATTCGGACTTGGATGATTCCTTTACAACTTTTATTCCGAGATCGGTTTTTATCTTTGTCTTAGCAGTATTTATATGATAAACTTCAGCGTGATTATTTTTCCTTTTAACAACCGGGTTTTTACTTCTGATTTCCTTTTTTTCACTCGATCTGGATTTATGTATATTTTTATTGCTGTCGGCAATCATTGTTCTATTGATATTCGAGTTCTTCACAGATTTTCTGTTTTTGAATTTTGAAATTGAATATGATACTACAACTATAATAAAAAGTAATACCGACATATACAGCAGCGCATACCCAATTATTGATACCAATTCCATTTACTTCCCTTTCCTTTTAAATAAAGCATCTAAGATAATTAGTCAATTATAATGCCAGCTTAAAACCGGGATTATCACCGGTAAATGCAGCTCCGATTTTAATCATGTGTTCGATTCTGAGAATAAGTTTTTTTTGAAACACACTTCATTTATGAAACTTATTCTTTATCAAAATTGGTTGGTATAGTAATTTGTATATTACAGTGCAATTACTAAAATTTTTGAAACAAACATCTTTCATTTTTCGTCTAACATCTACTGAATACTTCAAAAATGAGGGATAATGGAGCTTATAATGAAGATGAGTATTTTGGACCGAAGCAATTATTTTAAAGGTCTATTACTTTTGGTTGCCAAAGATGCTGTTGTAACCGAACCGGAAAAAAAATTAATGACTTCAATCGGTCATACTTTAGGATTCGAATCAAAATTTTGCAATGAAGCAATTCGCGATATACTTTCAAATAAACATATTTCACCGGAACCACCCAAATTTAGTAATGATTCGATCGCACGGACTTTTCTCAAAGACGGTTTTCGCTTAATTTTATCGGATCCGGGAATTGATGAAAGAGAGTTGGTTTGGCTTAAATCCGTTGCCGAAATGAATAATATTCCAATAGAATGGTTCGAACAAGAGTGGAATCAAACTGAAAAATCACATGATAATTTTTCATACGACTCAAATCTGGAATTGGAAAAATTTATCTAAACTCACAAACTAAACCGGGGATAAACATGAAAAGAATTTTGTTCTTTTTTTCACTTTTGCTTTTTTTTGCTTCAGTCAATTCAACAGCGCAGCAAGAAGCTCGATTACTAAGATTTCCAACCATTTATGATAATCAAGTTGTATTTACTCATGCTGGAAATCTTTACACAGTACCCATCTCGGGCGGGATCGCACGCAAACTTACTAATGATATCGGTGTTGAAATATTTCCAAGATTTTCACATGACGGGAAATGGATTGCATTCACAGGTCAGTATGACGGCAATACTGAAGTTTATGTTATGCCATCTCAAGGAGGAGTTCCCAAAAGATTAACTTATACTGCAACTCTCGGACGGGATGATGTGTCTGACCGAATGGGACCAAATAACCTTGTAATGGGCTGGACGCATGATAACAAAAATATTCTTTTCCGTTCACGTATGAAGGAGTTCAACAGTTTTAAAGGTCATTTGTTTTTAGCGCCTTTTGACGGAAGTCTGCATAATCAATTACCTCTGCCAAGAGGCGGATTCGGCTCCTATTCTGAAGACGATTCCAAACTGGCTTACAACAGGATATTCAGAGAATTTAGAACTTGGAAACGCTACCGCGGCGGGATGGCAGACGATATTTGGGTGTATGATTTCAATACGAAAGAAACTATTCAGATCACGGATAACCCCGCACAAGATATCATTCCGATGTGGCATAAAGATAATATCTATTTTCTCTCCGACAGAGATGAAAATTTTAGAATGAATCTGTATGTCTATAATCTAACCTCAAAGGAAAATAGAAAACTTACAAACTTTACAGATTTTGACATCAAATTCCCTTCGCTTGGGAACAATGCAATAGTTTTTGAAAATGCAGGTTACATTTACAAATTTGATTTATCTACGGAATCTTTGACAAAAATTGAAGTAAAATTCGCCGAGGATTTTGCTATCAGCAGATCTAAAATTGAACAAGTTGATGATAATCTATCAAACTATGAAATCGCACCGGATGGCAAGAGAGCTTTATTCGGGGCGCGTGGTGATGTTTTCACTGTACCGGCAGAAAAAGGATACACAAGAAATTTAACTTCTTCTCCCGGTGTGCATGAAAGAAATTCAAAATGGTCTCCGGATGGAAAATATATCGGTTACGTTTCCGATAAAACCGGGGAAGATGAAATTTATATTATTCCTCAAGACGGAAGCGGGAAAGAAATTCAGTTAACAGATCAAGGCGGTTCTTATAAATACGGTATCGCATGGTCACCGGATAGTAAAATGATTTTATGGACTGATAGAGAAAACAAAATCAAATATGTCAACATCGAATCAAAAAACGTTACTACTGTTTTGGAACATGATAGAGGCAGAGGGTTGAGAGCTTCTTGGTCACCAGACAGTAAATGGCTTGCCTTCTCTTTGCCGGAAGAAGTCGGCATGGATAAAATATATATCTATTCTTTGGATGAAGAGAAAATGTACCCCATAACAGAAGGCTGGTATGATTCAAGGAGTCCAATTTTCAGCAGTGACGGTAAATATTTAATTTTTATTTCCGGGAGAGATTTTAATCCTATTTACAGTTGGACTGAGTGGAACCATGCTTACCGGGATATGAACGGAATTTATCTAACGTTATTATCAAAAGAAACCAAATCCCCTTTCGAACCGGTGAATGATGAAGTTGAAATCAAAGATGAGAAAAAAGATTCAAAAGATAATGATGAGAAAAAAGATGATAAAAATTCAAAACCGGAAGATGAAGATATAGTAATTGATTTGGATGGAATTCAGAACAGAATTTTAAAACTTCCTATTGATGCATCAAGTTACTTTAATCTTGGTTCGGTAGAAAATAAAATTTACTATCAAAGAAGAGGGTCGAAAGATTCTAAAACAAAATTATTGATGTACGATTTGGATAAACAGAAAGAAACAGAACTTGGTGAAATCAACGGTTATGAAATTTCTTCCGATAATAAAAAAATGATCGTATCACAGAATAGGTCGTACGCAATAATTGATCTCCCTTCAAAAAAGATTGAAATCAGCGATAAACTTGACCTCTCGGATTTAAAAGTTAATCTCGATCTAAAACAAGAATGGGCGCAAATTTTTGAGCAGGCATGGCGGCAAATGCGCGACTTTTTCTACGTACCGAATATGCACGGTGTTAACTGGGCGGGTATGAAAAAACAGTATAAACCGCTGCTAAAAAATGTTAATCACAGAATTGATTTAAGTTATGTAATCGGCGAAATGATAAGTGAATTGAATGTCGGTCATGCTTATGTAAGCGGCGGAGATTACCCGAAACCAGAGAGAATACGAACAGGTCTGCTAGGCGCTGAATTTGAAAAGGATTCACAAACCGGGTATTTTCAAATCAAGGAAATTATTGACGGACAGAATTGGAGTAATTCACTTCGGTCACCTTTAACCGAAATCGGTGTTGATGCAAAAGAGGGAGATTACATAGTTGAAATCAACGGAAAAGCCACTAGTGAGATTAAAAATATTTACTCCGAACTAGTCGATAAAGCCGGCGAGCAAGTGCCGATGAAAATTAATTCCAATCCATCCTTAGATGGAGCGCGTGATGTGCTGGTTGTTCCGATCAGTAACGAACATCCACTTTATTATTACAGTTGGGTTCAGAATAATATTAAAAAAGTAAACGAAGCCACCGATGGAAAGGTCGGCTACATTCACGTTCCCGATATGGGTGCGAACGGGCTTAATGAATTCGTTAAGCATTTTTATCCGCAGTTAAGAAAAGAAGCTTTAATTATAGACGTGCGCGGCAACGGCGGCGGAAATGTTTCGTCAATGTTGATCGAAAGATTGAACCGTGAGATTGCAATGGTTGGTAATATGCGCGGTAACCCTACAAGTCCGGACCCGGGCGCTTTGATACTGGGACCGAAAGTATGTTTGATCGATGAATTTTCAGCTTCGGACGGAGATATATTCCCTTACCGGTTCAAGCAGTATAATATGGGTAAATTAATCGGGAAAAGAAGCTGGGGCGGCGTTGTCGGAATTGCCGGTTCAACTCCGTTTGTTGACGGCGGCTCACTTAATACTCCCGAGTTTGGATTGATTGATAAAGACGGCAAAGAGTGGATTGTTGAAGGTTACGGGGTTGAGCCTGATATTGTTGTCGATAACGATCCGGCTTTAGAATACCAGGGAATAGATCAACAGTTGAACAAAGCGATTGAAGTAATTTTAGAAGATTTGAAAAATTATAAATATAAGCTTCCGGATAAACCTCAATACCCGGAAAAATAATTCATTAAAAAAGGGCGCTTTTAAGGCGTCCTTTTTTTTTGAACCTTACCACTATTAAATCGAAAGTATTATATTTCCATCCTCTTTTTCGATAATAAAAATTGATGAATTTAAATAGAGAAGAAATATCAAAACCTCTTGTTGATGATCATGATGAAATTGCCGGGAACCATGAACACATTCATGATTTCTACAGCAGGTTTCTTAAAAATGAGCGCGATATAATCGTCTGGCTGCCTCCTTCATATTATAACTGCATGCGGCGTTACCCTGTTTTATATATGCATGACGGTCAAAATTTATTCAGCCCCTCAACTGCTTTTATCGGAGTCGATTGGCAGGTGGATGAAACGGTTTCAAAATTGATATACAGCAAAGAGATTGAAGAAATTATTGTTGTCGGAATTTATAATACACGCGATCGGCTGAATGAATATAATCTTTTCACTCACCCGGGAATTCTCTATTCCAACTTTATTATTAATGAACTCAAAACATTTATCGATGAAAATTATAGAACCAAGAAAGATAGAAAAAATACGGCGGTTGCAGGATCATCGTTAGGCGGGCTATATTCATTCCAGTTGATTTGGAATTATTCAAATGTTTTCGGGAAAGCCGCATGCCTTTCAAATTCATTTTGGGTTGATGATAAAAAAATTTTTAACCATGTTGAAGTAAATGATAAGCCGGATATTTGCAAGTTATATGTTGACTGCGGATGCAAAGAAACAGAACTGATTCATGATAACATTAACATGTTCAGAAAATTACGCGGCATGGGATTCGCAAAAGATAAAATAAAATTCTACCTTGAAAAAGAAGGGAAACACACAGAAGGTGATTGGGCAAAACGTTTTAATATTCCGTTAAAATTTTTATTTGGTATTTAATATGAATGAAGAAGCTAAAATGTTAATTGAAAAACTTGGATTAAAAGAACATCCCGAAGGCGGTTATTTTAATGAAGTTTATCGATCAAATGAAAGTATTGCAAAAATCTCATTGCCGGAGAGATACAGCGGCAGCAGAAATTTCGGGACTTCAATTTATTTCATGCTGACAGGCAATCAATTTTCGAGTTTCCACAAATTAAAATCAGATGAAACTTGGTATTTCCATTCAGGTTCTCCAATCATAATCTACATCATTAATGAAGATGGAATGCTATCGACAATAAATCTCGGGTTGAATATTACCGGTGATGAAGTTCCTCAGTACACAATTAATAAAAACAGTTGGTTCGCAGCAGAGTTAAAAGACAAGAACAGTTTCGGATTAATTAGTTGTGCGGTTTTCCCGGGTTTTGATTTCGATGACTTTCAGCTCGGCAGGCAAATAGAATTAATAAAACTCTTTCCACAACATTCGGAATTAATAAAAAAGTTTACAAATCAATAAATCCCTCGCTTATTTGCATCTGAGCTTTTATAATGTTATGCTTTGACCCGCTATTAATGTTGAAAAAGTGAGGTAAATATGAATAACAGAATTGAACTAGTGAAAGGTGACATAACCGAGTGTAAAACCGAAGCGATTGTAAATGCAGCAAATAATTCGCTTTTAGGAGGCGGAGGAGTTGATGGTGCAATTCACAGGGCAGCCGGACCAAAATTGATTGATGAGTGTAGAAGTATCGGCGGTTGTCCCACCGGTGAAGCCCGCATCACAAACGGATATAACTTAGAGGCAAAATATATCATCCATACAGTCGGACCTGTTTGGTATGATGGCAATAAAAATGAAACAGAAGATCTCGCAAAGTGCTATGTAAATTCGCTCCAGTTGGCAAAGGAAAAGAATATTAAAACTATTGCCTTTCCATCAATAAGCACGGGGATTTACCGCTTCCCTATTGATAAAGCATCGAAAATTGCATTAAGGAAGGTAAATGAATTTTTAGATAATGATGACTCAATCGAAAAAATAATTTTTGTCTGCTATAGTGAAGAAGACTATAAAGTTTATGAAGAGGGCATTAAAAATATTTATCAAGATAAATAATCACTTCAGGAATAAAATTGAAATACCGGCAACTGCGATTACCGCACCGAAAATTGCAGTTGGTGATAGTTTTTCTTTATAGTAAAATCTTACCATCGGCAGCATAACAATAGGAACTGTAGCCATCAGCGTAGATGCAATACCAACATATGTGTTGTTAATTGCAATCATTGAAGCAGTAATTCCGAGATATGGACCTAAAATTGATGCCGCAATTGTATGCTTCAATGCATACGGATCATTTTTAAACATTCGTACAGGATTTTTAAATTTCCCCATCGAACGAAAAATGATGTACATCAGAACAGTTGCTGAGAATAATCTAATAAATGAAACAGTGAATTCATTTAACGGCGATTCATTAAATGCCTGCTTTGCAAAAATCAGTCCGGTTGCTTGTCCGGTTGCTGCTATAATGCCGAAAACGATTCCCTTAAAATTGAAATGTGAACCGGTATTCCGATTCGGGTTTCTTTCAAGCACTACAAGTGAAACACCAATAACCGTGACAAAAATTCCAACAACTCCCCAAACCGATAAGTATTCATCGAGAAAGATAAATGCAAGCAGTGCAGCAATCGGAGGGGCGAGAGACATCAGCAGCATACCAAGCCGCGGACCGATAAGTTGGAATGATTTGAACAAAGCCGTATCACCGATTATTAATCCCAGTACTCCGCTAATCACAAGGTAAATTAATTGGCGGTCGGAAATATCAAAACTTGCGCCGACTAACAGAGTTGTCAGTAAAAGAAGAATCGAAGCCATAAACATTCGTGAAATATTCACGGCTACCGATCCAATACGAATAGTTGCTTCGGTCAATACAATGGAATTGGCTGCCCAAAACAACGCAGCAGATAAAGCGGCAATCTCACCAATAAATATCAATTTTGTTTTCTCTTATCTTGATGTCTAGTAAGTAAATTATTAACAACCTCATTCCATTCAATATTCTTTTCTGCGAGCAGTACAAACAAATGAAAAATCAAATCAGAAGTTTCATCAATTAATCTAAGATTGTCATCATTTTTGGATGCAATCACTGTTTCAATACTTTCCTCACCAACTTTTTGAGCAATTCTGTCAATCCCTTCTTTAAAGAGTTTGGTTGTGTATGAATTTTCCGGCATTTCAATTTTCCTGTTTCTAACCAGCTCAAAAAGTTCATTTAAAAATCCGGATTCACTTCTATTTATGCCAAAACATGAGTATTGATCTTTATGACATGTATTCCCTTCGGGCAAAGCATATATTAACAACGAATCATTATCACAATCAATTTTTAGATCAACAAAATTTAGAAAATTCCCTGATGTCTCTCCCTTTGTCCATAACGCATTTTTTGTTCTGCTGAAAAATGTAACGTGTTTAGTCTCAATTGTAATGTTGTAAGCCTCCTTGTTCATGAATCCAAGCATCAACACTTTCCCGGTTGAGTAATCAACAATAATCGCCGGGACTAATCCATTCATTTTATCAAAATTTATTTCGGCAGTATTAATCATAACCTGATTTCTATCCCCTTATTGATTAAGAATGATTTTAGATCGCCGATTTTCATTTCACCATAATGAAACAACCCGGCGGCTAAACATGCATCTGTTTCAGCTTTATGGAATGCTTCGTAGAAATGCATCATGTTTCCGGCGCCGCCCGAAGCAATGATTGGGATTGTAACTTCTTCGCCCAATTTTTTTAGAAATTCCAAATCATAACCTGAACGAGTTCCGTCTTTATCCATCCAAGTAAGCAATATTTCTCCCGCTCCTCTTTCGCAGACTTCAATGCACCAACTCAAACCATCTAAGGAAGTTTCTTTTCTTCCCCCTTCAACATAAACTTTATAATTATCACCTGATTTCTTAACATCAATAGCCGCTACAATTGCCTGGCTTCCGAATCTTTTTGATGCTTCGTCAATTAACCCGGGAGTTTTAACAATCGATGAGTTTAATGATACTTTATCCGCTCCGGCTTTAAGAATTTCATCAATCTCATCAGAGGATTTAATTCCGCCTCCAACTGTAAATGGAATTCTGATCACTTTTGCAACTTGTTTAACGAGATCAATCAAAATATTTCTTTTTTCTTGAGTTGCTGTGATATCGAGAAATACAAGCTCATCCGCACCTTCGTCCGAGTATCTTTCGGCAAGTTCAATTGCTGAACCGGCATCTTTCAGATTAATGAAATTAATTCCTTTCACGACCCTTCCGTCTTTCACATCCAAACATGGGATTATTCTTTTAGCCAGCAAAATTTTTTATCTCCTCAAGTGATATTTTATTCTCATAAATTGCTTTTCCAACAACAACTGAATGGATGTTCATATTACTGAGTTCGATCAAATCATTAATTGATGAAACACCGCCGGAAGCTGTCAAATTTATGTCCGGGAATTTTTGCATTATCGTTTTGTATAATTTAGTATTAGTTCCGCCCAGCATGCCGTCTTTACTTATATCAGTACATAGGAAATTATTAAGTCCTAGAGATTGACAATATTCAATATGATTATAAATAGAAATTCCGGTATCGACTTTCCAACCCTTTATTCGAACGGTCTCATCTTTTGAATCGACTGCAACTATGAGTTGATCAGACCCGGTTATTTGGACACACTGTTCAAACAGGTTTTTATCGGTTATCGATAATGATCCGACTATAAGTTTTTCAACACCAATCTTAACGAGCTGTTCAATATCTTTGATATCTCTTATACCTCCGCCAAACTGAATTGATATGTTAAAAGTATTTTTTATTTCCGTAAGTAATTCAAGCGTTGAAATTGAATCATCCTTCGAGGCAATTAAATCAATAATGTGTATGTGCCTGAAACCATAATCATAAAACTGCTCAATTTGTTGAAGCGGAGAGAACTTATAAAATAATTTGGAATCGTAATCCCCTTCGGAAAGTCTTACTACTTTATTATCAATTATGTCAATAGCAGGGATGATCAACATCTTTCTATAAAATTCCTCAGCAATAGAATGCCGTTTTTACCAGATTTTTCAGGATGAAATTGAACCCCGAAGAAATTATTTTTATTTACGGCTGAACTAAAATTCACATCATATTCACTCGTTGCGATTGTATATTTGTTTAACGGCACATAAAAGGAATTAGCAAAATAAAAATATTCACCCGATTCAATACCCGAAAACAAAGGATTCTCCCTTTCGACTTGAACTCTATTCCAACCCATCTGCGGTACTTTTACATTTGCACTTTTAAATTTCTCTGTGTCGATATCAATTATTCCCAATCCCGAAACATTCCCTTCGATTAACCTATTACAGAATATTTGCATCCCCAGACAAATCCCGAGTAACGGACGGTTAAGAATCCGCAGCAGGTTTATAAGATTAAGCATGTGAAGTTTTCTTACTGCCGAAGAAGCTTCACCAACACCGGGAAATATTATTTTATCGGCTTTGCAAATTTTACCCTCTCTGTTTGTAATCTCAAACTTTTCTCCTATTTCTTCAATTGCATTTGCAACCGAAGCAGTATTACCGGCACCGTAATCAATTATAGCAATCATAGCGCTCCCTTTGTGGTTGGCAAATTACCTTTTGCTCTCTCATCAATTCTCAAGGCTTCATTGATTGCTTTTGCAAAAGCCTTAAAAATTGATTCGATTTTATGATGATCATTTTTCCCTTCAGCTTTTATAAATATGTTTGCGCCTAAACTTTGCGAAACCGACTTAAAAAATTCTTCCGTCAATTCTGTCGGGAAATCACCAACCGTTTCCCTGTTAAACTTACAATTAAAATTCAAGAACGGTCTGCCGCCTAAGTCAACAGCGCAGCTTGCAATCGAATCGTCCATCGGAAGCATAAACCCGAAACGTTTTATCCCGGATTTGCTTCCTAACGTTTTATTCAAACACTCACCGAAAACCAATCCAACATCCTCAACCGTATGATGTTCATCCACATTTAGGTCACCATTAACTTCCAATTTTAAATCAATATTTCCGTGCCGGGATATCTGTTCCAGCATGTGATTAAAAAATCCTATTCCGGTATCACCACCAAATATACCGCTTCCGTCAATATTCATTTCGAGTTTTATTTCTGTCTCTTTAGTTTTTCTTTCGACTCTTGACGTTCGATCTAAACTAATCAATTCATCAACAAATTCATTAAAATTATTATACTGCTTATCATTATCGATATGAACTTTATCATTCTTTTGCGTAACAATTAATCCTTCGGAAATATTTAAAGCGGCATTCTGTAATTTGATTCCCTCCGATTTTAAAATCTCATTAATAAGAGGATTCGTGTTATTCGAATATAAATCAAAATCACTAAGATATAATCTTTTGAGTCCACTTATCAATCCGAAAGAACAATCATTTTTAAAATTCACTAGTGATTCATCAATAAATATTTTTTTCACAATATCTCCTCAAGCGCTTCGATGAATAATTCGTTCTCCTTTTCAGTCCCGACCGAAACACGCAGGCATTCAGCCAGCATCGGTTGAGTACTTCTATTTCTTATAATAATATTCCGTGCCGTAAGCTTTGTGAAAACCTCATCAGCGTTACTACATTTGAATAGAATAAAATTTGCATCCGAATTAAATACTTGTACATATTCAAATTGATTTAACCGCATAACTAATTTTTCTCTCTCTGCAATAATTGAATTAACAAAATCATCCTTCACTTGTGCTTTTTGAATTGCAGTATTAATAGCATCCATCGTAAGTTTATTTATTGAATAAGGCGCTTTTACTTTGAATAGGATATCTATAATAAACTCGTTCGCAATACAATAACCTGCACGAATACCGGCTAAGCCCCAAGCTTTTGAGAATGTTCTTAGAAGAATTAAATTCGGAAAATTCTCAACGATATCAATCGAAGATTTATCAGCGGCAAAATCAATATATGCTTCATCGATAACAATAATCCCTTCAAAATTACCGGCAAGCTTAACAATATCTTCTCGATCAAGAATGTTTCCAGTCGGATTATTCGGTGAACAGAGAAATATCATTTTAGTTGAATCATCTATTTGTGCAAATATTGATTCGGTATCAATTTGGAAATCGTTTGTAAGCAGTACCTTTCTAACGGAAATATTATTTATGTCGGATTGAACCTCATACATACCGTAAGTGGGTTGCGGGATTATTACATTATCAATTCCGGGATTACAAAATATTCGTATCAGGAGATCGATAATTTCATCGGAACCTACACCGAAAAATATCTTTTTGATGTCAACACTCAAATAGTTTCCCAATGATTTTCTAATTGAAAGCTGAAACGGATCCGGGTAACGGTTAAGCTGCAACTCCTCATAGTCAAGTAAAACAGAGCCAATGCTGTTTTCATTTGCATCCAGTAAAATTCCGCTTTGATATTTACTTCGTGCCGACGAATACGGTTTTAATTTTAGTATATTTTCTCTTACTAATTTTTCCAAATTCATAGTCTCACCTTTACGGCTGCGGCATGAGCCTGCAGTTTCTCTGTCTCGGCAAGAGTGATAACCGAATCGGCAATATTACTCAATCCCTCCTTCGTTAGCTCTTGAAACGAAATACTTTTCATGAATGATTCAACAGTTACCCCACCAATAGATTTTGCAAATCCATAAGTTGGAAGTGAGTGATTTGTTCCGGATGCATAATCTCCCGCACTTTCCGGTGAATATTTTCCGAGAAAGACAGAACCTGCATTTATAACTTTATCAGAATATTTATCAGCTTGCTCAATGTTTAATATCAAATGCTCGGGCGCAAAATTATTGCTGAATTCAAATGCTTCATTTAGATCATCAACTAGGAGAATAAAAGAATTCTTAACGGATGATTTAATAAATTCCTTTCGCTCGAGTTTGTCCGTCTGCTTAAGTAAATCTCTCTCTACATTCACAATTAAATTAGAAGAATTTGTAACTAGAATTGCTTGAGAATCATTTCCGTGTTCGAGTTGAGACAGCATATCTGCAGCAACGAATGCTGAGTCTGCACTGTCATCTGCAATGATCAATACTTCGCTTGGACCCGCGGGCATATCAATACTGCAGCCGTCAGGGTCTTGACTTACAATCATCTTCGCATTTGTTACAAATTGATTACCGGGACCAAATATTTTATCAACTTTTTCGAATTCACCCGAACCATAAGCCATCAGTGCAATTGCCTGCGCGCCACCCAAAATATAAAACTCATCCACATTGCATATATGAGCCGCATAAAGTAACGCCGGATTTACATCTCTGGACGAAGATGGCGAGCAAACTACTTTTCTTCTGCATCCGGCAATGGATGCCGGAATTCCAAGCATCAGCATTGTTGAAGGCAGAACTGCCGTACCTCCCGGTACATACAATCCTACATTTTCAATCGCTCTGAATTCTCTGCTGCAAATTACTCCCGGAATTGTTTCCACTGAATAATTTTTTGGAAATTGCAGCTCGTGAAATTTTTGTATATTCACCGCCGCTTTATCAATTGCCCTTTTAACTTTCTCATCTATTAACTCATCCGCCTTTGCAAGATCATCTTTTGTTAATAAAATATTTTCTTCTGTTAACGCATCAAACTTCCGTGCATACTTCAAAGCTGCTTTCAAGCCATTTTGCTTTACATCGTTAACAATCACTTTTGTAGAAGAAGTTACTGATTCGTCCTGAAGCGCATTTCTTTTTATAAGATTTGATTTCTCAGATTTGCTCATATTTTTATAGATATATTTTTTCATGATATCATATTCTCAATTGGTAATGAAAGAATTCCCGATGCTCCATTCATTTTTAACTCGTCAATAATCTCCCAAAATTTGTCAGTCGGAATTACTGCATGTACCGCAAGTGAAGTTTCATCCGCGAGAGGTAAAACGGTCGGACTCTTTAACGACGGGATTATTTTTGTTACCGATTCAAGTGATTCTTTCGGGATGTTCATCATTATATATTTCGACTTTCTTGCGGTGAGTGATGAATCAATTCGTTTTAGCAAATTATTATACAAATCCGATTTCGAATTATTTAGTGAATTATTTTTTATCAATACCGCTTCGGATTCAAAAATGCACCACCGCTGTTTCAATTTGTTAAATTTCAGTGTGTTGCCGGTTGAAACCAAATCGCAAATGAAGTCAGCAATTCCTACTGAGGGAGCTATCTCAACAGATCCGCTGATTTGAATTACCTTTGCTGATATTTTATTCTCATCGAGAAACTCAGATAAAATATTCGGGTGCGATGTTGCAATTGATTTACCGCTTAATTCTTTCAATGCATCAAGCTGAATATTTTCAGGTGATGCCAGCATCAACCTGCATTTACTGAAACCCAATTTTCTTTCGATCGATAAATTACTTCTCTTTTCCCTCACAACATTTTCTCCCACAATTCCGATATCCGCAACTCCGTCTTGAACATATTCCGGTATATCATCATCGCGAAGGAATAAAATATCAAGATCAAAGTTTCTTGCAGAGACAAATAATCTTTCGTTATAATTCTCTATCTCCAGACCGCAGCGTTTTAATAATTCGAGAGACTTGTCCGCGAGTCTCCCCTTTTTCTGCACAGCAATTTTCAAGTGTCCGTTCATTTCAACTCCTTTAAAACAAAAAACCCCGACGAATTCGCCGGGGTTTAAAATCAAAAATATGTATTTCTAGTTATATCGCTCCGGCGCACCCATATAGTGAATTATGATGATGATGTAATATTGCCGAAGTAGTTTTGTACATTTCTTCCAAAAAAAATTTCAACAAAAATACAATGTTTTTAATTAAATGCAAAATCAAAATTGATAATGTAGGACAGAATCGATTTGAGAGAATAATCAATAGACGCTACGGATTTAAAATTGATTTTAGTATACCCTACAGTAGTATTTTCGGCAACATAAAAGAACAACTTTGCGACAGAAAAACAAATTTTCTTAACATATACAAAGGAATTACCGATTGAATAATACCTTCAATACCGAAAGGAGTAGTAAAATTACCGTATAAAACAATAACTTAGCTAAAAGTGGATGTCGTTGAAAAAAAGCGAGAAATTACATATTTGCTTTTGCAATCAACAACAATTTTGTTCTAATTATGTTTATTGCCATCTTTTGAAAAGATGAGCTATATCTTTTAACCCAACTTGGCCATTAGCAGCAAAAAACCAGTGAAAATCGAGGAAGGTGGCTGCCAAACAATGCGATTATGCTCCAAAAACGTTGTTGGTGATGCTGTTTCGTGATTGTAGTGAGGTACGGTACTTGTTTCTC
>JAIOZI010000105.1 GCA_021740785.1 Melioribacteraceae bacterium
TTGCCTTTCGTTTTAACAGAAAGTTATCAACCTATAGAGGAAAGCTGTTTTACAGACTGATACAGCAGTCTGTTGTAACTTCGCCAAAACCATTGAATGAATTACAAAAATCACTTGACTAAAGCAGACTAGCAGTTTATTATATTGATCTGATTCCCGGTAATAAGATAAAATGATTTCAAGGTTTACACATCAGTACAAATACCAGTTTTTTTTATTTGCCGTTACTTTTAAAAAACAAAGTTTTTCTACCGATTTCTTTGTTTTTCAGATCTGTATGCTGCTCACCAATTTAAAATCATCCCAAAACCCGGTAGTTCTAACAGTATTGTTAATTGGAATCGCGGTTTTCTTTCGTAGGTCGGGGAACTTAAAATTCAAAAAAAGAATTGAATCGTTCCGAATTTTTGACGTGATTTTTTGTGAAATAATTTTATAAATTAGGTGTTACCGAATGTGTGCTTTATTACTTTGAATTTATCAACGTTCAAAAGGCGTAATAAATCTTTTTAAACCTGGGGGATCAGGAATCAGCTTTATAGGATGAAAGATAAGTATGCTCATTTTATTTTAGACCTGTTTTCAAAAAATTCAGGTCCGTTGTTTATTTTTAATGCTGCACCGGAGTTATTATACTCTAATTCTGCAGCCGAATCTTTCCTCTTGAAAAATGATGTTACTGCCGGAACCATTATTTCAAATATTTTTGACTCGGAACGATCTATATCAGAGGTTTTTGAAAATAATTCTTGTTTTACATCCCAATTATATATTAATGAAAAAATATATTTAGCTGTTACACGTGGGATTGAGTCATATCCATTTGTAGTCGTTGAGATATTCAACTGTGATTTATTATTAGATCACGAGAAAAAATGGCTGGGTGCATTTAATCGACAGAATAAAAAAAATGAAATTATCCGGGAATATATTGCAGGCAACCTACATGGGACAGTTGCACAAAACCTTGCATATCTAAAACTTGAGCTTCAGCGCCTGGATGAAATGAACAATTACAAGCAAACACAAGAACTGGATAAATTGTATGATAATATAAATTCGATCCGTGATGAGGTTAAGGATTACTGCAATATATTGTTACCTAAGACGATTGAAATTGATGGAGCTGGTCTTGCAATTTCAACATTATTCAATAAATTAAAAAATAAGAATTCATTTGAGGGTGAATTGTGCATTATTGGCGAATCGGTAAAATTCGAAAAATGGAAGGAACTCGAAATCTATAGAATAGTTGAAGAAGCTTTATCGAACGTTGTAAAACATTCGGGAGCAGAAGCTGTTAACATTGAGATATTAAATTCTGCAGAAGCCAGAATGGTTGTAGTTCATGATAACGGGTGCGGTTTTGATCTAAACAAAAAACTAGAATCAATTAACAACGGATTTGGATTATTGGAAATGCAGAGCAGGGCAAAAGCAATTGGGGGAAATTTAATAATAGAAACCGAAGAGAATGACGGAACAACAATATTATTAACAATCAAGAGGGGCAGATGAAAAGAATTATTTTAGCCGATGATCATCATCTGGTTAGGGAGGCGATTGCAAACATGCTCAATAAAGAGAAAGAAATCTACGTAGTATCCGAAGTTAGCAATGGTAGCGACCTTGTGAAGGAATATAAAAGGCTTCAGCCGGAGCTTGCACTAATCGATATTGAAATGCCGGTAAAAAATGGAATAAATGCTGCGAAGGAAATAATTAATTCACATACTGTAGCAAGACTTTTATTCCTTTCCCAATTTGTGGGGGAAGAATATATATATGCAATTTTAAAAGCAGGCGGTCATGGTTTAGTAAGTAAATCTGCAATGAAAGGCGAGTTGTTATATGCAATAGATACTGTATTAAAAGGGTATACTTATTTCGGCAAATATGACGACAACGAACTAAGTAAAATATTAAATAAATTTCATGCAGTGGCAACGGACAATTCAAAGGACGGTATAAACCTCCTGACAGATCGCGAGAAAGAAGTTTTGTTTTATATAGGTGAAGGTTACACTAGTATTGAAATTGCCGAAAAGCTTTTTATAAGTAAACGAACTGTAGATTTCCATAGATCAAATATTATGAGTAAAATGAAAATCAAAAAATCGTCCGAACTTGTGATAAACGCTGCGGAGTTTCATAATCATTTCAACCATCGAGAAAAGGCGGTGTGATGGATTTATCTATTTTTCACGTTTAGATAAAAGATAAGTCAAATTATATAAAGAATTAAGTCTGACATAATAGCTAATCTAATTTCTTCTTCAAATCAGAATAGCGGCTGAAATTTTAATCCTTATTTTTAACCCGGATTTTCCATTGGGAAATCACAATTTGTATGATAATAAAGATCAAATACCTAGTCATAAAAAATTCGGAATTCGTTATTTGAGTAACATGTTTTTCTTACAAATTATCGGGGTTAAACCAGCCATACGTTAATTAATTCATTCCCAATGAATTTTTTGGGTTAACTCAATTATACTCACCCCAGCTTTTTATCTCAAGTGTTTCTTCGCTGAAATGTTCAAGTGATTTCATGAACCGCTTCGCAATTTGAATATTTGTTATGAGCGGAATGTTCAGATCAACTGCTCTGCGGCGGATAATATAATCGCTATCCAATTCAACTTTCTCTGCGGTTTTGGGAATATTAATCACCATATCAATTTTTCCATCCGACAAATAACTTAATATGCTCGGTTCGGATTTATCAAAAGGACGTTTTAATATTTCCACATTTAATCCGTATTGATTATAAAAATCCGCAGTACCTTTTGTACCGTAAAAATAGATCCCTCTCTTCTGAAGTTTTCGCAGATCGTCAAGAATTTCTGCCTTCTCTTTCGGTGATCCTGTTGATAATAAAACGCCTTTCTTCGGTACTCTGAATCCTGTTGATAATACACTCTTCAAAAATGCTTCGTTAAAATCATCTCCTAAACAGGCAACTTCACCTGTTGATGACATTTCAACACCGGTCACAGGATCGGAACCCTTTAAGCGCGTAAACGAAAACTGGGACGCCTTAACACCGACATAATCGAGATCGAAAGAAGACTTGCTGAATACCGGCGGTTTCTCATCAATCATAAGTGTGGTTGCGATATCTATAAAATTTATTTTCAAAACTTTTGATACAAACGGAAAACTTCTCGATGCCCGTAAATTGCATTCGATCACTTTTACATCATTATCTTTTGCGATAAATTGAATATTGAACGGACCGGTAATCTCAAGCGCCTTTGCAATCTGTTTTGTGATTAACTTTACACGACGCATGGTTTCCAAATAAGTACGCTGCGGCGGAAATACAATTGTAGCATCGCCCGAATGAACTCCCGCATTTTCCACATGTTCGGATATTGCGTAACAGAAAAGTTCACCTCTATCCGAAACTGCATCCACTTCAATTTCACGCGCATCTGTAATAAACTTGCTTATCACAACAGGGTGTTCTTTGCTGATATCCGAAGCTTTGATGAGATAATTTTCGAGTTCATCTTCATTTAGCACAATACTCATCGCAGCGCCGCTCAACACATAACTTGGTCTTATCAAAACGGGATATGTAACACGCATGCAGAATTCCTTTGCCGATTTCAAATCCGTCAACTCTTCCCACTCCGGCTGATCTATTTCATACTCATCTAAAATTCGTGAAAACTTATGACGGTTTTCCGCATTGTCAATCTGCTCTGGTGACGTACCTAAAATTTTCACACCGAGTTTATGCAATTTTACAGCAAGATTATTCGGAATTTGTCCGCCCATTGATACAACAACACCCTGCGGAAATTCTCTTTCGTAAATATCTAAAACTCTTTCGAGCGACATTTCTTCGAAGTACAGTTTGTAACATGTATCGTGATCCGTACTAACGGTTTCGGGATTGTAGTTAACCATAATTGATTTGTATCCGTGATGCTCTAATGTCTGTGCGGCATTAACACAGCACCAGTCAAACTCAACCGATGAACCGATACGGTATGCGCCCCCGCCGAGTACCATTACCTGGTTATCCTCACCGGTTTCAATATCATCAATTTCACCGTTGTATGTCATGTAAAGGTAGTTTGTTTGAGCGGGGTATTCGGCTGCCAGCGTATCGATCTGTTTAACACAGGGAATGATATTCAATTCTTTTCGTTTCGCACGAACTTCATATTCTTTTGAATTGGTCAGAAGTGAAATCTGTTTATCGGAATACCCGGAACGTTTTAACGAGAGAAGCGTTTCGAAATCAATATCTTTTAAAATTTTTCCTTCAACTGCTTTCATTTGATCAACAATGTTTTTCATTTTGTAAAGGAACCATTTATCAATCTTTGAAAGCTGATGAATTTTTTCTATTGAATAACCTTTCACAAAAGCTTTAGATAAAAAGAAAATTCTTTTATCAGTCGGTTTTGCAATGCTTTCCTCAAGGTTCGGCGATTCAAGTTCATCATTAGCGGTAAAACCATTCATATTGATATCAAGCATGCGTATTGCTTTCTGCAGAACTTCCTCAAATGTTCGTCCGATTGCCATAACTTCACCGACTGACTTCATCTCGGATCCCAGTTCAGTTGAGACTTGTCTGAATTTTTGCAAATCCCATCTAGGAAATTTTAAAACGATGTAATCCAGCGCGGGTTCAAAACATGAAGAAGTTTCCTTTGTAATAATATTTTCAATTTCATTAAGATTATAATCAAGCGCGAGTTTAGTGGCGACAAATGCAAGCGGATAACCCGTAGCTTTCGATGCAAGCGCCGAACTTCTGCTCAAGCGCGCATTGACTTCAATTATCCTGTAATCATCTTCAGTAGGAGAAAGTGCATATTGAATATTACACTCGCCTATAATTCCAAGATGCCGGATCAATTTTATTCCGATGGAACGAAGCTTAAAATTCTCCGATGCCGAAAGCGTCTGCACAGGCGCAACAACAACGCTGTCGCCCGTGTGAATTCCCATCGGGTCGACATTTTCCATATTGCAGACGGTTATACAATTGTTGTATTTGTCGCGAACAATTTCATACTCAACTTCTTTCCATCCGTAGAGAGATTCTTCAATAAGAATCTGATTCGTAAAAGAAAAAGCGCGGCGGGTTTTATCTTTAAGCTCCTCTTCGTTTTCAACAATCCCGGAACCGAGTCCGCCCAATGCATAAGCAATTCTGACCATCACGGGAAAACCGATTTCATTTGCCGCCTCAATTGCTTCATCCACTGTGTGGACGGTTTTGCTAATTGCTGATTTCAATCCAGCTACTCTCACGCGTTCGGCAAATAAAAACCTGTCTTCTGTATCTTTGATTGTATCGACAGTCGTTCCCAAAACTTTCACATTATGTTTTTCGAAAATCTTTTTATCGTAAAGTTCAACGCCGGTGTTAAGCGCCGTTTGACCCCCGAAACCAAGCAGTATGCCGTCAGGTTTTTCCTTTTCGATTACCTTTTCAACAAACTCCGATCTTATCGGTAAAAAATAGACTTGATCAGCCAGTTGTTCCGATGTTTGAATAGTCGCAATGTTTGGATTAATCAGTACGGTTTTGATTCCGTCTTCTTTTAGAGCTTTAATTGCCTGGCTGCCTGAATAATCGAACTCACCGGCTTGACCAATCTGTAATGCGCCCGAGCCTAAAATCAATACCTTTTTCGGTTTACCTTTTTTTATCATTTCAGCGCCCTCACAAACATGTCGAAAATAAATTCCGTGTCGTCGGGACCCGGAGATGCTTCCGGGTGAAACTGTGCACCGAAGAACGGTTTTGAAATATGAATTATTCCTTCATTAGTTCCGTCATTATCGTTTGTAAACCATTCGCGCCAGTCTTCGGAAAGTGTTTCGGAATCAATTGCATAACCGTGATTTTGTGATGTGATGTAACATCTTCTTGTTCCGGCTTCATTTACCGGCTGGTTGTGGCTCCGGTGTCCGTATTTTAATTTATATGTATCCGCACCGCTTGCCAATGCCAGGATTTGACTTCCCAGGCAGATGCCGAGTATCGGGATGTTTTCCGACATCGCGCGTTTTGTATTTTCAATTGTAATTGTGCATGATTTGGGATCGCCGGGACCGTTAGATAATACAATGCCGTCGCAGTCAACACTTAATACGTCGAAATCATGAGGTACGCGCAGAACGCTGATGTTTCTGCCGAGGAAAGCTCTGATGATGTTGTTCTTCACCCCGCAATCGACGAGAATTATTTTCTTTTCTCCCTTTTGATAAAATGTATTTTCCTTAATACATACCTCTGCAGCGAGATTCCTATCATTAGGATCGGTAATAGAATCAAGCTCAATCGAATCATTATCATAAACTATTCTGCCGAGCATCGTTCCTTTCTCGCGGAGTTTACGAGTAATTGCGCGTGTATCCAATCCGTATATACCGGGAATTTTTTCTTCCTTCATCCACTCATCCAGTGAGCGTTCGGCTTCCCAATGTGAGTATTCGTGTGAATAATCCGAAACAATTAACCCGTTGACTTGAATCCTGTCGGATTCGAATCGTGTGAGTAAATTGCTTTCAATTGTTTTCGGCGGTACACCGTAATTACCGATCAGCGGGTAGGTGAATACGAGAATTTGTCCGCAGTAAGAAGGATCGGTTAATGTCTCGGGATAACCGACCATCCCGGTATTGAAGACTACCTCACCTTCAGCCGGTGCGTCGTGACCGAAGCCGTAACCGGTGTATATCGATCCATCCTCTAAAATTAGTTTGAGTTTGTTTTTCATCGCAGATATTTTTTTCTGAAAAAAGAGAGAATAAGGTTGGACTTAAATATAAGGATAAATTTGATTGATGCACAAAATAATTTGGGAATTACAAAAACAATTCTTTCAATTTGTCTTTAGATAACTCATCTGCTCTTCCTTCGAATGCATTTTTACCGAGTTTAATTGAATAAACTCTATCGCTGATTTTTAATATCTCTTTTACTTTTTGTTCAACGATAAACATTGGTAACGAAAACTCTTCGTTAATCTCTTTTAACTTTTGAAAAATTTCTTCAACCAAATTGGGAGCTAATCCAAGGGAAGGCTCATCGAGCAAAAGCAGTTTAGGTTCGGGGATTAGCGCTCTCGATAAAGCAAGCATTTGCTGTTCGCCGCCGCTTAATGTTCCCGCAATTTGATTTAATCTCTTTTTCAAAATAGGATATATTTCAAGTACCAAATCGATTCGCTCTAGCAGTTTCTTCTTTTCTAAATGAAATCCGCCTAGTTCAAGATTTTCCATCACCTTTAATTCATCAAAAACAATATTGCCCTGCGGTGAATAAGTCAATCCCGATAAAATATTTTTATGTGTGCTGTTGTTTGAAATCTCTTTGCTATCCAGTTTAATAGAACCGGACCAAGTTTTAATTATACCCGCAACAGCTTTCAATATTGTTGATTTCCCCGCACCATTCGGACCAATGATCGAAACGATCTCACCGCCGCTTACATTCATTGAAACATCGTAAACGATTTGCTTCTTTCCGTATCCCGTATTTAGTTGTTCAATCGTTAGCATAAGTCCTTGTTTCGGGTTACTAGTTATTGGATTCTGGTATCTTGTTGCTAGCTTCTAGTTACTGGTTTCTGGTTTAAAGCTGCTACCTGTACCAAGATGCCAGCGACCAGTGACTAGCCAACAGCCACCATATTTTTCTCTTTCTTAAGCACCTTATTCCTTTTTAACACGTTTGTATGCATATGCATTTTGTCATGCACAAAACCATCTACTTGTGACCGGTCTCTGGTTCCTGGTTACTTGTTTCTAGTTAAATGCTTTTACCAGCATCAAGTAACTAGTATCCAGCAACTTGTATCATTCTAAATATGCTTCTATCACTCTCGGGTTGTTTAACACTTCCCCCGGTGTTCCTTCACTGATTTTCTTTCCCGCATCCATAAAGATAATTCTGTTGCATATCCCACGAATAAAATCCATGTCATGATCAATTAAAACTATGGACTTTCCTTTGCTTGGCAGTTCAGAAATAATTTTCAAAATTTTATTCCGCATCTCAGGGTTAACACCTGCAATTGGTTCATCGAGTAATAGTATTTTAGGATCTGCAGCAAGGCAGCACATAACGCGGAGCAATTTTTGTTGTCCGTATGACAAGCTGCCTGCCAAATCATTTTTCTTATCTTCAATACCCGCATATTCAAGTAATTCTAACGACCGTTTTATATTCTCTTTTTCAAACAAATTAATTTTTGATGGTGTGCCGAATACATTTAACAAATTTTCACCAACATTATTTTGAAAGGAAAGGAGCATATTATCCAAAACTGTTAACTGTCGTATCAATCGCAAGTCTTGAAATGTACGCGAGATACCGAGATTAACTATAGAATGTGATTGTAAACTCAGTAATTCTTTATTGTCAAATTTTACATTTCCGTTTTCCGGGTTTAAAAAGCCAGTAACAACATTAAACAAAGTAGATTTACCCGCTCCGTTAGGACCGATTAGTCCAAGTATTTCATTCTCGCCGACTTCACAAGAAAAATCATCCAACGCGGTTATACCGTCGAAAGATTTGTTGAGATGTGATATTTGTAACAGCTTAGACAATTATTAACTCTTTTTAATGATCAAAATCTTTAGTCCGTTTCTAGTTACTGGTTTCTAGTATCAGGTAAAAACAAAAATCATCAGTCAGTCAACCAGAATCCCCGCCAACGCTTAGGAAACAGCTCCCACCTACGTTATAAAGCAGCTGCGGTGGACAGGTCGGGCAGGCAGCAACCAGGAACCAGTGACTATTTTTTTACTTCAACAGTCTCGCACCATGATATATGGCAACAATCTCAATTACTTCTTCATTTATCCTATATATAATTCGGTAGTGTGAGTAAAATTTTTCGCGAATAGAATCATTATTATATTCAGGTACTATCCTTCCGGAACGTGGTTGCTCCGGGATGCTCTCTACTAAATCTAAAATTCGTTTCACTACAAGTGAGGAATAATAGTTCGAGTCCTTTGCAATGTAGTGTCGTATGTCTTCAAGATTCTCGGCAGCCCGTGGCGACCATATTATTTTTCCAGCCATTTCGACATCCGCTCTTCTACTTTATTATGCGGAATTCCTTTACCTTCATCCAATTCTTTTAATCCGGAATCAACCTGAATTTTAAAGTAGAGTTTTTCAATAACATCATCTATGCTGACATCGTCCGGCATTTCGGAAATCAATTTTATGATTTTATCCTTTATAACTCCCACATCTTCTCCATTTACAAATAGTTAATGCCATAATCTACAAATTACCATGACTAGAAACCAGTTACCCCGCCTACGCCAGCGATTCAGGGGCAAATTAAAAATTATATGAGGAGGGACTCAAAAATGGCATAAACGGACCTCTACCCTTATCAAATACTTATTATATTTGATTCTGTTGCATCTCCTATGTTTTTTCTGTCTTTTACTCCAATTT
>JAIOZI010000036.1 GCA_021740785.1 Melioribacteraceae bacterium
TCAAAAAGATAATTCCAACAATCGTCTTCGGTCTTGAATTGATGAAGAAACTCCTGAAAATCTTTTGGATATCTTTCTTGAGCAATCATATACAAACATAACGAATATTAGCAACTTGGCCTAAGCAGACTAGCAGTTTTATTGATATGCACAGAGAAAAAATATGGGCAGAGAGTGATGAAAATACCGGCAGTAAATTTTCATTTACTCTGCAAGGAGAGAATGGACATGAAATCTAAAGACAAGAAGAATATAATAGCAGTGCCTAATAAATCAATTTCAAAAAATGACTTGAACCCGGAGAAAGTAGAAAATAATTTCTTCGAAAACATTGTAGACACTGTACGCGAACCATTACTTATTTTAGATGAGGATCTGAGAGTAGTAAAAGCAAGCAGATCTTTTTTTGATTTCTTCAAAGTCAGCCCCGGTGAAACAATCGGAGCTCTTATTTATGATCTTGGGAATCAACAGTGGAACATTCCTAAACTTAGAGAATTGCTCGAAACAATCCTTCCCGAAAAAGCAGAATTTGATAACTATGAAGTTGAACATTTATTTTCTACAATCGGTAAACGTGTCATGCTTTTGAATGCCCGGCAAATTGAACAAGCCCTTGGTAAAGAGAAGATAATTCTACTTGCATTTGAGGATGTCACTGAACGGCGAGGTGTTGAAAAAGCATTAAGTGAAAAAAGCCGTTTAACCGACGAGTATCTGAAAATACTTTTGGATCATGCACATGCACCAATCATTATCTGGAACTCTTCATTTATTATAAAACGGTTTAACAATGGTTTTGAAAAACTCAGCGGTTATAACGCGGCTGAAATGCAGAATAAAAAAATCGATATTCTTTTTCCCAAAAATAAAATTGTGTCTACAATTGAGTTAATAAAAAATAATATTACCGACGAAAATTCGGAAGTTATTGAAATAGATATTTTAACGAAAGACAATAGAATCAAGACTGTCTTATGGAACTCAGCCAATATTCTGGATAAAGAAGAAGAAAAAATTGTTGCAACCATAGCACAGGATATTACAAACCGCAAACAGACAGAAGATGCGCTTACAATTTTAGAAACACGTTATAGACGACTTTTTGAATCGGCAAAAGACGGTATTCTTATCCTTGATGCGGAAAACGGTAAAATTATTGATGTTAATCCTTTCTTGTGTGAGCTGCTCGCTTATTCAAAAGATAAATTTATTGACAAAGAATTATGGCAAATCGGGTTCTTTGATGACATAGCCGCCAATAAAGAAAAATTTTTAGAACTCCAGCAAAAAGAATATGTACGTTATGAAGACTTACCACTTGAAACTTCTGATGGGCGCCGCATTAATGTTGAGTTCGTGAGTAATGTTTATAAGGTAAATCGAAATGAAGTAATTCAATGTAATATTAGAGACATCACCGAACGGATACAAACAAAAAACAGACGGACTTTTGTAACATCTATTTTATCAATATTGAACAGACCGAATGATTGGAAACTGTTAGTCAAAAATATACTTGAAGAGATAAAAGAATTTACCGGGATTGAAGCTGCGGGTATTCGTTTCAAGGACGGTGATGATTATCCTTATTATGAAACTATAGGGTTCCCTGCTGATTTTGTTGAGAAGAAAAGATTTCTTTGCTCAAAAGACTCGGACGGCAAGGTAATTTGCGATACAAAGGGCAATCCGGTTTTGGAATGTATGTGCAGTAATGTAATCTCCAAACGCACTGATCCGTCATATCCGTTTTTTACAAAAGGGAGAAGTTTTTGGACTAATTCTACAACAAAGCTTCTTGTATCCACTTCGGAGAAAGATCATCAATTCCGCACCCGCAACCGCTGTAACGGGGAAGGGTATGAATCAGTCGCTTTAATACCACTTCATTCCGGCGAAGAAGTTATGGGTTTACTTCAACTAAATGATAAACGTACCAAAATGTTTACATCAGAGCTGATTCAAACGATGGAAGAAATCGGCGCAACAATTGGAATTGCTTTCAAAAGGATGGAAATTGAAAAACAAATTAAAGAAAGTGAAGAAAAATTTCGAATCATTACGGAGAATTCGGCAGATGCAATATTTATTACTGATGATCAAGGAAGATATTCATATGTAAATACTAAATCTGTTCAAATGCTGGGTTACTCAAAAGAAGAAATGTTGCATCTCACGATTGCTGATATTTCGCCAAAAGACAAAGTTGATGAGTACTTTCTAATATTTAAACAACTGTTAAATGTCGGATTTGCATCAACCGAGATTGATTTAGTAGCAAAAGATGGCAATTTAATTCCAGTAGACTTAAACGCTGTTGTGCTGCCAAACGGATTTATTTTTACAAGTTGCAGAGATATAAGCGAACGCATTGAGATTCAGAATAAAATTAAATTTCAGGCGGATTTATTATCTAACGTTGGTCAAGCTGTAATTGCTACCGACTTAGCCGGCAAAGTTGTTTTTTGGAACAATGCTGCAGAGAGTATCTATGGTTGGACTACTGATGAGGCTATGGGAAAAAATATTATCGATCTAACACCTGCCGAACAAACCCAAGAACAAGCCTCAGAGATAATGAAACAATTAACAGCCGGCAATTCATGGTCGGGAGAGTTTTTAGTAAAAAGAAAAGATGGAAGTTCATTCACGTCTTATGTTACAGATGCACCAATTAATGACTCTAATGGAAAGTTATTGGGCGTCATAGGAATTTCTAGTGATATTACAGAAAAAAAACGCGCCGAATCGGAATTATTAATAAGCGAAGAAAGATACAAAACCATTTTTAATAATTCGCTTGAACTAATTTACATTATTGATTTGGAAGGACAAGTTCTCGAAGCAAATGCTCATGCTTTAAATCTTTTAGATTACACACTTGAGGATATTAAAGGATTAAAATATTCTGATGTATTAGATCCTGTTGATTTACCGGAAGCTTCTAAAAATATTGAGTACGTAGTAGTAAATGGTGTAAATCAAGGTCTGCAAGAATATAGGATACGAACAAAAAACGGGGGGGAAATAATTATTGAAACCACCTCGGTCAGGTTGGATAGGGATGGAAAACCATATGGTATAATGGGAATTGCCAGGAATATTACGGACAGAAAACATACTGAAAACGAAATGATTAAAGCAAAAGAAAAAGCCGAAGAATCCGATAAAATGAAATCGGAATTTCTCGCGCAGATGTCACACGAAATCCGCACGCCGATTAACGTAGTGTTAGGATATACCGAGTACCTGAATGATTTGATAGGTGACAAAAAAGATTCCGAAACGGACGACTGTTTTACTGGTATTAATCTTGCTTCAAAAAGAATTATTAGAACCATAGATTTGATACTGAATGCCGCCGAATTGCAAACAGGCACTTATCAGCCTAATTTTGTTACACTTAATCTTGATACGGAAATCCTTAATAAGATATATCGAGAGCAACGGTTGACTGCTAATCATCGAGGATTAGAATTGATATATAATTGTGAATTAAATGACCCTGAAATATTTGCAGATGATTACAGCACCACACAAATTTTTGCGAACTTGATAGATAATGCGATCAAATACACAAAAAAGGGCAGGGTAGAAATTCTTATAACAAATAATATAGACAGTAATATTGTTGCTGAGATAAAAGATACGGGAATAGGAATTGCCGAAGAGTTTCTTTCCAAACTATTTGATCCTTTCACACAGGAAGAACAGGGCTATTCAAGAAGTTTTGAAGGAAATGGACTGGGGTTATCTCTGGTACAAAAATACTGTGAAATTAACCATGCAAAAATTGAAGTGGAAAGCGAAAAAAATGTAGGATCAACATTTAGAATCATTTTTGATAAAAAGTTTACCGGAAACAAAGTTTGAATCAACTCCGAAGGAGAATAGCTTTTCACCAAAAGATGTAGTCCCTTTTTCACACCTTTGCCCGATTGTTTTAACAACCCTCTCTATATAACTTCCTCCAAGTTTAGTAGAAAAATCATTTTGATTTTCACTTAGAGACGTTTGATCGAAAAAAGGAATAAAAACCAAACTACTCATATTCAAGAGTATAACAATCATATTTTACTGAAAGAGACGCTGAATGTTCGAAACAATAACTTCATTTTTGGAAAGTATTATTATCAATTTTCGGTTTACGGATTTTATTGATATTACTATAGTCACAATTGTTGTATACTTCGTTTTCAAGTGGTTCCGGCAACAAACATCCAAAAATATAATTATTGGGATATCCCTGTTACTTCTTACTTTTATTCTATCTCAAAAATATAACCTCTATCTTACATCTATATTCTATCAGGCAGGATT
Organism: Melioribacteraceae bacterium; assembly: GCA_021740785.1. Classification (GTDB taxonomy): domain Bacteria; phylum Bacteroidota; class Ignavibacteria; order Ignavibacteriales; family Melioribacteraceae; genus JAIOZI01. The sequence continues at coordinate 4,324 of JAIOZI010000036.1, forward strand.
TACAGTATTATTAGTTGCGTTAGTTATAATTTTTCAACAAGATCTTCGACGAATGTTTGATAAGATTTCCGCATGGAGTTTCAAAAATCCCCGTGCAGTCTTTGAGCAAGCTCCTATAATTATTGACGTGTTGGTTGAAACAATTTCACAATTAGCTAAGGATAAAATTGGTGCGTTAATTATTATTAAAGGACGCGAGCCGATTCATAACCATGTAAGGGGTGGAATTGAATTAAACGGCAAGATCAGTCTACCGCTTTTGGTTAGTATTTTTCATCACGATACACCAGGGCACGATGGTGCACTAATAATTGAAAATGGTATTGTTACCAAGTTTGGTGTTCACCTGCCCCTTTCAACGAATTTACAAGAAGTAGGGCAAAGTGGAACACGGCATACTGCGGGATTAGGTTTAGCCGAACTTTGTGACTCGGAAGTTATTATTGTTTCCGAAGAAAGAGGTACAATTACAAATGCAAGCCAGGGTAAACTCGTTCTCGTTAAATCAGCAGCTGATCTTAAAGAAAGACTTACACTTTTCTTTAAACAAACCGGTTATTTTGGAACCATTGTTAAAAAAAGAAATCTTGTTACAGGTTACCTCAGTATAAAAGTTTTTGCATTGTTTACGGCAATACTGCTTTGGCTTTTGTTTGCATTTCGTGTTGAGACAATACAAAGAACTTTCGAAGTACCTATTGAGTATCGTAATATTCCCGATACATTATTGTTGGACAGTAATCGTCCATCCAAAGCTGAAGTTAATCTTACCGGACCGGAAAGAAGTTTTGATACTGAAAGTGAAAATATTGTTATTTCTTTAGATATGGCTAATGTTAAACCGGGTTTACAGAAAGTGGTTATTACAAGTGATGATATAAATGGAAGTACAAATTTATTGGTTGAACAAATAAATCCGCAAACACTCAAAATCATAACTTATAAATTAATCCATGCTATTCTACCTGTGAGTATTACAACAATTGGGAAATTAAAAAGTGGTCTTAAATTAATCGAATTAACAACCGAATCCAAATCAGTTAACGTGCTTATTGTGGAAGAAAAAATTGGTTTGATCGATAAACTAAAAACCGAATCGCTTGATCTGAAAGAAATAAGTGAGGGCGGAGTTTTCAGTCTTAGTCTTATTATTCCGGAGTATGTAAAACTTATTTCCGACGATGAAAAAGTTGTTACAGTCTCTGTTAAAGTTAAGTAACCGGTTAGAATTATTTTTACCTTCTATAAATTTTAAAGTATGGTCATCTCGGCTACCTTAGCTAAAACTTATGCGACACTCTCTTCAAGCAAAGGGGTTTTATTTCCTAACCCAAAAGATGTAGTCCTTTTTTCATCCCTTTGCCCGATTGAATTACCCCTTCTCTATTTATAACTTTTTTCAAGATCAATAGAAAGATTATTTGGGTTTTACTTTAGGAATATTCGTTGAAAATATCATTCTGTTTTATTGATTGAAATAAACAACCGATTTATTGATGAACATAGGTGGGAAGTAATCATGAAATATATTATTAATTTTTTATTACCGCTCTTTGTTTTCTCTTTTATATTAATATCGTGCAGTACGGTCGCCATAACAGGTCGAAATCAATTAAATATTATTCCCAGTTCCGAAATGCTTGCGGCAAGCTTCCAGCAATACGATGAATTTATGCATGCTAATAAAACCAGCTCCAACACAAACGAATCTAGAATGGTTAAGCGAGTAGGTCTAAATGTTCAGAATGCCGTTCAAAGATATTTTGCAGCTAATAATTTGACCGACAGACTTGCCGGGTATGAATGGGAATTCAATTTAATAGAAAGCCCGGATATAAATGCCTGGTGTATGCCGGGTGGTAAAGTAGTTGTTTATACGGGCATTCTTCCGTTAACTCAAGACGAAAGTGGTCTTGCAGTTGTAGTGGGACACGAAATAGCTCATGCTGTTGCCGATCATGGCAGTGAAAGAATGAGTCATGTTTTGTTAACTCAATTAGGCGGAATGGCTTTATCCGAAGCGATGAGTTCACAACCCCAGCAAACTAGCGATTTACTGCTCGGATTATATGGTATAGGCGCACAAGTCGGGGTTCTCCTCCCTTATAATCGAACCCAGGAAAGTGAGGCTGATAGACTCGGATTAATCTTTATGGCGATGGCAGGATATAATCCAAACGTTGCGGTTGATTTTTGGGAAAGAATGGCAGCCGAGAAACAGGGACAACAACCAATCGAATTCTTGAGTACTCATCCATCTGATAGAACGAGAATTGAAGATATAAAAACGCATATGCCTGAAGCAATGAAATATTTTAATAAATAAATGTTGTGTAGGATTTTGATTTCTATGAAGTGTAAAAATACCGGAAAACTAATTGAGTTATTCCATTTCCTAATTCTAAATAAAATAAGAGGAGCAGTAATGAAAACACGATTAACATCTGGATTAATTATTATGTTGTTTGTCCTATCAAGCACTGTTATTGCGGGCGGAGAAGGCGAACTTCAAAAATACTTTAATAAAACTGCCACAGAAGTAAAAGCAGCAGAAGATGCTTCCGCAAAGCGCGGAATTCTTAATGAGTCATTTACAAACATGCTCAAAGTACTGAATAAAATTCAAAATTCGGGAATGCTCTCTGAAGAAGAAAGCACGGGTGTAGGTAATTTCAAAACTACAATACAAGAAAAACAAGACGAGCTTAACGGCAAAAATGGTTTCGAACGAGTACCAAATTCGCAGCTTAATAATTTTGCCGATTACGCTGTTCAAGATATTGAACAGGCATCGTTAACTATAAGTCTTGTTGCGTTGGTTTTGATTGCTATCTTACTTGTTCTGATATTATAGACTAGGTTTTCGAGAACTTACTATCTTGGTATTCTATGTTATACTCCAATACCCGTTTTGTTAGGAAAGTTAAATATTCTAATTCTTTCAAGAAGTCAATATATACGGCGCTCCTAATTTTTATAGCTTCGTGCAGCTCTGATTATACTATTCAGCATGAAGCTCTGCTTACGGAAAAAAGCGACTACTCACTTGTATTCATTATTCATGGTGATGGCGGTTATTTTTATCACGATACGAATGGTAATGAATACAAAGCAGATGAGGTAACTTTAGAAAAGGCAAAAAGGATTGCAGGACAAAATCTCAATGCCGAGGTTTTTATCTTTCATCAAAAACCCAAGCGAAATTTCTTGTTATTTTTTCCTCTTAAAGATGGAGAGTTCTACTATTACCGGAATGGACAGCTTATAGCAAACGAAAAGTATTGGCGCGATCAGGAAGAATCAAACTTTGACTTTGAGGTGGATATCTATTGCAGTTTACACGCAGGTAATCAATACGAAATGATGAAAATGTTTCTCTATTTTGGTCATGAAATACCTGAGCTTGGCGGCACCGGTTATGATGCATCTTATCCCAACCGTGAATTCACTGTTCATAATCTTGCGAACGGGCTTAAAGATTTCACAGGTGATTCTACAAGATTTGATCTTGTGATTCTCTCGACTTGTTTTGGTGGTACGCCTTATACAATCGGAACACTCGCTTCTTATGCTAGATATATAATAGCATCTCCGGAGAATCTTCACTTATCTTATTTTGATATCAATTTGTTGGAGCGGTTGGATTTGAATTTAAGCGATACCGATATACATACCTTTGCAAAGAAATTTGCTAACAAAACATTTGAACGGTTATCCAATGAAGTCCAAACAGAAGTAAGTGTTGCGGTTTATGATGTTGATCGTGCACAGGATTTTTTAAACTCCGTCCATAATATTTATGAAAGTTCTTTAAAAACTTTGAGAGGAGAAGGGCGGGTTAACCCGGCAGGAGTTGAGCATTGTGATTGTGCCGATTTGGTTGATTACGCATCCCCAACAATAAGTGATGGAGTAGATATATTTTACCGCCCGGCACGTTTCGGGCGATTAAAACACAAGCAAAAACACTCCGGATGGCAATGCTGGAAGAAAATTGATTGAAAATTTTCAACCCATCAAAGTAAGGCAGCAATACATATAGTTAACTGATTTAGTGTCATAAAAAATTAAGCGATCATTATATGCATGAATTGAAATTCAGGTTGAGCAGTTGTTAGCAGCTACGTCATATTTTGGTTTCCCAAAATGTTCATGAGTTTAGCGAAGAGTTTATTAAATTTGCAGTAATATGAACTGTGTGACGAATCCCAATGAATTTAACTACAGTTTGTTTTTAATAATGCCCTAATTAAAGTATAGTAAAATGGAAATTACTTTTTTTCTTCAAGGAGCGCTTATTGGTTTTTTGACCGCAGTACCAATTGGACCTATCGGAATAATTTGTATACGGAAAACACTTACCGAAGGCTGGATTCGCGGACTGATCGTAGGACTTGGTGCGGCAACTGCAGATTTGCTTTATGGCTTTATTGCTGCATTCGGGGTAACTTTTATTTCGGATACGGTTGATGATCAGCGAGTTTGGATTCGATTGATCGGTGGAGTAATTCTCCTTATACTCGGATTCAGAACTTTTCGAACCAAACCGGCTGATCCGAAAATTCAAATCAGCGGCGGGAAGTTAAAATCTTATATTTCGATTTTTTTTCTAACGCTTACAAATCCGTTAACTATTTTTGCATTTATCGCTGTGTTTACCGCACTCGGGTTGGCGAAAGGGCTTACTTTATTCTCTTCAGCGCTTCTTGTTGCCGGAGTTTTTACAGGATCGGGTTTGTGGTTTCTGCTTTTAAGTTCCACCGTTGTTCTCTTTAGAAAGAAACTTGATTTTGTGGGGCTGAGATGGGTTAACAGGGTCGCCGGTATCTTTATATTTTGCGCCGGCATTATTGCCATGGGAAGTTTGATATGATTGGTTGTTTATCCCGCGTGCTTATAGATAAGACCTACTGTTTACATATCTAAAGAACTAGTCCCTTTTTCATCCTTTCGATCGATTTATTACTGTTTTTAATTTAATATCTTCTCCTAATGACAATTGCTTACAATCAAATCATTGTTATCAATTCGTCGCTAAAGTTATAACTCAGCATTTGCAGAGTTTGTTATTGGCAGCGGAACGAAGCGGAGTGTCTGCAGGTCGACAGATCGTTAGATTCCGTAGAATCTAACGGATTCTACGAACTCCGAAGCGTCTTTCGGACTCTACGAGACTCATATGGAGAAGAATCTCCAAATTTCGAATAAGCATTATTTTGAAATATTTCGCCCGCCGGTTGACGGTCTCAACATGACAGAGGTTATTCTTGTGCATAAGAACGAGTTATAAGTTAACTCAAAACTTAACATGAAAGCAGGTACATGTATGAAACAAAAATTAAAAATTGGGATTATAGATTTAGTATCAAAAAAACCTAACGAAAATTTGTGGGCACGAATTATGAATGCAAACTTTGCCAGCATAATGCCCCAAGTTATCGGGGTATGGTGTGAAGAACAGGGGCATGATGTAACCTATGTCTGTTACACGGGCAAAAAGGATTTAATCGGTGAATTGCCGCTGAATGCAGACTTAGTTTTTATTGGTGCCTTTACCGAAGCAGCACAAACAGCTTATGCCCTCAGTAATATACTCCGGTTGGATGGAGCCGTAACAGTTTTGGGAGGACCCCACGCACGATGTTACCCCGAAGATGCCCTTAACTATTTTGATTATGTTACCGGTTTTACAGATAAAAAAATTATTTCCGAAATACTGCAGGATTGTTCTCCTCATCGCCCGGAAGGAATTCATCTCTCTGCAAAAAACCAGCCTTTTTTTCTTCCCGGTGTTAAAGAACGATGGAAGTTTATCGAACCGACTCTTCAAAAAGCTCCGTGGATTAAGATGGTGCCGATGATAGGCAGTTTAGGCTGCCCGTATACTTGCAGTTTTTGTATCGATTCAACCGTCGCTTATAAGCCTTTGGATTTTGATGTTTTGAAAGAGGATCTCTCGTTTTTGCTTACAAAGTTCAAACGTCCTCTCGTTGGATGGCACGATCCGAACTTTGGTATCCGGTTCGACGACTATATGAATGCAATCGAAGAAGCAATACCGGAAGACAGCATAGATTTTATAGCCGAGAGCAGTCTATCGGTTTTAACCGAACCACATGTTAAACGCTTAAGACGAAATGGATTTAGAGCTATGCTGCCGGGTATAGAATCATGGTTCGATCTCGGCAACAAATCCAAAACCGGTAAAAATACGGGGATGAAAAAAGTAGAACTTGTTTCCGAACAGATTAATATGATACTGCGTTATATGCCGTACGTTCAAACCAACTTTGTGCTCGGTCTCGATTCGGATATAGGAGAAGAACCATTCGAGCTTACAAAGAAATTTATAGACCTTACTCCGGGTGCCTTCCCCGGTTATTCGCTTTTATCTGCATTCGGCAGAGCAGCTCCGCTTAATTTGGAATATCAAGAAGCAAATAGAGTTTTACCTTTTCCATTTCATTTTCTCGATAATAATCACGCAATGAATGTTAAACCGGCTAACTATACATGGCATGAATTATATACAAATATTATTGGTTTAGGTGAACACACATTTTCGTGGCATTCTATATTGAAGCGTTTAGCAGCAACTAAAGGCTTTATACCCAGATGGATAAATGTTGTCCGCGCTGTTTCTTCGGAGGGTTTCGGAAGACTCGCATATAACAAACTAATACTCGAACAGCTTAATTCAAATAAGAAATTCCGGGATTATTTCGAACAAGAAACCGACGAACTTCCGAAATTCTATTACAATATGATAAAAGAAGATCTCGGTCCACTATGGGAATATCTTCCTGAAGGTGCATTATATCACGACCAAAATGCATACTTGAACAAGAACCGCGAAAGGATTGCAGTATAAATTTTTAAAAAGAAGAGGAAAATCATGAACATTCTACTTGTTTACCCGATGTACCCGGATACATTTTGGAGTTTTAAGCATGCATTAAAATTTGTATCGAAAAAGGCAAGCTTTCCACCCTTGGGACTTTTGACAGTTGCGGCAATGCTGCCGGAGGGATGGAATAAAAAATTGATCGATATGAATACGGACGATCTCAACGATGAAGATATTATTTGGGCTGATTTCGTTTTCATAAGCGCAATGTCTATTCAAACCGAATCGGCAAATACAGTTATTGAAAGATGCAATAAACTGAATGCAAAAATTGTTGCCGGCGGTCCCTTGTTTACCAGTAGTCCTGAATATTATGATAATGTAGACCACCTTGTATTAAACGAAGCCGAGATAACTCTTCCGTTATTTTTGTCTGACCTCGAAGCCGGGGAGCTAAAACATAAATACACTTCGGAAGACTGGGCTGTGATTACTTCAACTCCTCTGCCGCTTTGGGAACTTGTTCCGATTAATAATTATACTTCCATGAATCTCCAATATTCACGCGGTTGCCCTTATGATTGTGACTTTTGTGATATCACCGTTCTGTACGGAAGAAACCCGCGCACGAAATCCAAAGAACAAGTAATAGCCGAATTAGATTCTTTGTACTCAACCGGGTGGAAAGGTCCCGTATTTTTTGTTGACGATAATTTCATCGGCAATAAAGTAAAACTGAAGAAAGAAATTCTTCCGGCAATTGCCGGGTGGATGGATGAAAAAAATCACCCGTTTTATCTAAATACGGAAGCGTCAATTAATCTTGCCGATGACGATGTGCTTATGCATCAAATGGTAAATGCAGGTTTTGAAGCAGTATTTGTCGGCATAGAATCGCCTAACGACGAGAGTCTGGTTGAATGTAATAAGGCTCAAAATAGAAACCGTGATATGATTTCAAGCATAAAGAAAATTCAAGATTTTGGCCTGGAAGTTCAGGGTGGATTTATAGTCGGTTTCGACAATGATCCGCCTAAAATATTTGATCAATTAACAGACTTTATACAAAAAAGCGGAATTGTAACTGCTATGGTCGGTTTGTTAAATGCACCCAAAGGTACAAAGCTTGAAAAAAGATTGATCAGCGAAGGGAGGATGCTTAGCGATTTTACAGGAAACAACACTGATTTTTCAATTAACTTTGTTCCAAAGATGGATTCCGATGAACTTCTCACCGGTTACAAAAACGTATTACATAAAATCTATTCACCTAAATATTTTTATGAACGCGTAATGACATTTTTAAAAGATTTTGAACCGAAAAAGAAGAAAGTTTTTCATCTTAACCCGAATTACATTCTTGCTCTTTTTAGATCAATAGTAAAACTTGGTGTAATCGGCGAGGAACGGATTTATTACTGGAAATTATTTTTGTGGACACTGTTCCGTAAACCGCAGTTATTTTCGCTCGCGATTCTGTTTACCATTTACGGGTTTCATTTTAAAAAGATATCAAACGGATTTTATTGATTAACTATAGTTAACCGCCTTCTAAAATGGGCTATTGTATATGTCTGAATAGCACGTGGTTTTAGAGTTAGTTGCACAAGTTTTATTTTGAAAAATTACCGTCGGTTTCAGAGTATGTTGCAGAGCTTGAGTTTTTACATTTTATAAACGAGAACTCACCCTTGCCACAGGCATCCCTTTGGGAAAATCCCTCTCTTTGAAAGAGAGGGACTTAAAAACGGGGCGAAATCACCCCTTCTCTTTTTAAGAGAAGGGGCAGGGGGATGAGTTCTTATATATTTGATAGTTATACTACACACTCTTCAACCGACGGAGAATGAAAACAAGAAAAGAAAAAGGGCTTTAGTCCCCTTAAATATGGGAAATGAGGTCTGCATTAGACAAGCTAAAGTCCGGATGGATTATAGCCGGCAAATTACTTTGTTAAAAAAATGATATGGAGTTTTATGAACATAAACCAATGGAATAATTATTGAAAAGGAAGGTTACCAATATTGAAATCTAGTAAAACAAAATCTCCCATTAACCGTATTGCCTTCATTGGGAATTATTTACCAAGGCAGTGCGGCATTGCAACATTTACTACCGATTTATGCGAAGCGATTGATTTGCAATTTAAAGGTACAACTTGTATTGCACTCCCTATTAATGATATTGCAGCCGGTTATTCTTACCCGGAAAAAGTTCGGTTTGAAATCACCGAGAAGGACATCGATTCTTACTTAAGAGCAGCGGATTTTTTGAATCTTAACAATGTCGATCTCGTATGCCTGCAGTTCGAATATGGAATATTCGGCGGTAAAGCGGGAAGCTATATTTTAGCACTCTTGCGGGAATTACGAATGCCTATTGTAACAACCCTGCATACAATATTAAAAGAGCCTGACGCTGATCAAAAACACGTACTGGAAGAAGTTGCCGCTTTATCGGATCGTTTGGTAGTAATGAGCGAACGCGGTTCTGAATTTCTTCACGATGTTTATGATATACCACCGGATAAAATTGATTTAATTCCCCACGGTATACCTGATGTACCTTTTGTCGATCCAAGTTTCAATAAAGATCTATTCGGTGTAGAAGGGAAAATTGTTTTATTAAGTTTCGGTTTGCTTTCCTCGAGCAAAGGAATCGAAACCGTTATTTCCGCTCTTCCACGGATTGTCGCCCGTTATCCTGATTTGGTTTATATAGTAGTTGGGGCAACACATCCGAATGTAATTAAACATGAAGGTGAAACTTACCGTTTATCATTACAATGGCTGGCTCAGCAAAAAGGTGTGGAAAATAATGTAATATTTTATAACAGGTTTGTAAGTCACGAAGAACTAATTGAATTTATCAGCGCTGCGGATATATATATTACGCCTTATCTCAACAAGGCACAAATAACTTCCGGTACGCTGGCTTATACATTGGGAGCCGGGAAAGCAATAATTTCAACTCCTTACTGGTACGCTCAAGAATTACTTTCAGAAGATAGAGGGGTTTTGGTTCCGTTTAAAGATAACGACGCTATGGCTGATCAAGTTATAAATCTTTTGGAAAACGAAGCAGAGCGTCATGCAATGCGCAAACGTGCTTATATGTTCGGCAGAGAAATGATTTGGTCTGAAGTGGCGCAGCGATATATGGAAAGCTTTGAGCGAGCGCGTATCGAGCGCCGGCATTTTATCCATCCTGGAATTATTGCAAGAGCCCGCGATAAATACCAAGGCGAACTCCCCTCTTTAAAACTAGATCATTTGGAACTTATGACTGATTCAACGGGGATTTTCCAACATTCACTTTTCACGGTTCCTAACTATTCTCACGGATATACAACCGATGACAACGCACGGGCGTTATTGGTAACTGCGCTGCTTCATGAATTCGGAAATGTAGAGTTGGAAAAATTAGCGCCGCGGTACCTTGCATTTCTTGGGTTCGCATTCAATTCCGAAAAAGGTCGGTTCCGGAATTTTATGGATTACCAGCGTAACTGGTTGGAAGAGAAGGGTTCTGATGACAGTCACGGGCGCGCTTTGTGTGCATTGGGAACAGTATTAAATCGAAGCAACACACCGGCGCAGCATGGAATGGCAGCGTGGCTATTCGAGCAAACCTTACCTGCTATTCTGTCAACCTCCAGTCCGCGTGCATGGGCATTCGCTCTCATCGGTATAAATGAATATTCACAAAAATTTGCCGGTGACAGTAGATCCGGTCAAGTACGGAATGAATTAGCAGCGCAACTTATGAGATTATATAAAAGTAATCGTTCGGATGAATGGTGTTGGTTCGAAAAAGAACTTTCATACTGTAATGCCGTAATACCGCATGCATTGTTATTATGCGGTAGTTCAATGTCGAATAAGGAAATGATAGATGTCGGATTGGAATCGCTTGACTGGTTGGCAAATTTGCAAAAGTCTGGCAAAGGACATTTTGTTCCGATAGGATCAAACGGATTTTTTTATATGGGCGGAGAACGTGCCCGTTTCGACCAGCAGCCGGTTGAAGCTCAAACGATGGTTTCCGCTTCTCTTGTTGCTTATAATATTACAGATGATGAACGATGGAATAAAGAAGCTAGAAGAGCCTTTGAATGGTTCCTCGGGCGGAATGATTTGAATCTTTCACTTTACGATCCAACAACAGGCGGCTGCCGGGATGGTTTACACCCGGACCGGGTAAATGAAAATCAAGGTTCGGAATCGACCTTAGCTTTTCTTCAATCTCTCTTGGAACTCCGTTTGGTTGAGCAATCTCACCTATCAATTAAGGAGCCGGTTAAATGAACAATCAACATATAGAACTTTTTCATCGACATAAATTAAACCCGATTCTTACTGCACAAAATTGGCCGTATCCCGTCAACAGCGTTTTTAACGCGGGTGCAACGTTGCTGCAGGATGGAACGACATTACTACTTTGCCGTGTAGAAGAACGCAGCGGTCTTTCACATTTATGTGCAGCACGTTCTACCAATGGTATTGATAATTGGGAAATTGATGAGCAGCCGACGTTAATGCCTGATGTCGAAAACTTCCCGGAAGAGAGATGGGGTATCGAAGATCCGCGAATTACTTTTGTACCCGAATTAAAAAAATATGCAGTTGTCTATACTGCATTTACCCGCGATGGTCCCGGGGTCGCATTAGCATTAACGGAAGATTTTAAAGATTTTGAACGTTACGGTGTAATCATGCCGCCGGATGATAAGGATGCCGCTTTACTTCCTCATAGAATCAACGGGCAATGGGCTCTAATTCATCGCCCCGTCAGCGCAGCCAGAGCGCATATGTGGATTTCATATTCACCGGATTTGAAAAACTGGGGTAAACATATTTTAATGATGAATGCACGGAAAGGCGCTTGGTGGGATGCAAATAAAATCGGTCTTTCACCGCCGCCTATCGAAACCTCCGAAGGTTGGCTGGTAATTTATCACGGTGTCAAAATATCTTGCTCCGGCTGTATTTATAGATTAGGTCTTGCACTCTTTGATTTAGATAACCCGGAAGTTATAATTAAAAGAAACAGAGATTGGTTCTTTACCCCTGAAGAACCTTATGAATTAAACGGTGATGTTGGTAATGTTGTTTTCCCGTGTGGTTTTACTATCGGTGATGACAAAGACACAATCAATATATATTACGGCGCTGCCGATACAAGCATTGCTTTAGCTACCGGCAGTATTAAAGAGATGCTCAAATGGCTTGATAAAAATAGTATTTAAAAAGGAGAAGTATAATGAGAACAAGAAGTAAGAAACCGATAATAATTGCGTTTGCTGTTGTAGCTGTAATTGCCGTCATTATTTTTGTTTTAATGTAAAAACATTCTTTATCTAATCCAACAAATTAGAGTTTTTTCCATTGCCCGGCTGCTTTATTGGTTCAGCAATGATTAATCAAAAATAAGAAGGTCTTCACAATTGGAAATGCGTCGGATTATATTTTGTGACAACACTATATTCATCAATAGGTACTGATAAAAATTAAAGTGTCTTAGTAACAGTCATTATTAAATCTCTTTGGAAATTTTGAATTCCAATTCACTTTCCTAATGATGAGTCTGCTCACGCTTGAATGATATCGGAATTCAATTACTGTTCAGCAAATATTAAACTTGGAATTAAAGCTTGACATCGTGTCCCATATTAATTATCTTTAATCAGAATAATTAATCCGATTATGAAAATGCTTCCACAAAGAATCAAATATGGTGTTAAGGCTTTGGCTTACATGTCCTTTAAAAAAGGCGGAACACTTTGCACAGCGAGAGAAATTTCATCGGAGCTAAATATTCCCAAAGAATTTATATCAAAAATATTGCAGACCCTGGTTAACAACCATATTTTGTTTTCTAAAAAAGGTCACCATGGGGGTTTTTACTTTACGGAAACAACCGAATCCATTACACTTCACCAGGTATATTCCGCTCTTGATTATAAACCCGATAATGAAGATTGTTATTTGGGAATGGAGGCGTTGTGCACACAAATTTTTTGCGATTTATGCAATGACCGGGAAATTCTTCACAGGAAGTTTGAAAGTATTATCAAAAAAATCACAATAAAGGATCTTAGAAAAATCGAGCTTTGATCAAAAAACTTTACAACTAAATAAGACATTATGTTCTGAATATATTATAATAAGGAGAAAGAAATGGAACACACAAATAAATATACACTTGAAACTTTATCTAATTATTTGATTAAAGACCTGGTTGCGGCAAACTATAAGGCTGCGGGAATATTTGAAAAGTACGGTATAGATTTTTGCTGCAACGGCAAGAGGTCTGTCAGAATTGCGATAGAAGAAAAGGGCATAGACAAATCCGAACTTTTCAATGAGCTTCAATCAGTACTTAATACAGGTAAAAAAATCTCTAACAATTTCGACAAGATGAATCTGAAAGATTTGGCTAATTATATTGTTGATACTCATCATGAATATATTAGAACCATAGCTCCGCAAATCATAACTCATCTAAAAAAGATATCCGAGGTTCATGGAAAAAATCATCCATATCTCAAAGATATTTTAAACTCGTTTGAACAGCTTGAAGAAGAGTTGACATCACACATGCAAAAAGAAGAAAGAATTTTGTTTCCAATCATAAAATACCTGCACGAAGTTGCTAAAGCCAACGAGAAGCCCAAAACAGGCGGTTACGGAACGATTCAAAATCCCATCAACATGATGGAAAGAGAACATGACGGCGCAGGGGATCTATTAAAAAGCATCAATGACTTATCTAATAATTTTACTATTCCGGAAGATGCTTGCACTACCTTTCAAATAACATATAAAGAACTACGTGAATTTGAAGAGGATTTACACATTCATATTCATCTTGAAAACAACATTCTTTTTCCCAAATCCATTGATCTGGAAAATAAACTGACCAACAAATAAAAGGAGCTGAAATGAAAAAAATATTATTCACAGTTTTACTTGCGTTGCTTGTTCTCTGGGGATGCGGTACCAAAGAAGAAAGCGCAGGTTCAACGCCAAATACCGATTTTAAGGAGAAGGTGGCTGCAAAATTTGGTCTCACCTTATTTGAATTGGATAACGGGATCGGACCGATAAAAGAGAAAATTAATCTCACAAATCAAATTGATCAAATAATGGCGAAATCAGGCGAAGACGTTTTCGTTCAAAAATGTGCACAATGTCATAAACTTGATGAAAGATATACAGGTCCCGCCCTAAGAGGTGTAACCGAGAGAAGGTCACCGGAATATATAATGAACATGATATTAAATCCCGAAGAAATGACGAAGCGTCATCCCGAGGCAAAGAAAATGCTGGCGCAATATGCAAATCAAATGACGTTTCAAAATGTAACGGAAGATGACGCAAGAAATCTTCTGGAATATTTACGTTCGGTAAATCAATAATAAACTAAGAGGAAAAAATGAAAAAAATAAGTCTAATTGTCAGTCTAGCAGCTTTAATAGCTATCTCTTCGGCATTATACAATTGTGCCGGTCCCGGCGACGAAACAGGTTATGCCGATGCTGCACAAAAAGTTTATGTTGCTCCTGGTCAATACGACGAGTTTTACTCGTTTATGTCGGGTGGATTTAACGGACAGGTATCCGTTTACGGGTTGCCTTCCGGGAGAATGTTCAAATCGATTTCCGTCTTTTCTCAGAATCCCGAAACCGGTTACGGCTACACACCCGAAACCACCCCAATGCTTGAAACCTCATACGGAATGGTTCCTTGGGACGACGCACATCATCCCGAACTTTCACAAACAGACGGGATTCCCGATGGTCGATGGCTGTTTATTAACGGGAACAACACCCCGCGTGTAGCTAGAATTGATTTGCGAACATTTGAAACCGCCGAAATTTTGGAAATCCCAAACTCCGCAGGAAACCACGGATCACCTTTCGTTACAATGAATACTGAGTACGTGATTGCTTCAACAAGATTCAGCCTGCCGATTCCGCAGCGGGATGTAGCAATTTCTTCTTACAAGGAAAATTTCAAAGGTACCCTGACATTTATCAGAGCCGATAATGAAACCGGCGATATGGAAATTGCATTCCAAATACTTGTGCCCGGGTTTGATTATGACTTGGCACATGCAGGCAAAGGACCTTCACACGGTTGGGCATTCTTTACATCATATAATAGCGAACAGGCAAATACACTTTTGGAAATAAATGCTTCGAGAAACGACAAAGATTTTGTGGCTGCTGTAAACTGGAAAAAAGCAGAAGAATATTTAAAGGAAGGAAAAGGAAAACGCGTAAAAGTTGATTACACAAATAATTACTATGATGAAGAAGAACATCAAGCCCATTCCGAAATGCGAAATGAAGTAACCGTAATTTACCCGGAAGACTGCCCGGGACTCATTTACTATCTGCCGACACCAAAATCTCCTCACGGCGTTGATGTTGATCCATCAGGTGAATATATCGTGGCTGGCGGAAAGTTAGCCACTGTAATTCCTGTTCATTCATTTTCTAAAATGTTGACTGCAATCGAAAACGAAGAATTCGAAGGGGATATCGATGGCATTCCCATATTAAAATATGAATCCGTTAATGCAGGTGAAGTCGAAAACTGCGGATTAGGACCGCTTCATACTGAATTCGACGGAAAGGGTTATGCGTATACTTCGGCTTTTATTTCTTCAGAAATTGTTAAATGGAAAATCGGAACATGGGAAGTTGTTGATAGAATTCCTACATACTATTCCATTGGTCATTTGATGATTCCCGGCGGCGACAGTAAAGAACCATGGGGCAAATATGTTGTAGCGCTTAACAAAATTACAAAAGATAGATATCTTCCAACTGGACCCGAACTCTGCCAATCAGCACAACTGATAGATATTTCAGGCGACAAGATGAAGCTGCTTCTTGATTTCCCCACTGTCGGCGAGCCTCACTATGCGCAGGCTATTCCCGCTGAAATTTTGATGAATAACACAAAACGATTTTACGAGTTAGAGAAAAATAAACATCCCTTTAAAACCGGCGGTGAGGCTGAGGCACGAGCTGAAAGAACCGGCTCGGAAATTCATATTTATATGACGGCTTCACGGACACATTTCAAACCGGATAATATTGAAGGAGTAAGGGTTGGCGATAAAGTATTCTTTCACGTTACTAATCTCGAACAGGATTGGGACATACCTCACGGCTTTGCTGTGAAAGGAGCGTTAACATCCGAACTGCTTATTATGCCGGGCGAGACCAAAACACTGGTTTGGTATCCTAAAAAAGAAGGTGTTTTTCCGTTTTACTGTACTGATTTCTGCTCGGCTCTTCACCAGGAAATGCAGGGTTACATTCGAGTTTCACCGGCGAACAGCAATGCTGCTGTTTCATACAATTAATTATTGAGTGAGGTAGGCTGTTTCAAATTATCTTTTTATACGGATGTATTTTTTCAACCTGCTGTATTTGAAACAGCTCTACTTTATCGAAGAGGAAAATAATGACAAAGAAAGAAAGATTGATAATGACAATTGCTTCGATGATACTAATCGGGACTTTCTTTTTCCCGATATGGAAAATTGATCTGCAAGCGCCTCAATACCCCGAAGGAATTGGTCTGCGAATTTGGGTTAATAAAATTACAGGCGCAAGCAAACATGATCTCGATAATATTAACAAGCTGAATCATTACATAGGGATGAAAGAGATTAAGCCGGAGTCCATCCCGGAATTATCCGTCATGCCTTTTATAATCGGCTTCTTTATTGTGACAGGATTAATCGCTGCATTTTTAAAAAAGAAGCCGCTTGCATCGGGCTGGCTTGCTCTATTTATTATTACTCTTATCTACGGTTTCTATGACTATTATTTGTGGGGATATGATTACGGGCATAATTTAAATCCCAACGCACCAATTAAAATTCCGGGAATGGTTTATCAGCCCCCGTTATTCGGCTCAAAACAACTGCTTAATATGCTTTCAGTCTCTCTGCCCGGTACCGGGAGTTTTTTAATTGGAGTTTCTATCATGCTGGTATTATATGTTTTATTCAACAATAAATTCAAGAGGTTTCAACTCAGATGAAAAAATCAATGCTTGTATCAGCAATCATTCTAATCGCATTAACAGCTTGCTCTTATGAACCGGAACCCATTAGATATGGAGAAGATAATTGCGATTTATGCAAAATGCAGATTTCAGATCATAAGTTCGGGACAGAAATTCTTACATCCAAAGGAAAAGCAATTAAGTTCGACTCTATCGAATGTATGGCGGATTATTCATCAAAATTGAATCCTGATCATATTGAATCATTTTGGGTTACCGATTTTTCCAACGCAGGGAAACTTATCAGTATTGAGGAAGTTAAGTTTTTAAGAAGCGATGAACTGCGAAGCCCGATGGGTTTAAGTTTACTTGCACTTTCCGACGAAACTGAGTTGAGAGATCTGACTAATAAATTCGGCGGTGAAGAACTGAGCTGGAATGAAGTGCAAGAATATGTAAAGAAAGAATGGCATGATTAATCTTAGTAAGCATATAATCTTTTTTTGTGTAGCTGTTTTATTCACTCAGTTCAACCTTACCGGGGGTGAACTGCAAGTTGGGAAATCTTTTCAATACAAATCCGTTGCTTCCGCAATAAGCGCATCGGTTAACGGCGATACAATTATAATTAACGGGGGCTTTTATAAAGAAGCAAATTTAGTGATTCGAGAAAAAATTATTCTTATCGGTAAGAACAATCCAATAATAGACGGCGAAAGCAGGTATAATATCTTAAGTATATTCTCCGATTCGGTTACAGTTGAAGGCATTACTTTTCAGAATGCCGGAATAAGTTTCATCGAAGATAACGCCGCAATTAAATTAGATTCAGTGAAACACTGTATCATAAGAAACAATACCTTTATCAATAATTTTTTCGGTGTATATCTTGCCGAAGCATCTTACTGCACAATTACAGGCAATTCAATCAGCGCTCAATCGAAAAAGGAAACACAGTCCGGCAACGGAATTCATCTCTGGTACTGCAAGAACATTCTAATTGAAAACAACAGCATCGAAGGTCACAGAGACGGTATTTATTTTGAGTTTGTTGAGAGCAGTATTATAAAACACAATTTTAGTTTCGAAAATTTGCGTTACGGTTTGCACTTTATGTTTTCGGATAGCTGCACATATTCTGAAAATAGATTTGAAGATAACGGCGCTGGCGTTGCGGTTATGTTTACACACCGGATTACAATGGTTAACAACGAGTTTATCCACAATTGGGGCAGCGCTTCATTCGGGATTTTACTTAAAGAAATAACAGACAGCAAAATTGAAAATAATTATTTCTATAAAAACACCAGTGGAATTTATCTCGAAGGCTGCAACAGGATAATCATTGCAAATAACGATTTTATTGAAAACGGCTGGGCGCTCAGACTAATGGCAAACTCGATGGATAATATTTTTAGAGAGAATAATTTTATAGGCAATTCATTTGATATTGCAACGAACAACACAAAAAACTATAACCTATTCGAATACAATTATTGGTCGGAATACAGCGGCTATGATATCAACAAGGATGGTATTGGTGATATTCCTTATCGACCGGTTAAATTGTTTTCCCTTATTGTTGAACGGAACAAACCGACATTGCTGCTGCTCAGAAGCTTTTTTGCTGAAATTCTTAATTATGCCGAACGAGTCTTCCCGGCATTAACTCCAAAAAAATTGGTTGATAATAGTCCCGCTATGCAGAGGCTGCAATGATAAATATAAATAGATTGGTGAAAAATTACGGTCGGTTTGAAGTACTTAAAAATATTGATCTCTCAATCGAGAAAGGGAAAATAAATTATATTGTCGGTCCTAATGGTTCAGGTAAATCCACGCTGATAAAAATAATACTTGGACTTGTTAAACCAACCGGCGGCGAAGTTTTCATCGGCGAACACAAAATAAACAGCGATTCCGATTATCGCAGTAAGATCGGCTATATGCCTCAGGCTGCGAGCTTTCCTGAGAATCTTAAGGTTAGAGAAGTAATTGAAATGGTAAAAGATTTGCGAAACCACAAGAGTGATTTCGATCTTGACTTAACAGAAAAATTCCGGCTTGAGAGAGAGATGAGAAAAAAATTGTGCGATTTATCCGGTGGAACGCGTCAAAAAGTCAATGCCGCTATCGCGTTTATGTTCAACCCCGAATTATTGATTTTAGATGAACCGACTGCAGGCTTAGATCCTGTATCGAGCAGCATATTAAAAGACAAAATTATAAAAGAAAGGAATGCCGGGAAAACAATTATTCTTACGTCTCACATTCTAAGCGAATTAGAAGAGCTGGCAGATAATGTAATTTTTCTGCTGGAAGGCAGAATTTATTTTTACGGTACGCTGTCGAAACTAATACTAACTACCGAACAAAAAAATCTCGAGCGGGCAATTGCTTCAATCATGAATGGAGCCCCTGTATGAGAACACTATCAAAAATAATTAAGTATCAACTGAATGATGTTTTTCGAAGCAAATGGGTAGTAGTTTATACTGCTTTCTTCTTTCTCATTTCATATGGTTTATTAACATTTTCACATGATTCTTCTAAAGTATTAGTAAGCCTTCTGAATGTTATTATAATTGTTATACCACTTATAAGCATCGTCTTCGGAACAATATTTTTATACAATAATAAAAACGCTATAACCTTTCTTCTCTCGCAACCTGTTGAGAGGAAACTGCTTTACATCGGTCTTTATCTTGGACTTATAATTCCCTTAACTCTAAGTTTTATTATTGGAACAATAATCCCGGTCATCATTTTTTTTAAAGTATTCAATGAAAACTTCACAACATTTTTATTATTAATTGGGGCAGGAATTTTTCTTACAATGATTTTCGGGGGAATTGCATTTCTTATATCAACATATAATGAAGACAGGCTAAGGGGATTGGGAATTTCAATCTTTACATGGCTGCTGCTCTCCGCATTATATGACGGGATTGTTCTTCTGCTTCTGCAGGTTTTCCAAGAGTATCCATTAGAAAAAGTATCAATTGCATTAAGCATACTAAACCCTGTTGATCTTGCAAGAATTATCGTTATCCTAAAATTTGATGTATCAGCTTTGATGGGTTATACAGGTGCGGTTTTCCAAAACTTTTTTTCCGGTGGATTGGGATTTATAATTGCATCCTCTGCTTTATTAATTTGGATAATTCTGCCGCTCTTTATGGGAATGCGGAAATTCATAAAAAAGGATTTCTAATGATTTGAAAATTTTTGTAATGGTTGTAACTATTATGCAGAACATTTATGTGAAAAAGGAATCAAGCTCCCGCCTAACGTAGCGAACTCAAAATCAATTTGCAGATTGAAGAAACCGGAACATCAATAGAGAATGTTGCTGACCTGTTGTGACCACTTAATAGAAATATTATTAACTCACGTTACGCAGAGTTTGTATTGAATGACCCCGACAGTTAAAGATTGTGTGAAAATGTTAATTGTAGAGCCCGTCTGCTCGTCAGTCGTCAGACCTCGACGCACCCTGTCGGGATTACGATCGTCAGATTACGACGAATTCTGTCGAACGAATTCTGTCGAACGGATTCTGTCGAACGCCGAGTTTACCCGACTTTGGCGAGGCAGGCGAGATTCATCTCGCCGATTATGAATTTAGCACATTCTAACAACATCCTAGAGCGAAATAAATTTCGCCTACCTCGGCTGCCAATGCTGTCAACTTAGTACACCTAAGAATGCGGCTAAAGCCGAATGATTTTTCGGATATTAAATCCGTTCGCTAAAGCGAACGGCTATATAAAACCATAATAGCCGTTGCCTTAAGCAACGGGACTAAAAAATTAAACCCAAAGTGGCTTTAGCCTGTCTGCCGATAGGCAGGCCACATTTTTTATCTTAAGTTGACAGCATTGCTCGGCTGCAGACGGGCTCTACAATTTTCACACAGTCTCTTTAGGGCGTGGGGAATAAATATACCCAATATTCACAGGGGTTTTCCCGTTGGTTCACTGCGTGCTAACCCCTTTCCTCAGAAGGCGATCAACTTGAGCAAACTAATTCAACAATAGAGAATAATGTTAGTAGTAAAAAATGATTTTAAAACTTTTCGCGAACTACATTTGATAGAACATCTAAAAAATCCTCTCTTCAAAGTGATTATGTTTTTTATTTTACAGAATTTAATTGACTATTAACTTCATTTTATTATTTTTATAAGTTTTGACGTTCCCTTATATACACATGAAAAAACTGTTGTTTTTAATATTACTCTTTCCGGTGCATTTAAATTTATATGCTCAATTAGATTCGCTTAATTTAAAGCTTGTCTCCCACGATCAGAATAGATTTACCGAATCCGTATTTGCAACCGCTGAAAAAGATCTTGAAAAACCGCTAACATTGTATGTTGTTGACAGCAGCGGTTCAGCCGTTCCGAACATCCCGGTTATCTTTGAATTAATTTCACGACCTGAAAATGAATCCGGCACCGTAATTCACAATGCAATTGTTTTTACAGATTCAACCGGTCTGGCAAAAACCGATGTTGCTATTGGTTCTGAAGATGGCACGTACATTTTTTCTGCAACAATTAAAGGTTACTCCAAAAACATAACCCCATTATATTATACTGTAACTGCACGTAAGAGTAATTGGGTGTTTTTGTTAATCAGCGGCATGATCGGTGGATTGGGTTTGTTTTTATTCGGCATGTACTTGTTGAGCAACGGACTTAAAAAAGCAGCCGGCAGTAAGATGAGGTCAATCCTAAGTGCAGTTACAAATAATCGTTTTGTTGCCGTAGGTATTGGCGCTGCAGTAACGATGATTGTACAAAGCTCAAGTGCAACTACTGTTATGCTTGTTAGTTTTGTACGTGCGAAATTGATGAATTTTGTACAAACACTTGGAATAATTCTAGGCGCTGCAATCGGAACAACGGTTACCGTTCAGCTCATAGCATTTAAAATAACCGATTATGCTTTGTTGATAATCGGAATAGGTTTTATTGTTTATTTTTTCCCTAATTCAAAAAAAGCTAAAAATGTCGGAGAAGCGCTGCTGGGTTTCGGAATTTTATTTTTTGGAATGTATATAATGTCGAGTGCAATGTCTCCGCTGCGCACATTGAATTTGTTTGTTGAA
The DNA here is from genome assembly GCA_021740785.1 of Melioribacteraceae bacterium. Classification (GTDB taxonomy): domain Bacteria; phylum Bacteroidota; class Ignavibacteria; order Ignavibacteriales; family Melioribacteraceae; genus JAIOZI01. Next base: position 26,317 of record JAIOZI010000036.1, read on the forward strand.
ATTCTTCTTCAATTGGAAAACCCGTTATTAGGAATTTTAGTTGGAACTCTATTTACAGCAATGATTCAAAGCAGCGCAGCTTTTTTGGGTATTGTGCTGATTCTCAGCATGCAGGGCTTAATAACCCTGGAAGCCGCAATTCCGCTTATCTTCGGGGCTAATATTGGAACATCCATAACAGCTATTCTCGCAAGCATAAATGCAAACAGAGACGCAAAACGCGTGGCGCTTGCGCATACATTATTCAAAATTGTTGCAGTAATTATTTTCGTTTGGTTCATCCCTTCATTTAGTGAGTTTGTTAAAATGGTTTCGCCTACATTAAACGGGTCTGAATTAATCAATGATACAAACGGGAATGTAATACCGCGACAAATTGCAAACGCACATACAATCTTTAATGTGTTATTTACATTTATCTTTCTCCCCTTTCTAACTCCTATTTCAAAATTGATTTATAAAATTCTGCCCGATAAAGAGATTGAGGATATTTCTCCGTACAGTACAAGATTTTTGGAAGATTCGCTTATCTCCACACCTACTCTTGCTCTCAATCTTGCAAAAGCCGAAGTGCTTGCATTTGCAATGAAAGTTAAAGAGATGACGGAAAAAATCATCATTCCTTTTTTTGATGATAAACCGGATGTGCTGAATGAAATTAAAGAAATGGAAAAGGAAATTGATTTTCTTCAATTTAAAACAGCTAAGTATCTTACAAAAATAAGTCAGCGCGATATTGACGAGGACAGCGCCGAGGAATCATTCCAGATACTCCAATGTTCCGCTGAATTTGAATTTATTGCCGATCTGATTTCATCACGGCTGCGATCCCTGGCGAAGAAAAGAATAAAATATAATTTAAAATTTTCGGAAGATGGGCGCGCTGAATTATCCAAGTTTCATCTTAGAACAGTAAAGCAGGTTGCCCGTGCTATTGAGGTTTTTAAGGATACAAAATATGAACGGGGAAAAAAGCTGGAGCGCAAGTACCAGAAATATAAAGCGGGGGAACTCAACCTAAAACGCGCTCACTTCGAAAGACTTAGGCAAGATATTCCCGAAGCAATTCAAACAAATGAAATGCACCTTGAAATGATAGACCTGTTCTTGCGTATTAATCGTCATGCTGCAACTGTTGGCAGAATTATGATGGGCGAGATTGAATCAGAAGATAAAGATGAAAATGGGGATGATAACGGATCAAAGAAAGAGGAACAATAGATAATTTGGTATAAGACTTATGGGATTAACAATTCATTACAACGGTAAATTCAATCCTTTATCATCACTTAATAAAATGATTGACGAAGTCGCAGACATTGCGCAAATACATAATTGGAAACATACTGTTTTCGAAACATCTTTTCCCGAAAGGGCTTTTAACAAAAAGGAATTTAACAATAAGATTTACGGGCTATTTATCATTCCACCCAATTGTGAACCTTTTAATTTTACTTTTCTTTCTAATGGAAGAATGGCATCCCCTGCCGGATTGGAATTTTGGAGCAATTATAAAAATGATGAAAAAGAGAAGTATTTATATATGCTTTCAACCAAAACACAATTCGCCGGAAGTGAATTGCACAAGCTGATTATTCATCTTCTAAAATATCTCAGACCGAAATACTTTTCGGAATTAAATGTTATTGATGAAGGTAAATATTGGGAAACAGAAGATGATAAATTACTTGAATCAACCTTCGCAGAATATAACTCTGCCATTGATATTGTTAGTGCGGCAATTGAAAACATTCGGATAAACCCGGGAGAAACTTACGATGAATACTTCGACAGAATTTTAAACAGAAAAAAAAATAATTAATCCCGAACGCTGTATCCAACGCCAAAAATTCAACTGCTTTTTTTCTATTAAATTTGCACGCTAAAGAGAGTTGATTTTTTTTGAACGCAAACTTCGGCGCAAATTTATTTAGAAGCCATAATTAGAGATGAAATGATCTTTCTACAAATTAACCAGCTTCTGAAGAGTTTTCTCTTTTAATTGTTCCAGTGTTTCTGTAGAAAGCATCTTGTAAGCATCTTCTCTCAGTCTGCCCCACTTATTGTGAACGGGACATGGGTTTTCATTCGAACATCCCGGGAAACCCAGCACGCAATTTTCAAACACTGATTTACCGTCAATCGCTTCCACAATATCAATCAACCGAATACTGCTCGGACGTTTTGCCAAATAGAAGCCGCCGTTTTTTCCCTTTTTCGATCCGACAATGCCGCTGTCTGTTAAAATCTGCAGAACTTTTGAAACAAATTCCTTGGGAACTTTTAACTCGTTTGAAACTTCAGTAGCATTAAAAATGAGTTTCTCTTTTTTTATTGATAAAAATAGAACCGCTTGTAATCCAAGTTCGCACTTCTTTGAGAATATAACCGTCATTTCAGAACATTTACTCCGATTTTTATAAACAATATTAACAAATTCGCAGGTATAAATTCAATCATTTTATTTTGGTTTGGTTCCGGGTTTACCTTCGGATTCGTTGTTGTAAAATCGCTTTGTGGGATATGCAAAATCAATATCATCATGCTTTGCAAATTGTTCAAGAATTTCTTCCCAAATCGATTCCTCGGTTCCGCGTCTTTGTCTTGCATGGCATAAATACCGAATTGTTAATAGTACGCCGCTGTCTTTAACGCTTGTATAAACTCTCGGAGTAAGCTTTGTATAAAAAATTAGAAATTGTTTTGCCGCTTCCTTTATTTGTTTTGCCGCTTCCGTACTTAATGTTAGACCATGCTTTGTAACCGCCTCGGTTAAAATTTGCTTAGCCAATTTCCAATCACTTTCAAAAGTAACAAGCACCGGAATTTCGTTCCATATATATTCGAAGCCCGCAGTATAATTAGCTTGAGTTTTAGTGAAAACCATTCCGTTTGGAATATGAATTATCCTGCCTGTACTTTGATCGGCATCAACCCAATTGCCCACTTCCATTACCGAAAATTGAAAGATTCGCACATCAATCACATCGCCGGTTACATCACCAATCTGCACACGGTCTCCGACTCTTAATGGTTTTCTGATCATTATAAAAATCCACCCGACCAGATTAACAAGTAAATCTTTAAATGCGATTGCCAATCCCGCCGAGAGTAAACCAAAATATGTTGCAAGCGAACCAAACCCACCGAACCAGACACGCGTTAAAAAAAGTAATGCGATAAAAACAGTAGAGTATTGAACGATTTTCTGCCATTGGTAACGGACTGTCATATCATCGATTTTTTCAACAACAAATTTTTTCAGCAGTCTCAGGATCACCCAGAACACAAGAATAATTACGAAAGAGTATAAGAACTTTAACTGTGTGTCTGGAGCAACCCCAAAAAAATCTTCAATGATTTGATGTGTGTTCATTCAACAACTTCAGAATTTATTGTTCGATCCTCTTTATTTAAATAGAGCGTTTGTGTTGGATATGCAAATTCAATTCCCTCTTTATTAAATTCCTCATAAATACGTAGATTAATTTTTTGCTGTACATCCATAAACAAAATATAATCGTTTCCGAGTACATAATATACACTTTCGAAATCGAGACTGAAATTCCCGTATGATTTGAAATGCGACCTGTCAAAAACCGCTTTTTCATCCTCTTCAATAATTGATTTTATAATTCCGGGAATTCTTTTCACCTTTTCATAACTAGTCTGATATACAACTCCAATTGTAAATACAACTCGTCTTCTTTCCATTTTCTTGTAATTATGAACCCTCGATGATGTTAGATTCGAATTCGAAACAACCAGAATTTCTCCTCCTAATGTTCTTATCTTTGTTGTTTTTATTCCGATTTTTTCAACCGTGCCGAACTTATCGTCAAAATTTATAAAATCTCCCAATTGAAAAGGCTTGTCGAAAAATATTACAAAATAGCTGAACAAATCACCAAGAATACCCTGAGCTGCAAGTGCGACTGCAATACCGCCTATTCCTAAGCCGGCTACTATAGAAGAAATTTCGAAACCGAGATTATCAAGTAAAAAAATTATTCCGAGAATCCAAATAAAGAAATTAAGAAAGGCTGTTATGGGTTTAATGGTTCTTTGCTGATCTTCATTCTGAAATTTTTCCATATACTTCTTCAAAGAATAATCGACGGCAACGATTATAAACCTTATCACATAATACGTTGCGATTACACTGAAACCTATGTTAACAACTTTGCTTATTTTTTCTGAAAAGTGAAGCGTTTCAATGGCAATATAGACCGAGCCGAGAGTAAGAACAGGAATAAGAAGTTTTTTTATTGTTGCGGAAATAAATTCATTTCTTCTTTTGTTATTCTCATTTGTGTCTTTGTCAAGTTTCCTTAAAATGAGCTTTTTTATCAAGCGAACGAGAATCCCTGCAATGAGTATAATCCCAACCGCTATGATGTATTCTTGAACCGTGTTGTTAAAATATTCTTTTGCTAAAATCTCTTTCATAAATTCATCACCTTTTTATTTTATAACCAATTCTTTTTCTTAAAAAACAGCAGCAGAACTACGCCAACTAATAACATCAGAAAAAGCACAACCGGGTAACCATATTCCCATTGAAGTTCCGGCATATTGTTGAAGTTCATACCATAGAGCCCGGCAATAAATGTTAATGGAATAAAGATTGTTGCAATTATTGTAAGCACCTTCATTACCTCATTCATTCTATTGCTTACGCTGGAGAGATAAACGTCAAGAAGAGTAGTTAATGAATCCCTGTCATTTTCAAAAGTTTCCATTAGGTGCACTTGATGATCAAGCGTATCCCTGAAATAAACATTAACGGTTTCGCAGACAATTTCAGTGTCGCCTCGTAAAATAGAAGCGAGAATATCTCTTACCGGGGAAATGGTTGATCTTAATTTTTGAAGCTCTGATTTCATTTTTCGAATGTTTGTGAGATCCTTTTCTTCCGGGTTGAATAATAATTTATCTTCCAGTTCTTCTAATTTTTCGGAAAACTCCTCGGAGATAATGCTGTATTGATCGACAATTATATCAATCAATACATAGAACAAATAATCGCTCTTTTGTTTACGGAAAATATTCTTGCCGAATTCAATCCTTTCATACACCGGTTTGAACATATCATTTCCGCCATCCTGAAAGGTTACTACAAGAGTCTCACTGAAAAATATACTGACATGGCTCATTTTTATTTCACCATCCGGTGTAAACTCAGGATACTTTGCAATTACATTTGAGTAATCGTCAAACAAATCTATTTTGGGACGATGATATGCATTTAATACATCCTCTATAACCAGAGGATGTATTTTCATAATTTCCCCAATCTTGGAAATAAGCTCTGCGTCTTGGATTCCGTTTACATTCAGCCACCTAACTTTACTATCTCCACTGCTATCAAGTTCTTTTTTTAATTCATCTAAACCGGTAATTTTTTTTGAACTAAAATACTCTTCGTTATATTCAACAAAGTTTATCTCTGTTTTCTCCACTTCACTTTCACCCATGTACAATAAAGTTCCCGGCGGTTTTCCGGCTTTATGTTTTATAAACTGTTTTCGTTTTCTTTTCTTTTTAGCCATTGTTAATTCCTTATGAGAATTAATGTGTGCTCATTTAATTGTTTAATGGAACCAATCCGTTTAGTTCCTCTTTTGAAACAATACCTTTACTAATAATTTCTTTAAGTGTCAACTCTGTCATTTCGCTCATAAATGGAAACTCAAACCGAATATCAAAAACATATGCTTTCAATCTCATTTTTAGAACGGACCTATCCTGTGAAATTTCATTTTTAAAGATCACGGCTACCGGTTTATTTAAGTAAACATATTTTGAAACCTGTGCCGCCCTAATTGCGATTTGTTTCACTTTTTCGGTATCGACATAAGCAGGTAAAAATATCTCTGCAACAACCTGGCAATTCGGTTCGCCGCTGTTTGAGTTCGAAATCGATTGAGAAACTATCTCGGCGTTTGGAATAACAACCATTGAGTCGTCTGCAGTAACAATTCTTGTCGACCTTAATCCAATCCCAATCACTTCACCGTAGTGAGAGCCAACCTGTATTTTATCGCCCACTTGAAATGCCCGGTCAAAAATTATCATTATACCGCCGAAAATATTTTTTAATATATCCTGGGCTGCAAATCCTATTGCAATACCGAGTGACCCGGCAACTAAAACAACCGTCTCAACCGGCGGTCTGAAAATTCCCACTATGACGAGTAAAATAATTGCCGTCCAGCCAAGAATACGAAAAATTGGAATGAGTCCCTTAAGAGTAATTCTATACTTTGTACTTCGTTCAGAAAATCTGTTCAGAAGGGTTGTTATTAACTTAATTACATAGAAGCCGACAACAAAAAAGATAACCGACCATATCACCTTACTAAACGAAAACAACTCCTCAAACTTTACCGGTGGTTTAAGATTTCTTTCTATTATGCCCTTTGTTGTCGAATCCTTTTCAGCCGGCTTCTCTTGTTCAATTACTTTTATTGTATCGGCGGCAACCACAATTGTATCGGCTGCAACCGTATTTGAATCGCCTGCCGGTTGATTCTCCTGAGCGCTGAGAATTAAAGAGCTAAGAAGAAAAACTATTTTTAATAAATGATTTATTTTCATATCGATCTCTAATGAAGAATGTTTTTGCTTTTTAACATTTTTATTACATAACCATACAGTAAAAAATTTATTGCATATACATCACCGCGCTTAATTAAAATGCCGTCATCCAGCATCGATAAAAGCATCAGCCTGCTTTCACTTTGTGAGACATGAAAAACCTTTGAATGCTCTTCAACAGTTAATCCATTGTGAATAATTAACGCCATCAAGACGAATATTTTTTCGGGACTTAAATTTATGAGAAATGAAAAATCTATTTCATTCAAAGAAGTGATTTCAATTTTTTCGTTGGAAATACTCTTGATAGATCGCAGCCAGAATAATTGGGCGAGAGCTATATTACTCTGACACATATCATTCAAAGAAGAAAAGAATTTCTTCTTCAAAAATATTTGTTTTTCCTCTTCGCTTAATTTTTTATATGCTTTCTGGTTTTTATCAATAGCTGAAGGTAAGAATATTAATTGATAACCGCTCACATTATGTCTTCTCATTATCACATCTTCAATTTGAGTATCCGTTAAAGATTTAAGGCTGACTATTGAAGAAAAATAATCTCTTATCTGCACAACTTTATCAAGATAGTTCCACGAGTAAACATTGCATGTTGCGATCCACAATACATTTTTACTCGTACTGTTTATTATTTCAAAGAACTTGTGAATAACATTAAAACCGTCGATAGAACGAATAAATAATTCTTCCAGATTTTCAATTACAGCTATTCGTTTATTATCAGAAGCTTCCAAATTTTCCTTGAACTCCTGCAAATTTGCAGCATGATCCAACTCAAACAATTCAGATAAATATTGAATTAAACTTTCCGGAGTATTAATTGTCTTCTTCAGAATTTTCCTGTAAAGCACAACATCGTTCGAAAAAATACTGCTGATGTAATTGATTAATGAAGATGCACCTTCTCCCTTTTCACCGGTAATTACAACGGATGAAAATCTTCCCGCTTTCCAATAGTTGTAGGCGATATTAATCATTTCTATCTCTCTATCTCTGGCAACAAAAAATCGCATGTCATCCAACGGTTCATTTCTGAAAAGCCTTTGATAAATAAATGGCAGTTTGTTGATTAATGAATCGGTTTGGATTAGATAATCAGAAATCTCTGCAGAAATACTTTTTGCCTGTTCTTTTAGCCCGACTCTTTCGGTAATCTTTGTAATTTGGTCTGACGAGGATTTGTACCAGTTCTTAATCCGGAGTATTACTACAGGAACAAAATTCTTAACTTGTTTCATTCCAAAAATAATTGCTTCAATTGCTCTTTTCTTCGCCTTAGTTTTGGAAAGTTGGATTTTCAATCTAAGCAGTTCCTCTGCTTTATTCAACCGGGTTATCTCTTCATTAAACTGCTTTGTGCTTTTCGCAATTGTTTGTAATGATTGATTTGTGATCTCTGTAAGCTTCTTCCTTATTTGTTCAACCCGGCTTGCAGCTCTCGTCAATCCCTCAATTGCCGTAGATTTAGCATCTTCAAACTTTTGTTTATCCTTTTCAATAATAGAGGCGGCGCTGTCTAAACTATATTCGGCTACCTGACCAATATCAAGAATCGAAGGTTGAATTTTTCTTATTCCGAGTTTAGCATTTTCTGCAGTGTGGTTTAGATCACTAATAAAGCGGTAAAGTGAAATGTTTTCAATTATATCTTTAATATCAACTGGATTGAAATCATTCATTTTAATTGCGGAATTGAGGTCATTAGTTTTTATTATGTTATAAGAATTATTTAAGGTAGATACTTTTTTCTTCAAATCTTTCTTATGCCGCTCAATATCCGATGTTACATTTTCAAACGGCAGGCGCTCAACTAATCCTATTATAATTTTATCATTAATTATCTTTCTAACCGATTCTTTATTCTTTCGAATTGTATCAAGAAGCAATCCGGTTTCAGCATTTTCAATTGAAGCAGCAGCCTCTTTTATTTTTTGATCCATCAACTGAAAATCCTTTTCAATGAATCCGGCAAGATTTTGCTTCGTAGATTCAACCAGTTGAAGCTGTGATGCGACTGTAAAATATTTTAATGAAGCTAGAGTTGAAAACAAAACCCCCTTTTCATTAATACCTGTATGATATGTATTCAGTGAGTTTTTTTCTGAAACATAAATATTGTTGAGCTGCTCTACCAAGTTAAAAATCCGGTCACCAGCATAATTCGATAACGGCAGCTCGATTGTATCTGCCAATTCGTAATCAGTAACAAAACTGCTTTGTACCTGTTCAAGTTGATTATATATTTCATCAACCCATTTTATATGTGCTTGTTTTATATCGTCAATAAGTGAATCGAATTTCCCCAGCGATACGTTTTTTAATTTTTCTAATCTTTCGGTTTCGTTGAATGCTTTTTCATTAAAAGAAATAACTCTATAAAGTTCGTTATCAGTTTCATCTACTATTTTTAATGCTCTTAACCGGCTATTGTTCAAAAAGATGTTTGCTTTAGTCAGTACAGCAATAAATTTTACGGGAAAAAGAAAATGAAAATATTTTTTGCAGAAGTTTCCGTACGGTATAGACTGCTCCCACCTCGGCATTGGTTTTTTCTCTTTACCAAAAGCGCTGAACAGCTTATTTCTGATTTTTCCATAATACTGCGAAATATGAAATGCAAGATTTTTGAATACAATCAACAGGCACAATCCAATATTCTTTGAGCCCGAACACTTGAATCTCTCTGTCGATTGTTCAACTAAATGATCACTTAATGAATCAAATAATTCAGATGTGCCGAGATAATAATCTCGAAAATCTTCACTGAAAGTATTGCTTGCTTCATCTTCTTCCGGTTGAATCAACAGTTCTTTCAAATCATTCTGCATCTCTTCGGCAAGTCGTGCACATTTTACTTTGTCTTTATAATTCGCATTAATTTTATCCAGCCCGCTTGCAATCCGCATCTGAAATAATTCGAACAGTTTATTAATTCCATTGAATTTAACATCAACCGCTTGTTGAAATTCTTTTTCAACTATCTCTTTAACCTTACTAAAAATTTGTGCGTGCTTTTCTTCGTTCATAATTATTTCCAGGTACTAAAAATATTTTACTGTTAAGTCAATAAGTTTTTTTACAATTGGTGTGTAAGGTGGATAAAGAAATCTCAACGAAGTTAGTTTCGGTTGTTTCATTAAGGATTTTTCATTTGAAAATTCTCTAAAGCCGTAATAACCATGGGCTTTTCCCATACCGCTGGTTTTTCTGCCGCCAAAAGGAAGGTTATAATTTACAAAATGAACGACTACATCGTTCACTGCTGAACTGCCGGCAGGAATTTCCGAAATAATTTTTTTAATGAATTTTTTATCCTTTGCAAAAACATACAGCGCTAAAGGATCGGGATTATTATTTATTATTTCCGTTAACTCATTATAGTCAGAATATGTTATAACCGGAAGTATTGGTCCAAATATTTCTTCCTTCATAATTCTTGAATCAAGGGAAACATTTGTGATGAGAGTTGGAGAAATATATTTATTGTCTTCTTCAACAATACCTCCGAATTTTATTTCAGCGCCATGTTCAATTGCACTCTGCAATATATCATTCAATCTTTTATAATGATCATCGTTTATCAGCCTGCAGTAATTTGCATCTTCTTTAATCTTCTCAACTTTGCCAAAGTATGACTCAACCGCAGATTTCACTAGATTAATAAATTCATCCTGCATTTCCGTTTTTATCAAAACATAATCAGGAGCAATACATGTTTGACCGCAGTTCATAAATTTTCCCCATGCAATTCTATAAGCGGCTGATTTAAGATCGGCGCTTTGATGAATTATCGTCGGCGACTTACCTCCAAGTTCAAGTGTAACGGGCGTTAAATTTTGAGCTGCTGCGGTCATAACTTTCTTCCCAGTCTCAGTACTGCCCGTAAAAAATATGTGGTCAAAAGGCAGCCTGACCAACTCCTCGGCAATCACGTGATCACCTAAAATAACCGCTACTTCCTTTTCGTCGAATAGCTCCGATAAAAATTTATAAAGAAAGGCTGATGTATGCGGACTCTTTTCCGAGGGTTTTAATATTATTCTATTCCCCGCGGCTAAAGCAGAGACAATTGGTCCTAATGCCAATTGAAAAGGAAAATTCCAGGGTGCAAGAACAAGTACAGTCCCTTTGGGTTCGTAAAACACCTTATTTGAAGAGCCGAAAAATGTAAGCGGAGTTTTTACCCTTTGAGGTTTAGTCCATTTTTTTAAATGCCGAATCGCATGTTTAATTTCTGATGTGACGGTGAAAATTTCCGTCAGCTTTACTTCTGCCGCCGGTTTTTTGAAATCCTCGTATACTGCTTTTTGAATTTCGAGCTCACTTTCAAAAATCTTCCTTAATAATTTTTTTAGGTTTGCTTTTCTTTTTTCAACCGGGATAAAGGGATTTTTAGCGGATTCTTTTTTTTGCAGATCGAATAAACGATTCACTTCACTGATTGTGTCATTCATTAATATTCCCTGTAATAATTATTTCTAAAAATAAGTAATAATAAAATGACAAAATCAAATAAATAAAATCGGGCTGCCTTCTGAACTTATTCGATGTGTTGAGTACCGGGCGCATGATATCTCTTCACATCAAACAAAGTCATACAACAGCCCAACAGAGAAGATGCCCGGCATAGCGCCGAGCCCACATGCCCTCTTCTTTTAGGGAGTCAGTTTATAACCAGAAATTTCTTCATCATTTATTGTAAAAAAGAATGAGTTGTTTGGCGATAAGAAAAATCTTGAATCTTCAGATTCGTCTGTGCGCCAAATTTCACTGCCGTCTGTTAGATTTAACAATACCAATTCTTCATCCATACAGTAAAGTATTTTATCACCAATAATTTTAGGCACATATTGAACTGCAGTTTCATCATAATCCCATTCTTTCTGCCATTTTGATTTTCCATCGCTGGAATTAACCAAAGCAATTCCGTCGGGACCAAATACTAAAATAAGTTCGCCGCCGTAAAGAACCCGGAGGCATCTCTTTGCGGTAACACCCCAAATATTTCCCCATGATTCATAGGTGGTTGAAAGTTCGGAGCCTGCTGCATCTTCAAGGAATGTGGAAGTTTCTTCAACATCCAAACCGCCGGATTTTGTTGTGGTTGTCATAACCCAGCCGCCGCCAATGTATGTGCTTGTTGAATGCGATCTAATTTTTGATCCAATCCACTTTTCAGTAACAGCAAAAGTTTCATCGTATTCCATTTCGCCTGTTCCGTTATCATCGAAGTTGAATTTCCAATCGTAACTTCCGCCCTCCCTTCCGAGTTTTAGAGCATAAATATTCATTTCATCGGCAAAGTATAAACGGTGGTTTGATTCATCGTAGTAGTTTGCAATTGAGAACTCCGGTGTTACCAAACCCGGGTCGCTTTCAGTTTTAATCGTCCAAATTATACTTCCTGTTTCCGGATCGATTGCATGAAATCCGAAAGGATCTTCATCAAAATTCATTTTAACTTCAACTTCGTTTTCTTTCAAACCAACACCATATTCCTGCTTTCCGAATTTAGCATAAAGCGCTCCGTCTATTAAAGCAAGATCGGAAACAAAACCAACATTCTCTCCAATTTCCCACTTCTTCTCACCGCTGGTTATATCAAATAGAACAAGTCTTTCATTCCCGGCAAGAACGAGTTTATCATCAGTAAAATAAGGCTGCGCCAAAGAATTAAATTCCTTTTCATTCATTCCGGCTGCGATATCCATATAGGCAGCATATTCAATTTTACCTGTTTTAGGATCAACCTTTACAATCCCTTCACCGCCGTCTTCCCTAGTTTTCGGATTGAACATTTGGTGAATTGTCTGTTCAACAAAGAAAACATTTCCATCCTCAACAAAGACATCATATTCAAACCCGATATTCTGATATCCCATCATATTGTTAACCATATCCATTGCTTGCGAAGCCTGCCCTGCTCCCACGCCTCCCGAACCGACGGTAACGAATGTAGAAAAGGCTCCTGTAATTACCTTAGCAAGAGTTCTTTGAAAATCCATAAGAGCAACTCTTGATCCCAACACAGCCGTTTTATAATTCAGTTTTCCAGTCAAACCATCCATACTCATAAGGAATAGGTAAGTGCCGTTTTCTTCAGCCATCATCAGCGCTCTGTTTTGAACGAAAATTATATTGTTCCCGTCCTGCATTACATATTTATGAATATATCCCTCGTATGTTTCATCGTCTTCTGCTGTCTGCCATAAAATTGTTCCGGCAACCAAATCGATTCCCGCTATAACGTCTTCGAGTGAAACCACTAAAATATTTTTCCCCGAAATTTCATAGGAATAAAATGTGCGTATATCATCCACCGGGAATTCAAGTTCAACAACGCTTCCGGTATTGAAATTAAAGTGAACAATTTTTTCATCACCCATTACGGCACAGCCGATTGCCGTTGGCAGCAGAACATTAATTTCACCGTCTATTGAAAACTCTTTTCTGATTAATTCTTTATTGTTTGCAACATCAATTACAGCGGCGCCGTCTTCCAGTACCAATAGAACATATTTATGTTCCGGGGATTTGTAAAGCCACGGATTTGAAGATGCAATTAGTTCCCTGTTGATATCATAATCTTCACCTTTATACAAACGTTCCCCGGTATTGATATCATACAGTACAGCCAATTCGTCATCTTCCATCACAAGCATTTTCTCTTGATCATAAAGAACAGAATAATTAAACGTACCCAGATCAACCAGTTCGCCCCAGTATTCGATCTCCATTCGGTATAATTCATTGCCGTTATTTAAATCAATACCAATATGATCTTCGCCGTATCTAAACACAGCATTGTTTTCAATGAATTCAAAACTAGAATAATCATCTTGATCAATGCCGTCGTATTCATTTTCCCATAAGAGGTTTCCGGTAAGTGCATCGTAAGCTTGAAGTTTATTATCAGAGTTGGTTAGGTACATTTCACCGAGAAGATAACTTATACCTTCTTCTGCAAAACCATCTATCTCCATATCCCATACTTTTTCTCCGTTCTCAACATTATAGCACCAGGCATATTCTTCGCTATTAAAGAATAGGTATTTGTCGTTATTAATAAAATTATAATCCTTGATAGGTTCTCCGAGATCAATCATCCAGGTTGGGGCTTCTTGTCCGTAGACAGATAATGAAAATATTAGAGTAATAAAAAAAGAGAAGATTTTTTTTTGATTTTTCATCCTTCCTCCAATTGTGGTTTAGTAAATTATTACAAAGACTATACCAGCAGAAAGAAGCGGGAAAAATTCTGAATAATGTAATAAAATTAAAATACGCGATTCGATTTGTTGCATTTTTCCGACAGCAGATAAGAGTTAAATGTCGCTATTTAACAAGATGAGAGAGAACAAAAAAAAGCGGTACCTTTATTCAAGATACCGCTCAAAAAAACAAATTCAGAAAAATTATAATGAGAATCTGTAAGCTACTCTAGCGCCGACGTAAGAAATTCCGCTTCCAGCGCCTTCGTATTTAGCATTTAAATCCAATGAATTTGCACCCATAGGAATTTCATAACCAAAGCCTAGACCGTATGAAAATTCGGTTGAACTTGCATCCACAGTCAATGTAGACGTGTATCCCACAGCAGGAGTGTATGTTCGCACATATTCTGCTGTCCACATATGGAATCCGGTTTCAGCCATTGTATAGAATCCGGCTGAACCCAGATAATATTTTGCACCGGCTAAAATTGTGATTGCCGACCAAGACCAATCATCTTTTAAACCACCACCGAAATCTACCTCTTTACCGCCGTATGTTAAATAACCAACGGTCAGCATACCGTTCATGTTGTCTGACAATTCGAGTTCGCCTCTAACTGATCCGCCGAAGCCCATACCAGCTTGATCACCAAAGGTACCCATCGGCAATGACAGCTCAGCACCAACGCCTAAACTCTGGGCATTTGCAAATCCTACAAACAAAAATAATCCGAGAACTGTAACAAATATTTTTTTCATGGAGCAACTCCTTTTTGTTATTAAGTGTGTTTGTTTGAATCTTCTATTAAATGTTACTAATAGCTAAAGCCCTACTTTATTTCGCAATCAAAATATAATTAAAAGAATCAACAGTTGATTAAGATTCTTTTCATGGCAAAGTTAAAGAACAAAACAACTCTCATCAAGAAAAATCTTAGAATTTATTTTAGGAACGGCGTTAAACCACCCCAAAATTTTAATTAACCGTAACCGTAACGCTTTTCACTATTTCGGCGATCATTACATAAGTTTTGCCACCGGCATCAGCAGTGTTGTATGTATACTTTACAACTTGTATCATTGTCTCACCGCTTATGCTGCCGAGCTCTGAAGCTGATAGAGTATGGTCACCATCATTTTCCAAATCTTGAACAATCACCGGGTCGCCGCCAGACATTGGGATAACCGATATTAAAACTTTCGCTGTTCCGCCGGTACTGTTCCACGTAATATTTAATCCGTCTGCTTTTGAAACCGTTACACCGCTGGCAGGACTGTTAATTGTAAAAGTAGAAGGACTAATAACACTTCCGCTCATTGATGGAATATCACCGTTTCCCGATACCGACCAATTGTGCGCCGATCCGTTAAAGCTTACTCCGTCTAATGTGGCTGGTGGATCTGTTGCAAAATCGGGAGCCATATAGTAGGTTGAGCCGTCTGAAGAATTTTTTGTAAGCGTGTTTCCGTTTACACTAACATTGCCGCCGTCTGCTCCACCAAATGAAGCAAATCCCATTGCCAAATTCATATCGAATCCGCCGAATGAATATCCATACTGAATAGCAACCATAACGCCGGCAAAGTCTTCACCTTCGAAACTCGGTAACGGCTGGCCTGTTGGATTTGTTGTGCCGTCTGTGGTTCCGTCACCGGTTGGTTCTGCCGGACCTTCATCTTTATTACATGCCACAAAAACCAATGACGACATAAGTAAAATAAAAAAGAGTTTGTAATAGCGTTTCATGTATCCTCCGATAATTTATTTTGATGTGTTATTTTGAATTTTCAAATTAATGTTTGCTGTTTCAGATAAAATATAATCGACTTCAATACTTCTGCAAATATTCACTGCTGTTTCAATATCAGTAGCTGTCATAATACTATATCCTTCTTTCGAAAGAATTTCCCTCAGATTTCTCAGCTCTTTTTTATCAGGTTCAATTACAAGTATTGTTTTTTTCATAATCCTTTCAATTCCAAAATTACTTGCTGATTTTAACCAGTTACACAAAGCATACCAACTCACATTCTGCGAAAGAACACCAATTAATATGAGATTTATTTAATTGTGTTGCTATGATGCGACAAATAATTGTAAGCTGCTGTCTATTTATAACGACAAAAACCGCTAATATTTAATTCCAAGTTGTGATAACAGCTTATAAAAATGAGTGCGATTAATCCCGAGCATTTTTGCTGCTTCGGATTTAGATGAGGCTCTTCTCAAAATTTTCATTATATACATTCTTCTAAAATCAGTTTCTGCTTCAAGTAAAGTTTTGCCCGCAGCAATTTCCATTTCCTCATCCCTGTCTTCAATAATTTCAGGCGGCAAAAAAGATTCATCAATCATATTTGATTTTGCCAAAACAATACAACGCTGTATAACATTCTCAAGTTCTCTAATGTTGCCGGGCCAATTATATTGTTCTAAAATTTCCAAAGCTTCATGTGTTAGAGTATATGCCTGACATTCCCCGGAATGTTTTTTTAGAAAAAATTCTGTCAACTCTTCAATATCCTCTCTTCTATCTCTGAGCGGGGGCATTTTGACTTCAATAACTTTCAACCGGTAATAGAGATCTTCCCGAAAGGCTTTCTTCTCAATCATTTCAGCGACATCTTTATTAGTTGCTGCAATAAAACGGACATCAATTTTTTTGCTGGTGATTCCGCCAAGTCTTTCAATTTCTTTTGTCTGAATAATACGTAATAGTTTTGCCTGAAGGTTTACGCTGAGCTCAGCAACCTCATCTAAAAATATTGTGCCGCCCTCTGCTAGTTCTAATCTACCGGGCTTGCTCTTTGTTGCACCGGTAAACGCACCGCTTTCATACCCAAAGAGTTCCGATTCTAATAAATCCGAAGGAATTGCCCCGCAGTTAATTGCTATAAAAGGTTTGTCTTTCCTTGAACTGTTATTGTGAATTGCTCTTGCCAGTAAATCTTTTCCTGTTCCGTTTTCACCAAGTATAAATACCGATACATCAGTTTCCGAAACTTTTGATGCCAGTTTAAGTACTTCGAACAGCTTCTTGCTTGAACCAATTATCTCGGGACAACTGAACTGCTCCCTGAATTCATTAAACTTCATATTAGATTCAGCCGACAACTTATTTTCAAGCGAAGAAATTTCTAAGGATATTTCAATTCCCTTCACAATTTGTTTGGCAAAAGAAATTAGAAATTTTAAATCCGTTTCGTTGAACGGATTTTCTCTTTTTCTTCGATCCAGGTAAACAGCCCCGAGAACTTTACTTCCTGATATCAAAGGGACACACATAACCGCAGTAAGATTCAAACTTATTACGCTTGTATGATGTGCAAATGCCTGTTCCGATTTTAGATCGTTTATCTGAGCCGGTTTTAATTGCTTGATTGTACTTTTGATTACTGTTGTACTCAACTCCTTTGCACTTGGGTCTTTATCGGGATCCATGTTTTTCGCAACGATGGTATCTATATCGCCCGCTTCATCTACCAACACAATAAAGCCCTCATCGGCTGCTAATTCTTTAACTACAGTATCAATAGCTTTTTCCATTAATTGCTTCATCTCGGTTTCAGATAAGAATAAAATTCCCGATGCATATAGAATTTCCAGCCGGCGTTTCTCTTCTTTCAATCGATCTAAATTATCGGAATATTTTTCACAACCTTCAAAGATGTTGTTGATTTCATTATTGAACATCCGGTTGAAGTCAAGAAGCTTTCTGAAAATTTTATCAACTTCTTTTTGAATTTCCGGTTCAACATTTCCCGACTTTATCTTTTGAGAAAGAGTCATAAAATTATCGGAAATCTGACTTATATAATCTCCGAATTTTCGATTAAGAGACTGTCTTGATTCGCTTAGATTTATCATAATATATTTCTATTTAATATTTTCAACGGCTTCTAATATTTCGGAAATATTATTATATCTATCCTTAGGTTCTTTTGCAATAGATTTTATAACTATTTCATCGAACCGGGGATCGAGATTAGAATTTAATTCCGATGGTTTGAGCGGATGAGTATTGAAAATTGAATGGATCAATGCAATTTCATTTTCACCTTTGAACGGCATTTGGTTGGTTAACAATTCATACATAACAACACCGAAAGAAAAAATATCGGTTCGTTTATCGACATCGATACTGGTCACCTGTTCCGGTGCAACATACCCAAGCGTTCCCACAACTGTTCCGAGTGATGTCATCGTAGAAACCAGCGGAGATTTTGATAACCCAAAATCCATTATGCGAATTTTACCTTTGTCATCAAACATTACATTCGGAGATTTGAAGTCGCGGTGAATAACTCCTTTTTCGTGAATTGCCTCTAAGCCCTTACACATCTGAATAATTATATCGATTAGTAATTCTTTGCTAAGCGGGAAATTCCGGTCAATATAATCCTGCAGCGTTCCGCCCGGTAAATATTCCATTGCAATAAAACTATGTTCCTCGCTTTCGCCAACCTCAAACACCTTAACAATGTATGGATGATTCATCATTGCCAGAAGTCTGCCTTCATTACTTAATCTTCTCCTGTTTTCGGGATCGTTCATTAACCGCTGATTCAAAACTTTTAATGCCACTATTTCTTTGCTTTGTGTATCGATGGCTTTATACACGCGTCCCATTCCGCCTTCACCGATTATTGAATCCAACTTAAAATGAGATATGTATTTGCTCTCTTTTAATTCAATGGCTTTGCCGTAAGCAATTACTGATCCGAAAGACAATGCGGCAATTGCTGCAAGCGCTGATACAGCAGATTCAACCTGCCCATTCTCTATTGTGAAATGAGTAATCAAAATATAGCCGATAATTAACAGTGGATAGTAGTAAAACGAAACAAGAAGTTTTTTTGATTTACTTTTTCTAAAGAAGTAATAAACTATTCCGAAAAGTATAAGCAGAATTATCAGTTTTATTATTTCATTCATTGTTTGAAGATGCAGTATTGATCGGTTTACTGATTTTAAAATAAGCGCATAATTGTGAGTTATTATATCCGATTCATTAATTTCTATAAGTGAGTTCGGTTTTATATCATCAATCAATTTTTGTTCGCCGGATGGGAATTTAACTTCAGCGGTATAATGATAAATATCCTGCAGCCCGAAAGTAATATTTCCAACAGGTTTGTTGCTAATGGGACTTGAACCCAAACCAACCTGGTATAAATTTTTATAAACCGGTGCGCCCTTTTCATCAGCGGCATTAATAATTATTTGTGTTCCGACACCGCTTCTATTGCTTTTATCCGGATTGAGTTTAATTTTAAGAAAATTATTCGCAATAAGATTGTTTCTAAAAAGAGCGGCGCGTATACCTTCTCCCATCGACATTTGACTGCTGCCGAGGAACAAATCGTAATCACCATCATTATCCGTATCGGCAAAAACAGGATTCCCGGCAAACTGCAATCCAACTTGATTAGCAGTCTCGGTGAATTTCATTTCAGAGTTATTAAGAAATAATCTTGATCCGACAAACAAATCAACCCAGCCGTCATTATTAATATCTGCGGCATTTATAATTCCATTGCCGGGTTCAGGGTGGAACATAGAATAATTCAGTCCGGCTTGCACAGCTTTATTTTCAAAAGATGCAGTTCCGTCATTAATCAACAACCGAACGGCGCCCCCGTTGTTATACATAAAAATATCAGAGTATCCGTCGTTATTAAAATCCTCGGCGATAGTAGAAAAAGTAAGAATCGCTATTGAAGAATTGAAATTGGGGTCATGCTTTTTATAAAATCTAAAATTACCTGTGTTGAGAAAGAGATCAAGATGTTTCTCCCCGATATTAATTCGATAGGGAATAAGAACATCAACCAGCCCGTCGTTATTAAAATCGCTGAAGGTCGCGCCAAAAGACATTGCATTTAGAGATTTATTAATTCCCGTGGAACCGGATACATCTGTAAATTTACCGGTGCCGTCATTTTTAAAGTATCTGTCAATTGAGTTAAAGTTGGAAACGTAGAGATCAAGATTCCCGTCATTATCAAAATCAATAAGATCGGCAGAAATATGTGAGCCGGCTTCGATGTAATCCAGTTTTATATTGCTTCGCTGCGTAATGTCTTTGAAATCCAAATTTCCGTCACCAAGCAGCAGACGAAAATTCTGATTGTCCTGAATTTCAAATAGATCGGGATTCCCGTCATTATTTACATCTCCTGTTGCAGCCGCCAGCACCCATTTAAGTTTATGTTCGGTAATGGTTTCCGATGAAGATTCACGAAAATTATTCCGCCCGGTATTTTCAAACAAGAGCGCTTGTCCGGCTTCATTAAGAACTAATAATTCGGGAAGATCATCGTTATTAAAATCAGTAAAAAGACCGGCTTTACCAACCGTACGCAATGCAGATTGAAGCGTAATATTAGTAAATGAAAATCCAAGCGCTTGCGAAGTTGTATAAATTCCGGCATTTCCTATGAGATAAAGATCTAAACCGCCGTCAGGATTTTCAACAACTTCTATATCTCCAAAATCATCATCATAAATTTTAACTTGTTCAATTTCTTCCCATTCAGTGCCGTTAAATTCAAGCAATGTTGAGTTTGAGCCGGAAACATAGATTTGATCTTCCGAGAGAGCTTTAATCCCCACAAGACTTTCATTGATGTTCAGATTTACAATTTCCCATTTTCCGTTTGTTAATTCCAGGAAAGTTCCGCGCTCTCCAACGATATATCCTTTTGAACTGTTGAGCATATCTACATCTAAAAGCTGCATACTGACGGGAGATTCGTACCTGATCCATTTTCCATCAGAGTATTTTAGAATTATCCCGTTTTTCCCTGCCGCCCATCCTTCGTTTTTATTTATCATATCGATGTTGTTAAGATCGCCGGCGCTGAAATTTTCAGCATCGAATTTTTTTACGGGGCTGAATACCTCAATCCATTTTGTTCCGTCGTAATAAATTATATGTCCCTGCTGACCTACCATCCATGCTGTGCCGTCATCATTAACATGCAAATCCTTCCACATAACATAATCAACAGCATCCCACATAATTTTCGGCAGGGGAATTTCGGTTTTCTTTCCATCTTTGTATTGGAAATGTCTTGGACGGTAATCACCATGATGCGTTTCGTGAAATACGTACCAAATGGATTCGTCGTTATACTTTTTAACTAACGGATAATCCGAGTAGTCATGCTCGGCAATAGATTTCCACTTATTGTTTTCAAAAATATAAACACGACCCTTAACGTCTTCTCCTCTTCCGCGCGAAATAGCATATCCTAGATCCGTACTTTCCATTTCAATACGTGTACCGAGATCAACGGTTAATTGTTTATACCACACCATTAAATCATCGGGTGCTTTTTCTTTTTCATTAAGTTTTGTGATCTTCACGTCGGAACATGCAGAGAGGAATGCAAAAATAATTACTGATAACAATACTTTACGCAATAGAAAATAATCCATATTTGTAAATAGAATAATGAATGCCCTCTTTTACAACCCTCCATTGCAGTTACTGTTTAAACATATTGATTTTTCAATTAAACAGGAATAGCCAAATGAAATAAAATAACACATGCCAACCATAAACTTAGTCTTACAATCTCCTTACCATTTTATATGAAATGCAATAACTCTATAACGCCGAACCACCTCCCGGCAGTAAAACATTGTTTTAGTATCAAGGAATGACCCTTGAAAGATTGATGCTTATTTGGGGACTGCCCGGAATGATTTATTAACAACTGGAGGAGGTGCCCTGAATATATTTTACACC